>CAYIYT010000001.1:0-112801 GCA_964367735.1 uncultured Muribaculaceae bacterium
GATTCACTTATGGGGATTGCCTCGCTTTGCTCGGCGTTCCCCAATTTGGGGGTGCTTCAAACGATTCACTTATGGGGATTGCCTCGCTTTGCTCGGCGTTCCCCAATTTGGGGTGCTTCAAACAAAAAAAGCCTTTTTGCTGGGCAAAAGGCTTTTGATTTAGACTCTCTCTTACTCGAAAGCGAGCTTTGAGTAGTCGGGGTCTAAATTAAAAAACCGGGCTTGAGCCCGGTTCTTTTTTTGTTTGGCGGAGAGAGGGGGATTCGAACCCCCGGAGCCCTTGCGAGCTCGGCAGTTTAGCAAACTGCTGGTTTAAGCCACTCACCCACCTCTCCAATCTATCAGTTCTTTAAAAAACCTGCGACCGTGGCCGCAGGGATTGCAAAGATACAAATTCTTTTTATTGTGCAAATAGTATTGTGTGCTGTTTGCATAATTTAAGTAAAAATTATTTTGTTGGTTTGGCTATGTTTTCGCGCATGTCGGTGTCTGCTTGGATGTTGCGGAACTTGTAATAGTCCATTATACCCATGTTACCTGAGCGGAATGCTTCTGCCATTGCTAGTGGAATTTGAGCTTCGGCCTCAATTACTTTGGCACGGGCTTCTTGTGCTTTGGCTTTCATCTCTTGCTCAAGGGCTACTGCCATTGCGCGTTTTTCCTCGGCACGGGCCTGTGCAATGTTTTTATCGGCATTGGCTTGGTCCATTTGGAGTGCTGCTCCAATGTTACGCCCTATGTCTATGTCGGCTATGTCAATAGAGAGGATCTCAAATGCTGTTCCAGCATCTAGACCTTTGTTTAACACAACTTTAGAGATAGAATCTGGGTTTTCTAAAACACTTTTGTGCGATTCTGCAGATCCAATGCTAGATACAATTCCTTCTCCTACACGTGCAAGAACTGTCTCTTCTCCGGCTCCTCCTACTAGTTGTCTAATATTGGCGCGAACTGTTACCCTAGCTTTGGCAATCAATTGAATTCCATCTTTGGCTACTGCACTTACGGGCGGGGTGTTAATTACTTTTGGATTTACAGACATTTTAACTGCCTCTAAAACGTCTCTGCCTGCAAGATCTATGGCTGCTGCCATTTTGAAGTCAAGCGAAATGTTTGCTTTATCGGCAGAAATAAGTGCTGTCACTAGTTTGGGCACATCTCCTTTTGCAAGAAAGTGAGCTTCAAGCTCGTTTGCGTTGAGGTGAAGCCCTGCTTTAGTACCAGTAATCATTGCCATAACAATGGTTCCCGGAGGGACTTTTCTCCAACGCATGAGTACTAGCTGTAGGAGAGACATTTTTACTCCTGAAATCTGTGCCTGAAACCATAGGGTTACAGGGAAGAACCACAATAAGATTGTGAGTCCCACAAGGGATATTCCTATCCATACCAGAAAAACGGTAATACTTTCCATCTGTTTGTTAATTATATTTATAGCGATTATTTAATTTGTTTTATGAAAATTTTGTTTCCGGCTACATCTACAATCTCTATTTGGCTTCCGTTGTCTATCATGCCAGATTGTGACCAAACTTCTGTATCGTGCCCTTCGAATCTTGCTTTTCCAGCTGGAGCAAGCCTGCTTATAGCTATGCCTTTAGTTCCTATTGCAAGTCCTTTCTCTTCTGGTGTAGTGTCGGCTTTAAAGCTAATGCTCTCTTTGAGAGAGATGTTTTTCCAGGTATCTGAACGCAGTAGTAGCCATGTGCAAACAGATAATACTACAATTACTACTCCAAGAACAATAAGGCCTACTATGCTCCCGAAATTTATAAATGAAAGAACGACAGCTCCAGCAATTGAAGCTATTCCAAGAATACCAGGTAGTCCAAACCCTGGTGTTATAAGGAGTTCTATTGCTAACAACAATATTCCTATTGCTATGAGAGTTATTATTAGTGCCATTATTATTTGGGTTTAATTATTCTCTTCTTTATTTGTGTGGGACTTTAGTAGGTGCTAGTTTGATTCAATAGGATCTGCTACGGTTTCAATGGGGTCTTTTTCTGTCTCAATAACAGAGGTTTGTTCCGATCCAATGCTATTTAGTAAAAACATTATTTGATCTGCTTCTTGCTTAGTATTGAAGGGACCAATATAGTAAATATCTCGCCCGTTAACTACTTTTTTTGCAATATCTTTTTCTGTATTCTCTCTTATAAGGTCTAGTACAGGTTGCGGAATGCCTGCTGGGTAGCCTGCAGCTTTTACCTGGAAAGTAATTTCGCCAATTTGCTCTTTTTCTATTGACCGAGCATTTTTTAGAGTCACGCTTTTTCCATTATGAAAAGCAGCTAGGAGTGCAGAGGGGAAACCAGATCTTCTAACTACTGTAAGAGCCTCCGATGCAGTTTGATAGTTGTAGAATTGACCAGCGTAGTAAATCCAGCGACCAGTAGAGTTTGTCCCCTCAAAAATTGGGCGTAACCCTTTAAAAGATTTTAAGTTGTTGTTTTTATTGGTAACTGAAAATAATTGTATTCTATATACTATGCCGTCTGGGATTGTTTGATCTATTGCCATTACAGACTCTTTTTCAACTTTAAAATTGTAGTCGAAAAGCTCAATAGGATCTAATAATGAAATATTAGGAAAAGGAACAAATTTAGATTTTTCAGATAAAAAAGTCTTTGTATTGAGAGATGTATCTGTTTCTATCGTTTTATTGAAATTAGCAAGAAAGTCCTCTTTGCGTGGAGCTAGCTTTCCTCTCTTTAGGAAGTCCATTTCGCTTTTTTGTGCTACTTCATTTGCCGTACGTAAAAGAGATTGAAGATCTAGCATAGCAAACTCGGCGTCAGATATTTGTTTCTCTAACAAAGCTTTATCGGAAGATTCCGAAAGAGTAACATACAACTCCCTATTGGCAGCAATCTCTTTTAATAAATTATCTATTTTGCGCTGTATAGTTTTGACTTCCATTATTATTTTTGAGTACTCGTCGCTCTCCGGAGTTGTGATCACATTGTTTTTGGCACTTATTTGCGTAGCGGCTTTTTCTTCTCTAATATTTAGAGCAGCAAGTTGAGCAGCTTCTGTGATGGAAGAGACAGCTCTTCTAAGAGGATTACTCTCAAATTCTAAACGATGTAAAGTAAGAGAATCGGCCGAGGTACTGTTGCGGTTAGAAACAAAATAGGTATAAAGACCATCTTCGCTATTAATGAGCAGGATATCGTCTTCTACAGATGAATAGGGGAAGCCCATATTTTGTGGGAGCTCCCAATCTTTGGTTTTTTCATTCCAGTTACTCACATAAAGATCGAAGCCACCCATCCCAAAGTGGCCGTTAGAAGAGAAAAATAGCTGTTTACCATCTTGGCTTAAAATTGGAAAAATATCGTCTCCAAAAGAATTTATTAGATCTCCTAAAGGCTCTGGATTAGACCACGTTGTTCCGTCTACTTGATATGTTTCGTAAATATCTAAGTTCCCTTCTTTATTTGGAGCCGAAAAATAGATTACATTAACACTATCTCTAGTGAATAGTACATTTTTGGATAAATATGGATTTATAGGAGATTTGTTATTTGCCGAGATGTGGCTACTTGCCACTATTTTTGTTATTACAGAATCGGGAACTATTGCCCATTGGTGATTACCAGGATAGTACAAAAAAAACTCCTTTAGAGGTAAATTAATCTTGCCCGAAACTTTGGGGCGGGTTGCATATTGAAGCATATTTATTCCATTCTCGCTCTCTGCAATTAGAGAGTTGATTTGAATACTAAAAATAGAATCGCTACTCTCGTTTAAAATTTCTTTGTAAAGAGCTATTGCTTCATTGAAATGATATCCTTTCCTGAAAGATTCTGCTTTTTCTATTTTTGAGATACTATCTGTTGCTTGACCCGCTGCAATTACGCTCACAAAAACACAAAACACAGACAATATTATAGACTTTTTCATACATTGCTAAATATATAGTGTAACAAAAGTACGAATTTCTTTATGTTTTGGGAAAAAATAGTACTTTTGTCCTCTAAATTTCGTTGAATTATATAATTTAAACAAAATAATCCATGCAAAGTAAAGGCGCCATAAGATTAGTGGCAATTTTGATCGCGTTAGCCTGTATCTATCAATTATCATTTACCTGGGCTACAAAACATCAAGAGAGCAAGGCAAAAGTATATGCCCAACACGCAGTAGAGCTAGAGCAAAGCTCGCATGCGTTCAGTTTAATTTCCGATCTGGACAAAGCTTTTTATCTCGATTCATTAGAAAGAGTAAGAGAGAGATATTATATCGACTCTATTACTGCAGAGAAAGTTTTTCTCGGCTTTACTTACAAAGAGATAAAAGAAAAAGAGATAAATCTAGGTCTCGACCTCAAAGGAGGTATGAACGTAATGCTAGAAGTGAGTGTTCCAGAACTAGTAGTTTCATTATCTGGTAATAGTGAAAACCCACTTTTTGTAGAAGCAGTAAAAGTTGCGAAAAGTAATTTATCGGCTTCTAGAACAGACTTTATTGATCTTTTTGGTGAGGCTTGGGAGCAAGTAGCTCCAGGTCAAAGAATGTCTCAAGTATTTGGTACTTATGAGATGAGAGATAGAATTAAGCCAGAAACAACAAATGCTAATGTTCTTAAAGTTATTCGCGAAGAGAGTGAGAGTGCTATTTCAAACTCTTTTAACGTTTTACGTAACCGTATTCGTCGCTTTGGAGTAACTCAGCCAAACATTCAAAAAATTGGAGGTACAGGAAGAATTCTTGTGGAACTCCCAGGTGTTAAGGAGCCTGCACGTGTGCGTAAGCTTTTACAAGGAACTGCATCTTTGGAATTTTGGGAAACTTATGAGAATTCAGAGATTTATCCATTTTTGACCGAAGCGAATGCAGTAATTAGAGATATGCTGAATGCTCTTAAGGAAGACGGACTTGCTACAGATGGAACTTCTAACGAAGTTGCCTCTAAAGGCGAAGTTTCAGATTCTGCTGCTACTGAAACACAATCGCTACTTAGCGAGATTCAGCAAGTAGATTCTCTATCGGGAGCCGATGCCCAAATAGCAGAGCAAAATCCTCTTTTCTTCGCATTGAACCCTAGCGTTGCACAGGGGCAGTTAATGCCTGGTCCAGTTGTAGGACGTGCTCACTACCGTGACACTGCAAAAATTGGTGGATGGCTTAGATCAAATCAAATAGCAGCACTTATGCCTGCCGATCTTAAACTTATGTGGGCAGTTAAACCAATTGACGACGCAGGAGTTGTTTTTGAACTAGTAGCTATTAAATCTACAACTAGAGATGGTAAAGCTCCACTAGATGGTGGTGTTATAACCGACGCCTCAAAATCATTTGGACCAACCAGTGGGCAACCAGAAGTAGACATGGCTATGAACGCCGAGGGTGCTAGAGTTTGGGCTAGTATGACAGCGAATAACGTTGGAAAGTGCATTGCCATTGTTTTGGACGGAATGGTCTATTCAAACCCAAGAGTAAGTGGAGAGATTAGTGGAGGTCGCTCTCAAATTTCTGGTCACTTTACAGTTTCGGAGGCCGATGACTTAGCAAACGTGCTTAAATCGGGTAAACTACCTGCTCCTGCAAGAATTATTCAGGAGGCAGTAGTAGGGCCAAGTCTTGGTAGTGAATCTATCAATGCTGGCTTAATCTCATTTGCTATAGCGTTCCTTATGGTTCTGGCATATATGCTATTTTTCTATAGCGGTGCGGGCTTGGTGGCCAACGTTGCTCTTTTAACAAACGTACTATTCCTTATGGGAGCTCTAGTATCTTTTGGAGCAGTATTAACACTACCCGGAATTGCTGGTATTGTTCTTACATTAGGTATGGCAGTAGATGCAAACGTAATTATTTACGAACGTATTAAAGAGGAGCTACGAGCTGGTAAAGCTCTTAGGCTTGCTGTTACCGATGGATATAAAAATGCATATTCTGCAATTATCGACGGTAACCTTACCACAATAATAACTGGTATTGTACTTGCTATTTTTGGTTCAGGTCCTGTTCAAGGATTTGCCACTACATTGGTAATAGGTATTATTACATCTCTAATTACTTCAATCTTTGTAACAAGATTACTGATTGAGTGGAGACTTAATAAGAACAAGAATATTACATTCGACAATAGCATTGTTCGCAATTTCCTTCAAAATACCAAAATAGACTTTATTGGGATGCGTAAATATGCCTATATGGTCTCTCTTGCAATGATCATAATCTCTTTCGGATTTATATTTACTAAAGGATTTACATATGGAGTAGACTTCACTGGAGGTCGCACCTATGTAATTCGTTTCGATAAAGAGGTAACTGCAGGTGAAGTTAGAACTGCTCTATTAGATGAATTCGATGCATCTGTAGAGGTAAAACAGTTTGGAGGTGGTAGCCAAATGAAGGTTACTACTAAATATATGATAGAAGACAATTCAGAAGCTACAGATGCTTTGGTAGATGGAAAGATGTACAATGCGTTAAAGGGTTTGTTTGCAAATGAAATGACTCTAGATGACTTTACAGCTACAACAGATAATCCTAATGGTATTGTTAGTTCAGAAAAAGTTGGGCCTACAATTGCAGATGATATTAAGAGGGATGCATTAATAGCAGTAGTACTTGCTCTTATTGCAATATTCGCATATATTGCAGCTAGATTCAGTAATTGGACATGGGGAACAGGTGGTGTGATCTCTTTGATGCACGACGCTATTTTCACAATGGGCTTCTTTTCAATATTTAGTGGGATACTCCCTTTTAGTTTAGATGTAGACCAAACTTTTATAGCGGCAATTCTTACAATTATTGGTTATTCAATAAACGACACGGTAATTATATTTGACCGTATTCGTGAATATAGGCTCATTCACCCTAAGAGAGATCTTAAAGATAATATCAATGATGCTATTAATAGCACTCTTTCAAGAACGTTTAATACTAGTATGACTACGTTGGTTGTTTTACTATCTATTGCAATTTTTGGAGGAGAAGTTATTAGAGGATTCGCTGTTGCTTTGAGTATTGGTGTTTTAGTGGGTACTTACTCATCTGTATTTATTGCCTCTAATGTTGTTTACGACATGTATAATAAGTTTAATTCTAAAAAAGAGCTTGCAAAAACAGGTTCAAAAAAATAGATAAAAAATAGTTTTGTTTAAAAAAGGCTACCCAAAAAGGTGGCCTTTTTTATTGCTTGCTATCTACTATTTCATTTGCATTTAGATCAATTTATTTACAACTTTGCACCTTAATATATTAAAAAGTAATAATATGGAACTTCCATTTGCAGAATCGTACAAAATTAAAATGGTGGAGACTATTCGCAAAAGTACCCGCCAAGAGAGAGAAACTTGGATTAAAGATGCTCACTACAACTTATTTAACCTTAAGAGCGATCATGTATTTATAGATTTACTAACCGACTCCGGAACTGGTGCTATGAGTGACAAACAGTGGGCTGCCGCAATGGAGGGAGATGAAAGCTATGCTGGCTCAAGATCTTTTTTTAATCTTAAAGAGAGCATAAAAGATATAACAGGGTTTGATTATTTTTTACCAACTCACCAAGGAAGAGCTGCCGAGAACGTTCTTTTTTCTTCAATTATTAAGGCCGGCGATATTCTACCGGGTAACTCACATTTTGACACTACAAAAGGACATATCGAATTCCGAAAAGCACATGCTGTAGATTGCACTGTGGCTATTGCCAAGGATACCACTGCCGAAGTGCCTTTTAAAGGTAACATGGATTTACAAATGCTAGAAGACGTTCTTAAAAAATATCCGAAAGAGAAGATTCCTTGCATTGTTTTAACTGTAACAAACAATACAGCAGGCGGGCAACCGGTTTCAATGGAAAATGTTAAAGGTGTTGCAGCGCTTGCAAAAAAATATGATATCAAATTACTATTTGATTCTGCTCGCTTTGCCGAGAACGCATATTTTATTAAGACTCGTGAAGCTGGATATGCAAACAAGAGCATTGTTGAAATTTGCCGTGAAATGTTTAGCTATGCAGATTTTATGACAATGTCTTCTAAAAAAGATGCAATTGTTAATATGGGTGGTTTTGTAGCATTTAAACATGAAGAAGATTGGCAAAAATGCCAAATGTTCACTATTATGTTTGAAGGTTATATTACTTATGGTGGAATGTCTGGCAGAGATATGAATGCTTTAGCGCAAGGTTTGAGAGAAGGCACAGAGTTCGACTATTTAGAGACTCGTATAGGGCAAGTAGCATATCTAGGTAAAAAGCTAGATGAGTACGGAATTCCTTACCAAAGGCCTGCTGGTGGCCATGCAATCTTTGTAGACGCTAAGAAGATTCTTACAAATGTTCCTAAAGAGGAGTTTATTGCACAAACATTGGGAATAGAGCTTTACTTAGAGGGTGGAGTAAGAGGAGTTGAGATAGGAGCTTTGTTGGCCGATAGAGATCCAGAAACAAGAGAGAATCGCTACCCAGCATTGGAGCTTTTAAGATTGGCTATACCTCGTAGGGTTTACACCAATAACCATATGGATGTAATTGCTGCGGCTCTTAAAAATGTTTACGATCGCAGAGAATCTATCACTAGTGGATATGTTGTTACAAAAGAGTTACCTATTATGAGGCACTTCACTATTCAATTGAAGCCATCTAAATAGTATTAAACCTTAATATATATTAGGATTTAAACTCGTTGGGGTTATCTATGAGCAAGTTGTGAGCATTTTATGTGCAAACAACTTGCTTTTTTTTTATACATTTGCCTTTATTTATTATTTACATATTGCATAAAACAGAGGATCTATGATAAAGGATACTTCATACTTAAATTCACATATATCTATTTGGATAATCTGTTTAGGATTGTTCGGAATGATTGCGAGCACAACCAATACTTACTCTCAGGTTAGCGACACTGCTATAATGAGGGTTCATTATACTTCGTTATCCAAAAACTATTCAGACTCTAAAGCAAGTAAAGAAGATTGGAGTTGCCTAGATATAGGGAATCACTCTTCTAAGTTTTACAGTATGAATACATGGTTAATAGACTCTACAAAGAATGTTTTAATTGATGCCGGGCTTTCGCCAGAAGCTGTGTTCCTTAAGGTAAGAGCTATGAACAGAGGGAATGAAGATGTGATAATTAAAGATTATAGTAGTCCAAAACTAGGGTTTTTATCTAAAATTATAGTTCAAGAGTATTTTTATGAAGAGCCAATGGAAATGGATTCGTGGGATTTGATAAATGATACTCTCACTATTTTGGATTATAAATGTTACAAGGCTCAAAAGGAATTTAGAGGACGTACATGGACAGTTTGGTACTCTACAGATATTCCATCTATGGATGGACCATGGAAATTGGCCGGTTTGCCAGGTTTGATTCTTAAAGCTCAAGACTCTACTGCAGATTTTTCTTTTGAATGTAATGGTATTGAGTTGCTCTCAAAAGTCGCAATTATAGAGCCTTTATCTAATCTTGGTAATGGTAGAGTTATTAAAACTGATGGCAAAACCTTCTTGCAAATAAAAAAGAAAAGCGTAGAAGATTTGAAAGGAACAATTGTAGCGAGTGGATTTACTATATCTTCAGTTAAGGACGAAAATGGAGTAGAGGTAGATATACCCAAGCGTAAAATGAACTCAATTGAGGAGTACAAATAGTTATTATTTCTATACTAATTATTCTTAATGCATAGATACATAACGTTTTATATTAAAATATTATGTGTAGTTACTTTGTTAGTAACTTCATCTTTTTCTTACTCGCAAAATAGAGTAACGGGGAGGGTTTTCTTAGCTGCTAATAGTGCTAACCCAATTTCTAATGTTAGAATAACTCTTTCCAATACTGCTTCAAATGCTATAGTGGCATATAGTTTTAGTAAGGTAGATGGAACTTTTGCAATAGAAGTAAAAGGAGCAATTTTGCCACTTAAAATGGAAGCTTCGGCAATGGGATTCAAAAAAGTAGTAATGATTTTAAATGAATGGCCAAATGGTTTATTGTTGATCCCATTAGTGGAAGGTCTATTTGAGTTGAATGAGGTAAAAGTTGTTGCCCCTTTAATCTCTTTGAAAGGTGATACTCTTAATTATATGACAAGTGGATTTGTTAAAGAGGGAGATAGAGTGATAGAGGATGTTCTTAAAAGGATTCCGGGTATAGAGGTGGCTGCTTCGGGTGAGATTAGATATAATGACGTGCCAATTAATGCTTTATATATAGATGGTAAAAATATTCTAGCAGAAAAATACTCTATTGCAACTAAAAATTTGAAGCCAAATTTAATCTCTATGATTCAGGTCTTTGAGAACCATCAACCAGTAAAAGCGTTGAAGGACTTTACACCCTCGGAAAGTGCGGCTGTTAATTTAAAGTTATCTCCTGAGGCTAAAGCAGAGTGGATTGTCTCTGCAAATTTAGCTATGGGTTTTGCTGCGCCTCTATTTGAGTTAAAACCTTTATATGAAACTAAGTTACTCTTATTTAGATTTGCTCCTAAGATTCAAACAATGAATATTATAAAAGGAAATAATAGAGGTGAGGTGGTACAAGACGAGATTAAAACACAATTTTTAGGCGTTGCAGCTCAGGGTAGACTTTTAGTAAACGAAGAGTTAAATCTAATAAATGTGACAGGCGTTTCGGTGCCTCCTATTGGAGAGGAGAGGGTGCTATTTAATAATGGTGGGTATATCTCTTCCAACTCTCTTTTTTCTGTAGGTGAACAGAGTGAAATCTCTGTTAAGGTAAACTATTCGCTAGAATTTAAAAATAGAGAAGAAGAGCAATATACAACCTACCTTTTAAATAATTCACAAATTATAATAGGTGAAAAAAGTGTTTTCAAAGGTTTTGCGCACCGCCCAGAGGCCGATCTAAACTTTAAATCTAACCGCGAAGATTATTTTCTGCAATCTAGGGTCAATTTTAGGGGTAGATTCCAAGATAATAGTTCGGGTATATATAGTGCGCAAAATTTAAATTCTAGCGCCTTGCTTAATCAATACGATTTATCGGGGATTGTTACATGGATTAAGCCTTTTGGGAATTCTGTAATTAAAGTAAGTTCGAATAATAACATCTCTTCTCTTCCCCAAAATTTAACAATTAGTAGACAAGATGCTTCTGCTACACTTTTGGAAGACTCTATTTCTCAAAACATTTCGTTAAGAAGAATTCTCTCTAATAGTAGTGCCGAATATACCAAGAGATGGGGCTTTTTTAGTGCAGTAGCCTATGCTGGTATAGATTTAAGACACGAGCAACTTTCGAGTGAACATTATAACAATAATGGCCTTTCCAATAATTATTTAAGTGGGAGTGGCATAAATAACAACAGACTCTCTTTATCTATTTTACAACTATCTCCCTCTTTGAGATTCGATAATAAAAAGCTCTTTATTGATGCTTCTATTCCACTTAAGCTTATCAATAGTAGCTTTAGAATTACTCCAGAATTTAGTATACGCTATAAAATCTCTCCTTTTTGGGAGGTGAGTTCATCCTTTATAAGTTCTGTTAATTATTCCGATATCACTTCTGTTTACTCAAATCCAATAATGATTAATTATAGGACTTATAAAAGTGGTGCCGATAAAATTTCTGAAAAACAAGCCACTATTTTTGTTGCTAGGGTAATTTATAATAACCCTCTTAAACTAGTTAATTTGTTAGCATCTTTCTCTAGGAGTATCATAAAAAATGAGACAACTACCCATTATAATTATTTCGCTTCTATGGAGAGCCTATCTACTGTTACGTATATGAATATTTCGGAGTTATTTAACCCATCACAAAATAGTTCCTCTTCTGTAATGCTCAATTTTGTAAAAAGCTTTTTTGATTTCCCTTTGCTGGTTAATATAAAACTTGTAGGGATAGATTCTAAATCACAAATGGTTCAACAAGATGTGTTTACAGAGAATAATCTTAGGCTTTATTCTGCATTATCTTCGTTAGATTTCTCTATTGGTAGTAGTGTAGACATTACGGTTAAACTCCCTTTTAGCCAAGCCAATAGGAAATCTATTTCGGGCGTGAAGGCCTCTTCTTCACTACGCGCTTTTAATCCCTCTATGAATACAGTCTTAAAGGTTACTAAAAAAACAAGAGTGATATTAAATACCACTCTTAATTTTAATGAATTAACACAAGGTCAATTCTATCTCTATCCATTTGCCGATATTAGCTTTCGTTTAAACCTTAAAAAAGGTGAATTCTTTGCTGAGGCAACAAATATATTTGATAACCGCGAGTATAGATATAAAATAGATGGAGATCTTTTCCATACTGAGATGCTCTATAAATTAAGACCTTTTTCTTTTATCGCCGGTTTTTCTTTTTCCTTTTGATTGATCTCTACTTCCAGATTGCCTTCCACTACTTGATCTTCTAGAGCGTGGCTCGTCTGACTCTCTAGATGACCTTCTTGGTGAGCTGTTTGAAGATTCTTTTGGAACAAAATTTTGGTCCCAAATTAGTGAAAAGTCTAATTGCTTCTGTTCTAGATTTGCCTTTACTACCTTAACTCTAACTGGTGAGCCGAAGGTGTATTTTTGGCCAGTAGATTTTCCTGTTAGAGAGAGAGTCTCTTGGTCAAAAACAAAATAATCTTCTTTGATATCTCTAAGGGCAACTAATCCTTCTACTTTGGTGCCTTCTAGTTCTACAAACATTCCCCAATCTGTTAGCCCAGAAACATTGCCATTATATTCGTTGCCAATCTTATCTTTCATAAACTCTACCATCTTATACTTAATGCTAGATCTTTCTGCCTCGGTAGCAAGTTGTTCTCTTTCGCTAGAGTGGATACACATATCTTCGTAGCTCTTCTTGTCTAAGGATTTACCTTTATCCATATAGTGCTCTAACATTCTGTGTACCATCATATCGGGGTAGCGCCTAATAGGAGAGGTAAAGTGTGTGTAGTAATCGAAAGCGAGCCCATAGTGCCCCATGTTTTCTGTAGAGTAACGGGCTCTTGCCATAGATCTAAGAGCCATTATTTCAATAGAACCCTCTTCTGGTTTACCCTTTGCCGAAGCCAAAAGTGAGTTTATTTCACTAGAAAGTTCACGAGGATTTTTTGTAGGCCTCATAGTATACCCCAAATGGTGTATAAAAGTTCTAAATGCCTCTATTTTATCTAAATTTGGCTCTTCGTGAATTCTGTAAACAAATGTCTTGGGTTTTTTTCCTTCGCTTTTTGCTCCAATAAAGTATGCTACCTCTCTGTTCGCAAGTAACATAAACTCTTCAATTAGCCAGTTTGACTCTTTGCTCACTCTTTGAACAATATCTATAGGTTTCCCAGCTTCGTCTACAATAACCTTCATCTCTGGTCTTTCAAAGCTTATAGCACCTTGGCGGAATCTCTCTTGACGAATAATTGTAGCCAATTCGTTAAGTTTAAGCATTTCTGTAGCTAGTGGCCCTTTTAGATTTTCAATGATATCCTGAGCATCTTCGTAGCTAAACCTATAGTTAGATTTTATAACTGTCTTCCCAAACCATCTATTTTGTACTCGGCCTTTTTCATCTATATCGAACACTGCAGAAAAGCAAAGTTTTTCTTCTTGGGGTCTTAAAGAGCAAAGCTTATTCGATAATTTTTCTGGTAACATGGGAACGGTTCGGTCTACAAGGTATACCGAGGTGGCTCTGTCTAAGGCTTCTTTATCTACAACAGACCCAGGTGTAACGTAGTGGGTAACGTCTGCTATATGAATTCCAACTTCCCACACACCAGGCTTTAGTTCCCTAATAGAGAGAGCATCGTCAAAATCTTTAGCATCGGCAGGGTCTATAGTAAAGGTTGTTATATCACGGAAATCGCGACGTGCTTTAATCTCGGCAGCGGAAATTTTCTCAGAGATTTTTTCGGCAGCAGCATCTACCTTTGGGTCGAATTTATATGGAAGCCCAAACTCTGTAAGGATGGCATGCATTTCGGTATCGTTTTCTCCAGGTTTACCTAGGATATCTAGAATACGACCTATAGGCTCTTCGGAACGGCGAGGCCACTCTTCTACTATGGCAGCTACTTTGTATCCATTAAATTCTGGCAATGTGTCTTGGAATGGTATTACAATATCGTATGGCATATTCTTGCCCTCTGTAATTACCCATGCTTGAGAACCAGTTACCTGTAATATTCCTATAAATGGTTTATCTGTCCGTTGAACAATCTCAATAACCTCTCCCTCTTGCCTTTGTCCACCACGTTTACCAAAGACGGCAACTCTTACAGTGTCTCCATGTAGAGCGCCCCTTAGTTTGCGAGCAGGTACAAAAAGATCTTCCTGTACATCGGGTATAGATATAAATGCATATCCCTCCCTAGTCATCATAACTTTGCCAGTTATCTCTTGTTTGCTAGATTTCTCTCTAAGTCTGCTTTTATCGCTACTTTGGCGTTTATTGCTATCTTTTGTGCTTTTGGCACGATTTTTCGGATTAGTCATATTTTGATTATTTTTGCAGAGGGAGAATATTAATAGACAAATGTAAGATAAATTATGGATAAGAAAGTACTTTTAATGATATTGGACGGCTGGGGAGAGGGACCTAAAAATGAATCGAATGCCATATATGTTCAAGGAGCACCAAACATTGATGCACTCAGATATAAATACCCTAGTTCACTACTTAAAGCAAGCGGAGAAGATGTGGGTTTGCCCGAAGGTCAAATGGGTAATTCAGAGGTGGGTCACCTAAATATAGGTGCCGGAAGGGTAGTTTACCAAGATTTGGTTAAAATAAACAAAGATTGTAGAAATAAAACTCTTTTCAATAATAAAGAGATAAGAGAAACCTATGACTACGTTAAAAAAAGTGGGAAATCACTCCACTTTATGGGGCTTATGTCCGATGGGGGGGTGCACAGTTCTATGGAGCATCTATTTGCTTTTTTAGACTTAGCAAATGAAGATGGAATAAAGAATATTTATGTTCATGCCTTTATGGATGGGCGCGATACCGATCCTAAGAGTGGTATCGAATATATTAAAAAATTAGAAAATCATTTAGCTCAAAGTGGCGGAAAGTTAGCTTCAATAATTGGACGCTATTATGCTATGGACCGAGATAATAGATGGGATAGAGTAAAAGAGGCCTACGATTTGTTAGTTCATGGAAAAGGAGAGCCATTTACAAATGGGGTCGCTGCAATGCAGCGTAGCTACAACAATGGTGTTACAGACGAATTTGTTAAACCTGCTGTTGCTGTAGACAATGAGGGCAATTTAGTTGCTACTCTAAAGGAGGGCGATGCTGTTATTTTTTTTAATTTCCGTAACGATAGAGCCAGAGAGCTCACATCTGTTCTAACTCAAGAGAATCACGATATTCCTGAAATGAAAATTGTCCCTCTCTATTTCTCTACTTTAACTCCTTATGACCATAAATATAGAGGTATAAAGGTTTTGTATGATAAAGAGAATGTCAAAGATACTTTAGGAGAAGTTTTGGCTTCTGCTGGAAAGAGTCAATTAAGAATTGCCGAGACAGAAAAATATGCCCACGTTACATTTTTCTTCTCTGGAGGTAGGGAAGCTCTTTTTCCAAAAGAAGATAGAATTTTGGTAAAATCGCCACCAGTTGCTACTTACGATTTACAGCCCGAGATGAGTGCCTATGAGATAACAGAACAACTAGAGAAGGCTCTTAAAACTCAAAAAAATGATTTTATTGTGCTAAATTTTGCCAATGGAGACATGGTGGGTCATACCGGTGTTTTTAGCGCTATTAAAAGGGCTGTTAAAACTGTAGATTTATGTACAGCAAAGATTGTAGATGTGGCTAAAGAGAATGGCTATTCTATAATAATTACTGCAGACCACGGCAATGCCGATCATGTTGTAAATGCCGATGGTTCTCCTAACACAGCTCATTCTTTGAATCCTGTCCCTTTTATTGTAATTGACAAAGATGTCTCTCATGTTAAAGATGGAAGACTTGCCGATATTGCTCCAACTATTTTAAAAATTATGGGAATAGCTGCACCCTCGGATATGACGGGAACACCTCTAATCTAAGAGGGTTCGTTAAATATTATATTTTAGCAAAATAAATTGTTAATAAAATTCATAGGAGCCGGTTTTACTATCGGCTCCTATTGTCTATCTTTAGGTCTCAAAAAAAACAAAAATCCCTCGAAAAACTTTAAAAATGGCCTTCGTTCACCTTCATGTTCATACTCAGTACTCAATCCTTGACGGAGCTGCAAATATTGAAAAACTCTTTACTGCAGCTGCTGCCGACAATCAAACTGCTCTTGCAATTACAGACCACGGTAATATGTTTGGGGTCAAGTTGTTTTTGGAGACTGCAGCAAAGTTCCCTAGTGTAAAACCTATTGTTGGTTGTGAAGTGTATGTAGCTAAAGGCTCTCGGTTAGACAAACGAGGCAGGCAAGATATGGGTAATTACCACCTTGTTCTTCTTGCTAAAAACATGGAAGGATATAAAAATCTTGTTAAACTTACTTCCAATGCTTTTATAGATGGATTTTATTCAAAACCAAGAATAGATAGAGAGTTACTAGAGCAACATTACAAAGGATTAATATGCTCATCGGCATGTTTGGGTGGCGAAGTACCCCAAGCTCTTCTTTCGAGCGACTATGAAAAGGCAAAAGAGGCGGCAATATGGCATAAAAACCTTTTTGGGGAAGATTACTATTTAGAGATTCAAAGACACGAAACCGATTTAGAAGGGGCAGATGCTTCTACATTCGAGGCTCAACAGATTGCCAATAAGGGTATTTTACAACTTGCAAAGGAGTTGCAGATAAAGTGTATTGCTACTAACGATGTCCATTTTGTCTCTGCAGATGACAGAGAAGCCCATGATAGGCTTATTTGCATAACTACCAATGCCGATATTGACGACCCTAACAGGCTTCGTTACACTAAGCAAGAGTATTTAAAATCTAAAGAGGAGATGGGAATTATCTTTGACGATGTCCCAGAGGTTTTAAAAAACACATTAGAGATTGCAAATAAAGTTGAGGTTTACAATATAGAATCTAAACCTATTATGCCTCACTTTCCTATTCCCGATGCATTTAATGATGCCAACGATTATTTGCGGGAACTCTCTTATAATGGAGCTAGAGCTAGATATGGCGATATAACTCAAGAACATATAGATAGGCTAGATTTCGAGTTGGACACTATTAAGTACATGGGCTATCCCGATTATTTTCTTATTGTGCAAGATTTTATTGCTGAAGCTAGGAAAATGGACGTTTCGGTTGGGCCAGGTAGGGGTTCGGCAGCGGGTTCGGTAGTTGCCTACTGTTTACGAATTACAGATATAGATCCTTTGAAATACGATCTCCTTTTTGAGCGTTTTCTTAATCCAGACCGTATCTCTATGCCCGATATAGATATTGACTTTGACGATGATGGGCGTTCTAAAGTGCTTACCTATGTAGAGAATAAATATGGTAAAGACCATGTCTCTCATGTGATTACTTTTGGAACAATGGCGGCTAAAAGTGCAATTAGAGATGTTGCCCGTATACAAAGATTACCATTGCCAGAATCGGATAGATTGGCCAAAATGATTCCTACGCGTTTCCCTAATGATAGTGATGGAAACTCTGTGGCCGTTTCTTTAGATAACTGTATTAAGCTTGTGCCTGAGTTTGCTCAAGAGTATAATGCAGGTGAGCCACTGATAAGAGAAACAATAGAATATGCTAGGAAACTTGAAGGAACAGTTAGGAATGTTGGGGTTCATGCTTGTGCTATTATTATAGGCAGAGACGATCTTCGTGAATATATACCAATAACTACTGCTACCGATAAAGAGACTGGAGAGAAAATTTGGCTTTCCCAGTACGAAGGTTCTCAGATTGAGAAGGTTGGAATGCTAAAGATGGATTTCTTGGGATTAAAAACGCTCTCTGTAATTAAGGAGAGTATAGCCAATGTAAAGAAATCTAAGGGTATAGATATAGATATTGACACTATTCCTATAGACGATAAATTAACTTACGAGCTTTTCAGTAGAGGAGATACTATAGGTACTTTCCAGTTTGAGAGTGAAGGGATGAGAAAATGGCTTAGAGAACTTAAGCCTACAAGGTTCGAAGATTTGATTGCGATGAATGCTCTATATCGCCCGGGGCCAATGGATTATATTCCAGATTTTGTTAACCGTAAACATGGTCTTAAACAGATAGAATATGATTTGCCAATTATGGAAGAGATTCTCTCTTCTACATACGGAGTTACTGTATATCAAGAGCAGGTGATGCTTTTATCTCAGAAGATAGCTAGTTTTAGCAAGGGCGATGCCGATTATTTACGTAAAGGAATAGGTAAGAAAAATAGAGCAGAGATAGATAATCTAAAACAGCAATTTATTGATGGGGGTACTAATAATGGACACCCACAGTTGGTGTTAGAGAAGATATGGAAAGATTGGGAGGCATTTGCTCAATATGCTTTTAATAAATCTCACTCTACATGCTACGCTTGGATAGGCTATCAAACTGCATATTTAAAGGCTAACTATCCCTCGGAATTTATGGCTGCTACTTTAAGTAGGAATCTCAATGATATTGAGGAGCTTAGTAAGTTGATGGACGAATCTAAGAGGTTGAAAATAGCAGTTCTTGGCCCAGATGTAAACGAGAGTATAAACACTTTTACAGTAAATAAAGCAGGCAATATACGTTTTGGGATGGCTGCTATTAAAGGGGTTGGCTCTGCTGCTGTAGATAGTATTATAAAAACAAGGGAATCTGCCGAGGGTAATTTTAGTTCGGCTTTTAATTTTATTGAGAGAGTTAATCTTGGGGTTGTAAATAGGAAAACTATTGAATCTCTTATTTACGCCGGTGCTTTTGATGGATTTGAGGGAGTTAAAAGAGAGCAATATCTAGCTACAACAAATAAGGACGAGCTTTTTTTAGATGTGCTCATTAAATATGGCAATATATTTCAAAACGATACTTTACACGGAGGCAATTCTCTTTTTGGAGAGAGTGAGAGCATTAAATTGGTACCTCCAGAGTTGCCTGTTGTTACCGAGATTAACCAGAACGAGCTTCTAAAAAAAGAAAAAGAGCTTGTGGGTATGTATCTCTCGGCACACCCCTTAGACCAGTTTGCATTTGAAGTTAAGCACTTTACTACAGCTACTGTTGCTCAAGCTTCAGATATGGTTGGGAGGGCTTCTAAGGAGGAATCTTTGCAGGGGAAAGAGATAATTATTGCTGGTATTATTACAAATGTGAAGATTTCATATACTAGGAGTACAGGTAAGCCTTTCGCAAATTTTATGATAGAAGATTTTAATGGTTCTATGAACTTTGCTGTCTATGGAAGAGATTATGAGGCTTTTATGCAATATATGCAGCCAAATTTACCCCTCCTTATTAAGTGTTCACTCTCTCCACGATTTGGATTTGGACGTCCTAATCCAGAAGATTCTAAGCCTGTAGATTATGAGCTTAAAGTGAAGCGAATTAGGCATTTAGCAAATACTAAAGAGGAGTTTGTGAGGGAGATTACGTTAAATATTCCTGTTAAAATGGTGAACCCTAGCTTTAGATTGGAGTTCCTCAAAATAATTAAGGCTAATAAAGGGAAGACTAACCTTATAATTAAATTCTTAGATTTTGAGAATAAGGTTGCTGCAGAATTCTTTTCGGAAAAATACAGAGTTTCTCTTAATCCAGATTTAATGGACTATTTTAATAGTAAGGAAATCAATTGTTTATTTGTCCCAAGCTTGGGCTTTTAGCTCAAATTCTTGCCCGTCTGATGTAATGAAAATTGCTCCTGTTCCGGGGTTAGATAGATGTCCAATTATGTCTAATTGTGGCAACTCTTTTAGTATAGATTCGTGTTTCTCTAATGGGATGGCAAATAGGAACTTATAGTCGTCTCCTCCATTGAGAACTGCTGTCATTGGATCTATATTGAGCTCTTCTGCTACTAGTGATGCTAATGAAGCAACGGGGATGCGGTTCATGAAAACTTTTGCTCCTAAGGAGTTTCTTGCACAAATGTTTTTAACAGAGTGTGCTAGCCCGTGTGTTACAAATTCACCCTCGGCAGGTACTATGCTTGTGTCTGTAAATATTTGAAATAGAGATTTATCTATATGTGGGCTAAGGTAAGATTGGAGTACAAATTTATAATCGTCTAGTTTTGGCTGAACATTTGCTTGTTCAAAGACTCTCTTTTCTCTTTCTAAAATTTGAAGACCAAGGTATGAAGCTCCCATACTACCACTAATACATAAAAGGTCTCCTTGTTTACATACTGGGCGTTGAACAAAGAGCTTTTTGTTTTGTTTTCCTTGGGACGAAAGGGAAATAGCCATACCGGTTATAGATGGAGATAAATCTAATTGTACACTGGTAATATTATGTTCTTTGAAAGCTGCAACCATACCGTCCCACAGCTCTTCTATTTGTTGATTAGATATTTTCTTAGAAAGTGCAATTGCAATAGAGAGAGAAATTGGGACAAAGCCGGCAGCGTAAATTGGGCCTAATATGGCAAGGATTACTTTATTTCCTAGATGTTTTATGGGTGTGTAGATTAAGTCGAAATCTATTCCTTCTAGTAGCAGCTTGTGAGAGTTAAAAAGTGCTTGTTCTTCCGTTTGGGAGTTAATCCCGGAATAACTGTTAATGTCTGCTTTTTTATAAAGCGTGTCAATAAAAGAAACTTTGTTAATATTGTCCATTACTAATTAATTTGTTTACAAAAATAGTTTAAAAGATATAACTTTGCGCCACGATGAGTGAAAACGATAATTTAATACAGAAAGTTACTGAGTCTGAATATGAGCATGGTTTTGAAACCTTCATAGATCAGGAGTTTTTTCCTAAGGGACTCAACGAAGAGATTGTCAAGGGAATCTCTGCTAAAAAAGGAGAGCCAGAATGGATGTTAGAATTCCGTTTAAAGGCTTTTCGTAAGTGGCAAACTATGAAAATGCCCGACTGGGCTCATCTCAAAATTCCTAAAATAGACTATCAGGAGATAATTTACTTTGCTTCTCCTAAAAACTTTGTTGAGGGCGGCGAGATAGATCCTGAATTGGAAGCTACATTTGAGAAGTTGGGAATACCTTTGAACGAGAGAAACGTTCTGGGAGGAGTTGCTGTAGATGCTGTGTTCGATTCGGTCTCTGTTAAAACTACATATAGAGAGGAGTTGGCCGAAAAGGGAATTATTTTTTGTTCCTTTTCGGAGGCAATCAAAGATTATCCAGATCTTGTTAAACAATATTTAGCCACAGTAGTCCCATATGGAGACAATTTTTTTGCGGCTCTTAACTCGGCAGTTTTTAGCGATGGTTCTTTCTGCTATATACCTAAAGGTGTGCGTTGTCCAATGGAACTTTCTAGCTACTTCCGTATAAATGCAAAAGGTACTGGGCAGTTCGAAAGAACTCTTATTGTTGCCGAAGAGGGTTCTTATGTAAGCTATTTAGAAGGATGTACAGCGCCTCAAAGAGATGAAAACCAATTACATGCTGCTGTGGTAGAGATTGTTGTAATGAAAGATGCGCATGTTAAATACTCTACAGTCCAAAATTGGTATCCAGGTAGTGCCGAGGGTAAAGGAGGAATTTTCAATTTCGTAACAAAACGAGGTATTTGTAAAGGAGATAATAGTAAACTCTTTTGGGCTCAGGTAGAGACAGGCTCGGCTGTTACATGGAAATATCCTAGTACTATTTTGAAGGGAGATAACTCTATTTCTGAATTTTATTCGGTAGCAGTAACCAACCACCATCAACAGGCCGATACAGGAACCAAGATGATTCATATTGGAAAAAATACTAAGAGCCGTATTGTGAGTAAAGGAATATCTGCAGGAGTAAGTCAAAATACCTATAGAGGGTTGGTTAAGATAATGCCAAATGCTTCTAACTCAAGGAATTATACTCAGTGCGATTCTTTACTTTTGGGTGATAGGTGCGGAGCTCATACTTTTCCTTATATAGAAAATGAAAATTGTAGCGCTATTTTAGAGCATGAAGCAACTACTTCTAAAATTAGTGAAGACCAACTTTTTTATTGCCTCCAAAGAGGAATAGGGCCAGAAGATGCAGTAGGGCTCATAGTTAATGGGTATGCAAAAGAGGTTCTTAACCAGCTACCTATGGAGTTTGCTGTAGAGGCTCAAAAATTATTACAAATTACCCTAGAGGGAAGCGTAGGTTAGTATGATGGCTCAAATTTTTAGTATAGTTGATCTTTTTAGTACAGATAATATCCTCTTTTCTATAGCTGGTACAGGGGTTTCTATTTTAGAGACTATTTCTGTTGTGAGTGGGCTCACATGCGTATATCTTGCAACACGTGCAAAGGTTGCTAACTTTTGGATGGGCTATATATATAATGTCTTGCTCTTTCTATTGTTCTACCAAAAGGGTTTGTACTCTAGCATGCTAGTTCAGCCAATCTCGTTTATGATTAACTTTTTTGGTCATTATAGATGGACTCATCCAAAAACAGGAGAGGAAAATAGTAAGAATCAGCTTAAAGTCTCTTTATTAAGTAATAATAAAAGAGTCTATTTTATAGTTCAAATTTTTGTTCTCGCTGCTGTTTGGGGTTTTGTGCTAACCTATTTAGACAACATTTTCCCATCTATTTTTAGTGAGGCAAAAAAACCTTTCTTAGATGCTTTTGTTACTATAACTATATTGACGGCTCAATATTTATCGGCTCAAAAAAAATTAGAGTGTTGGGCAGCGTGGTTTACTGTAAATGTGACTAATGTTACATTATATATATTGGCTGGCATGGTGTTTTTACCAATGGTGAGCGCTGGCTATTTAGTTTTGGCTTTCTTTGGTTTTACCATGTGGAGAAAAGCCTATGAAAACAATAATTAATGGATTAATTTAAAAAGATATGTTAGAGATAAAAGGCTTGCACGCATCTATAGGTGGAAAAGAAATTTTAAAGGGAATTGATATTTCGGTTAATGCAGGCGAAGTCCATGCGATTATGGGGCCCAATGGGTCGGGGAAAAGTACTCTTTCTGCTGTACTAGCTGGTAAAGATGCTTTCGAAGTTACTGCAGGAGAGGTTATCTACAAAGGGATAAACTTATTAGATCTTTCTCCTGAAGATAGGGCACGCCAAGGAGTTTTCTTGGGATTTCAATATCCTGTAGAAATTCCTGGGGTAAGCAATGTGAATTTTATGAAAACGGCTATCAATGAGCAAAGGAAATTCAAGAATTTGCCTCCTATTACTGCTGCTGAATTTCTTAAAATGATGAGAGAGAAGATGGCTGTGGTAGAGATGGATAACTCATTTTCTGGTAGGGGTGTAAATGTTGGTTTTTCTGGTGGTGAGAAAAAGAGAAATGAAATTTTTCAAATGGCAATGTTAGATCCTACTCTTGCAATTCTTGATGAGACCGATAGCGGTTTAGATATAGATGCAATGAAAATTGTGGCTGCAGGGGTGAATAAGCTTAAAACTCCCAATAACGCGTTTATTGTGATTACTCACTATCAAAGGTTACTTGATTATATTATACCAGATGTAGTACATGTGCTATACGCTGGAAGAATAATCAAAACAGCTGGTAAAGAACTAGCTCTAGAGGTAGAGGAAAGAGGTTATGACTGGCTTATAAAAGGCTAATATTATGATAGAAACCAAATATAGATATACTCCAGAATTACCAGAGGAGTTTAAATGTAAGGTGCCTTTACCTGGCACTGTACAAGCATTTGTAACCAATGGGGCTCTTAGAGAAAATGTTGAGATTGATGGATGTATAACAGTACGCTCCAATAGTGAGAGTGGATTTATTTATGAGGCTATAAAGGGAAGTAATTGTGACGAAAGCTTGCAATTAATTAGTTTTAGAGATTCTCAAAATATTCAAGATATCTCTTTCGAGAACGATCTTTTCTTTCGAGAAGGATCTAACTCCTCTATTTTGCTTTGTACACACACCTTATCTATGGATAAATTCAAAACCGAAGAGGTTGTGAATATTGAAGTTGAAAAAGGAGCTAAAGCAAATATTGTAGTTATGCAAAACGAGCATAATGCTTCTGAGCATAAGGTTACTTTTAAATTGAATGTTGCAGCAGGTGCTTATATAAAAATTAATGTTATAATTCTTCATGGAGCACTTTTAGAAAATGATTTTGTTGTAAACATTACTGGAGAAGGTGCTAGGTGTGATTTAAATGGGCTCTATTTGGTAGATGGTGAGCAATCTGTAATCACTAATATAACTATGAATCACTTGGTTCCTAATTGCTATAGTAGCCAACTCTTTAAAGGGATATTGGATGATAGCTCAAAAGCTATGTTTACTGGAAAAATTAAAGTGGCTATGGATGCCCAAAAAACAGAAGCGTTTCAAGCAAACCATAATCTTCTTGTCTCTCCTAATGCTAAAGCATACTCTAGACCTCAATTGGAAATTTATGCCGACGATGTTAAATGTTCGCATGGTGCAACCAGTGGAATTATGGACCAAGAAGGTCTCTTTTATATGAGATCTAGAGGCATTGGTGAGCATGAGGCAAAATTGCTCCAACAGCTTGCTTTTGTATATGATGTTTTAGAGAAAATAGATAATGAAAAACTCCGCCAAAGACTTAATGATCTTGTTGAATCTCGTTTAAGAGGAGAGTTTAGTCATTGTACTAACTGTAGTATGAATTGTTGTTAAAAATTTTTCGATGAAAAAAAATATTCTTTTTTTGATTGCTGCACTAGTTTTAGTGCCTGCAACAATGTTTGCCCAACCTTCTAAAATGTTGGGTAAATGGTACTCCATAGACGAAGATGGTAACAGAAAATCTATGGTGTTGATAACTAAAAATTCTGATGGGGTTTACGAGGGTACTATTGAGAAGCTATTTATAGGAGATCCCGAAAGACTTTGTGTTAATTGTACTGGAGCCGATAAAGACAAGCCTATAAAAGGACTTAAAATAATACGTTCTCTTAGAGAAGATGGCTCAAAGCTAACCGGGGGAACAATTCTAGATCCTGCAAATGGGAAGGTTTATAATTGTACTATAACTTACGATAAAAAGAAAGACAATTTAAAACTACGTGGCTCTTTGGACAAGATGGGAATCATTGGTCGAAATCAAACATGGGAAAGAGCTCAGAATTAAGCGTTTACATGATAGTGAGTTCTCTCTGTTGTTGATTACTCTGTTGATAACTATATAGAGCTTTTCTAAATACTAGACCTATTTAATATAAATTTGTCAAAGTCGATGGTGTATTCTATCGGCTTTTTCTTTCCTACTAAATTATACTTTAAATGAAAACTTACACCTACGAAGAGGCAATGGCTCTGAGCCTGCAATACTTTAAAGGAGATGAATTAGCGGCTTCTGTCTGGATTAACAAATATGCAATGAAGGATTCTTTTGGAAACCTTTATGAGGCATCTCCAGATCATATGCATAGAAGGCTTGCAGCAGAATTTGCTCGAATTGAGGCAAACTATCCAAATTCAATGACTGAAGATGAGATATTTGAGTTGCTTAACGAGTTTAAATATGTAATACCGCAAGGTGGCCCAATGACTGGCATTGGAAACAATCACCAGATTGCATCTTTATCTAACTGCTTTGTAATAGGGCACAGGAAACCTGCCGATTCTTATGGAGGAATCATGAGAATAGACGAAGAGCAAGTGCAGCTTATGAAAAGGCGTGGTGGAGTAGGGCATGATTTATCGCACATAAGACCTGCGGGAAGTCCTGTTTTAAATAGTGCTCTTACCTCTACAGGAGTAGTTCCTTTTATGGAGCGTTACTCAAACTCTACTAGAGAAGTTGCTCAAGATGGCCGTAGAGGAGCTCTTATGCTATCAATTTCTATAAAACACCCCGACTCAGAAAAATTTATTGATGCCAAACTAGAACAAGGCAAAGTTACAGGGGCAAATGTCTCTGTAAAATTAGACGATGAGTTTATGAGGTGTGCATTGGAAAACAGGCCTTATAAGCAGCAATTTCCTGTAGATTCAGACAATCCTTCTTATGTTACGGAAACAGACGCAACTGCATTATGGAAAAAAATTATTCATAACGCGTGGAGGTCGGCAGAGCCCGGGATACTTTTTTGGGATACTGTAATTAACGAATCTATACCCGATTGCTATGCCGATCTTGGCTACAAAACCGTAAGTACCAATCCATGTGGAGAGATTCCTCTTTGTCCTTACGACTCATGTCGTCTTATTGCAATAAATCTTTTTTCATATGTAGAAGATCCTTTTACTCCTAAAGCTTCATTCAATCTAGAGCTATTTAGAACACATGTAGCCAAAGCAATGAGGTTAAATGACGATCTTATAGACCTAGAAATGGAGAAGATAGAAGGAATAATAGGAAAAATAAAAAATGATCCAGAAGATGAAGAGGTAAAATTAGCCGAACTCAATCTTTGGAATAAAATTAGAGAAAAAACTCTTGGAGGTAGAAGAACTGGTTTGGGAATAACTGCCGAGGGAGATATGCTTGCTGCTATGGGGTTACGTTATGGAACCGACCAGGCGACAGATTTTGCTGTTGTTGTTCAGAAAACGCTAGCTGTAGAGGCCTATCGTGCATCATACGAGATGGCTGTAGAGAGAGGTGCTTTCCCAATATTCGATGCAAAAAGAGAAGTAGGAAACCCTATGCTAGAGAGAATTAAGGGAGAAGATCCAGATTTGTTCGATCTTATTGCCAGGCATGGCCGTAGGAACATCTCTATGCTCACTATTGCTCCAACAGGGACTACTTCTATAATGACTCAAACTACTTCGGGTATTGAGCCGGTATTTATGCCATTTTATAAGAGAAGAAGAAAAGTAAACCCGAATGATAAAAATGTAACAATTTCTTTCCGTGACGATATTGGAGATGCATGGGAAGAGTACTATGTTTTCCATCATAATTTTATTGTTTGGGGAGAAAAAAACGGATATCCTAAAGAGACAATAAAAGCGATGACTGTTAGTGAGATAGAGGAGTTAGTTGCAAAATCACCTTACTATAAAGCTACTTCAAATGATATTGATTGGAGCGCTAAAGTGCAAATGCAGGGTAAAATGCAAAAATGGGTAGATCACTCTATAAGCGTAACTGTAAATTTACCCAACGACATTAGCGAAGAAGTTGTTGCCGATGTTTATAAAACTGCGTGGGAATATGGCTGTAAGGGAATAACTGTTTATCGTGATGGATCTAGATCTGGTGTTCTTATCTCTGCAAAAGAGAACGATAGCAAAGAGGCTGGGCTTCGTAAAAAATCTAGACCAAAATCTTTAGATGCCGAGGTTATTCGCTTTAAAAATGGACCAGAGCAGTGGATTGCTTTAGTAGGTATTCTTAAGGGGAATCCATATGAAATATTTACTGGTCTTATTGACGAAGAGACTAGAAGTATTCCTAAATCGGTTACAATGGGCTATATTGTAAAGGAGAAAGATGATTCGGGAAAAACTCGTTACGATTTCCATTACATTGATAAATATGGATATACAAATATAGTTGGTGGTATATCTCATATGTTTAATAAAGAGTACTGGAACTACGCAAAACTTATTTCGGGAGTTATAAGAAATAGGATGCCAATTGTAGACGTTGTAAACTTAGTGAGTGGCCTCCAATTAGATAGTGAAGCTATCAATACTTGGAAAAATGGCGTTGAAAGAACTTTGAAACGCTATATTCCAGATGGGACTAAAGATATTTCGGGTAAACTTTGTGAAAAATGTAATTCAGATAACTTAGTATATCAAGAGGGCTGCCTCACATGCATGGCATGCGGTAACTCTAAATGCGGATAGACTATTAAATGTGGTTTAGATGATAATATATCCAAAAGCAAAAATAAATCTAGGACTCAGGGTTGTAGAAAAAAGATTAGATGGATTCCATAACCTTGAGAGCCTTTTTATTTCTGTTCCAACTACAACCGATATTCTTGAAATAATAGAGAGCGATAAGCTCTCTTTTTCAATTTACGGAGCTATAATAGATTGCGAGCCTGGTAAAAACATTTGCGAGAATGCATTTAGATTGCTAGCAAACGATTTTAATATACCTGGAGCCGATATTCATCTTTATAAAAACATTCCATCTGGTGCTGGTTTGGGAGGAGGCTCATCTGATGGTGCATGTACTTTAATACTCCTAAACAAGTTATATAAATTAGGTTTAGACACCGTTGCTTTGCAAAACTACGCTGCTCTTCTTGGTAGCGATTGTCCATACTTTATTCTAGCCCACGAATATCTAACCCACGAACATCTTGCCGATAATCATTCACCAGTTATAGTTACTGGAAAAGGAGATATCTTAGAAAGATATCCATTAGACATCCTTAATAACTTCACTATAAAAATAGTTTCCCCAGGAATTTTTATCTCTACCGTAGAAGCCTACTCAGGCATTGTTTTACCAAATACCTCGGCTCCTTCAAAAGCATCTAATATAGCACATCAAGACTCTTCAACACCACATCAAGGCTCTTATGCCTCACATGAAGATTCATCAACATTGTCACTCTCTCTCAAAGATGTTTTGCAAATGCCTCCACAAGAGTGGAAAACGCATCTTGTCAATGATTTTGAAAAGCATATTTTCAAGAAATATCCCCAATTAGTATGTGAAAAAGAGTTGCTTTATGAACAAGGAGCAATATACGCCTCTATGACAGGTAGCGGCTCATCTTTATTTGGTTTATTTCCAAAACGTCTCTAATCGAATGCTAAAGTTTCCCATCTTAATTTAAAGATATGGTGTCTACGACGTGAATTTGTCTGCTCGTTTGCATTTCTTTAAACTGCCTATGAAACAGTAAGATAGGTTTTTAAATAGAACCAAAAACAGGGTATTAGAAAAAGTCAACTATCTGAATATAAGGACTTCCAAAGAAATACAAACAATATATGGTGTCTTTGGCAGAATTATTTGTAAAAATAACGTGCTTAGTATTGTTCGTAGCAGTGCTTAGTATTGTTCGAAATAGTGTTGGATTTGTGTAGGGTTGGTTGTTTTTGTGAGTGCTAGCATTAGTAATATGCGTGCTTTTTGTGGGCTTTTGTTAAGACTTACGGGCCATTGTGGGTTGTACTCCTCGGCGTCAAAATCTACTCCACCTAATAATATTCTACTAGATCTTACTATTGCAATGTTCTTTGCTACTGCTTTTTTCATTGCCTCGGCAATTGGTCTATTAAAGTTTCCGTGGCCAACTCCAGCAATTACAATTCCTTGTGCACCATCTTGGATTACGGCATTAATTGCAGCATCCGATGTAAATGAGTAGGATAGTATTATCTCTGTTTTGGGTAATTTTTGTAAGCCAGAAATATCGAATTGTGAAGAGGCGGTGTGAAGGAACTTATTTTCTCTATAAAATGTTGGGATGCCACCTCTTATGTATCCTAGAGGACCGTAATTGGGGCAAGTAAAGGAATTTGTATTTACTGTGTTGTTTTTGGTAACATCGTTTGCGCAGTAGATATAGTCGTTCATTGTAACCATAACTCCTTTATTTTGGGCCTTAGCAGAGGCAGCAAGCGCTACTGCATTGTAGAGATTGAAAGGACCATCGGCGCTTAAAGATGTTGCGGGCCTCATAGATCCAGTAATTACAACAGGTTTTGTATGTCTTAAAGTGAGATTTAGAAAATAGGCAGTCTCTTCCATTGTGTCTGTACCATGGGTAATAACAATACCGTCGCATAAATCATTGGTAAATAGACTGTCTGCAACTCTCCATAACTCTAGCCATATTTGTTCTTCCATATTTTGGCTAGAAATATTGCATACTTGAATTCCTTTTAGGGTGGCAAGAGATTTTATTTCTGGAACAGAAGCGATAATTACCTCTATATTTTGTACTCCCGGGTTGTACGCAGCCTGCACCGAACTTTGTGCACTGCCTGCAATGGTTCCACCAGTTGCCAAAATAATAACTCTAGGTTTTGAATCTTGATTGTCTAGGAAATAATCTTGATTGTCTAGGAGAGATTCTGGGCGGTTGTATGGCTCTGCGGTGGCGCTTTGGGCAGAGAATAATATGGCAAAAGCGAAGAGCAGTGCCAATATAACGCAAAAAGGCCGACCCCCTGCTACAGACATCGACCCCTTTTCTTGTGTATTAAAACTTATTCCTACATCTCTAAGATGCATTAGGTGATTAAAACGTTGCATCATTTTAAAAATTTTCAATTTTTTTTACGATTAAAAATGGCAGCATTGCCGATAATAAACCTATAAGTGCTATACCACAAATAGTTAGGAGTACATCTTGGAATTTGATAATTACTGGATAACTATTAACAATAAAGTTTCCTGGCATTGATATAATTCCGAATTGTTGTTGAATATAACTAAATAAAAGCGCAACTATAACGCCTGCAAAAATTCCAAGAAGAGAGATCATCCATCCTTCTAGTAAGAATATTTTTTTAATGACGCTATCATTTGCACCCAAAGCTTTTAATGTGTCGGCGTCTTCTTTTTTCTCCATAATGAGCATAGATAAAGAGCCGAATAGGTTACAAGAAATTATTATAAGAACAAAAAACAGAATAATATAGATAGAGACCTTCTCTGACTTCATCATTTTGTACAAGGTTTCATTTTGCTCATATCTATCCTTAACAACATATTCTTTACCTATTGTTTTTGAAATCTCTCCTTTGAGATGCTCTATATTTGCATGAGACTTGGTGTATATCTCAATTGAGGTTACCTCTTGCTCGTATTCTAAAAGATCTCTTGCCACTTCAATTGGGATAAAGATATATTTCTTATCAAAACCTTGATCTATAGTAAATAGCCCAGCAGGAAATACTCTCTGAATATTTAATGACGAGGTGGGGTTTACTATTGATAATGGCCTATTTCTAGATGGAAAGAAGAGTTGCAGAGGTTCTACAAAATGAACTCTAAGCCCTAGATGAAAAGCCATAGACCTGCCCATAATGGCTTGTGGAATTTCTCCATGGTAGAGAGAGAATTCTCCCTCTTTAATATATTTATTAATAGGAGTTATATGAGTAAAAGAGGAGTCTATTCCTTTTATTGTGGCTATAGATTCTTGATTGCCATATTTTACAAAAACATTCTCTTCTATTATTTCACAAAACGCTGCAATATTTTGATTGTTCCGAATTTCTTCGAATTGAGCTGTTTTTGGCGAAAAACTTTTTCCTACCAAGGGGGTAATGAGCAAATCGGATTCATAAGTAGAATAGAGCGACTTTATTAGCCCTTCGAATCCATTATAAACCGATAGAATAATTATTAAAGCTGCAGTACCTATAGCAATACCAACTGCACTTATCACAGATATAATGTTTATAACATTATGCGATTTCTTAGCAAACAGATATCTTTTAGCTATGAAAAAAGTAAGATGCAAGTTTATATAGGATTAGCTCTAGGTTGGTTATTTTTTAAGTAGCTGGTCTATTTTTTCTACATAGTCTAGCGAATCGTCAATTATAAAGACCAACTCGGGCACTATTCTTAGCTGTTTCGATACTCGTTTGCCAAGCTCACCTCTTATTGATCTTGAAGATGCCTCTATAAGCTCAAAAGCTTCTTGAATCTTTGCCGAGGGGAAAATACTTATGTATACTCTAGCCACAGAAAGATCTGGACTAATCCTTACCGAGGTTACAGTTATCATTGCTCCTGCAAATGCGAGCGTCCCTTTTTCTCTAAATATTTCGGAAAGATCTTTTTGTAATTGTCTTGAAACCTTATGTTGTCTTGTACTCTGAGTTTCCATATTAACTTATTTTTAGAATAAAGTAATTTTTCTTGCCTTTTTGAACAAGAACATATTTTTTATTGAGCAAATCTTTTTCACTCAAAGCTAATTCAATAGATTCTATTTTGCTTTTGTTTACACTTACCCCACCTGCTTGAATCATTTTGCGACACTCTCCTTTAGAGGGGAATACTGCAGTGTGTACAGCGAGTAAATCTATAATATTATCGGTTAAATTTTCTAAAATAATCTCAAATTGAGGAACCCCTTCGAATACATTTAAGAATGTTCTTTCGTCCAATTCCCTCAATGTTTCTGAAGTAGATTGTCCAAAAAGAATAGAAGATGCCTTTACAGCTTTGTTGTACTCCTCTTCTCCATGAACCATTGTGGTAACTTCTTTTGCAAGGAGCTTTTGCAACTCTCTTTGGTGAGGAGCTTCTATGTGACTACTTATCTCTTTGTCTATTAATTCCTTAGGTAACATTGTAAAGATTTTAATATACTTTTGAGCATCTTGATCGCTCACATTTAGCCAGAATTGGTAAAATGCATAAGGTGAAGTATAGTTTGCATCTAACCATATATTGCCTTGTTCTGTTTTGCCGAATTTTCCACCATCGGCTTTAGTAATTAATGGGCATGTAAGTGCGAAAGCATCTCCAGAGGTTTTGCGACGTATAAGTTCTGTACCTGTGGTTATGTTTCCCCATTGGTCGCTTCCACCCATTTGTAGCTTACATCCATAATTCTCGTACAAGAATAGATAGTCATAGCCTTGAACTAGTTGATAGGTAAATTCTGTAAATGACATTCCCTCTTTATCGTCTCCACTTATCCTTTTTTTGACAGACTCTTTGCCCATCATATAGTTTACAGTAATATGTTTGCCAATATCTCTAATGAAATGAAGAAAGGTATACTCTTTCATCCAGTCGTAGTTATTTACGAGAATGGCAGCATTGGGAGATTTTGAATTGAAATCTAAAAATCTAGAGAGTTGCTCTTTTATGGCATTTTGGTTGTGTCGCAGAGTTGGTTCGTCTAGTAAGTTTCTTTCAGAAGATTTCATAGAAGGGTCTCCAATCATACCTGTTGCTCCACCTACTAATGCAATTGGCTTATGACCGTTAGATTGTAAGTGCTTTAGCATCATTATGCTCACTAAATGACCTATATGTAAAGAATCTGCCGTGGGGTCTATTCCTACATATGCGGCTGTAATCTCTTTTTCTAATTGCTGTTCGGTCCCTGGCATTATGTTGTGGACCATTCCTCTCCAAGTGAGTTCTTTAACGAAATTGCTCATTCTCTCTAATATTTTAAACAAAAGTAAGGTTTTTTCTCTATTTTTGCTTGTTTATATATAATCTATATTTCTATGTGCAAAATAAAAACTAGGCTTACAGCCATCGTTATTGTCCTCTCCTTTTTATTATCTAACTGGAGCACAACTCTACTTGCTCAGGACACTTTAATATCTAGAATTGAAAACCTGCCTGGAGTATCGGGTGTAACTAGGCTTGCAGCCAAGGATTTCAAAGATAAATATGTGCTTTATGTAGAGCAACCATTAGACCACAGTAACCCTGCATTAGGAACGTTTAAACAAAGAGTTTTTGTTATGAATGTCTCTTTTGACAGGCCTACAGTTATTGTGACAGAAGGTTATGGTGCTGGATATGCAGCGAGCCCTGGCTACAGAGACGAGATTTCTAGACTTGTAGATGCCAATATAGTTGTTGTAGAGCACCGTTATTTTTTAAACTCGACTCCAGAAAATAAAGATTGGAAATATCTTACAGCACAAAACTCGGCCTACGACCTTCACAATGTTAGACAACTATTGGGTACTTTTTATAAAAATAAATGGATCGCTACTGGAATAAGTAAAGGGGGCCAAACTGCTCTTATTTATACTGCTTTTTTCCCAGAAGATTTAGATATTACAGTTCCTTATGTTGCTCCTTTATGTAAAGGTAAAGAAGATGGACGCCATGAGCCTTTTTTAAGAAACTTTGCTGGAACAGCTCAAGAGAGAGCTAAAATTGAAGAGTTTCAAATAGAGGTTCTTTCTCGCCGAGCTACATTGCAACCTAAATTTGACTCTTTATGTATCGCTAGAAAATATGAGTTTAAATTACCTCTTCCAGAAATTTACGATTATACTGTATTGGAGTATCCATTCTCTTTTTGGCAATGGGGTAGCCCAATAGCTAATGTTCCTGCCAAAGATGCCAGTGATAATGATATTTTTAAATATTGGATTAAGATGGTCTCTCCAGATTATTATCTTAAAGAGAGTTCTACTACTTCGTTTTTTGTACAGGCATCTAGAGAGTTAGGCTACTATGGGTATGACATAAAGCCGTTTAAGGGGCTACTTGCTATTAAAAGTGCAAAAGGATATTTAGATAATATTTTTGTGCCTAAAGAAGCTCAAGGTAAGTTTGATAAGACTCTATATAAAAAGTTGAAAAAGTTTGTTGCTAAGGGTAATAGCAAGATGATGTTTATTTATGGAGAGTTCGATCCATGGAGTGCGGTTAAGGTTAGTGAACCAAAGGACAAAAACGTTGTTCTTTTTATTCAACCAAAGGGAAGCCATGGAACAAGGATCTCTACTTTACCTGCAGAAATGAAGGCAGAGGCAGTGAGCTTGCTAAAAAAATGGCTTGCGGAATAATTTTTTATGATTGAGTTTAAGAAGATTGAAATTAGCGATAAAGAGTGGGTTACCAGAATCTTATCATTATCGGATTATCGCGGTGCAGAATATAATTTTACAAACCTCTTTATTTGGGATGGGATTTACAAATCTGAAATAGGGAGGTTTAAAGATTTTTTAATTCTTAGAGCAGGGACTCAGGGTGAGCGCTACTATTTGTATCCTCCAGGAAGGGGAGATATAAGGGAAGTGATAGAAGAGATGATGAAAGATGCGTCGCTAGATCAATCTGAATTCTCATTGATTGGGGTTACTAGGGAGACAAAGGCCCATTTGGAGCAGATGTTTCCACATAGTTTTAAATTTGAGTTGATTCGGGATAGTTACGACTATATTTACGATGCCGAAAAACTTACTACTCTTAGTGGTAAAAAACTCCAACCCAAAAGGAATCATCTTAATTACTTTGTGACCAATTATAACTGGACTTACGAAGATTTTACTGCCAATAAGGTAGATGAAGTAAAGGAGTTTTCTCACGAATGGTGTAAAAGAATAGATTGTAAAGGGGTTGAGAGCCTCTCTTGGGAAACATGCGCTGTAGAAAAATGTTTAGATCATTTTGAAGAGCTCAATATGAAGGGAGGTATTTTAAGAGTAGATGGAGAGATTGTTGCCTATACAGTAGGGGAAGTTCTTAATTCCGACACAATAGTTGTGCATATAGAGAAAGCTTTTTCTGATGTTAGAGGAGCCTATCCAATGATTAATAGAGAATTCATAAAAAAAATAGCCGTTGGATTCAAGTACGTTAATAGAGAAGACGATATTGGAGATGAGGGGCTTAGGAAGGCTAAAGAGTCTTATTATCCTCTTTCTATGCTAGAAAAATTTAATGCAACAATGCTTTAATCATTTTTTAATTATATTTGCATTAATAACCAATAAAATATAAAGTTGGAACCTCCCAGTAGTATTTTAAACAACAGTCTTTTAGACGATTATTTATCCTTAGGGATTATTTTAATTGTTGTTCTGTTAGTTTATGCCTTGATTTCTGGAATTACTCGCTCGTTTATTTCTTTACAAGAAGATTCGCGAGGTGGCTCTCATAAAAGAGCTAAGCAGTTATCTCATCTCTTATCTAATCCTAGAGATTTTTATGGTACTGTTTTACAATTTTCAATAGTTGTAAAGCTTCTTATTGTGTTCCTTTCGGTTCACTTATTCAATTCTGTTTTTGTAGCAGCAGCTTTATCTATAGCTCTTATTTATTTTGTAAATGAGGTTGTAAGACTTGCTTTAAAAGGGAGGGAGAGTGGCTTTTTCTATGGTACTTATCTCTTTACTTTGGTAATGAATGCTATTGCCACTCCTTTTAATGGTTTGTTAAATAAATTTACCGTTGTGTTGGAAGAGGAGCGCGAAGAGCGTGAGGTTCAATCTCTAGAAGAGATGACAGAGATAGAAGAGGGTTCAGATATTAAAGTTGCGCAGGAGAGAACATTGTTGAAAAATATTGTTGCTCTTACAAATACCTCTGTATACGATATTATGAAACCAAGAGTTGAGGTTACTGCTCTTAGCACTACTATGACAGCCAAAGAGGTAATGGAGACTGCTGTTAAATGTGGTTACTCTAGATTGCCAGTTTATGAAAATAACTTAGATAATATACAGGGATTTCTGTATATAAAAGATTTAATAGGTTACTTAGAGGAGTCTAAGGCCGATTATGATTGGAAGCAACATATAAGAGAGGCCTATTTTGTACCTGGTAATAAAAAGATTAGCGATTTATTAGAGGAGTTTAGGCAAAAGAAAATCCATCTAGCGCTAGTGGCCGATGAATATGGGGGGACAGATGGAATTGTTACTCTAGAAGATGTGCTCGAAGAGATTGTTGGTGAAATCTCTGATGAATCCGACCAATCACAATAATTTTTAAATAGAAATGGGACTGTTTTTTAATAGAAAATTAGAGAATGGTGCAACAATCTCTGTTTGGGAGATAGTAGAGAGCGAAGAGCAATTGCTTTTGTTGAGCTCTATCTCTAAAGATGAGTTAGAAAAGTTGCAACTCATTCAAAGTGCTGCTCGCCGCAAAGAAAAGCTCGCGGTACGTGCTTTAATCGATGAAATTTTAGACGATAGTTTACTTCTTGACCACTGCGACAGTGGGCGTCCGTTCTTAAAAAATAGCCACATAGAAATAAGTATTTCACATACTTCACGGTTTGCCTCTATTATTACTCACTCTTTAGAGAGAGTTGGGATAGATATTGAGTTGCTGAGCCGTAATTTTACTTCAGTAGAAAAAAAGGCACTGTCTAAAAAAGAGATTGAAAATTTATGTGATAGTGATTCTGGTAATCGCAATTTACATCTTGCAATTCATTGGAGCGCCAAAGAGGCTATCTTTAAAAGAGTATCGGTAGAGGGCGTAGATTTTTCTAAACAGATTTTAATTAAAAAATTTACCCCGAAAGAGAGTGGTCAATTAACCGCAATCTTCCGGGGCAATAAAGGTGATGAGCAAGAATTCAAAATAGAATACGAAATTTTCCAAGATCATCTAATGGCTTGGATTGTTGGATAGTCTATTTAAGGATCTGTGCCGAATGGTCTTTTGTTTTTACCTTTTCAATAATATCGGCTATTACTCCATCTTGGTCTATCACAAAAGTCTTACGAATAATACCGTCATACTCCTTACCCATAAATTTTTTCCTGCCCCAAGCATCGTATGCTTTAAGGGTAACTAACTCGGTATCTGAAATAAGTGGAAATGGCAAGCTATACTTCTCAATAAATTTCTGATGAGACTCTTCGCTATCTTTACTTACTCCAACAACCTTATAACCTGCAGCTAAGAACCGCTCGTAATTGTCTCTTAAGTCACAAGCCTCGGCAGTACAACCAGGAGTATTATCTTTTGGGTAAAAATATAACACTAGTTTTTTTCCTTTAAATTGTTTTAAAGAGATCTCTTTCCCGTTTTGGTCTTTACCAACAAAATCGGGGGCTTTGTCTCCAATTTGTAACATAGTTTTTAAATTCGAGATTTTACAGTTTCAGATTTTTCGGACATCTCTTTGTAGTAATCTATTTTTGCCTGTGTATATTCCAGTAGATGCTTTTTAGAGAATCCTTTTGTAGATAACATTAATCTCTCTAATGGAGCTCTTTCTCTTTCGCCTAAAGAGATAAAATCCTTAGATTTCATCATTGTTATAATTTGATCTATATTGTTTTCTACATATAGTTTAGGTACCTCTATAAAATACCAAGCAGTTGGGTCTTGAGAAGACAATAGAGCTAGGTAATTGATTTTAGATATTATACTATTGTTATCTACATCTTGAATTTTTCCAGAAACAAAAGTGGCGGCAACTGTTTTTAATCCATCGCATATTGCTTTATCTAATCTCTGTTTTCCAATAAAACTATCGGCGGTTAATTTATCGGCAATTATTAGATCAAAAACTTTAGACTTGGGGTTTGAAAATGTTTCTGATATATATTTCCATAACCCTTCTGAGTATTTTACTCTAGGACTCCAAGCGCTAAATTCCTCTTCTATGAATGTAGAAACTTGGTCACGTAAATATGCCTGTTCTAATGCCTCTATATAAGCTTTTGCAGTTATTGCATTTTTCTGATTTAAATAGCTTTCATGTTTAACTTTAGGACTAGTTTGAGGGTCCATCGCTTTCTTAACTAATGCTATGAAGGTGTCGGCTTCTCCGCCTCCAACAACTCTATTAATTTCATTACCGTCGGAATCTAAAATAAGAAAGGTTGGATAGGCTCTTATACTGTATTTTTTAGCTAATTCGATACCTTCGCCTTTTTCCATGTCAATTTTTATATTCACAAAATTTGTATTGAAAAAATTCCCTACGTGTTCCATTGGAAAAATAACGTTTGCCATCTGTTTACATGGGCCGCACCATGTGGTGTAACAGTCTAAAAAGACTAAGTTTGGTCCATTTTTATTACTCTTTGCTTTAGCTAAAGTTTCTGCTAAAGTTCCTTCGTTGAAGAAAACTCCTTTGTTTTCTGTTTTTTCTTGCGAAAATAGACCTATGCTAAGAACTAGGCTTAACATTACGGAAATAAATTTTTTCATACAAATAATAATGTGTTAATTGATAATTGGGTAACAATTTAATTACAATCTATCTAGATTTTCCCACACAAAAAAAGCTAAATTTATTGTATAAAAAAAACTGCTCCAAAATTATTCTGGAGCAGTTTTTAATTGACATTAAATATTTCTATTTAGTGTTGCTCCATGGAGAGCTGTCTAAAGGAATATTCCATTGTGGATTCCAGCGAAGAACATCATTTCTTATTGGTAAAACAAAGAAATCGGAATCTATTGCTGCAGTGTAAGGAACTCCCTTAACTGTGTGTGTAATTGAAGTCTTGCTCCAAGGTTTGCCTGGATCTAGAGTAAATCTCTTGAGGTCGAAGAATCTTTTTGGAGAACCAACTGGGAGCTCTCTTCTTCTTTCATTAATTATCTCCTTCACTAGCAAATCTTTGTCTGTAATGTTAAGAGGAGGGGTTCCTGTTTTAAATCTTAATACTCTTAAATAGTTGAGATCGGCAAGTGCTTCTGCTGTTTTACTTAGCCTAGCATTAGCCTCGGCTTTCATTAATAATATTTCTGGATAGGTATACCCAGCAGTTCTCTCCATTTTTAACTGGTTATTAACAATACGGCGCCCATCGTCGTAAACAATGCCAGCTACAGTTGTCTTGTAACCAAAGTATTCATAGAAAAAATATTCACATCTAAGGTCGTTTGCCCTATCAAAAAGAGCTAGGTATTCTGTAGATGGATAGCAAGAAGATGAGGCTCCTGGGCCTGCAGTTGTTCTGTACAGAGCTATCTCTCTGTGATAAGGGGCAGTCAAAGGATCTGTACCTTCTGAGGTGTTTATTGAGGTGGAGTTTCGTTGATCTGGGTTTGTTGCTACACTAGGATCTGCCCAAGAAAATTTATTGTAGTTGTAAAACAGATTTTGCATTCCCCCTTTTTGGTTAGCAGCCATTACCAGTGCTTTATTAGCATAGTATGCAACACTGTCGAACTGTTGTGTGAAAAGATGGTAGTGTGCTAAAAATGCATAGGTTTGCACTTTACCAAATCTTGTATTTGCAGGTACCTGTTCAGGGATGTTTTTCATATTGCCATGAATCTCGGCAAGTACTTTTGTGAAAACCTCTCCATGTGTAGATAAATCTTCCATTGGACTTAGAACGTCACTCGAAGTTCTATAAGGGATTGTTTTAGCTGAGTTGTCTCCGCTTGGCTTGTAAACAGGTCCATATCCTAACGTTGCGTAGAAATAGCCCCATGCTCTAGCAACTGATGCTTGAGCAATTACTTCGTCGGCTGCTTTGGCAACTTCTGGGGTTCTTATATCATTTACTCCATTTATAACGGTGTTAAAGAACTGGGCCGATTTGTAAAACCCCCAATTCCAATAATAATCTTGAACCGTAGGATTGCCATAAGGTCTTTTAAATGTATGGGCAAAATAGTTGTCTATATTTGGGTGTCCATCATACCAAGCAAAATCGGCTTGATTATTAGATATCTCAACATCGTCTGTAAGATATATAAGTGAGCTAGTTCTATTGTTATTCTGATAAACAAAGTCAATTGTGGTTGTATTGTTTAATAGTCTATCGAAAGAAGAGACATCTCCCGAGCCTGGAATAAGTTTTCCCGCAGGTTTTACATCCAAAAATTTATTACAGGATGTAAAAATTAAACTTAAAGCTATTATACTTAATAAAGTTATTCTTTTCATTTTTGTTTCTTTTAAAGGTTGATAGATAGTCCAAAGTAAAATTCAGGACGTAACTGCATAGATGTGAACCCTTGATTTGTATCTGCTCCTGTTCCTAATTCCTTGTTTAATTCGGCTGTTTCAGGATCTATATCAACACCTTTGGCTGTTAAATAAAAGAGGTTTCTTGCTTGGAAATATATCTTTGCATTTGAGATTCCAATTTTATTAATTGTAGATTTAGGAATATTGTAGCCTATAGAAAGGTCTCTTAATTTAAGGAAGTTTGCAGAAGCTACAAGGTGGTCGCTATATGGATAGTAAAATAAGTCCATATTCCAAGAGGTTAATTTTGGATAGATAACAGTTGCCTCATCACCTGGTTTTCTCCAGCGTTCTCCAACGTTCCTATTAGCATAGTTAGAGCCAGAAAAACTATCTTTTCTATACTTATGCCCCAATTTTGCTATGAACATAAAAGAGGCTTCGAAGTTTTTATATCTAAAGGAGTTAGTTAAACTCATATCAACTTTCGGTCTCAATGTTCCTAGAAATACGGCGTCTTCTCCTTTTAAACTTCCTCCATCAACTTTGTCTCCTGCTTTATTATAGTATAGAGCCTTTCCTGTATTATCAATCTGGGCAAATCTTGCGCCCCAGAATCCATCCATTGGATAGCCTTCAACTAGAAGCCCTTGTGCTCTACCATAGCTAGTAAAATAAGGTCTGTTAATGTTGTAATGAGTTACATTACTATTGTTGTAGCTAGTAATTAAATATGCTGTCCAATTAAAGTCTGCTGTTCTTGCAATTTCGGCATCTAAAGTAAACTCAATACCACTATTAGTTAGTGACCCTACGTTTTGTGGGATTGAACCTATACCTCTCGTTTCGTCAATTTGGTCATTTGCTATAAGATCGGTACTATTTTTCTTGTAATAATCTAATGTGAAATTTAGTCTGTTCTTTAGTATACTAGCATCAATACCAATATTGAAAATTCCAGTTCTCTCCCAACGGAGTGAATTGTTTGGATAAGAAGAGATTGAATTAGAGATGCCTCCTGTGGTGTTATTATGAGAACCAATTCCTAAGATAAGGTATGGGGTATTGTTTAGAGAAATATTTCCATTAACACCATATGATCCTCTAATGTTAACTCGATTAAAAGTGCTCTTTAACCCAGAGAAGAAGGATTCTTCAGATATCTTGTAAGTGCCTCCAATAGACCATGTTGGTTTGTATCTATATTTAGGGTCGGTACCAAAAAAGTTAGTTAGGTCTAAACGTGCACTTGCGCTTATAATGTATTTATTCTTGTACTCATAAGATCCATTACCGTACCAAGAGACAAATCTATTATCTCTAACACCGTAGTTGTTTCCATATGTTACTCCAGGAAGACTAGAAGGGCCTCTCCCAAACAACATATCGCTTTTGTAGTTACCAGTGTTTTTGTTGTATTCATATGGGTCAAAGCCAGAGTTATAAGATGCAGAAATTGGATCATAGCCCAATCTGGTTGGCATGTATTTTAGTAGATATGTATCTTTACTAATCTCATTACCAATCATTGCAGTTAGCCTATGTTCGTCTCCACTAAAAGATTTATTTATGTTTATTTGACTTCTAATTATCATTGCTTCATAAGATCCATCAGATCCATCAATCCTGCCTCCCTCTGGAATATAGCGTTTTGTTGGATTAGTTCTAGATGTACCATCGTTGAAGTTAAGCCTCATAGCCAAAGATTCTGCATCTTGTATGGTTTCGGTTTCATTAAATCCTTTAGACCAAGAACCACCAACTTGTGCAGTCATCCAATCAAAAAGCTTTAAGGTAACATCGCCTCCTATTCTTAATTGAAGGTTCTGCATATTGGAATATTCAAGTGCGTTGTCTATTGCAGGATTATAAGTTACTGGCCTCATTCCTGGATATGTCAAATATGTTTCTATCCTTCTTTGTCCTATAGGTATAAATAAGTTTTGATTACCTTGGCTGTCAAACATATTTGAATATCGTTGAATTCTGCTAGTGTTATAAAAGCCAGTCATACTTGTGATGCTGTTTTTCGACGTATGGCTTTTTGAATAGTTTATATTTGACAAGATTCTAATTGTAATCCAATCTTTTGGTTTCCAAATATTGTTGATATCAAAAATCATTCGCGAAGATTTATTAGGCGATAGATCTCCTTTTTCATTTACTAGTCTTAAACTACCCTTAAGTAAATTCCTCTCAGACCCACCACTAAGCTCAATGTTATGTTGCATTGATTGTTTAGGTTTCATAAGATATTTCTCTATTTGAGCCAAAGCATCGTACCCTTTTAACGCTGCAATTTGAGCGTCTGCCTCGCTTGAACTAATTAAGCCTTTATCCTTAGCCATAAGTAAATAGGCATAATCAGAAACTTTGCTATAACCGTTATATGAGTTATAAGCATCATTTGGACTTTGATTATAAAGATCTAGTTCTGCATCCATATAGTTTTCTGTAGTTGCTATTGTTAGCTTACCTAGATCTGGCTTCATTGTTACTCCATACACTCCTCTGTATGATAGTCTTACTATGCCCTGTTCTGCTTTTTTGGTAGTAACTACAATAACTCCATTTGAAGCCCTAGCTCCATAAATAGAAGCAGCTACAGCATCTTTAAGAACGGTAATCTGTTCAATATTATCTGGGTTAATTGTTTCTAGTCCTACTCCATTTCCTATAAGAGGATAGCCATCTACAACTATTAGTGGTGCTTTTACTCCAGTAATAGTGGAGACTCCGCGAATCTCTATATCACCTTCTTTAGTAAGTACAACACCAGAAGATTGTCCTTCAAGTATTGATTGAACAGATGGCTGAAGTTTATTTTCCAGTTTCTTTTGACTAACAATAGAGAATGACCCTGTAGATCTCTCTTTGGAAAGCGTCTGATAACCAGTAACTATTACATCTGCTAATACTTGCTTATCCATTTCTAGAATAACTCTTGCCGTGCTTGTACTTACAGCTGGAATCTCAAAGTCCTTCATACCCAAAAATTTGAATACTAGAGTACTCTCTTTTGGAGCATTAATGGTGTATCTACCCATAATGTCTGTTATAACTCCAATGTTTGCTCCTTTTACTGTTACATAAACTCCTGGCAAAGCTTCGCCCAAAGCGTCTATTACAACACCAGATACAGGGATTGTACCTTGTGACTTTGCAGGGGATGCCAATGTAGACGACATTGCTTTAGGAGAGAGGACAACCTGCTTCCCTTGAATTTTATATACAATGTTAATTGTAGGGAAAAATTTAGAACAAAACTGCTCTATATTTTCATTTGTAGAAGATACACTCACTAGGCTATTAATTGCCTTTAGTGTGTCAGAGTAAACAAAGTTATAATCTGTTTGCTCTGTTACCTTTTTAAGGACTGTTTTTAATTGAGTCTCTTTAAAGTTAAAGTTCAGTTGTTGCGAATAGAGTGTCGCAACCATAGACAAAAATACCACTGCAAATGTTACAGGGTATCTAAGTCGACTAAGAATCTGTTTTATTCTCATAATTTATATTAGGTTTGAATACAACTATTACACACCTTAAAGATTATCTCCCCTAACTTAATTATCTAAATATTTAGTTATAAAGCAAGGTTTTTATTTCTAAATAGGGCTATGTTATTAGAAGAAAAAGAGATAGCTCTATGAATTTAGAGCAAATGATATTTTTGATTTTATTGGAACCTAGATTTATTTATGCCGAGAATAAGTTATGCCGAGGTTCTTTTTTTGAGTGTAACTTTATTTCCGTTCAAAGTATAGTCTACAAAAGAGCTAAATTGTATCAACTCCATAATTTGGATAATTGACTCAGATTTGAATACTGCAGTAATCTTATAGTTCAAGATCTCTTCATCTTCTATTACGAATTCTGTTCCATGCCATCTTTCTAATTTTTTGATAACTTCACTCATTGGTGTAGATTCAAAAAGAAGTTTTCCATCTTTCCAGGCTTTCTGTTTTGTAGTATCGGCCTGTTTAATATAAAGGGGAGCCTGTGCAGATCTTATTATAAATGACTCTTCTGGATTGAGCCTGGTTATTATCTCTACGTTGCTATTTTTAAGCTTCCTTGTCAATGTTATTGCACCAGAATAAAGAGTAGTTTGTGCCTCATTGTCGTTGTCATAAGAGCGTATGTTAAATTTCGTACCTAACACCTCTACTCTAAAGTCTTTATTTGTACTCACAACCATTGGCATTTGAGGATTAGATATAACATCAAAAAATGCCTCGCCAGATATTTCTATCTCTCTCGTACTACCGGTAAACTTATCGGGATATTCAATTTTGCTAGCAGAGTTTAGCCATACCTGCGATCCATCGGGTAGTCTTAAATATCCTTTTACTCCATTGTTGGTATAGAGAGTGTGTTTGTACTCTTCGGGTAAATAAGAAAGAAGTATTCTCTCATTATCTGTGTTTTTCTCGGAGTTATTACGTTGAATTAAAAAAGTTAAATTCAATCCTAATAATACAATTATAGAGGCAGCGATAGAATATTTTGCAATGCTTTTGAAAGATATTGTTTTGTCTCTATTTGAAGATAGTTTTGTTCTGTTTTTTATTTGATTAATCTCTGTTGCCGAGGCTTTACTATGAGGCATATTTTGTGAAACCCATAGAGTTTTGAGAGTTGTAAAATATTTTAGATTTTCCTTATCAATAGCAACCCACTCAAGAACAGACTGTTGCTCCGATTCAGTGGCTTTGCCACTAATAAATTTTATAATTAATTGCTTTGTCATTCCTGCCTGGTTCATACTAGTATCACAAAATTACGAATAAATACCCTAATACAAATGGTAAATAGTCTTTAAATCTTATTCTTAACATTTTTAAAGCACTCATAATGCGCACCTCTATTGCTTTAACGGAGACACCCTCTATTTGGGCAATATCTTTATACTTTAACCCTTGAAACCTGTTGAGAAAAAAAGTTCGCCTCACTTTTTCGGTCATAGTATCCATGGTTTCCTTTAGAATATCTTCTACTTCTTTAGAGTATAGCTTAGTAGAGGAGCTATCTTGTAGTGCTAGGTAGTTAAGAGAATCTTTATCTTGGCTTTTTGAAAAATCTTCATATTTTCTAGATACTTTTTTTTGTCTTAATATATTTAAACATCTGTTTTTTGTCAATGTCATTAAATATGGAAGAATTTCTCTTTCAAAATCGATCGTATCCCAACTTTCCCAAATAGCAGTGAAAACTTCTTGGGCTAAACATTTAGCAGCATCAAAATCTTGAAGGTAGTTATATGCAAAAAACTGAATTTTATGCAAATGTTCGGAATAAATCTCCTCAAAAAGAGCAGATTTCCCCTTATTTGAATTTATTCTATGTTGCATTTTTCCTCTCCTTAATAAATACAAGTATAATAAAAAAAGCGGGAAAAGTAGTTAAACTTTTTCCCGCTTTTTGTTAAAAGTGAATAAGTGCTTAATGGTAGATGGGTTACATCATTCCGCCCATTCCACCCATGCCGCCCATTCCGCCACCACCGCCGCCCATAGGCATTGGATTCACCTCTTTCTTCTCTGCCATTGCACACTCTGTAGTTAGGAACATTCCTGCAACAGATGCTGCGTTTTCAAGAGCAATACGAGTTACTTTAGTTGGGTCAATTACGCCTGTAGCATATAGATTTTCGTATACGTTGGTTCTAGCGTTATAACCATAATCGCCTTTACCTTCTTTTACCTTTTGAACAACAATGCTGCCTTCTATGCCCGCGTTCTCTGCAATCATTCGAAGTGGCTCTTCAATTGCACGAGCAATTATTGCAATACCGGTATTCTCGTCGAAATTCTCACCTTTAAGGGTTAAAAGATCTTCAATAGCGCGAATATAAGCTACTCCACCACCTGGTACAGTGCCCTCTTCTACTGCAGCACGAGTTGCACTAAGTGCATCATCTACACGGTCTTTCTTCTCTTTCATCTCTACTTCACTAGCAGCACCAACATAAAGAACAGCAACACCACCTGCAAGTTTTGCAAGACGCTCTTGAAGTTTCTCTTTGTCGTAATCGCTAGTTGTAGTCTCTATTTGTTTGCGAATTTGAGCAACTCTATTATCTATAGCTGCTTTTTCTCCAGCTCCGTTAACTATTGTAGTGTTTTCTTTATCGATGGTAACTTTATCGGCTGTACCTAGCATATCCATTGTGGCTGCGTCTAAACGAAGACCTTTCTCTTCAGAAATTACAGTACCACCTGTAAGGATGGCTATATCTTCCAGCATCTCTTTGCGTCTATCACCAAAGCCAGGAGCTTTAACAGCTGCAATTTTCAAAGTACCACGAAGGCGGTTTACAACTAATGTTGCCAGTGCCTCTCCGTCTATATCTTCTGCAATTATAAGAAGTGACCCGCCACCTTGTGCAACTGGCTCAAGAACAGGCATAAGATCTTTCATTGTAGATATTTTCTTATCTGTAATTAGAATGTGAGGCTTGTCAAGAACAGCTTCCATTTTCTCTGGATTGGTCATAAAGTAAGGAGAGATGTAACCTCTGTCGAACTGCATTCCCTCTACCACTTTCACCTCTGTCTCTGTTCCTTTAGCCTCTTCTACGGTAATAACACCCTCTTTTTTAACGCGGCTCATTGCCTCGGCAATTAGTTTACCAATGGTAAAATCGTTGTTTGCCGAGATTGTAGCAACTTGTTCAATTTTAGTGATATCGTCGCCAACTGCATTGCTCTGTTTTTTTAGAGAAGCAACTACGGCTGTTACAGCTTTGTCTATACCTCTTTTAAGATCCATAGGGTTTGCACCAGCTGTTACGTTTTTAATACCAACGTTAATGATTGATTGTGCAAGAACGGTAGCAGTTGTAGTGCCATCACCCGCTTGGTCGGCAGTTTTTGAAGCTACTTCTTTAACCATTTGAGCGCCCATGTTTGCAAAGCGATCTTCTAACTCAATCTCTTTTGCTACAGTTACACCATCTTTGGTAATTTGCGGAGAACCATAACTTTTATCTATTACAACATTTCTACCTTTTGGACCAAGGGTTACTTTTACTGCATTTGCAAGAGCATCCACACCATCTTTCATAAGACTGCGTGCATCAATGTTGAATTTTATTTCTTTAGCCATACTATTTATTTTTTAAGCTTTTTATTATTTCACTTAGCCTGTAAAGACCTTTATTAGTTTGGGAGATTTAATTAACCGATAACGGCTAAAACATCTGATTGGCGCATCATAAGATACTCTTTGCCATCTACATTAATCTCTGTACCCGAATACTTACCATAAAGCACTATATCGCCCGCTTTAAGTTCCATTGGTTCATCTTTTTTGCCACTACCTGTAGCTACAATAGTACCTTGTTGTGGTTTTTCCTTAGCTGTGTCAGGAATGTACAACCCACTTGCTGTTTTTGTCTCTGGTTCTTTAGCTTCTACTAAAACTCTGTCTGCTAATGGTTTGATGTTCATAATTAATTAGTTTTTAATTTATATTATTTTAATTTTATTTCCTTTACCAATAAAGACAAATTAAATGCCAAATCCACCAACTGACAAAATGTCTTAAAGAAATAATTATATTTGTTGAACTTTTGAAAAACAGACAGATTCCAATAATAAGCTAGACCTACTAAGAATAATGAGTGATAATCACGAAGTATATATGAAAGAGGCCTTGAAGGAGGCTCATAAAGCTTTAGCAAGAGACGAGGTGCCAATAGGGGCGGTTGTAGTTATTGCAGGCCGAGTTATTGCAAGAGCGCATAATTTAACCGAGGCGCTAAGCGACCCAACTGCCCATGCCGAGATGCAAGCAATTACCTCTGCAACAAATGCCTATGGAGGTAAGTATTTAGACCAAGCTACAATTTATGTTACCATGGAACCCTGCCCAATGTGCGCTGCTGCTCTAAATTGGGCTCAGGTAAAACGCGTTGTATATGGCGCAAGCGATCCCAAAAGAGGCTTTGCTCTTTTTTCACCCTCTCTTCTACACCCAAAATGTGAAGTAATTTCTGGTATTCTGGAGCAAGAGTGCTCTTCATTGGTAAGCGATTTTTTTAAATCAAAGAGAAAATAGTTTGACTACTTATGCTTGAACTGGTTCAAAATTATGGATTAATAGGTCTTTTTATTGCTTCTTTTTTAGCATCTACAATAATCCCTTTAAGCTCCGAGGTTGCTTTGACCGGAGTACTTCTTGCTGGAGTAAGTCCGCTATATGCTTTTTTTGTTGCAACTTCTGGAAATTGGTTGGGTGGAATTACCTCATATTATATTGGACACTTAGGTAGGTGGGATCTTATCGAAAAATGGTTTGGTATTAAAGAGGAGAGATTAATTAAACAGAAGGCCAAAATTGAGAAATATGGCAGTTTTATTGCTTTTTTTACTTGGTTGCCCATAATAGGAGATCTTTTTGCCATTGGATTGGGGTTTTATAGGATAGACTTTATTAAGACCTCTATCTTTATGCTAATAGGGCGTTCAGTAAGGTTTGCAGGGTGGGTTTTTCTCTTCACTTTATATGGAGAAAGAGCATTTAACTACTTTATTGGCTAATTTTTTTGCAAAAAATAAAAAAAGCAATATCTTTGCAGTCCCAAAATCACGGGTATTGACCTATGGTGTAATGGTAGCACTACTGATTTTGGTTCAGTCAGTCTAGGTTCGAATCCTGGTAGGTCAACATAAAAGGAGCAGTCTATTAATTAGACCGCTCCTTTTTTAGTATATGCTTCTCTCTAATACTGAGTGTGAAATTTTCGATGATCCGATTTCTAAATCTATCGGATTTTTCCATTTCTAATGCTTGTGTTACCATTTGAGCAGCCTCTTGGTTGTTGGTTTTTTCATAAAAATGGAGTGAATAGCCTAACCCACCGGTAACCTCTGGCATTCCTCCGGCAGTAGAGATAACTGGAATCATTCCGTAGCTCATAGCCTCGGCAAGTGAAAGAGAAAAACTCTCTCTTCTAGAGAATTGGCAGTAGACATGAGATGTGCGATAATACTCTTGCAGTTGTTCGTGTGGTATTGCTTCAATTAACTTTAAATTAGGTGCTAGTGTTTCGCCTGCCATTGTAAATATTTGTGGCTTACACCCAATTAGCACAAACTGAATATTTGGCAAAAGAGAGGCAATTCTGTTATAGCGATCTATTCCTTTTATATAAAACGCTTGCACAGTATTCACTAAAGCTACGCAAAGCACCTCTTTATTACTTACTAAAAAAGCCTCATTTTTTGGTATTGAAGTGATCTCTTCTGTTGGTATTTGAACTCCGTTGTAAATGGTTATTGTTTTTGCGTTGGGTGCTATAGCATTTACAGTGCGTTCTATGTTTTTAGAGACACATAAATTGCAGGTAGCCCATTTGATAGATTGCAGTGCCATATATGCTCTTAATGGTTTTGAAAAGCTGCCGTAGTTATATTTTCTTTCGCGACAAACATCGTATCCACCAATTACCAAGCAGACTTTTTTGCCAAATAATTTACCAAATAGGGTAGGGATAAACGAGTGATAATCTGCAAACCAAATATATATGAGCTTGTATTTAGAAATGTTAAAAAGCAGATAAAAAAACAATTTGAAAAGCGATAATGGAAGTTGGCTTTTAGGACTGTTCTTGAATTGATACTCCCTTAGATTATAATTTTTGCGAAGGATAGAGATATCGCCCCTCACGAATGTAGAGTTATGAGTATATATGAAAAGGAGATTACTATTCATTATATGTGATTATAAATGAAATAGTTATTGTATTTCAATAACAGCCTCGGAAACATTAATGATATAGTCTCCCATTTTTTCGCACTCCGAAATTAAGTCCATATAAAATATACCTGTTTGATAATTGTAAATATTCTGTCCCAAATTAAGAAGGTGCTCCTCTTTTAAGTGGTTGCGATATTCGTTAATGGAATTCTCTGCATCTTCGGCATTATTTATATTTGTAATCTTGGTATAGCCTTGTTCTAAGTTGTATATCATTGCGTTGAATGCACTATCCATTAGCTCTAACATACGGTCAATTTTCTTAATTATCTCTGAATCAAAATGGCTGTTAAAATTGTTTTTTCTTTGAAGGATACGAGCAATATTGTATCCACTGTCTCCAATGCTCTCTAGCTCACTTATTATGGTGTACATTGCTTGGATTCTTCTTCCACTTTCATTACTAATTTCTCCTTCCGAAATATTATTGAGATAATTGGCAATTTCTATCTCTATTCTATCTGTAACTTGTTCGTAATGTTCCAATTTAGAAAAAAGATGGTCGAAGTCACTTTTTCCGGAATTATGTATAGCTTGTTTTACATATTCGAATTGTCTAATTGAAAGACGTGCAAAACTTATAATCTCTTGCTTAGCCTGTGTAAGAGAGAGCTCTGCAGTGCTAAGGATTCCTCCTTGAATAAACTTAAGACGAAATACCTCTTCTTCTTTTGGAGTTTTTATTACATAGGTTACCAGTTTTACTATTTGAGGAGTAAACCAAACTAATAACAGAGTATTTATTACATTAAAAAGAGTATGTAAAAAAGAAATTCCGTATAGAGTAGAGGCAGAACTGGTAAAAGGATCTCCAGCACCTACTCCAATTGTTATGAGAGAGACTAGTTTTAGAATAGGAGTAAATAATATGAGTACCCAAAAAACTCCTACTATATTGAATACAGTATGTGCCAAAGCAGCTCGCCTAGCCGATACATTGGCTACTGCTGCTGCAATATTAGCGGTTATTGTAGTACCAATATTCTCTCCAAGAACCATTGCTGCTGCCATTTCAAAGGGAATCCAACCGTAGCTACACATAACTAATGTTAGTGCCATTGTAGCACTAGAAGATTGAAGGACTATGGTAAGGAGGGTCCCTATTAACACGAATATAATGACAGATCCAAAGCCAAAGCTTGTCCATTCTTTAAGGAATTCTAAAACCTGTGGTGTAGATCTAAGGTCTGGAACCGAATCTTTCAAGAAGGCTAAACCAAGGAAAAGTAGGGCAAATCCTATAATGAGTTCGCCTAAAGACTTTTTCTTTTTAGATTTGAGCATCATTAGTACAAATCCAATCCCAATTAGGGGTATAGATATAAGTGAAATATCTGCTTTGAACCCAAGTAGTGTTATGATCCAAGCTGTAACCGTGGTGCCAATATTTGCACCCATAATAACACCAACAGATTGAGCTAATGTTAGCAGCCCAGCATTTACAAAGCTTACTACCATAACGGTAGTTGCACTAGAAGATTGGATAATTGCAGTGATAAATACACCAGTGAGTACTCTCTTTAATGAGTTAGATGTCATAGCTGCCAAAATGCCTCGCATTTTATCGCCCGCTACCTTTTGAAGCGATTCGCTCATTAATGTCATCCCATATAGGAATAACCCAAGCGAACCTAGTACTTTAAGAATTTGGAAAACAATGCTCATTGAGTTGTTGCTAATTATTTTATCTCTATTACTGCTTCGGAAACATTAATAATATAATCACCTACTTTTTCGCACTCGGCAATTAGATCCATGTAGAAAACGCCTGTTTGGTAGTTATAGATGTTGTGCTCTAGGTTTAGAAGATGTTCTTCTTTTAGATGGTTGCGATACTCGTTTATTGAGTTCTCGGCATCTTCGGCATTATTTATATTGTGAATCTTGGTGTAACCTTGGTCTAGATTGTATATCATAGCGTTGAATGCATTATCCATTAGGTCTAGCATCCTATCTATCTTTTTAATCATCTCTAGGTCAAACTTGCTGTTGTATACATTTTTGCGTTGAAGAATGCGAGCAATATTGTAGCCACTGTCTCCAATGCTCTCTAGCTCACTTATTATGGTGTACATTGCTTGGATTCGTCGCCCACTCTCTTCGCTAACCTCTCCTTCGGAAACATTGTTTAGGTAGTTGGCTATTTCGATCTCTATCCTATCTGTCACTTGTTCGTAATGTTCTAGTTTTGCAAAAAGCTCGTCGAAATTACTCTTTTCTGAATCGTGTATGGCTTGACGCACATAATCGAATTGCTTTTGAGCAAGACGCCCAAATCCAACAATTTCTTGTTTTGCTTGAGTAAGGGAGAGCTCAGAAGTACTGAGCAAGCCTCCTTGGATAAATTGTAGGCGGAATACCTCCTCTCCTTTAGGGGCTTTTATTACATAGGTTACAAGTTTTACAATTTGAGGTGTAAACCAAACTAACAATAGAGTATTGGTTACATTAAAGAGAGTATGCAAAAAGGAGACTCCATAAAGTGTAGAACCAGCATTTATAAAAGGATCACCAGCACCCACTCCTACAGTAATAAGAGAGACAAGTCTTAAAATTGGATTGAAGAATATGAGCACCCATACAATCCCAACTATATTAAAAACAGTATGTGCCAAAGCAGCTCTCCTAGCCGAAACGTTTGCGACTGCTGCTGCTATATTAGCGGTTATTGTAGTACCAATATTCTCTCCAAGAACCATTGCTGCTGCCATTTCAAAGGGAATCCAACCGTAGCTACACATAACTAATGTTAGTGCCATTGTAGCACTAGAAGATTGAAGTATTATGGTAAGTAGGGTGCCTATTAACACGAATATAATGACAGATCCAAAGCCAAAGCTTGTCCACTCTTTAAGAAATTCTAATACTTGTGGAGTAGAGTTGAGATCGGGAACAGAATCTTTCAAAAAAGTTAATCCAAGGAAAAGCAGCGCAAAGCCTATAATGAGTTCTCCTATAGATTTCTTCTTTCTAGATTTGAGCATCATAAAGACAAATCCGATACCTATTAAGGGTATTGAAATAATAGATATATCGGCTTTGAACCCAAGTAGTGTTATGATCCAAGCTGTAACCGTGGTGCCAATATTTGCACCCATAATAACACCAACAGATTGAGCTAATGTTAGCAGCCCAGCATTTACAAAGCTTACTACCATAACGGTAGTTGCACTAGAGGATTGAATGATTGCAGTGATGAGAACGCCAGTAAATACTCGTTTTAAAGAGTTGGATGTCATAGCTGCCAAAATGCCTCGCATTTTATCGCCCGCTACCTTTTGAAGTGATTCGCTCATTAATGTCATTCCATATAGGAATAAGCCAAGCGAACCTAGTACTTTAAGAATTTGGAAAACAATACTCATTGAGTTTTTGCTATTTATTTATTCTTACAAATATATACCTTAAAATTAACCTACTAAAAATTATCATTGGATTTATTAACTTAGCACAAATAAATTTAAAATTAACCTAGGAGGTTTAAGCGATGAATGCTCACATAAACAGGTATATATATAGTTTTTTGCTTTTACTAGCCTCTCTTTTTGTGTGGAATAACCTAGAAGCTCAATTCTTTTCTTTGGGAACAGACCCAGGCCGTACCAAGTGGAATTATACCGAAAGTGAAAATTTTAGAGTTATTTATCCTTGCGAAATTGATTCTCTTGCTAAAAGGTATGCTTGGTTGTTAGATAATCTTAAAGATCCTGTACAAAAATCACTAAATGTTAAAACTCGAAAAATTGATGTGATACTTCATCCATATAGCGCTATGAGCAATGGAATGGTGGGTGTGGCTCCAAGGAGAGTAGAACTTCTTACTATACCTCCTGCCAACGATCATTATGTGAATAGTTGGGAGAAGCATCTTATTACTCATGAATTGAGGCATGTAGGGCAAGTATCGAAGTTTGAAACAGGTATATTTAGGCCCTTAAGCTGGTTTATAGGAGAGCAATCTACTGCGCTAGGAGTTGGTTTATACATGAGCCAGTGGACATTAGAAGGCGATGCTGTAGTAACAGAGACAGAACTTTCCAATGCTGGTAGAGGCCGAGATCCAGACCATCTTATCTATTACAAAGCTGCATTTTTAGATGAAGACTACAGAACTTGGAATAGTTGGACTATGGGTTCCTATAAAAATTATGTTCCCAATATTTATAGTTTTGGATATCTCTATCTCTCTTTTGTGCGTTCCCGTGCAAATAATTATGATTTTATGGGAGAGGTTACAGATTATATAATTTCAAATTTTTATGATTTGGGAGCAATGGGCAAGGGGTATAAAAAATATACTGGACTGAGTAGATTAGAGAACTTCGAAGAGCTTAAGGTAACTCTAACTAAAAAATGGAGAGAAGAAGATTCATTAAGAGCCCCTTTTACAACAGGAGAACAGTTGAATAATGCAGAACAGACTACTCAAAATAGAATAGAATACACCAACTATCACTATCCTGTAGAAGATAACGGAGTTATATTTTCTCTAAAGAGCGATTTAAATATGACTAATCGCTTGGTTGCTATAGAAACAAATGGGCAAGAGTCATTCATAAAATATATGGGTAGAGTGAGCTCTCCTCTTAAATTAGCAAATGGGAAAATATATTGGACTGAATATATTGGAAGTAAAAGATGGGAACTTGAAAATTTTTCCGATATTTTCTCTTATGAAATAAACACAGGCATTACCGAGAGATTAACTGAGGGTAAAAGATATTTTAATCCCTCATTCTCTTGTTCGGGCGATACTCTTTTGGTTATTTCCTACGGTGTAACAGGTAACTCTTCTCTTGTAATGTTATCTACACCTAAAATGCAACAGATAAAAGAAGTTTTAGCACCAGAGGGCTTTAGGCTTAAAGAGAGTGCTTTGGCAAGATTTAGCGATAGCTTACAAAACTCTATTTTTGTAAATGCAACTAGCGATACGGGAAATGCAGTTTTTGCTCTATTGGGAGATTTTAAATCTTTAGAGAGTGCTAAATTTGAGTGGAGAGAAATTGTAAAGCCAATTCAAAAGATAATAAGTGACCTTTCATTTGACCAAGAGAGTGAAAAACTTTGGTTCATCTCGGATTTAGATGGTGTTAAAAATCTCTATAGTTTAGATTTAGATAAGGAGCAGGTAACTAAAATTACAAACGCTAGATTTGGGATATCGGGTTTTTTACATTCGCAGAATGGTTCGCTAATAATAAGTAATTTCACTAAAAATGGTTACAATCTAATAAATACAAAAGAGAGTTCTTTAGCTAATAAAGTAAGTTTATTTGAGAAGCCCTATATAGACCAAGTAGCTCTAGGGCTATCTAAAGAGGCAGGTTTTCTTGCAGATACATTAAAAGTTCCAGAGGAGACAGGATATCTCTCAAAAAGATTTAATAAAGCCCAGAATTTATTTAAAATACACTCATGGGCTCCTCTCTATTACAATTTTGACAACATTAAAAAACTCTCCTTCGAAAATATATACGAGCTTGTTTCTTTGGGCGTAACAGCATATTCACAAAATAGTTTGAATAGTGCAAATACAATGATTGGTTATTCATGGCACAATGGATTCCATTCGGGGCATTTAAAATTTACTTATTATGGGTTATATCCTGTAATAGAGATAGAGAGTAATATTAACGATAGAAATAGGCAAAAAATCTCTTTAGAAAGAGATTTAAATAATAGGTTGGTTCAAAGAAACGATACTATAGCAGGCTCTACATTTATAAGATCTCAGATAATGCTTTATTTGCCTTTGAACTATAGCCAAGGTGGGTGGAATAGAGGAGTAATTCCTCGTATTATGTGGCGTCATACTAATGACTCTTATTATTCAGTTAACGAAGGCAATTTTTCTAATTATCAATATTTGAGCGCAGGTATTAATTTATATAGTGTACTTAATATGTCTCATAGAGATCTTTTTCCTCGTAGAGGATATGGGTTAAATGTCCAAATTTCTGGGGTGCCGTTTTCTAAAGAGAATTTTGGGACTCTGTTATACTCTTCTATGTATATATATGCTCCTGGAGTAGTAGAGGGTCATGGACTAAAAGTTTTTGCCTCGGTACAAAGACAATTTGCAAAAGGCAAGAATTATCTAATGTCTAATGCGATTACCTTTCCTTCGGGCTATTTAAACCGTCCTAGCAGTTGGGCTGCTTCTATTAATGCAGAGTATGCTATGCCTTTATTTACTGGAGATCTCTCTTTAACCTCTTTACTTTATATAAAGCGATTTAGTGTAATTCCGTTTATTAATTATTGTAGAAATGTATCGTACAGAGGATATGAAAATATGTACTCTGTAGGAAGTGACTTGATTTTAGATCTCAATTTATTAGGGATGGGATTTCCTCTTTCTTTGGGTGCACGTGTTGGCTATACTGCCGAGAATAAAGCTTTTTTTAAACTTTTATTTAAAACACCTTTGTAGAGTTTAAAATTTAATATTTGAATGGTAAAATTTAGAAAATTAAATACCTTGAAACCATTTGATTGGTTTTTGATTGTTGGGATAATATCCATTAATGTTATTTACTCTTTATTGGAAAAAGAGTTTGATATTATTGGCTCAATAGCAGGTATAACAGGTGTTGTTTGTGTAGTATTGGTGGCTAAAGGCAATATATTTAACTATTTTTTTGGTTTAGTAAACGTCTCTCTATATGCCTTAATCTCTTACAAAGCTGCTCTCTATGGCGATGCTGCATTAAATGCTTTTTATTATCTACCAATGCAGTTTATTGGGTGGTACAGTTGGATGGGTAGGCGTAATAATAAAGAGTCTGTTACTGTTGTTGCAAAAAGGATGATTACTAGCGAAAGAGTTATTTTGGTACTAATCTCTTTGACTACGGTTGCACTTACTGCGTGGGTATTATATATTTTGGAAGATCCACAACCTATTAAAGATGCAACTACTACTGTTCTTTCTATAATTGCTATGTTTTTAATGGTTCGCCGCTATATGGAACAGTGGGTTCTTTGGATAATTGTAAATATAATAAGCGTGGTTATGTGGGTTATCGCTTTCACAAGTGGAGAATCCCACTCTATGCTTATGGTAATTATGTGGCTGTTTTATTTAGCTAACTCTGTGAATGGCTGGATTGTTTGGATTCGCTTGTCTCAAAATGATTCTGAATAGCAGTTGCAACCTTTTCTCCTACTACTTTTGCTAAATCATTGTAGGAAGTTTTTTTTATAACAGAAGTGCTACCAAAAGTTTTAAGAAGCTTTTGTTCATTTTTTTCTCCAATGCCAGGAATTGTGCGTAGTTCCGAACTTATTTGAGCTTTGCTCCTTTGGTTTCTATGGTGTGTAATTCCAAAGCGATGGGCCTCGTCTCTTAAATGCATTATTACTCTTAATGTAATTGAATTTTTATCTAGAAATAGAGGGTGAGGGTCTCCAGGAATTATTAGTTTCTCTAATCTTTCGGCTATGCCAATAAGTTTTATTGTTTTTTCTAAACCTAGCTCTTTTAGTGCCTCCCAAGCAAAACTGAGTTGTCCTTTACCTCCGTCAATAATAATTACTTGAGGCAACTCTCCGTTTTCTTCTAATAATCTTGAATACCTACGAGTCACTACTTCTTTCATAGAAGCAAAATCATTGGCTCCAATAACTGTTTTGATATTAAAATGTCTATAATCACTTTTACTCGGCACTCCATTTTTAAACACAACACATGCAGCCACTGCAAATTGTCCTTGGATATTTGAATTGTCGAAGCACTCTATATGGTTTGGGTAGAGATCTAATCCTAAATCTTTTTTCATGGTTTCCATGACTCTTTCGCGATGCTCTTGTGGCCTTAGAGTCTCTTCTTGCTTTTGTCTCTCTTTTTGAAAAAGGAATGCATTCTTACTACTTAACTTGAGAAGATATAGCTTATCTCCTCTTTGTGGTATGTGGCATTTTTGTTTAATAGAATCTATATCGGGGTAGTGAGAAACCAATATCTCCTTTGAGAGAGCACCTGTTTTTTCATGGATTTCTGTAATAAACCTTGTCATAATGCTCTCATTGTTTTCTTCAATTGGAATTTTAAACTCTAAATTTAGAGATTGTATAATGCTTCCATTTACAACTCTCATAAAATTTCCATATGCGCGGTTGTTATCAAATACAAGAGAGAAAATATCTATGTTAGATATACTTTGGCTTACAATAATTGATTTACTATTGTGATTAGTAATAAGGTCAATCTTATCTTTGTATCTTTTAGCATCTTCAAATAAAAGTAGAGAAGCTGCTTTGCTCATCTTCTCTTTAAACTCTTTTATAAGCGAACTACTCTCTCCTTTTAATATAGAGACAATTCCAGCTATCTGCTCTTTATACTCCTCTTCTGAAAAAGCCCCTATGCAGGGAGCTTTGCATTTACCAATATGATACTTAAGACAAGGTCGGTAGTTTTTATCTCTTATAGCTTCTGCTGTTAGGTTTAATTTGCAATCTCTTAGATAATAGATAGATGAAACAAACTCTACTAAATTGTATGCTTGAGTTGCCGAGCTATAGGGGCCAAAATAGAGAGAGCCATCTTTTATAACTCTACGAGTGATCAAAATTCTAGGGAATGGCTCATTTTTAATACAAATCCAAGGATATGTTTTGCCATCTTTTAGCATTACGTTGTACCGTGGAAGATATTCTTTTATAAGATTATTTTCTAGTAAAAGTGCATCTTCTTCGCTCTCTACAACAGTGTGATGAAAATGGTCTATTTTGGAAACCATTACCCTTGTTTTGCGACTTAATCCCTCTTCGGAATGGAAGTATTGAGAAACGCGATTTTTTAAATTTTTGGCTTTACCAATATAGATTATTACCCCCTCATTGTTGTAGAACCTATACACACCGGGTAGTTGAGGCAACAATTTAACTCTCTCTTTAATAGTTAATTCTTGCTTTTCATCTAACATATTTAATACCTTATCAACACTATTTTTTGTAAAAGTAGTAAATATCTTATATTTGCACTTCAATATGACAACCAAATTCATTACCAGAGCCGATATTAAAAAGGCTTTAAAACTAAAGGGATTCCCCGGCGATATTGTCGCTGCTATTTTTATGTGCGTTACAGGGCTCAATAGAATTAATAAGCTATATGCCCGAGTAGAAAAATATAATGGCAGAGATTTTACAGGTGCTCTACTAAAAGATTTAAATATAAATTTTGAAACCAACGAAAAAGAAGTAGAGTATATACCGCAGGAAGGCCCATTCATAGTCACTTCTAATCATCCATTTGGAGCTATTGACGGCATTATACTTATGCATATTTTTAGTTCCGTTAGGCCAGATGTTAAGTTTTTGGTTAATTTTATTCTATCGCACATCCCCAATATTTCGGATTTCTTTATGCCTGTAAACCCGTTCACAGAAGGCTCTAATATGGCAGGAAGCTTTACTGGTATAAGGAAAGCTATAGAAACTTTAAACTCTGGAGAGGCTGTTGCACTATTCCCTGCTGGGGAGGTTTCTACTAATTATGGAACTTCATTTATAAAAGATAAAGATTGGCAACCCTCTGTAGTAAAAATGATTAAGAATGCAGGAGTACCTGTTATTCCTGTCTACTTTCATGGCTCAAACTCAAGGTTTTTTCATTGGATAGGGAAAATTCATCCTATTCTAAGAACTCTAAGACTTCCTGGAGAGCTTTTAAATAAGCGAGACAAAAAAATAAGAATGTGTATTGGCAAGCCAATACTAGTTTCAGAAATTGAAGAACAAAAGAGCTTAGGCGATTTGGCCTCTTTACTTAGGGCTAGAACTTATGCCTTAGAGGCTAATATTCCTCAAGAATTAAAAGTAAAAGAGAGAAAAAACATAGAACCTATTGCACTTCCTAAAAACAGAAGAGCAATGCAGAAAGAGATAAATGCACTAAGTGCAGATAAACTTCTTTTTACAACAGGGAATTATAGCTGTTACCTTGCAGATTCTGCTTCTATTCCGCTTGTTATGCACGAGGTGGGAAGAAGAAGAGAAGAGGCTTTTAGAGCAGTGGGAGAGGGTACTGGCCGGCCATTAGATTTAGATGAGTATGACGAATACTACAAACATCTTATTTTGTGGGATAGGCAAAACACCCGCTTGGCAGGTGCCTATCGCCTTGGTTTTGGTGAAGATATTATGAAAGCCAAAGGGGTAAAAGGATTTTATACTCAAACTCTTTTTAGCTATGAAAAACCATTTGAAGAGATATTAAAATATTCATTAGAGCTGGGTAGATCTTTTGTTGTTTTGGAGTACCAAAAAGAAGCTCTTCCGTTAGTCTTACTTATAAAAGGGCTGTTTTTCTCCGTTGTTAAAAACGAAAATATTAAATATTTGCTTGGCCCTGTAAGCATAAGTTCTTGGTACCCCAAGTTCTATAGGAGCCTTATTATCCACTATCTTAAAGAGAAGCACTCTGCTGGAGAGTTGGAAAAACAAGTTATTCCTAGGAATCCTTTTTTCCCCGACTATTTAAGAAGCACACCTGAATTCTTATTAGATAATAAGATGGATTCTGTAGAGAAGTTCGATAGATTCCTTTTGAAACTTAGCAATAATGAGTATAGGTTGCCTACTTTGGTCAAAAAATATATAAAGATAAACTGTAAGATTGTCACATTTAATGTAGACCCAGATTTTAACTACTGTGTAGACGGCTTAGTACTATTAGATATTAAGAAAATAGCGAGACAAGAATTAGAAATTCTTACTAGAGGAGAGCCCGATAGAGATAAACTAATGGCAAGATTTGGTTTTACAGACTAAGGAACGGGGTCGTAACCGCTTCCTCCCCATGGATTACAACTTAAAATTCTTTTTATAGCTAGCCATAGCCCTTTTATGGGACCATGCTTTTTTAAAGCTTCTATAGAGTATGAAGAACATGTGGGAGTATATCTACAAGTTGGTGGCTTAAGTGGCGATATACAGCATTGATAGAATTTAATTACTATCAAAAATGGTAGTATCAGCGCTTTTTTGAGAGTGGCTATTAATTTTTTCCAGAACATCTTTGATTTTTACAAATGCTTTGTTGAACAAAGGTATCTCTTTACCAATATAAATAATACAAATATCGAACCCATTTGGGTAGAGAGATTGAAACTGTACCAAACGGAGCGATTCTCGTATCTTTCTTTTTATTTTGTTTCTATCTACAGCTCTTTTAAAAGAACGCTTAGGGACAGAGATTAAAACTTTAGACTCTGCACTATTATTAGGTAAATAGCAGACCTTAAAAGGATAGCTAAAAACTACCTTCCCCTCTTTGAAAACTTCTGAGATTCTCGTTAAAGAGCACAATTTTGAGCTCTTGCCGAAGCTTAAATTACTTCTGTTCAAAATATAGTGAGAGAGCCTTGGCTATTGATGGTATTTCTGGGGTGGGTGCTGTAATATTAGAGATCAATTTTGCAGCTTTTAAAGCTTTTAATGTTGCCGGCCCAAAGGTTGCAAATTCTAGATCTTCCTGATTGAAACCAGGAAAATTATCTTTTAATGATTTAACATCTGATGGGCTATAAAAAACTACTATGTTATATGACTTGATATCTAGACTACTAAGGTCGCTACTAACTGTTTTTACCAATATTGCGCTAGAATGTTTAAGTTTAGATTTTGTAAATAGTCTATTTACATCGGATTTGTAATTATCTGCTACAGTAAGCAAAAAATTCTCACTCTTATGCTTAATTCCAATTGCTTCTATAATAGATGCAGGAGTACCAGTACCAAAGAATATTTTTCTTTTACGGTAAACTATATGTTTTTGTAGATAGAGAGCAATAGCCTCTGAGAGGCAAAAATATTTCATAGTTTCTGGAACAGTAATTCTAAGCTCTTCACAAAGATTGAAAAAAGCATCTATTGTACTTCTTGAAGTAAAAACAACACTTGTAAATTCAGGAATATTTATTTTTTGAAGGCGGAACTCTTTAGAAGGTACAGGTTCTACTTTAAAAAAAGGGATAAAATCTATATTTACTTTATACTTAGCAATTAAGTCTGTGTAAGGAGATCCATTCGATGGAGTCGGTTGTGATATAAGTATTTTCTTAATTTTCATATTCTTGTTAAGAAAGCAAAAAGTTGATAAAAAGGGCTATAGGCAAAATTTCTACGGTGCAAAGATACAAAATATAAAAAAAATGTGAAAAATGATATGAAATAATTATTTGATAAACTCTTATAAGATACAATATGAAAACAATAAGATAGCTAATAGACAAGATGTTAACTAGTATTAATTCATTAAAGTTAGTTGTAAAAATTGGTACAATAATTAATGGGATTGTTATCATTGTTGCCAATATAAAATGATTATATCCTATTTTCCCTATTAATGAGAAAGGTTGCTTAGCTTTTGTGATCCACCCTCCAAACCTTAATATTAAACTTTTAAATATCCAATAAACAGTTATAATCCCAAATGAGGCAGGGATAAGAAGGTATTTATCTATACCTGTAGATTCATTAAAGAAGTTGCCAAACGTAAAAACAATAAAAAGTGTAAGAAAAATAGCACTAATTAAGGCGGTTATATTTCTTTGGTTTACAGAAGATAGCTTTTCTTCAATAGCTTTTTGTGCCTTTAAACTGAAGCAACTTTTAACAATATTTGGCCCTGTGGCTAACAACTCTCTAAAGAACAGCCCCGATAAGATTAAATAGAGTAGAATAAATCCAGATAAAATATAATCTTCGGGATTTTTATTTTGTTTAGTTGTAAATTCTCCAGAAAATGTTTTAGATAGTGTTCCTGTTTTCCAAAGTGAATTTATAGGATTAATCACTTCTAGGGAAGAGAGATCTTTAGGCTTGTCTATTAAGATATAACGACACGTTAAAGAATCTATTATAGTAATTGTATCTTTTACTGGCATTAATTCCCCCTTTTGGCTTTATATCCTAAGCTTTCCAATATGGTTACAACTTTGCTGCGAACATCGCCCTGTATTATTATCTCTCCATCTTTTGCGCTTCCACCTGTACCGCATTTAGTTTTTAGAACTTTTCCTAACTCTTCCAGTGCTTGTGTGCCGCCTTTATAACCCTTAACAATGGTTACCTGCTTGCCTCCTCTGTGCCTTTTATCTAAAGAGATAATTAAGTTCTGTCTCTCATTAGGAATTGTCTCTTCATTCTCAAACTCTTGTTCGTTTTGGTAACCGAAATCGGGATTTGTAGAGAATACTACACCAAGCCGGCTTTTCCAATCATTTTGTGACATAGTACAAATATTTACCGCAAATTTAGGCAGAAATTTTCAAAATAGTATCTTTGTCACTAATTCTCTAATTTACAGGAAACGAATTGTTATGGATTTAAGAAAATTCAAAAAAATTGACAACATTTTAGGAGCCTTGCTTCTTCTAGTTGCCGCATTTGCCTATCTCTCTACTATTGAGCCCACTACAAGTTTTTGGGATTGTGGAGAGTTTATAGCTTCTTCATATAAGCTAGAAGTAGGCCATCCTCCTGGAAACCCCGTTTTCCAATTGATAGCTCGCTTTTTCACAATGTTTGCACCTGCACAAAATGCTGCAATGATGGTGAATGCAATGAGTGCAATCTGTTCTGCCTTAACCATAATGTTTCTATTTTGGACAATAAGCCATTTGGGTCTTAGAATTATTGAAAAAAAGGGAGAAACTCTTTCTCTCTCCTCTGCAATTGCAATTTGGGGGGCCGGTGCGGTAGGTGCTTTAGCTTATACATTTTCCGATACATTTTGGTTCTCGGCGGTAGAAGCAGAGGTATATGCAATGTCTTCTCTCTTTACAGCAGTTGTTTTTTGGTGTATGCTCAAATGGGAAGAGCAAGCCTCGGAACCATATGCTAATAGATGGATTGTATTAATTGCTTTTTTGATAGGTCTCTCTATTGGGGTGCATCTTTTAAATCTTTTGACTATTCCTGCCCTAGTTTTTGTCTACTATTATAAAAAATATGAAGTAACCACAAAGCGTAGTATTGCTGTGCTTGGCATTTCTGTAGTTATTCTTGCTATTATCTTGTTTGGTATTATCCCATACCTTCCAAAAATGGCAGCTTGGATAGATCTTTTATTTGTTAACGTACTTGGGCTTCCATTTAATTCGGGAGCAACAGTTTTTGTGCTATTACTTTTAGCTGCTGCCTTTTATCTTATTTTATGGTCTTATAAGAAAAAGAAAGCGCTAGTAAACACGATTGCACTCGCATTTACTATGATTGTTATTGGTTACTCTTCTTTTGCTGTTATAATTATTCGTTCTAGTGCCAATACTCCTACAAATGAAAACCAACCAGACAATCCATTTGCACTAGTAAAATATCTTGCAAGGGAGCAATATGGGAGTAATCCCTTGGTGTATGGAGAGACTTACGCTTCTACTTATGAGCAAGAGAGTACACGTTATTGGGCAAAAGTAGATAATCGTTACAAGAAAGTTGATGGCCCAGTACAACCTAAGTTCGACTCCGATACTAAGATGTTGTTCCCTCGTATGTGGAGCACCTCTCCAGATCATATTAAATTTTATAAACAGTATACACAAAATAGGGGGCGTTCAATATTAGGGAGTGAAGATAAGCTGCCTACATTTAAAGACAACCTCTCTTATTTTTTCGATTATCAGCTAGACTGGATGTATTTGCGGTATTTTATGTGGAATTTTGCTGGCCGGCAAAACGATATCCATTCCACAACTCCAGGAGATCCTTTTAAAGGTAATTGGGAGTCGGGTATTGGATTCTTAGACGAGATGCGATTGGGAGATCAGAGTGGAGGCCCAGACTACGCAGTTAAGAGCAAGGCTAAAAATCATTACTATATGTTGCCTCTATTACTTGGCATTATTGGGTTGTTATACCAACTTAAAAAAGATAAAAAGAACTGGTGGGTAACTATGTTGTTATTCCTTTTGACAGGATTGGCAATAGTAATTTATTTAAATCAACCTCCTTTCCAACCTCGTGAGAGAGATTATGCCTACGCGGGGTCTTTCTATGTCTTTACTATTTGGATAGGATTGGCAGTAATGGCTATTCACGATGTTTTAAAGAAATATATTCCAGAGAAATACTCGGCAATAATTGTGACAGCTGTAGCTATTATTGTTCCAATTCAAATGGCATCAGAAAACTGGGACGATCACGACCGTAGTAACAGATATACTGCTCGTGACATTGCCTACAACTACCTAAATTCATGCGATAGCAATGCTATACTGGTTACTCATGGAGATAATGATACATTCCCTCTTTGGTACCTTCAAGAGGTAGAGGGAGAGAGAACGGATATTCGCATTGTGAACACATCGCTGCTTGGTACAGATTGGTATATAGACCAAATGCAATATAAAGTATATGAATCTGAGCCATTAAAATTCTCAATACCGAAAGAGGAGTATATTTATGGAACAAATGATGTAATGCACATATTTGAAAAGTTTAACAGGCCAGTTCCTCTTAAGGCTGTTATAGATCTAATATCTCTTGACCAAGCTAAATTAAAGATAACCTCGGGTGAGACTATAAGTGTATTTATGGCAAGAGAACTTTTACTTCCTGTAAATAAAGCGAAAGTTCTAGCATCTGGCATAGTTCCAATAAGCGACTCTTCACTTATTGTAGATACCATTAGGCTCACTATTCCTACAAGCAAAAACGTGCTTACCAAGACCGAGATGATGATATTAGACTTTATTGCAAATTACGATTGGGAACGGCCAATTTACTTTGTTGCAATGGGTGGCGATCTTGGCATAGGTATAAGAGATTACCTACAATTTGATGGGTTTGCATATAAATTTGTTCCAATAAAGAGCACTAACTCTACGGGCAACCCAGGAAGGGTAAATGCACTAGAAATGTATGAAAAAGTGATGAATGTGTATAGATGGGGCAATATGAACGACCCTTCTGTATATATTGATTATCAAAATCTACTCACTTTTGGAGCAGTCATCTCTATAAGAAATATTCATACTCAAACTGCTAAAGCTCTTGTTCAAATAGGAGAACGTGCAAAGGCAGTAGAGGTGCTAGATCGGATGCAAGAGGTTATGATTCCTTCTCAATTCCCATTAAATGCCTCTTTACTCCCATCTATGAATGAATATTCGGTAATGGAGAGTATAGATCTCTATTTCCTTGCTGGAGAGAACGAAAAAGCTATGGCTATTGCAAATCTATTTATAGATGAAACTTTAAAATCTATCAATATGTTTGCAATTCAGCATAGAGGAAGATATCTCTCTAAAAGCGATGTAGAAAGCAATCTTTCATTCTTGTTATATGTTGCCGATATATACAAAAATAGAGGTTACACTAAAGAAGCCGATGAATTGGAGAGTATGTTAGAAAAACTGATTCAAGAACTTTAATCTTCTAATAAAAGGTTACAACCTCTAAGTTCAGAATTTTGAATACGGCCGGAAACAGTAAATGAGTTTTCGGCCTTTTTTATTCCCATATCTTCAGTCTCAATAAAAGAACATGAGTAGAGATTTGCAAGATCAATAATGTTAATGCCGCCTTTACTACCATCTTTTACCAATTTAAATGGATTATTAAGATCTCTTATTCTAATTTGCATCCAAATAGGTGTTTCAAAAACGCCATCGCCCAAAGACCATGCTTGAGATAAAAGTTCTGCCATTCCATATTCCGACCCAATATTCTCTACTCCAAAGCCTGCTTTGAGTAATGCATGTACCTCTTCTCTGGAGAGCTCTTTTTTTCTCCCTTTCATCCCACCTGTCTCTATTACTGTTAGTGAGGGAAACTCTATTTGGTACTGTTCTATAAAATCTAAAAGGGCAAAGGTTACTCCTAGTAGTAGTGTTTTGCTGCCCTGTTGTTTAAGAGTAATAAGAGCTTCATGCAATTGTGCAAAATTATAGAGATAGAAGCCAGACAATTTTTTTCCAGAACTTTTTATAAGAGCTTGAGCCATATATACTAGGGAAGATCCTTCTCTCTCTAAATAAGATGGTAATAGCGCAAGAATAGTGTATTGTTCGGGATCTCCCAGGAATTGTCTAAAAGAGTTGAAAAAACTTTTTTCATAAATAGATAAATTTTTAACAGGGTGCCTAGAAGGAGTCATTCCTGTTGTAGCGCTGCTTGTAAAGGTTTTTTGAGCTTCTCCTTTAAAAGAGCAAATGTTCTCTGTTTTGAAAAAAGTCACAGGTAAAAAGGGTATGCTATCTATTGTATTTACTGAATAGGGATCTACTCCTAGGAAAGAGATATATCTGCGATAGGGTTCGCAAAGTTGGCTTTGAATACGAAAAACCTGCAGAGCAATTTCTTCAAAAGAGTGCTCTTTATATTGACCAAATATAATGCTCTCGAGTTGCTTAAAGTTCAACTGTTCCATGATTAATATCTAGCAGTTCTTGGGCGTAAACTCTGTTATTACTAAGGCGGGGAACTTTGTTTTGACCTCCCAATTTGTTTTTAGAATTAAGCCATTTGTAGAACACTCCTTTTTTAAGACTTACTATTTGTGGAAGTTCCATTGTTGTGTTATTCTTTCTTTTGGCCTCATAATCTGAATTACTATTGCATAGTACCTTATCTATAGTTATTGCAAACTCTTCTATGTTTGAGGGCTCCTTTTGAAACTCAATAAGCCATTGATGGCAACCTTTTGTGCTTTCGTTCATAAAAACCGGAGCTACTGTATAATCTAGTACAGATACATCGTGTTCGCTACATGCTTTAGTGAGTGCCTCCTCGGCATTATGAATCATTAACTCCTCTCCAAAAGTATTTATAAATAGCTGAGTGCGCCCTGTAATAATAAATTTATGAGGTTTGAGTGACGTGAACACAATACTATCTCCTATTAAGTATCTCCATAGCCCCCCGTTTGTAGTTATTACTAGGGCATAGTTTACTCCTATTTCAACGTCTTCTACTGTGTTAAATGAGGTATATTCACCAGAAAGAGCCGCTTCTAATTTTTCCATAGGGATAAATTCGTAGAAAATACCATTGTTTGTGAGCAATAGCATAGATTTGTCCAATGGATTGTCTTGAAAAGCAAAATACCCTTCCGAAGCATTGTAGCTTTCCATGTAGTTCATCTCTCCAGAAATTATCTTTTGAAACTCGTTTCTATAAGGTTCAAAATTAATCCCTCCATGCATAAATAACTCTAGATTTGGCCAAATTTCCTTAAGGTTAGACTTTCCAGTATATTCAAGTATCCGGCGAAAAAGAACCATATTCCAAGAAGGTACTCCAGAAAAATTGGTAACATTATATTTCAAAGCGTTCTTACATATAATACTTACCTTTTGCTCAAAATCTGGCAAAAGAGCCACTTTTCTTTTAGGAATTCGTCTAATTTCTACCCATTTAGGGGAGTTTTTAAGGAGAACTGCCGAGAGATCGCCATAGCTACTTTTCCCTATTCCAAGTTCGTCTGTAGTAACGCTACCACCAAGAGTAAGTGCATCTCCATCAAAAAGCCGCGAAGAGCGATTATAATTAATATAGGTGGCCAGCATCTTTTTCATGCCCAAATAGTGGCATCTGTTTAGAGAATCATCTGTTACGGGAATAAATTTACTTTTTGCCGAGCTGGTACCAGAAGATTTTGCAAACCATCTAATAGGGGTGTCCCATAAAACATTTTTCTCTTGCTTTCTAACTCGCTCTATATATGGTTCAAACATATTATAGTCTCTCAATGGAACATTTTGACTATATCTTTCTATGTTGTTAATAATCCCAAAATTATGCTCTTTCCCAAATTTTGTTTTAGAGCCTCTTTTTATGAGTTCCTTGAACAAAAGCTGTTGGGAAATCTGGGGATTTCTTCTGTCTAAGTCAATTGACTTGAGCATTCCCTGAGATATAAAGCGATATGTATTAGAAGTAAATGACATCTTACAAAGATAACGATTATTCAAATACTTCGTGAAGAACATTGAGCGATCCTATGTTTATTTCGTTACCAGTATGGTAGCTTAAATATCGAATTATCTCTTGTAAAAAGCGGTATCTAAGTTCCCTTGAAATTCTGATCTCTTTTAGTTCATCAATCTTCTTATTTGATAACTTCCATAGCAACTCACTCTCTTCTAGGGGAAACATAAGAGTTGTATTGGTTTTATCTTTGGAATATTCTGCGTAGTGAATATCGAATAGCATACCTTGAGTTATGCTTGGAATCTCGGGCATGTAACCCAAAAGAGCAGCATACTTAACTAGAAAATAGAGGTGGAAGTTAGCTGCTCCCTCATTAATTTTCTCTAAATCTAGGATAGAGTTTTCCAAAAAAATGAACATCTCTCTATTTTGCTCAACTTCACGAATAGTCTTAGAGATTATTTCACTAATGAAAATTGCGATAGCTGCTTTTGAAATGTTGCCTCTAAGAGAGCTTAGTTTGTGTACAGAACTAAACTCTTTTAAGGTTTTTAGCTCTCCAAAACTGCGTGAAGAGAGCACGCCCTCAATAATACTGAGTGGGTGTAAAAGTGAAAGTGGCTGCTTTTTTTGAGATTTGGCCCCATTTTTTACAAAAAATGACTCTCTGCCGCCTATATTGGTGTATCCTTGTAGTATTATACCAGACTCTTTATGTTTAAAGGTATGTAAAACAATAATTTTGAAAGTCTCTGAACTCATTCTACTTTGTAGTTTTCAAGGAATTGTGTAAGATTTCTTATTGCTAAACCTCTGTGAGAGATAAGATTCTTTTCTATATTTGTAAGTTCGGCAAGAGTTTTGGTGTATCCATTTGGTAGGAAAATAGGATCGTACCCAAAGCCGCCTGTTCCGCACAAATTATCTGTTATAGTACCATTAAGAATACCCTCAAAAAGGTATTGCTTCCCATCTAAAAATAGAGAGATAACTGTTCGGAAGCGAGCATTACGATTGTTAGACCCTTTTAGTTCTTTGAGCAGTTTTTGCATATTGAGACTCGAATCACATTTTTCTGAAGCATAACGGGCCGATTTTACTCCAGGTTCCCCTTTGAGAGCCTCTACCTCTAGCCCGGTATCGTCGGCAAAACAATTTTTGCCTGTTTTTTTAAAAAGATATTCTGCCTTAAAAAGAGCATTCTCTTCTAAGGTATTTCCATCTTCGGGGATTTCATCGTTAATGCCTATTTGAGAGGGAGTTATAAGCGATATTTTATCTCCAACAATGCTTTGTGCCTCTTGTAATTTATGTGGGTTAGATGTTGCAAATATTATTTTCATCTCAATCAAAATTGCATCAAAGGTACTAAAACTTTATTTTTGTATTAATTAATAAGATTATATATGATATTTAAGAGAATCTTTACTGTGGCAGCAACATTTGCGTTGTTGTTTTTGTCCATAAACTCAGGGGCTCAGTCCAAAAGTTTTAAAATAGGGAGAAGCATAGAGGTGCAAATGAATGTGCTTAAAGAGATACAGATGCTTTATGTAGATAGTGTAAATCTGGATAGTCTTGTTTTTGAAGCTACAAAATCTATGCTCCAATTTTTGGACCCTTATACAGTTCTAATACCAGACGAAGAGAAAGAGAGTTTAGAACTACTTACAACTGGGAGTTATGGTGGAATTGGAGCAGTTATAAGAAAAGATGGTAAAAATGTGCTTATTTCGGAGGTGCACGAAAATACTCCAGCTTCTAAAGCAGGGCTATTCGATGGAGATCTTATTGTTGCAATAGATGGCATGTCGGTTGCAAATTTGCGAGTAGATGAATGTAGCGCTAAAATGAAAGGAGTTCCTGGGACAGATGTCTTATTTACCATAAAAAGATTAAGAGGTGGCGATACTACCAATTTGAGAGTTACAAGAGAAAAGGTGCATTTTCCCGATGTATTATATGCGGGGATGCTTAATGATAGTGTTGGATATATTAGAATTACAAGTTTTACTTTATCGGGAGCAAAAGATGTAAAAAAAGCATTGCTTGAAATTAAAAAGAATTCATCTTTGAGTAGGTTAATATTAGACCTTAGAGGAAATGGAGGAGGTTTATTAGATGAGGCTGTAGAGATAGTCTCTTTGTTTGTACCTAAAAACACAATGGTAGTCTCTTCTAAAGGTAAGGTTAGGCAAGCTCAATCGGCATATTATACTACAAATGAACCAGTAGACATAGACCTACCTTTAGTAGTTTTAGTAAATTCGGGCTCGGCCTCTTCTTCAGAAATTGTAGCTGGAGCTCTTCAAGATTTAGATAGGGCTACTATTATTGGCACTAGAACATTTGGGAAGGGGTTGGTTCAATCTATAAGGGATGTTGGATTTAATAATAGAATAAAAATTACAACAGCAAAATATTACACACCTAGTGGCCGTTGTGTTCAAGCAATAGACTACTCACGCAGAAATGAAGATGGCAGTGTTGGCTATATTCCCGATTCTTTGACTATGCCATTTAAAACCTTAGTAAAAGGAAGAACAGTATTTGATGGAGGTGGTATTACTCCCGATCTTATAATAGAGCCACAATATTTTAGCAGAGCAACACTGGCTCTAGTATTTGGCGAAATACTTCATGAATACTCTATTCTTTATTTTAGAGATCATGACTCAATAACTGCTCCAGCAAAATTTGAGCTTACCCAACAGGAGTATGATGAGTTTGTGGAGTGGGCATCACATAAAGAGTTTGACCATAGAACTGCTACCGAGGTGGAGTTCGATAAGTTTATAGAGATTGCAAAAAAGGAGTCGCTTTACGATTTAATGAGTAAAGAGGCGGGTATGGTAGATAAGATAGTTAAAATGAACAAACACGATGTTCTTAAGACTGGGATGGAAGAGATTAAGCCTCTGTTAGAAGAGGAGATAGTTAATCGCTATTATTTTCAGAGTGGAAGGGCGCAGAGTATGCTCAGGAACGACATTCAGGCTAAAAAGGCATCGATTGTAGAATTAATAAATTAAATGGGAGTAGGCTTTTTGTTTTTTCCGGAATTGTGTCCGGTGTGTGAAAGATTGTTGGTTGGGGGAGAGAGGCACATTTGTTTGGAATGCTTGGCCGACTTGCCCTATTCGTTTTATTGGAACTGGAGGGACAACCCTGCCGAAAACTTGCTAAGAGAGGTGATATATGTAGAGGCCGCTGCATCTCTTTTACTTTATAGGAGCGAGAGTGAATGGAAAAAACCGATTCATAATTTTAAATATTACGGAGATAAATCTATTGGGAGATATCTTTCGGCACTTTTGGGGAAAAAACTTTCTCAGAACGGTTGGAGCGATAGGGTAGATTATATAATTCCAGTACCTCTTCATAAAATTCGTGCTTGGCAAAGAGGGTTTAATCAAGCTAGTGTGATAGCTTTGGAATTAGGTGATTTCTTAAATAAACCTGTTTTGTGTAATGCAATGGCAAGAAATCGTTATACCTTTACTCAAACAAAGAAAGATAAAGAGCATAGAAGGAGGGGAGTTAAAGGTGCTTTTAGAGTGAGAAGTAAATACAAAAATAGACTTAAGGGAAAGAGAATTTTACTTGTAGATGATGTCCTTACTACTGGAGCAACTTTGGAATCTTGTGGGAGTGAGCTATATAAAATAGGTTGTAGTGCATTGAATATTGCGACTTTGGCATTTGTAGAATAACAATATTATTATGGTTACTTAATTAAGAGTTTTATGTTTGGATTTATAAAGATAGAGTTAATAGATATTATTGACGTTGTATTAGTTGGGATTCTTATTTACCAAGCCTACAAGCTAATTAGAGGTACAGCTGCACTCAATATTTTTATAGGTATTATAGTCTCGTATTTTGTTTGGTTGGTAGTTAAAGCCTTGCAAATGCAGCTGCTTAGTGCAATTTTAGGGCAAGTTATGGGAGTGGGAGTTCTTGCCCTCATAATTCTGTTTCAACAAGAGATAAGGCGGTTTCTATTAAGAATGGGAACTAGATATATGAACTCTAGCCATCACATAAAATTTATCTCATTCTTTTTTGGAAGTAAGGGTAAAGTATTGGGAAACGATGAGCTAAACGAGATTACAGAGGCTTGTAGGCGCATGTCTGAATCTCACACAGGTGCCTTAATTGTCTTGGCTAAAAGTTCTTCTCTAGACTTCATTGTAGAGAGTGGAGACAGGCTCGATGCAAGAATTAGCCGTAGGCTCATAGAGAATATTTTTTTCAAAAATGCCCCTATGCACGATGGTGCTATGGTTATCTCTTCTTTTAGAATTGCAGCAGCAAGATGTACTCTGCCTACTTCAGAAAACCCTCATATACCTGCTCATTACGGGATGAGGCATAGGGCAGCAATTGGCATATCGGAAGTTTCTGATGCCGATGTTGTAGTAGTTTCGGAAGAGACTGGAGATATCTCATTTGTCTCTAATGGGAGTATAAAAAAGATGAGTAGTATTACTGAATTAAGGCTTGCGATTGAAAAATCTACAACCTAATTACTTATATAGTTGACAGATAGAAATGATAGATAGAGATAGAACAGAAAACAAACTGGGTTTCGACAAAATAAGATCTATGGTACAAACTCTTTGCTCTACAGAGAGTGCAAAGAACATGGTATTTGATGCTTCGTTTTCTGTTGATAGAGATAGTGTTGTGAATCTACTTTCGCTTACAGATGAGATGAGGGTTATTACAATGCTAGAGAATAACTTCCCCGATAGCGGCTATGTAGAGACCTCGGCCTTCTTAAAACATTTAGAACACTCTACCTATTACTTAGATATTGCTTCTATTGTAAAACTCAAGACTTCGCTCGAAACTTTAAGACAGATTATTGCATTTTTTAGTAAGACTAAAGAGGGGGCCTATCCTAATATGAAAAGGCTTATAGAGCATGTGGTACTTTTTCCCGAGGTTTCGCGCAGGATAGATTCTATATTAGATCGTTTTGGAGAGATTAAGGACAATGCAAGCGACGAGTTATTCACTATTCGCCGAGCTATAAAAGATAAAGAGGGCACTATTTCTAAAAGAATAAATGCGTTGCTTAGAAAGGGGCAACAAGAGGGAATTATTGATATAGATGCATCGGTTTCTGTTAGGGAGGGACGTATGTTGCTACCTGTTACAGCTTCGAATAAAAGAAAGGTGCCTGGTTTTGTGGTAGATGAGTCGGCAACAGGTAAAACGCTCTATATTGAACCAATGGAAATTGTAGAACTTAACAATCTTTTAAAAGAGCTCCATTTTGCTCAACAGAGAGAGATACTTAAGATTCTAGTAGATTTTTCGGATTTTTTACGTCCTTATGGTCAAGATCTGTTGCTCTCTTCTGAGTTACTTGCTCAGATAGACTTTATTTGGGCGAAAGCTCGTTTTGCTATCTCTATTAGTGCAGGAATGCCCATTATTAGTATGAATAAAGAGTTTAATCTTAAAAATGGAAGACATCCGCTTTTAGAGAGAGCTCTAAATAAGGAGGGTAAAAAAATTGTTCCGTTAAATCTTTCTCTCAATAAAAATAAGCACATTTTACTTATATCGGGGCCCAATGCTGGGGGTAAATCTGTCTGTCTTAAAACAGTAGGTCTTTTGCAATATATGCTTCAATGTGGTTTTTTGATACCTGCCTCCGAAAGTTCGGAACTCACTCTTTTTAAAGATATTTTTATAGATATAGGAGACGAACAATCTATTGAAAACGACTTGAGTACATATAGTTCTCATTTACGTAACATGAAAAATATTCTTAAGGAGGCAACAGACAATAGCCTTGTTCTCATAGATGAGTTTGGTGCCGGAACTGAACCTACAGCAGGAGGGGCAATTGCCGAGGCTATTTTAGAGGAGATAGAGAAGAAGGGCTGTTTTGGTGTAATCACAACCCATTACGGGAATCTAAAGTTTTATGCCAGTGGAAGCAAGGGTGTTATAAATGGAGGAATGCAGTTCGATGTCCAGAATATTATGCCTTTGTTTAAATTGGAAACAGGAATCCCAGGTAGTTCTTTTGCTTTTGAGCTTGCAAAGAAAATGGGATTGCCAGAGCAGTTGGTAAAGAGTGCCGAGGAGAAGGCTGGGACAGATTTTGTAGATATGGAGAGGCATCTCAAGAAAATAGCAAAGAACAAAAGAGCTTGGGAAGAGCGCCTAGCTAAAATTAAAAACACAGATAGAACACTTGAGAGCATTACAGATAAATATCAAAAAGAGCTATCAGATATTCAGCAGGTAAAAAAGCAGATTTTAAGTGAAGCTAAGGCCGAGGCAACTCAATTGTTGGCCGATGCCAATAAAAAAATAGAGGCAACTATAAAGGGTATAAAGGAGAGCCAAGCCGATAAAGAGAAAACTAAGATTATAAGAAAAGAGTTATCTTTATTTGAAATGTCTGTTAAAGAGGCTCCTAGCTACGAGGGAGACGATAAAGTTGCTCGTAAAATGGAGCAGCTAATAGAGAGAAAGAAGCGAAGTGATAAAAGAAAAAGAGATAGAGAAAAAAATGAATCTGTTGCTCCCGATCCTAAAAAAATTGCGCCAAAGCAGGAAAGCCTCGGCACTCTGCAAAAAGGCGATAAGGTTAGAGTTAAGGGTGGAGATTTAATGGGAGAAATTATTCAGATAGATGAAAAAAACGTAAGTTTAGCGATTGGCTCTGTACTAAGTAAGATGGCTCTATCTAAAGTAGAAAAAATTTCTAATAAAGAGTATTCGGGTGGTTCAGGGAAAGATATTAAAAGGCATTTCTCTGTTACTGAAAGTGAAGACGTTACCAACCGCCGTTTAAATTTTACTCCTACTTTAGATTTGAGAGGAGAGCGCTTAGAACAAGCTTTAGAGAAAGTTACCCGTTTTATGGACGATGCCATTATGGTGGGTATTGGAGAGGTTAAGATTTTGCATGGGAAGGGAAATGGTATTTTAAGGGAAGAGGTGCGCAAATATCTTAAAACTATGTGGGGTATTACTGCCTTTAAAGACGAGCATATTTCACATGGTGGTTCTGGAATAACTGTTGTTAATTTAGACAATTAAAATAATTATAACTTAAACTATTAAAACTTAATTAGATGACTATTAGAAGATTAATTACTATTATTTTATTTGCAGGTACTGTTCTTTTTTTTGCTTCTTGCACAAACAATAAGAAGATAGCTCAGGGTAATGCAAACACGTTTCTATCTTTATATTTCCAAACAGATTATGAAAAGGCGGCCGCTATGTGCACTCAAGATTTGGGAGACGAACTACGCTCATCTATGAAAAGTATTGAATCTTTAGAAGCTGGTGTTAAAGAGATGATTTTTAAGCAAACCTCTCTAATTAAAACAGAGATAATATCTGTAGAGCAGGGGTTAAGTGAAGATTCTCTTGTGGTTAATTATAAAGTTATATTGCCTAGTTTCCCAAACGGTATAGATAATAAAATGGTACTTGTGAGATCTAATAAAGAGTGGCTTGTTGCTGGCTTTGGACAATCTTCTAGTCCTACGCAAGATAATTAAATGATAGGGAAATTTATACTTTTTTGCATTGTGGGCTTTATTGGTTTGCTGGTAGATTTTGGAATTACCTGGCTACTTAAAGAGCAAATACGTGTTAACAAATACATTGCTAATGGAACCGGCTTTTTGGTTGCAGCTTCTGTAAATTATTTGCTTAACCGTATATGGACTTTCTCTAGCACTAACCCCAATATTGCTGGTGAATACACACTATTTCTTTTGATTTCTACTGTTGGATTGGCTATTAACAGTGGTATTCTTTACCTTTTGGTAGAGAAGGTAAATATTTCTAAGCTTGAAAATGGCTCTAAGAGTAAATTCTATCTCTCTAAACTTATAGCAATTGGGGTTGTTACAATATGGAACTTTATGATGAATTATTTTATTACTTTTTCTTAGATGTATAACAATAGAACTCCTAAAATAATAGATATCCACTCACATAGTGACTTTTCTCCCGACAGTAAAATGAAAATTGAAGAGTTGTTGGCAGTTGCTGCTAGTGAAGGGCTTGCTGGAATTGCTATTACAGATCATTTAGATTTGAAAACTCCCGAAGAAGACAACCGTTTTACATTTGATATAGCCATGCAGCAGCGAGTGATAGAAGAGTTGCGTGGTAATTATGAATTGGATGTACAGGATGGCACTAATAAAATAGAGATTCTTAAAGGGATTGAAATTGGACTTCAACCTCATAATTTAGAAGAGACTAAAGAATACATTAAGGGTTTTGATTTCGATACTGTTATTGCATCACTTCATTTTGTAGATGGAGTAGATCCATACCATGGTGGATATTACGAGGGGCTCTCAGAGAAAAAAGCCTATGGAAGGTATTTGGAACTCTTTTATGAGTTAATTAACGCCTATCCAGATTTTGATGTGCTTGGCCATTATGATTATATAGCTAGATATTCACCTTATTCAAACAGTTCAATTCGCTACATAGAATACTCAGATATTTTTGACTCTATTTTCAAATACCTTGCACACAATGGGAAGGCGCTAGAAATAAACACCAACACTTACAGGACAAGAAATGGTAAAACACCTGCTTTAGACCCTCATATTCTTAAAAGATACTTAGATTTAGGTGGGGAATTTATAACTATGGGTTCAGATGCACACACTCCTAATCGTGTTGGAGAACAATTTTTACATTATCTAAAAATAGCTCACGATAGCGGCTTTAAATATATAACTCACTTTAAAGATCGTAAGCCTGTTCCTAGAAAAATTATCTCGGCTTTTTGATTTCCTTAGACTTTTCTTTAATCTCGGCAATTTTTTTCTTTCGCTCCTTTGTAGGTACTCCAGTCATTTTAAGGTACTTATCGAACTGCTCTAAGGTAAACAAAATTTCGAATGCGTCACTGGTTTTGACTTGCCAAATTTTTTGAACCTCTCTGTAGCTCTCGGGATTTTGAAGTCCTCCCTTTCTCATCTGTTCAAATTGATTGGTTACCCCTGTAAGATTTGTTTGTAAGATTGAGTCTGTTTTAAAGAGCTGGTAATCGTTGAGTTTCAGATCTATTTGTAGCCTATCGGCTTGTTCCGATGCTATCTCTATAGGTGTTTTTTGTTTTTGATCTTGATTTTGAGCATTTACTCCTGCCGAAACGGCAAATAATAATATGGTTAGAACAATGGCTGGAAATTTAATTTTCATGGTGCAAAGTTATTTCTAATTTATAAGATTAATAGACGAATTGATTATGGTTTTACTCTTTTGATGAACAAAATTAATATTATATTTGTGAAATATACTCCTATTTGTTGATATATTAAATAATTGAAAAAAGATAAGAATGAAGAAAAAAATTTTAACTGCAGTTTTGCTTGCAATTTTTACATTGACGCTTCATAACGAAGCTAAGTCTTGTACAAATATCTTGGTTACTAAAGGAGCTTCTAAAGATGGCTCTACAATGGTTACTTATGCAGCCGATTCACACCAACTTTATGGTGAACTTTACTACAATAAAGGTAGAAACTATGCTCCCGGAACTTTGCTAGATATCTATGAATGGGATACTGGTAAATATCTTGGTCAGATAGCTCAAGTGACCAAAACGTACACTACTGTTGGTAATATGAACGAGCACCAACTTATTATAGCCGAGACTACTTATGGTGGTAGGGGAGAATTAGTAGACAAAACAGGCATAATGGATTATGGATCTCTTATTTACCTTACACTTCAAAGAGCCAAAACAGCAAGAGAGGCAATTAAGGTGATAACAGATTTAGTTAAAGAGTACGGATATGCTTCTTCTGGAGAATCTTTATCTATAGCAGATAAAGATGAAGTTTGGATTCTAGAGATGATTGGTAAAGGGACTAATATGGTAAATGGAGTAAATGTAAACAAGGGAGCCGTTTGGGTTGCTATTCGTATTCCCGATGGATATGTTTCTGCCCATGCAAACCAAGCTCGTATAACCAACATTATAAAGAACGATCCCGATAATTGCTTGTATTCACCAGATGTAATTGATTTTGCACGCGCAAAAGGATACTTTAAAGGTGCCGATAAAGATTTTAGTTTTTCAGATACTTATGCACCTCTAGATTTTGGAGCAATGAGAGGTTGCGAAGCTAGGGTTTGGGCAGCTTTCAATATTTTAGGTAATGGAATGATTGGTGATAAGCCATATACAGATTACCAAGATTATGCAATGGGTCATAATTCTAAAAATAGAATGCCACTTTACATTAAGCCTGCACAAAAAGTAGACGTAAAAATGGTTGCCGATATTATGCGCGATCATTACGAAGGTACTATTTTGGATATGACTCAAGATATTGGCGCGGGCGGTAATGCTTTACCATATCGCTGGAGACCTATGGGCTTTGAGGTAGATGGGCAAAAATATACTAACGAAAGAGCTATAGCTACTCAGCAAACAGGCTTTTGGTTTTTAGGTCAAGCAAGAACTTGGTTACCAGACGAAATTGGTGGTATTATATGGTTTGGTGTAGACGATGCAGCAACATCGGCACTTACTCCAATATATAGCTCTTCTCTATCAGTTCCAGATTGCTTTAAGGTAGGTAATGGTAATATGACTACATATTCTACCACTTCTGCTTTTTGGGTATTTAACAGGGTTTCAAATTTTGCATATTCTAGATATAATTTAATTTATCCAGATGTTAAAATTGCTGTAGATAAACATGAACTTACTTCAATGGAAGAGATTCCAGCTATTGATGCTGCAGCTCTTGAACTTTTAAAAGAATCTTCTCAAAAAGCACGTATGTTTCTTACAGATTATTCTGTAAAAACTGCCCAAAAGATGTTTAACAACTGGGTGGAATTAGATAAGTATTTGCTTGTTAAACATATAGATGGCAATGTTAAAAGAGAAACCTCTCCAGGACATTTCATGGACAATGGCAGTGGTAAAAACATCCCAGCTTCACCAGTTTCTGGAGGATACTCCGATATTTGGAAAAAAGCTGTAAAAGAAAATGCAGGCGAAAAACTAAAAACAGTCAAATAGTACTTAATGCGCTCGAATATTACTCAAAGCGATTAAACAGTACTTAATGCGCTTGAATATTACTCAAAGCGATTAAACAGTACTTAATGCGACTGAATATTACTTAAGGTGATTGAATAACACTTAGTCATTTTAATTTTAGGTGATTATTTAAAATAAAGGTGTGAAATATGCAACTGCGTATCTCACACCTTTTTTTATTTCTCACTATTCTCATAACTACCTAATAGTATGCGAGTTGACTTTTACAAATAGCCTGTTTTTAATCTATTTCAAAAAGCTATCTATTTAAATATTAAGCACTTACTAGATAAGTGAGGTGTTTATAAGTTGGGGTTTTCTACTTTGCCGGCGAATAGGATTGCGCCAGTCTGTTTTTCTGAGATTACAAAGAGAAATGGTCGGTTTACTCGGAACTCATTTTTGTTTGGACCCACCGATGTTACTCTAAAACTTACCGATGTTACAGCTGCTGCTTCACTCCCTTTTTCATTAACATCTATTGCTGTTTTTTGCAACACTTTAGATATAGAGATCTTCTCTTGAGATATTTTAGAAAAATTGGCAAGTGTTGGGTTGAAAGCATCTTTTATCCCCATTTTTATAAGGATATTATTGAATTCGAGCTCGTATTCAAATTTGAACTTGGGTAAAAATATGTCTAGTTTAACAGAGTCCTTACTATTTACAATTGCGTCCCAATTTGCAGAAATGTCTGAGTTAGAAGGTGTGCTTGTATTGGCTGGTATATTTAAAGCTGAGTAGAGATCTTCGGGTAGGAGGCCTTCATTGGGGAGAATAATTGTCATATTGAATGCTCCGTTTCCGTACGTTAGTGTTGCAGTTCTGTAATTTGCTTCTTCTGAATATGGGCATGAGATCTCTTGGTTCATGGTAGAGGCACTTAAACTGCTTCCATTTCTTAAATAAAAAGGGAGTAGTTTTGTTTTCGCTTCTTTAAATTCATTCTTCCATGGAGCTTTGAAATATAGGGCATTAACTAAAAAAAGAACTTCTAAAGGCTCAATTTCGTCAATGATTTTCTTGATCATTCCATTGGTATTGTCTGAACACCAGTTGTTAATAATATTTACAGAGTTACTGTTACCAAAGTCTAGAGATTGAACAGAAGCATTGAACCACTTTTTGTTGATTGTATTGAAGTTTTCTTGGATAGGAAAGCTTTTGTCGTACCAGATAGAGTTTGCGATAGAAACTTTTACAGAAGGATCTGTTTTAGGAAGAGTTTCGGCCATTTTCTTAAAGTAGCCATTAACCTCTTCGTCTGAGCTGCCTGCAAAACCTAGAGTGTTTTTGATTTGTTCTTTTGTTTGGCCATCTGCCCCATTCCAACACATTGCCATTGCAAAGTTTAAGCTTAAGGGAGATATCATTACATTTTTGTACTTGTTGTCAATTGTTTCTTGCTGTGCAATATTTGCAAGGTAGGTAAAGGCTATGCTGCTGCCGTGCGAAGCAACCTTTGTTTCTCCAGAGGTCAAAAGGATTTCAATTGGTTCCGATTTCTCTGGAGTACTCTTCCCTTTTTCACACGATTGAATGTTTAATACAAACGTGAATGCAATAAATAATATGCCCCATTTCATTATATATACCTATTAAATATTATTAATGTATACGATATTAAAGTAAATGTTGTATCCTAGAAATAAGTTCGTCTCCAAGAGCATTTTTATCATCTATGTGCTTGAGAACTGCCGAGACAAATTTATTGTTTTCAAAAACTCCACGCACCTCCTCAAAATCTTGACGGCATTGGTCTAAATCTCCATCGGCACCAAATCCTGTCATAGATGAGAGAGAAAACTCTTTGCGAGCATCTTCGTATAGCATTTGATCTAAATCTATAACTGCTTTTCTCCACTTCTCTACAATACTTTTAATATCTATTGCTTTTATATTAAGAGGGTCTATGCCATATACTTCTTTAATTTTATGGTAACTCCATGTCCACTCATGCTTGTAGTAATTACTGTGCAAAGCTTCTAAATAGGCATTTACTTCACAAATAGAGCCCATTTGAGAAGTCTCTATCATGTTTAAAAGTTTTTCTATTTCACTCTTAGGCGCTATTAATCCAGAAATATCTAACCAAGAACCTTTCCCTATTTCGGTATCGGGAATAAGCCTTTTAGCAATATCTTGTTCTTTATTAAAGGTAAGGTGCTCCAACCTTTTAATTATGGAGTTACCCATAAATTTTTGGATAGCAATTTCGTAATATTTAATACCATTAAAAAGAGAAGAGTTTTGGATTTTCGTACTTTTATAGGAGTATAAGTCTGTTGTTTCACCCGAAATATCCTTCAAACTTTTGAGTAACTCACTCCCCTTCATCATCTTATCTATAGTGTAGGGGCTTAGAAGGTTATAGTTTATTTGGTCCAATTTACATGGGTCTTTTCGGCGATCTCTTTCGGGCCATTTTTGTACATCCCTAATTGTGCCCACACTCCTAAGATTAACTCCCGGGATAAGATATGTTGTATTCTTTTTCTCTATTAAATATGAAAATGGAAGCATACTGCTGTCGCTATTGTTTACATGCCTCCCCATTACTAGAGAAAATGCACCTACTCTTGCGGGCCATAAAATGTAAGAATCGGAAGCAGTCTTTGAGCCTCTTTCCATAATGCCTTGATGGATAGGACCTAATTTGTATATATGATTAGACTGGTTAGAGCCAGAACCTGCGTTCATAAAAGAGAACATGCCGGCAATAAGCAACGTAGATTTATGATGGCTCACTGTATAGGGGCCTGCAAAAATAGCAGCCGCCTCACCGTTTTGTCCATAGCAGTTGCTAAAGAAAAGAGAGTGGCCAGCAGAGTAGTTTCTGCTTAAGATAGTAGATTGGCCAATAAAACATTTCTCTAGTGTAGTGCCAGAATCTATACTTACGCCAGAAGAGATGATAAAATCTTTACAATAAACTCCGTGTCCAATATATACAGGGTCGTGAACGTTGCTATTTATACTTCCGTTTTGCAATAAAAGCGCTCCCTCAATTGTAGTATAGCTCCCTATTTTTACACTTTGTACAAGACCAGTATTTACAATAGTAACATTATCTCCAATTTCTCCCGTAACAGATGAGTGCTTGTTGGTATAATTTTGCACTAACTCTTTCATTTTGGTAATTAGCTCTTTGCGATGCCTATATAGAGCCATTATATATGCAAACTGTGCAGTTAACTTATCGTTTATAAGAACTTCTCGGCCACCAGTCTCGTTGAGTACGGCAACCTCTATGCCATTCCCAAAAGAAGAAAATTCTTCTGTAACTATTCTATCTACATTTTCAATAATACATTTACTACCTATGTTATAATTGGCAATATAGTTATGAATATTTTCTATACAAGAGTTGTCTCCAACTTTAACATTGTGAAGTCTAGCACTATAGATCCCTGGCTTTTTTGTAATACCGCCAGGAAAAAGGAGCTCTTCTTCAAACACGGGTAGATAAATATTGCCAGAGAGAATAGTATTTTTTACAAATTTTGGGTTGAACCTTGGGTGTACCATTACAGTGTCCCAATTGTCGCAATGGCATCCTTGCCTCTCTAGTAGTGCTCTCTCGTCTTGATTTACTTGTCTATACTCTTCCATTTTAGTAATTTGCAACCTATTATTATACTAATTCTTATCGTTCCAATCTGCTAATTTAAATAAAAGATATCGTGATTGATATTTATTTTTGAAAAATTAATTTGTATATCTTTGTTAAAGAAAGATTTTATTAAAGAAACACAATGATGGTGTACTCAAATGCTATAACAAATATCTACGAATCTCTTAAACAAGATACTGGAAAAGGTAGGGTGGCTCAATATATTCCAGCTCTTTCAAATATTAATCCTAATCAATATGCTATTACGGTATGTGATTTAGAAGGAGGCGAATTTTCTGTAGGGGATTATGATAAGAAGTTTACCATTCAAAGTATCTCTAAGGTTTTTACTCTTGCTATGGCTAGTAAGCATTTGGGAGATAAATTATGGGATTTTGTGGGCAGGGAGCCATCTGGCACCGCGTTCAACTCACTAATCCAACTTGAACAAGAAAAAGGCATACCTAGGAACCCATTTATAAATGCAGGAGCATTGGTAGTGACCGATAAGTTAATGGGGCTATACGATAAACCCAAAAAAGCTATAATTGACTTTGTGAGAGAGATTTGTGGAGACCAAGATACTTATTACGACAAAGAGGTTGCGCAATCTGAATTGGAATTTGCTTTTAGAAATGTGGCCCTGGCAAATTTTATGAAAAGCTTTGGCACTATAGAACATGATATAGACACAATTATGGATATTTACTGCAATCAGTGTAGTATTAGCATGAATACTCTAACTCTTGCAAAATCTTTCCTTTTTTTAGCAAACGGAGGGGTAAATCCTGCCACAGGTCAAGTAGTTGTTGCACCACGTACTACTAAAAGGATGAATGCGCTCATGCTCACATGTGGTCTATACAATGAATCGGGAGATTTTGCCTACAGAGTAGGGCTTCCTGGTAAAAGTGGTGTTGGTGGGGGTATAGTTGCAGTTATACCAGGCAAATTATCAATTGCAGTTTGGAGCCCAGAGCTAAATGTTAATGGAAATTCGTACAGGGGCATAGAGACTCTAGAACAATTTACTACAGACATAGGTATTTCGGTATTTTAACTTAATTTAAAGGATATGAAACTTAGACATTTATTAACATCTATCATTTTATTTCAATTGGTATTTACTCTATCGTCTGCTCAAACAGCGGTAAATAAAAAAGAAATAACAGTAAATGACGTTCTAGAATGGAACAATATCTCTGAGAGCATAATTAGTAACGATGGCTCCTTTATAGCAGTTAAAATGGAACCTTGGAAAGGCTCGGCTACTCTGAAACTGTATGACAATAAGGGAAAGGAGCTCTTTTGCGCAGACTCCTCTTCCAACGCTCAGTTTACACACGATTCAGCATATTTAATATTTAGAAAAGGGAGCGGTAAAAAAACATCTCGGCATATATATTCATTAAAAACAGGAGAGATAACAGTTGTTGAAAGCGTAAAAGCTTTTGATTTATCTAATAAAGAGAAATCTTATATACTCGTTCACAAACAGGACTCTTCTCTTGTTGTAGGTTGGCCCGGAGTAGATTATAAAACCATTTCGCAAAAAGCTATTTCGTACTCTACATCTAAAGACGAAAATAGCATACTTGTATATGAAAAAGGGTTGGTTATTAAACACACTGTAGTAGGATCGGCCTCTTTTTTAGGAGAGACTAAAATTGACACTTTGTGGAAGGGAAGCAAGCCTGTTTCTCTAATGGCTCTAAACGAAAATGGGGCTATTTCCTCTTTTGTAACCGAAGATAAATTATATGTAAAGGAGTCAAATAAAGAGATTAAAGAGGTTGCTTCTGGTGTATCTAAGTTTAGGGCCCTAAATTTCTCACCCGATGGTTCTAAGTTGTATTTTGGATTAGAAGTTGCTAAACCACAGAGAGATACTACAATTTCAAAAGACGATTTTCCCGAAGTTAATATCTGGAATTGGAACGAAGAGATTCAATTTCCTCAGCAATTGTTAAGCAAGAAGAGAGATTTGAATGCAAGTAAGCTTGCTGTATATAATTTTGAAAAAGGGAGTTGGTTTCAAATAGAGAATGACTTTATAACAAGTTCAACCTTGGTAGATAAAGGGAATTCAACTCTAGTAATAGCCGTTTCCGATAAAAATTACCGATTAGAACAAATGTGGACAGGCCGTTCTAGGTATGATGTACATATAATTGATACTTATTTAGAAAGAAGCATATTTGCACTTGAGGCAATTGATGGAATGCCGAGGCTTTCTCCTGCTTCAAAGTTTATTTACTGGTATAGCGCTCCCGATAGTTCTTGGTTCTCTTACTCATTGGATACCAAAGAAAAAGCGATAATTGTAGGACCTTCTCAAATAGCAGTTTATGATGAGCAAAACGATGTTCCAGATTGGCCTAGCTCTTATTCGGCAGCTGGTTGGAGTAAAGACGATAAAGAATTTCTGGTTTATGACCGTTACGATATTTGGGCAGTAGATCCTTTGGGCAAGAGAAGCCCTGTGAACCTCACTGGGAATGGAAGAGAGAAAAACATTACATATAGATATATAAAAACCGACTCACAACAGGAATTTATTAATATCTCTGGAGCTGCTTTGCTTAGTGGTTTTGACAATACTACTAAGGGCTACGGTTATTACTCCAAAAAGAGATTAGATAATATCTCTAGAAAAGATGGTGCTATTGAGGTTGTGTTTAAGGGAGACTTTATGCTAAGTACTCCTACAAAAGCAAAAAACAGTAATGCATTTATTTTTACTAAAGAGACTTTTGAACAGTTCCCAGATATTCTTTTTACCAACGATAATTTTAAAAATATAACTCCTATTACAAAGGCCAATCCACAACAAGATAGTTTTATATGGGGCAAGGCTCAACTTGTTAAATGGACATCACATGATGGAGTTGAGCTAGAAGGGGTTCTCTATTTACCAGAGAACTTTGACCCTTCACATAAGTATCCTATGATGGTTAACTTTTATGACAAAAACTCTCAAGCACTTCATAGCCATCGTATCCCAGAAGCTCATAGATCTACAATAGATTATCATGTTTATAATAGCACTGGGTATGTAATTTTTAATCCCGATATAGTTTATAAAGATGGTTACCCAGGAGAGAGTGCTTTTAATGCAGTTATGCCGGGCATCTCTAAAGTTATTGAAATGGGGTTTGTTAATCCAAAGAAAATTGGCGCACAAGGGCATAGTTGGGGTGGCTATCAGGTAGCCTATTTAGCTACAAGAACCAATCTTTTTGCTGCAATAGAATCTGGGGCTCCTGTGGTAAATATGTTTAGTGCATATGGTGGAATGCGCTGGGGATCGGGTATTAATCGTACTTTTCAATACGAACACCAGCAGAGCCGTATTGGAGCAACGCCTTGGGAATCACCTTTGCGCTACATGGAAAACTCACCTTTGTTTACAATGGATAAAGTTACCACGCCTATTCTTATTATGCATAACGACCAAGACGGACACGTTCCATGGTACCAAGGGATAGAGTATTTTGTATCACTAAAGAGACTTCGCAAACCTGTTTGGATGCTCAACTATACTGGAGAGGTTCATTGGCCTCAAAAAATAAAAAACAAGGCCGACTTCCAGATAAGAATGAAACAGTTTTTCGACCATTTTCTTAAAGACGCACCTGCGCCAAAGTGGATGGATCCTGGTCTTTCTGCAATTGAATTAGACGCACAAACGGGCTACTAAATAAAAGAATTCGCGAAAGCTTTGGTAGAGTTTTTTGAATAATCAAAAAAAAGATTATTTTTGTTCAGACTTAAACTAATGCCTATGGAAAAGACGTTTCCAAGACAACTTATTATTCCCTTAATTATACTTTTGGGGGTAGTTTTCGGTCTATTCTTTTATCTTCTCTACGTATCTAGGATGGCCTCTTATCTTACAGACGACCCCTCGGCATGTGTGAATTGCCATATTATGGCTCCCTATTATCAATCTTGGCAAAAGAGTTCACATCAACCATGGGCAACATGTAACGATTGCCATGTCCCTCAAGACAACTTTGTTAAGGGGTATGCCTTTAAAGCCAAAGATGGTCTTTATCATGCTGCTATTTTTACTTTGAGGCTAGAACCACAAGTAATAAGACCACGTCACGAGAGTTATGGAGCAATTATGGAGAACTGCATAAGGTGCCATACTCAGCTTAATACCGAATTTGTAAAGACAGGTATGGTTAAATATACCGAGGTAAAGAATGGTAAAGCAAAAGCTTGTTGGGATTGCCATAGAGAGATACCTCACGGGCGAATGTCTAATTTGGCAATGAGCCCCAATGCAATAGTTCCTCTTCCAGAGTCTCCTGTACCTAGTTGGCTAAAAAAAATGATGAAAAAATAAAACTTGAACTCTATGAAAAAATTCTATGAGAAACACAAAACGGCCCTAATGTGGACGTTGTTTGCCGGAACCATAGTTGTTGTCTTCGGTTTGGGGCTACTAGCTTCTTCTGTAACAGAGAGAAGGGCCGAGATTGCAACCTTGTTCAACAATAAAAGAGTAGAAATTACTGGGATTGAAGCCAGAAGCGAAATTTGGGGTGAAAATTACCCAAGAGAATATGAAACTTGGCTTAAAACCAAAGAGATGGACTTCCAAAGCAAACATCTTGGGAATACAGTTCAAGATGTTTTGGAAGAGAGACCAAATATGGTTGTGCTTTGGGCAGGATATGCCTTCTCTAGAGACTATGGTGCTCCAAGAGGCCATGCCCATGCAATTGAAGATATCACCAATACATTAAGAACCGGAGCTCCATTCACCGAAGAAGAAAATCTACAACCAGGAACTTGTTGGTCTTGCAAAGGACCAGATGTTCCGCGTATGATGGCTCAGGTTGGAATCGAGAATTTTTATGCTACCAAATGGTCTCATTTTGGGAGTGAAATTGTAAATCCAATAGGATGTGCCGATTGTCATAACCCAGATAACATGAACGTAAGTATATCTCGCCCAGCATTGGCAGAGGTTTTCCAGAGGACAGGTAAAGATATTGATAAAACTACTATCCAAGATAGACGCTCCCTTGCTTGTGCACAGTGCCATGTAGAGTACTACTTTAAGGGAGATGGTAAATACCTTACTTTCCCATGGGACAAAGGAACAAGTGTAGAGGAAATTGAGAGCTATTATGACGAGGTTGGTTTTTCTGATTGGACTCATACCCTTAGTAGAGCACCAATGCTAAAAGCACAGCATCCAGATTACGAGCTCTTCATGAAAGGACCTCATGCTCAAAGAGGTCTCTCTTGTGCAGATTGTCATATGCCATATAAAACAGATGGTGCAATTAAATATAGCGACCACCATTTGGTTTCGCCCCTTAAATATATAGACAGAACTTGCCTAACTTGCCATAGAGATAGTGAAGAGAAACTTTTGAGTTATGTTTATGAGTATCAAGATAAAATCCTTGAAACTAGAGACCGCGTAGAGGTAGAGCTAGTTAAAGCTCACGTTGGAGCAAAATTTGCTTGGGATAATGGTGCCAATGAAAAACAGATGGAGCCAGTTCTTAAGCTTTTGAGAGCTGCACAGTGGAGATGGGATTTTGCAGTGGCTTCTCACGGAGCCTCTTTCCACGCTCCTGTAGAGACTCAAAGAATACTTTCACATAGCTTAGATAAAAGTTACCAAGCACAATTGCAAGTAAATAAGGTTCTTGCGCAGTTGGGAGTTAAAGAAGAAATACCTACTCCAGATATTTCTACTAAAGCTAAAGCTCAGCAATACATTGGCTTAGATATGCCTAAATTGCGTGCCGAAAAAGAAAAATTCATTACTACAATTGTACCTGAATGGCTAACAAAAGCGAAAGAAAACGAAAGAGTACTTTAGAAGAGGCTACAATAGTATTGGGTGTATTAATTGCAGGGTTCGCCCTGCAATTTTTTACCGGAGACCTGAGTGGTTTTAACGGGCACTTTAACAGCACTTTCCTAAAATTCCCGGTTAATATTATCTTGATTGCTCTGTTGCTTCTAATTTTATTTATGAAGCGAAGCAACGCTCTATCTAGGATGGCTTCTGGGTCACTCTCGGTAATTTTATTAGCTGCTGTAACATTGGCGGCATTGTGGATGGGGTTGGTGCCTGGCAATAATGTTAAAGTATCTTGGCCCTTTGTACTCCTCTACTTATTGCTGCTTATAAATCTTACAGCGGTAATCTCACTAAGAATTAAATCTTTCTCGGCAAAAAGTAAATCTTATTTAACTAATACTAAATCTTGGTCAATAAGAAATACTTCTTTCTTGCTAAACCACGTTGGTCTTTTAATTCTGTTACTTGCGGCAGGGCCAGGCTCGGCAGATAAAGCACGCTATTTTATGCGAGTGGGAGAGGGCGCTACTGAGTGGAGAGGCGAACTGTTCAATGTTACAGATAGCTCACCCAAAGATGATGCTCTTAAAGAACTCCCATTAGCCATTGAACTTATAGATTTTGAAATGGAGGAGTATGCTCCTAAATTGGCTATAATAGATGTAAATACAGGAGAATCAATGCCTAAAGGTAGAGGTGTTTTCTTTGATGCTATAGCGAGTTCTTCTCAAACAATAGATAATTGGAATTTAACTATAGATACATTCTCTTATAAACCTCGGTATGCCCCAGCTGCATTTGTTGTTGCAACAGACTTGTTGGGCAATACAGTAACACAAGGATGGGTTAGCTGCGGCAATTACTTTCAGAATTTTAAATTACTCAATTTGACAGACTCTCTTTGTGTTGCTATGACTTTCCCAGAGCCCCAGAGCTTTAAATCTAAGGTTAAGGTGTTTTCTAGCAATGGGAAAATGAAAGAAGGAGAGATTTTAGTAAATCATCCAATGAGAGTTGGAAACTGGATGATATACCAGCACTCATACGATACACAGCGAGGGAGAGATTCGGAATGGTCTATATTTGAACTAATCTACGACCCTTGGGTGATTATATCTTACATAGGCTATACCCTTTTAATGATTGGCGCTGTTACACTTTTTTGGAAAGGAGGTAGAAGATGAGTTGGAATGAATTTATCTATTTTGCAGCAGGCTCTTTATTTTTATGGACTTTGGGTGTTGTCCTACTTTACTCACTTAAGAAAAGAGTAGTAGGTAATATTTTAATAGTTGCTGGTATTGTTCTCTTTGCACTCTTTATTGCGGGACTTTGGATTGGTCATGGCCACCCTCCTTTACGCACAATGGGAGAAACTCGGCTTTGGTACTCTTTTTTTATTATTGTTGTGGGTTTTGTGACATATAAGCGTTGGGGATATAAATGGATTATGGGCTACAGTGTGATTGTTTCTGGAGTCTTCATCTTTGTGAACCTACTAAAACCAGAAATTCATACCTCTAACCTTATGCCTGCCCTACAGAGTTTATGGTTTGTACCCCATGTTACTGTATACATCTTATCTTATGCACTGCTTGGTGCAGCAACCATTGCCTCTTTTATCGCTATTAAGGAGATTAAGTTACAAAACGAAAGACTTGTACCACTTATAGACAACTTGGTCTATATTGGGCTTGGATTCCTTTTAATGGGCATGCTCATGGGCGCTCTTTGGGCCAAAGATGCTTGGGGAGACTTTTGGTCTTGGGACCCTAAAGAGACTTGGGCATTCATTACCGGAGGGGCATATCTTGTATATATTCACTCACGTATTATGAATTACAAGCTAAAATATTTGCTTTGGCTGTTACCTATAGCTTTTATACTGCTTATGATTACATGGATAGGAGTTAATTACTTGCCTGCAGCTCAAGGCAGTATTCATGTATATTAAAATTACTTTGTGTTTATATTAAAATTATTTTACCTTTGAAACTTCAATGAGAATAAAATGAATTTTTACTTAAATATCCATTCAGTACATCATCATCACCTTCGGTTTACCGGTAGGCGCGAATGTCTGTTTGTATATATGAGATAAATTAATCTAATATATTTTAACACATAAAAGGCTTACCGAAAGGTAGGCCTTTTTTTATTTGCATAACCCAAGAAACATTTAAGAAAAACTAAAACATTAATATGATAAGAATTGCAATTCAAGCCAAGGGCCGTTTAAGCGACCAAAGTCTAGATTTACTAGCAGAGAGTGGCCTCTCCGTAGAAGAGAGTAAAAGGAAATTACTAGCTAAATGTGGGGAATTTCCAATGGAAGTTCTCTATTTAAGAGACGATGATATTCCAGGAGCAGTAGCCATGGGGGTTGCCGATATTGGGATTGTAGGGCTAAATGAAGTTATAGAGAAAGAGTTGGATGTAGAAGTTCTGCACAATTTAGGGTTCAGCAAATGCCGGCTTTCACTAGCAATCCCTAAAGGGGAGGAGTATTGTGGTCTCTCTTTTTTCGAAGGAAAAAGGGTGGCAACTTCATATCCCAATATTTTGGGCGATTTTTTTAAAGAAAATGGAATAACTGCCTCTATACATAAAATAGCAGGATCTGTAGAAGTGGCTCCCTCTGTAGGAATGGCTCAAGCAATATTCGATATAGTAAGTTCTGGAGGGACTCTAGTTGTTAATGGGTTGAAAGAGGTAGAGGTGGTCTTACAATCCCAAGCTGTTCTTATCTCTTATCCAAAAATGGATGCAAATAAAAGAGAGGTAATAGATCAACTTATCTCTAGATTCCAAGCTGTAGAGAGAAGCCGAGGTATGAAATATCTGTTAATAAACCTGCCCGAATCTAAAATTCCCCAAGCAACTGCGATTATTCCTGGTATGAGAAGCCCAACTATACTGCCACTAGCCCAGATAGGTTGGTGCTCTATGCACGTAGTGGTAGAAGAGAAAGATTTATGGACTAAGCTAGAAAAGCTTAAAGCTATTGGTGCCGAGGGAATCTTAGTGCTCTCATTAGATAAAATTTTACCCTAAAGAATATAATAATCAACAATATAATATGAGACAATATAACGAGCCAGAGCGAACTACCTGGAATGAAATTATAAAGAGACCATCACAAAAATGTCTTGTTACGGAAGGTAGAGTCTCTAGCATTATAGATAGAGTAAGAAAAGATGGCGATAATGCACTCTATACCCTTACACAAGAGATAGATAACGTCTCTTTAAAATCTCTTTTTCTAGAGCAATCTGTTATTGACATGAGCGCTTTACAAGCTAGTTCCCAATTAAAAGAAGCAATAGAAGTAGCATATTCAAATATAGAGAAATTCCACAGAGCTCAAATAAGAGAAGATATTGAAGTAGAGACAATACCAGGCATTAAATGTATGATCAAATCATTCCCGTTAGAGAAGATTGGGATTTATATCCCAGGAGGATCTGCCCCTCTATTTTCTACGGTTTTAATGCTTGGTATTCCTGCTGCAATTGCTGGTTGTAAAGATATTATAATGTTTACTCCCCCTTTGTTAAATGGAGGTATAGAGTCATCAATTGCCTATGCTGCAAAAAGAGTTGGAATAGATCAAATTGTAACTGTGGGGGGGGCTCAAGCAATAGCAGCCATGGCCTATGGCACAGAGACTATAGAGAAAAGAGATAAAATATTTGGGCCGGGCAATAGCTATGTTACTACTGCCAAGCAGTTGGTTTCAAATGATATAGCCATAGACATGGTTGCGGGGCCTTCGGAACTAATGGTGATTGCCCATAATGATTGCGACCCTGCCTTTGTTGCAGCCGATTTGCTCTCTCAGGCCGAACATGGCCCCGATTCACAAGTGTTTTTACTTGCTAACGACAGTAAAATTATTGAAAAAGTTAACCAAGAGCTTCAAATTCAATTAGAAAAACTCCCAAGAAAATTAATAGCAAAAGAGGCACTAAAAAATAGCAACGCAATCTTATTTAAAGATCTATCTAACACTATCGATTTCGCAAACACTTATGCTCCAGAACACCTAATTGTTGCTACGCATAATCCATGGGAAATAGCTTCATGTATTAAAAATGCAGGAAGCGTGTTCATTGGCAATTACTCTCCCGAGAGTGCAGGCGATTATGCATCGGGAACAAACCACACTTTGCCCACGGCAGGTTGGGCTAAATCTACTGGAGGTATCGCTTTAGATAGCTTTATGCATAAAGTGACATTTCAAGAACTTAGCTCACAAGGCCTATTATCTCTTTCTAATACCATAATCACTATGGCTCAAAAAGAAAAGCTAGAAGGACATGCTACTGCCGTTCAAATTAGAGTAAACAAACTACAATAATTGTAAACACCCATAAATGAACTCACTATGTTAAGTAATAATATTAATGAAGCAACAAGGTTAATTAACAATTCTACTGAAGCTACTACGTTAATTAACAATATAAATATTGAATCTTTTGTTAGAGATAATATTAGAAAACTCACTCCGTACTCTACAGCCAGAGCAGAGAATGAGTTAAGAAACGCTCTCTTTATGGATGCCAATGAAAGCCCATTCAATACAGGTTATAATCGTTATCCAGAACCAATTAACCATAATCTTAAAAATTTAGCCTCTACAAACGTAAACTCCACGATGAAGCCGCAACCCCTCTCGGCACAACCCCTCTTGGCACAGAACGTATTCGTGGGAAATGGTAGTGACGAGGCTATAGATCTCTTGTTTAGAATATTTTGCGTGCCTGGTGTAGACAATGTTTTATCTATTTTACCAACTTATGGAATGTATAAAGTTGCGGCAAATATTAATGATACAGAATATAGGGAATGTAAGTTAAATGAAGACTATTCATTGAATGTACAAGAGCTTATGAAGATGGTCAATAGCAATACTAAAATTATTTTCCTTTGCTCTCCCAACAACCCAACCGGCAACTTACTTTCAAAGAAGAGTGTAATTTCTGTAATTGAAAATTTTAAAGGGCTTGTGGTAATTGACGAGGCCTATATAGATTTTTCTGGAGATATTGGTTTTATTCCCATGCTGCAAAATTACAATAACCTAGTAGTTCTAAGGACAATGTCTAAATCTAGAGGTATGGCTGCAATTAGAGTAGGATTTGCATATGCTAGCCCTATTATTATTTCCTATATGGAAAAGGTAAAATATCCTTACAATATAAATAAAATGAGCCAAGAGCTTGCTATTAAATCATTTAAAGAAGATAATCTCATAAATGAAAACCAGCTAAGCCGAGTTCAAATTATTATTCAAGAGAGGGAGAGACTTGGCTGTGAGTTAGTTAATTTAGATTGCGTTCAAAAGGTTTATAAGAGTGACTCTAATTTTTTGCTTGTAAAGATTGATAGCCCGCAAGAAAAGGTAGAGATGCTTAAAAAAAAAGGTGTTATCGCTAGAGATAGAAGCAAGGTAAATGGATGCGAAGGTTGTATAAGAATTTCTGTTGGAAAAAGAGACGAAAACAATCTATTACTAGCTATTTTAAAAGGAGAGCAAGTAGAAAACTACAACAACTTTATTGAGATATCGCGAATAACTAAAGAGACCTCTGTAAACCTTAAACTTTTCACGAACGCTAGCAACATCTTAAATATCAATAGTGGGATTGGTTTTTTTGATCACATGTTGGAGCTCTTTTCTGTACACTCAGGAGTGAGTATAGATCTAGATGTCATTGGCGATTTACATGTAGATGCCCACCACACAATTGAAGATGTCGCTCTAGTTTTAGGTGAAGGAATTAGAAGTTTGTATGGACAACTTAAAGGATATAACCGTTATGGATTTGTTCTGCCTATGGATGAGTCACAAGCATCTGCTGTAATCGATTTGGGTGGAAGATTTGGTTTTGAATGGGATGTGAAATTTACTTCTGAATTTACAGGAGATTTTCCAACCCAAATGTATAGCCATTTCTTCTCTTCTATGGCTACTGCCGGCCAGTTTAATATTAACCTTAGCGCTAAAGGTAATAACGACCACCATATTGCTGAGGCTCTTTTTAAAGCATTTGCACGAGCACTCAGAATTGCTCTTTCAAACGACATTAAAGACTATGAACTACCAAGTAGCAAAGGGCTTATCTAGAGTGTCTAAAGTAAAATTAAAGAGGGAAAATATGTTAAAATAATTAGATATGATAAGTAATAGTAAAAATAAATTTGAAGTGATACCCGCAATAGATCTTATAAATGGAGAGTGCGTAAGGTTATCTATGGGAGATTATAGCAAGGTCAAAAAATATCATAGAAATCCTTTAGAGAGCGCACTCTGGTTTGAATCATTGGGATTCAAAAAGATACATATAGTAGATCTTGAGGGGGCTAAGCAAGATAGACCAGTTAATCTAGGTGTTCTTGAAAGCATTGCTAATAACACTTCACTAGAGATACAATTTGGTGGGGGTATTAAAAGCCAAGCAATTGCTAGACAAGTATTCGATTGCGGTGCCCATTCTATTATATGTGGGAGTATAGCAGTTACTAACCCCCAAATTATGATTGATATAATAAACTGTTATGGCTGTCAAAAGGTAATTTTAGGATTAGATATTAGAGAAGAGAAGATCTCGATAAATGGTTGGAAAGAGCAATCTAATAATGATATATATAGTTTTATCTTTAGTTATACTTTACTGGGTATTGATAAAATTATTTGTACAGATATTAGTAAGGATGGTATGCTTAGTGGCCCCTCGTTTAACTTATATAAAAACTTGATTAGTAAATTCCCCAATGTTCAAATTATAGCAAGCGGGGGAGTCTCAAACGAAGACGATGTTTTTGCTCTTGCTAATATTGGAACTTCTGGGGTAATTGTTGGGAAAGCATTTTATGAAACAAAAATTGATATAAATAAAATACAAAAATGGATGCAAAACGAATAATTCCATGTCTAGATGTATATGGTGGGAGAACTGTTAAAGGTGTTAATTTCATTAATTTAAAAGATATTGGTAATCCAGTAGAGATGGGGCAATACTATTCAGACCAAGGTGCCGATGAATTGGTTTATTTAGATATTAGTGCAACACAACAAGAGAGGAAAATTTTTAGTTCTCTAGTAAAACAGGTGACATCCAATCTAAAAATCCCTTTGACTGTAGGAGGTGGAATATCTACAACTGCCGATGCTGCTTTATTGTTAGATTGTGGTGCTAATAAGGTTTCTATTAATAGTGCTGCTTTAAATAATCCCTCAATTATTAATGATATTTCTGCCTTGTATGGCTCTCAATTTATTGTAGTTGCTATAGATGCTAAATTAGAAAACGGCATTTGGAGGGTAAAAAGTAGTGGTGGAACTAAAGATACCGGAAAGTCACTTTATGAATGGGCTGTGCAGGCACAAGATAGGGGAGCAGGAGAGATCTTGTTCACATCTATGAATCATGATGGCACTAAAAACGGATACCCAGTAGAGGCTATTGCAAAATTAACCTCTCTACTCTCTATCCCAGTGATTGCCTCTGGAGGTGCTGGGAATAAGGAGCATTTCAAAGAAGTTTTTGAGAATGGACATGCCCATGCAGCGTTAGCAGCTTCTGTGTTTCACAACCAAGAAATATTGATAGGCGATCTAAAAAATTACCTGAAAGCCAACAACATTAGAGTAAAAATCTAATTGCGAGCAAAATTATTAATAGACATAAGAATAAATAATAGACTAGTGATGATATCTAACCAATGTAATAATATAGAGCCGTTTGCTGAAGCTGTTTTTAAAACAGAAGAGACTCTTATTCCTGCTGTTATTCAAGATAATAATACGTTAAAGGTGTTGATGCTTGGGTATATGAACAGAGAGTCATATAAGATAACTCTTGAAACAGGTTTGGTAACTTTTTATAGCCGTTCTAGACAAAAATTATGGACAAAGGGAGAGACAAGCGGTAACTTCTTATCGATTGTGAGTATAGACCCCGATTGTGACAATGATACTCTCCTTATAAGAGTAAATCCCGCTGGCCCCACTTGCCACACTGGAAATGTTAGCTGTTTTAAAGGAGATGATAGCGAAGGTTTTATCCCAAAATTATCTCAGGTAATAAAAGAGCGACACAACTCGATGCCTAAAGGCTCATATACCACATCGTTATTCAACGATGGAATTGAAAAAATATGCAAAAAGGTAGGCGAAGAAGCCTCGGAAGTTATTATTGAGGCAGTTAAGGATAATAAAGAAAGATTAGTGTATGAAATTGGCGATCTTATTTACCATCTTTTAGTGTTAATGGAGTTCTCTCAAGTATCTATTAGCCAAATAGAAAATGAACTCTATTCTAGACATAAATAAAAAAACCGGGCTGGTAGTGCCCAGCCCGGTTTCTTTTATTATAGTGAGAGAGTGATGGGCTAAAATAAGCCAGTAATGTTACCCTCGTTGTCAATGTCTATACGTTCAGAAGAAGGTGTTTCTGGAAGCCCTGGCATACGCATAATTGCACCAGTAATTGGCACTAAGAATCCTGCTCCCGATGCTATTTCTATTTCGCGAACAGTTATTACAAAATCTTTTGGCCTTCCAAGTAGATCTGGATTGTCCGATAGTGATTTTTGAGTTTTAGCCATACATATAGCAAGATTCTCTAAGCCTAAGTTTTTGATTTTAGCAAGATCGGATTTTGCCTTTGAGGTGTAATCTACAGCCTCGGCACCATAAATCTTCTTAGCAATAGTCTCTATTTTCTTCTCTACGCTATCTGTCAATGGATAGAGTGGAATAAAGTTAGGACAGCAATCTGCAGTTGCTTCAACAACTAAGTGGGCAAGCTCCTCGGCACCGGCACCTCCTTTGGCCCAAACATCTACAGCAGAAACTGGAATGCCTTTGCTTTTGCAGAAATTAAGTACAAAATCTATCTCTTCCTGAGTATCAGTTGTGAATTTATTTATAGCAACTACTGGTGCTAAACTAAATTGTTTAATGTTCTCTACATGTTTCTCAAGATTCTCGATTCCTTTTTTTAGATACTCTACTCCTGGTGTTTGAATCTCTTTAAGTGATTGGCCACCATGGTATTTTAGAGCCCTAATTGTAGCTACTAGAACAGCTGCATTTGGAGATAATTTTGCGCTACGGCACTTTATGTCTAGGAACTTCTCGGCACCTAAATCAAATCCGAAACCTGCCTCTGTTACTGTATAGTCTGTGAGAGACATTGCTGTTTGTGTTGCAAGTACAGAGTTAGTTCCTTGTGCAATATTGGCAAATGGGCCTCCGTGAATAATTGCTGGTGTTCCCTCTACTGTTTGAACTAGGTTTGGCTTGATTGCGTCTTTAAGTAGGGCAGCCATTGCTCCATTAACTTTTAGATCGCGGGCATAAATTGGTTTTTTATCGAAAGTATATCCAATGAAAATATTCCCTAATCTCCCTTTAAGATCTTCCATATCTTTAGCAAGACATAAAATAGCCATTACTTCCGATGCTGCTGTAATATCAAAACCTGTTTCTTGTGGAATTCCGTGTGTTGTTCCACCTAGGCCAGCAACTATTGAACGAAGAGATCTATCGTTCATGTCCATTACTCTTTTCCAGGTAACGGTGCGTGGGTCTATGTTTAGAGAGCGAGTTTTACTTTGGATGTTATTTGCAATAATTGCCGATAGTAAATTGTTTGCTTTCTCTATTGCTGCGAAGTCTCCTGTGAAGTGTAGGTTAATATCTTCCATAGGAACTACCTGAGAATAACCCCCACCTGTTGCTCCACCCTTTATGCCAAAAACAGGGCCTAAAGAAGGCTCTCTAAGTACTACTGCAGAACGTTTTCCTATGCGATTAAGCGCTTGAGAAAGTCCAATAGAAACAGTTGTTTTTCCTTCTCCTGCTGGAGTTGGTGATATTGCAGAGACTAAAACAAGTTTACCAAATTTAGTTCTGTCAATATAAGTAAGTGGAAGTTTTGCCTTATATTTTCCGTATAATTCAAGGTCGTCTGGGTTAATACCAAGAATACTAGCAATTTCTCCAATTGGCCTCATGTGCACTTTGTGTGCAATCTCCTGATCTGTCATAAATGTTATTTTAATTGTTTGTATTATTTATTTTAAAGCAACTCCTCTATTTCGTTAATACCAGCTCTATTAAATACTATTCGGTATCGTTTAAATGATTCAAAGTTGTGAGACTTAAACTGCATTATAAAATTTAGGTAATAGACCTTACTGCCGGTAATTTCTTCATAATCTACATCTTTGGAAACCATAAAAAGAGGAACATCGGGGTCGTCCATTTTTTGCAAGTAAGTAGAAAGATTGAATCTAAGAATATCATTCATACCAGAAATGTAATATTCTGAGTTAAGGTCTAATTGCTCTCTGTCTAGTTCAACTAATTTTCTATATAATATTATTTTTTCTTCGGAATATCTGTTGTCTGCCTCCAATAAAGGGGTGCGATTTCTTATTCTCAAAACATCGGGAGGAACCATAGAATCATTAATAAAATCGAATCCCTCTTTACTCCATCCTATTTTGTGTTCGTTTATGCTTATTGTAGTTTTATTGTCAAAGTATTTTTCTTTTAATTTATGTGCAAAAAAGTACCTGGCTAATTCTTTTATACGGTCTTTGAGCATATAACCTACTACCAGAGCAACAAACAATGGCATAGTAAAGTTGCCGTATCTCTGTTGAAAAGAGAATGCAATGGCAGTAGCAAATATCATGGAAATTCCTGCTGCTAAGCTATAGTATATCTGCTCAACTAGTCTCCCATCTTTTTTCTTTGCAGTGTTTAAAAATAATTCACTCTCTATATATTTTTTTAGTGCTCCAGATCTATACACAAGATCTCTATTTTCATTAGGGCTATTTTTCTCTACAACAGGGTAGCCTCTGCTTTTTCTATGAGTCACCTCTTTTTCTACCAAATTTAGGATAGATTCTTTTACATGAAAAAAGATAGAAGGATGGTGCTCTCTCAAAAAATTCATAAGACGAAACATCTGCTTGTGCACTATGTTGCTCATAAACTCATCTCCAAAGAGATAGTAATCGAAACAATCTTTAGAGATTGTAGGAATACTAATGATTCTATATAAAGAACGGTATTTATCTAAAATTGTTTCAATATCGCTAATTAAAGTATTGCAAAGCTCTTCTCTTTCTTCTTTTACGGGCGGGTTCATGATGTATAAAAGCTGATTGCGCAAAGAACTTTTGAAGATTGCAGCAAACATTTTTATGTTGTACTCAAAGTCTCCAATATTCACTTTGTTGGAATCACTTGCGAGTTTTTTAAAAGAACCCTCTAAAAGTAAAAATGGTTCTGCTTTTCCAGAAACCATCTCTCCAAGTAAGTAAATGGGAGTAATAAGTCTAGTGTTAGATCTTATGTCTCTGTAAAACATGCTCTTGGAGTAAGTAGAGCGATTAATATCTAAGCTATACGGAACAAAAATCCATGTATTCACAGAGAATTTGTTTAATACTTGCTCTCTATTGGCGTTGAATCCAACTTTAAATTCAACAGAAAACCTATCGTGTATTTTTGCCTGAATATTTATCATTATCTTTAAAAATAATAAAGACAAAGATAATCATTAAAAATATATTTTTTCTCTATCTTTACAGTTGATACACTTAACAATAATATGGAATGAAAAGGATTCTGGTAACAGGTGGTGCTGGATTTATAGGTTCTCATTTGTGTACCCGTTTGTTAGAAGATGGTCACGATGTTATTTGTTTAGATAATTTTTTCACAGGATCTAAAAGCAATATAATTAGTCATATTGGGAATCCTCATTTTGAAATAATTAGGCACGATGTTATCCACCCTTTTTATGCCGAAGTAGACGAAATTTACAATTTAGCATCTCCTGCTTCTCCTATCCATTATCAATATAATGCAATTAAGACTATTAAAACCTCGGTAATGGGGGCTATAAATATGCTTGGACTGGCAAAACGGTTAAATGCCAAAATATTACAAGCATCTACAAGTGAAATTTATGGAGACCCTACTATGCATCCACAAGAAGAAAACTATTGGGGAAATGTAAATCCTATAGGGATTCGTTCTTGTTACGACGAGGGTAAAAGATGTGCAGAAACCCTTTTTATGGATTACCACAGGCAGAATAGGGTAAGGATTAAAATAGCAAGAATATTTAATACATACGGCCCCAATATGCATCCTAATGATGGGAGAGTTATTTCAAATTTTATAGTACAAGCACTCTCTAATAAGGATATAACTTTATATGGAGGTGGCAATCAAACCAGAAGCTTCCAATATGTAACAGATTTAATTGAAGGGCTCATTAAATTGATGGCAACAGGCGACTCGGTAACAGGCCCAGTTAATATTGGGAATCCAAATGCATTTACAATAAAGGAACTTGCACAAAAAATTATATCGCTCACGAACTCTTCTTCAAAATTTATCATTAAAGATCTTCCTATGGACGACCCTAAGCAAAGACAGCCCGATATCCGTTATGCAAGAGAACTTCTTAATTGGAATCCTTCAATCGAAATTGAAGAGGGTCTTAAAAACACAATAGAATACTTTAGTAACCTAGACAATTTACAAAATGGTCATTAACAACTCAGATTTTACAATACTTATAGTAGACGATGTAGATGCAAATGTCTTATTGCTAAAGCTACTTATCTCTAAAGTGGGTTATAAAACATTGATTGCATCTAATGGCAAAGAGGCCCTAGATGTCATTATTAATCAAAATCCCGATCTTGTTCTTTTAGACATAATGATGCCTATAATGGATGGGCATGAGGTAGCAAAGAGACTTAAGGAGATACCAAACAAATGCAAGATCCCAATAATATTTCTCTCGGCACTTAACTCAACTGAAGATATTGTTCAAGGCTTTAAATTGGGAGCTGCCGATTATATTTCGAAACCTTTTAATAAAGACGAATTACTAACTCGAATAAACCATCAAATAACTCTAATACAAGCAAAAAGAACTATTGAATTGCAAACAGAAGAGATTAGAAAAACTATTAAAGGAAGAGATAAACTTTATTCTGTTATAGCTCATGACTTGCGCTCTCCAATTGCTTCTATTAGAATGGTTATGGATGTTCTTATTAATGGGATTCCAAAAGAGTCTGTAGAGGCAGATATGTATGATCTACTTATTATGGCTAACAGACTAACAGACGATAGCTTTACCCTATTAGATAATCTTCTTAAGTGGACAAAGAGCCAAACGGGAAGGCTAACCACTGTATTCCAAGACGATGTGAATATTATGAGTGTTGTGACTGGTGTTGTAGATGTAATGAGAGGAGTTGCAAAACTTAAAAATGTTTCCATAGAACTTCATGGCACTACAAATAAAACAGCAAGGATAGATATAGATATGATTAAAACAACTCTAAGAAATCTCATTAGTAACTCAGTAAAGTTTAGTTTCGACAATTCAACTGTAGATATTTATATTAGAGAAGAAGATGATAGAGTTATAATCGATGTTAAGGATACAGGTGCAGGCATTAATCTAGATAAACAAAAATTACTCTTTAAAACAGAAACACATTTTACTAGTTACGGCACCGATAACGAAGAAGGATCGGGATTGGGTCTTTTACTATGCAATGAATTTGTAAAAAGGAACGGTGGAGATCTTTGGTTTATATCCGAAGAGGGAAAAGGAAGCACTTTTAGCTTCCATATCCCAGTTAAAGCCTAAGTGTATAATTTACAAAATAATTTCACTCATGTTCAAAAGGATATTTATTGTAGTTTTTTTTTCTCTTATATGGTCAAAAGAGATTATTGCTCAGAGAGTAGTAGATTCGCATAAAACCACTACTTTGAACGAGTGTATTGCATTGGCAACAGAAAATTACCCAGCTGTTGTTAGATACAATCTCATTGAAAAAGTTAAGGACTTCAACATATCTAACATACAAAAATCTTGGCTCCCCAAGGCAGGTGTTATCATAAAAGGCACTTATCAATCGCATGTTATGGAAATACCATTGGCTCTCCCTCCTGGCTTTGAGATAGAACCATTGAGCAAAATTCAGTATTCTGCCGTACTTGGTGTTAATCAATTAATTTGGGATGGAGGGGCAACATCTTCTTCAAAAAAAGAGGCACAGGCCAAAGCAATTTCAGATGTTAAAGAGTTAGATTTAGAAATTTATTCAATACGCGAAAGAGTAAGCAATATCTATTTTGGGATACTTCTAATTGACGAATATTTAAAAGAGACAGAGGTGCTAGGCCGAGAGTTGGGCCGAATGCAAAATAAAATATTTGCGTTAATCTCTTCTGGAATAGCAGATAGTAGCGATTTGTACCCCTTAGAAGCTCAGAAAATAACTCTTAACCAAAGATCTAAAGAGCTTAAAAGCAATAAAGAATCTTATCTTAATATGCTCTCGCTCATGACGGGTCGCAACAGCGATACAACGGTAACACTTTTATTACCTGTGATTACGAAACCTACCTCAAAAGAGATATTTAGGCCAGAGCTTAGCCTCTTCGATAGTAAAAAAGAAGTTGCACAAATTCAAAGCTTATATTTAAACAACCTAATAATGCCTAAACTAGGTGCATTTATTCAGGCTGGCTATGGGCTACCAGGTCTTAATATGCTAAAAAATGAAGCCGCAGGCTATTACATTGGAGGCTTAACTCTTACGTGGAGTTTAGACGGCTTCTATACTAGAAAAAACGATCATAAAAAGATAACAGCTCTGCAAGCATCAATTGAATCTCAAAAAGAGACTTTCCTTTACAATACAAGGTTACAGACAGCTTCTATCTCTAGAGAAATTGAGAAAATAGAAGAGTTATCTAAAAGTGACCAACAGTTAGTAGATATAAGGACTAAAATTGTAGAGAGCTCTTCGGTTAAGTTAGATAACGGAGCTACATCTGTAAATGAGCACCTAAAAGAGGTGAACATGCTAGATTCTGCACGCCTAGCTCTTGGTAAAAGAAAAATTGAATTGCTTAAGGCTCTTATCGATTTAAAAAACAACTTGAATCAATAACACTACCAAACAATGAATAATAAAATTTTCTTCTCAATTATAAATAGAGTTTCTGTACTAATTATTATAGCAACTTTGTTCGGGTGCAAAAATAACGGTGTTAACCCCGATGCTTCCGGCAGGTTCGAGGCAACAGAAATTATTGTTTCTAGCGAAGCTACTGGGAGAATTATAGATTTTGATGCCATTGAGGGTATGAATATATCAAAAGGAGAGGTACTAGGCTCTATAGATACAGCTCAACTTCATTTTCAAAAAATGAGACTTTTGGCAAGTAATGAAGCAGTAAGGGCTCGAAGAGCCAATGTTTCGGAACAACTTGCATCTATATTTCAACAAATTAAAAATCTAGAAAAAGAGAGAGTCAGAGCAGAGGCTTTAGCTAATGCGAATGTAGGGAACACTAAGACCATAGATGATATTAACGCAAATATTAAAACATTAGAAAGAGAATATAGCGCTCGTAAAAGTGGGCTAGAGAAAGGCAATCTCTCTACCGATAAAGAGGGTGCAGCAATTGAGTTACAGGTAGCACAAACAGAAGATCTAATTGCAAAAAGCATTATAAAAGCACCAATAGATGGGATAATAATGGTTATATATGCCAAAGAGGGAGAGTTCAAAGGGACAGGCCAGCCTCTCTTTAGAGTTGCCAACCTTACTACTGTTTTTCTTAGAGCCTATGTCTCTAACAGTATAGTGAACAAATTGAAAATTGGAGACAGAGCAACTATCTATACCGGTTTTAATAATGAAAATACAAAAGAGTACCCAGCAGAGATAGTTTGGATATCGCAAGAGGCAGAATTTACTCCTAAAAACATTCAAAATCGTGAAGATCGCTCCAATCTTGTTTATGCTGTAAAAATAGAGGTGATAAATGATGGCTATATTAAACCAGGCATGTACGGAGATGTTAAGTTTTTAGACCAATAATGAATTTGCAAAAAGCAGTCTTAATAAAGAATTTAAGTAAAGGATATGGTGCTTTAAAATCTGCTAAAAGAGTAGAGGCACTAAAAGCTATCTCTTTGGAGATATCACCTGGAGAGATGTTTGGCATTATAGGGCCCGATGGAGCAGGCAAAACTACACTCTTTAGAATTCTTACTTCACTTCTTATCCCTAACGATGGAGAGGCACAGGTATTGGGTTTAGATGTAGTAAAAGATTTCAAAAAGCTAAGAGAGAAGATTGGCTATATGCCTGGAAAATTCTCGTTATATGGAGATCTTACAGTAGATGAGAACCTTGCTTTTTTTGCAGCAATTTTTAAATCTAATATAACAGAGAATTACTATTTAATAGAAGATATTTTTAAAGATATCGCTCCATTTGGTAAACGCATGGCTCGCGATCTTTCGGGAGGGATGAAACAGAAACTTGCATTGAGCTGTGCTCTTATTCATAAACCAGAAATCCTTTTTTTGGACGAACCAACAACTGGTGTAGATCCTGTCTCTAGGAAAGAGTTCTGGCAAATGTTAAAAAGGCTTAAAGAACAAAATATTACAATAGTAGTTTCTACATCCTATATGGAGGAGGCTCTATTATGCGATAGAATTGCCCTATTTAAAGAAGGCCTAATTTTAAGTTGTGATACCCCCCAAGGAATGATCTCTTCTTTCCACAATATTCTGTTGGCAGTAAGTGGAGAAAATATGCCTATACTGTTAAAGATGTTACGCAAAATTCCAATCGTAAAAAGTGCATACTCTTTTGGTGCCGAGCATCATATTACAATAGAAAAAAGTTACAAAGAGAAAGGTGATGCCAATTTACAGAGTATAATTGATACAATTACAGAGGAGCTTAAGAAGATGGATGCACCCTCATTTTGTATTAAAGAGACAGTTCCCACAATAGAAGATTGTTACCTAGAGTTTTCATCTTCAAAATAGAATGTCAATAATAGAAAGATAGAGCATAAAGAATGGAGCCGAACAAAAACGAAAATATTATTGAGGTAAAAGATTTGACTAAAATGTTCAAGTCGTTTACTGCTGTTAATAGAATCTCTTTCAATGTTAAAAAAGGAGAAATATTTGGGTTTTTGGGAGCAAATGGAGCAGGTAAAACAACTGCAATGAAAATGTTGTGTGGGCTGCTTAAACCTACCTCTGGAAAGGGGATTGTTGCAGGTTATGATATTACAACCGCTCCAGAAAAGGTAAAACGTAATATTGGTTACATGAGCCAACGCTTTTCACTCTATGACGATCTTAAAGTTTGGGAAAACTTCCGTCTTTTTGGAGGTATTTATGGGATGAAGAGCAAGGAGATAGAAGTTGTCACAAATAAAATGCTTCTACAACTGGGTTTTGAAAAAGAACGAAATACAATGGTGCAATCTTTACCTGCGGGATGGAAGCAAAAATTAGCATTTTCAGTTTCAATTATGCACAACCCGGCAATTGTATTTCTAGACGAACCCACTGGAGGTGTAGCACCCGAAGCGCGCAGGCAGTTCTGGGAATTAATATACTCAGCATCGGAGGCAGGAATTACTGTGTTTGTTACTACCCACTATATGGACGAAGCCGAATATTGCAACAGAGTCTCTATTATGAAAGAGGGTTTAATAGAGGCAATAGATACTCCTCAAAATTTGAAATCTAGATATGGTGTAGATGGCATGGAAGAGGTATTTTATGAGCTGGCAAAAGATAAATAATAGATTGAATAATAATAAATAGGTGAAACAATTTTTAGTATTTGTTAGGAAAGAGTTTCTTCATATCTCAAGAGATGTGAGAACTATTCTTATATTATTGCTAATGCCTATTGTTCAAATAATTTTATTTGGATTTGCGCTCACAAATGAAATAAAAGATGTTAAAGTACTGTTCATCTCTAACGAACCTAACGAAACCGCCTCGCTTATAAACGATAGGATCTTATCTTCTGAATATTTTATAGCAGCAAACAATCAAGTCTCTGCAACCGAAGCAGAATCATTAATGAAGAGTGGCCAAGTTTCTCTTATTGTTAATTACAGTAGGAACTTTAATGAGACTATGATAAAGGATGGAGCTGGCCAAATAGAGCTAATATCAGATGGATCGGACCCTAACATGTCTTCTGCGATACTTATGTATGCCTCTTCAATTATTGCTGCAACTCTTACCGATAGAGCACCTCTTTCTATAGCTGGGCAAGGGCAAGTTTCTGCCTCTACGGAGTTGCTCTACAACCCCCAAATGAAGAGTTCATATAACTTTGTGCCAGGCGTTATGGGGCTTATACTTATGATTATATGCGCAATGATGACCTCTATATCTATTGTGAGAGAAAAAGAGACTGGGACAATGGAAATATTGCTGGCTTCTCCTATTAGGCCAATGTTTATAATTTTATCTAAAAGTGTCCCATACTTTCTATTGTCGGTAGTTAATCTTGTCACAATTTTGCTCCTCTCTGTTTATGTTTTGGGAGTACCCGTAACTGGCAGTCTCTTTTGGTTAGTAGTTGTCTCCTTCTTGTTTATTTTTGTTTCGCTAAGTTTGGGATTGCTTATTTCTTCTATAACTAATACACAGGTTGCGGCAATGTTAATCTCTGGACTAGCTCTTATGATGCCTGCTATGTTGCTATCTGGAATGATATATCCCATATCCAATATGCCCGATCTATTGCAATGGATAACTAAATTTGTGCCTGCTGCATGGTATATACAGGCAGTAAAAAAGCTTATGATACAAGGGCTCCCATTGAGCTCTGTGGTTACAGAAATAGGGGCTATGACCGCTATGGCAGTAGCTTTCTTAACAATTAGTCTTAAAAAGTTTAAATACAGGTTAGAATAAATGTTAAAGTATTTATTAGAAAAGGAGTTTAAGCAATTTGTAAGAAATAAATTCTTGCCATTACTGGTTATATTTTACCCTATATTGATGATGGTACTAATGCCATGGAGTGCAAACCTAGAGGTCAAAAATATTAGAATCTCGGTTGTAGATTGGGATCATTCTGCTGCATCTAATGCGCTAATTAATAAAATAAGTGGTTCTAATTATTTTTCGGAAACGCTATATGCACAAAGCTATTTAGATGCAATTAAATCTATTGAGTCTCAAGAAGCCGATATTATTCTTGAAATCCCTCATGATCTAGAGAATAAATTGATTAATAAAATTGACCAAGAGGTATTCATTGCATCCAATGCTGTAGATGGTGTTAGAGGTAGTATGGCAGCAGCTTATCTAACTTCAATAGTAAAAGAATTTTCACAAGATTATGTCTCTGAAGGAGTAAGGCAGCCGGGGATACAAATTATCACTCAAAGTAAATTTAACCCAGCAATGGATTATAAGCTATTTATGGTTCCTACACTCATTGTTATTTTATTGACAATTGTTGTTGGGTTTTTGCCTGCATTAAATATTGTAGCCGAAAAAGAGAGTGGCACAATTGAGCAAATTAACGTTACTCCTGTTGGAAAATTCACCTTTATTGGAGCTAAAGTTATTTTATATTGGGCAATAGGTTTTACTGTTTTAACAAGTTCCCTTTTGCTTGCAAAATATCTATTCGGTATTGTTCCAATGAGTGGCTTCCCAAGATTTTACCTGCTCTCGTTTCTATTTATGATTGTGGTATCTGGAATGGGGCTTGTTATTTCTAACTACTCGGCAACAATGCAACAAGCTATCTTTGTGATGTTCTTTTTTGTATTAATTATGATTTTAATGAGTGGCCTTTTTACACCTGTAAAGAGCATGCCTTTGTGGGCACAGGTAATTACTGCAGCAAACCCATTGAAATATTTTACCGAAGTTATGAGAATGCTATTTATGAAAGGCAGTCATTTGGGGCAACTAATTAATGAAATATTAATACTTTTTGGATTTGCATTGTTCTTTAACCTTTGGGCAGTTCTAAGCTATCATAAAAGCGTTTAAATTTTTATTGAGAAGTCAATTAAAAGAATTACTTTTAATGATTATTATAACATGAGTCTATAATTGTTTATTATTAACTAATATGAGTAGTAACCAAAATTCTTCCCACCCTATTCCAGATCTCACTTTTCTAAAGGAGATGATTGGAGACGATAAAGAGACATTAAGAGAAATACTTATGATTTTTCTTGAAGATGGGCCCATTTTGCTTAAGCAATTAGAGAGAGCTGGGCAAGAAAAAGATCATGATTCTTTAAATAAGATAACTCACAAAATGATTCCAGAACTCACTACAGTGGGTGTAACGTCTGTTGTACACGATCTTAAAAGAATTAATCAATCTAGTAAACAGATGAATGACTTAGATGTCGCAATTAACAGAATTGTTAATGTTGTAAGCGATAGTTTTGAGTATTTTAAAACTATTGTATAGATATTTTATAAAAAATGGTAGTTATGGAAAAAATACTTATTATAGATGACGATAAAATAATAAGGAAAATCTTTAGAGCCAATCTTTCTAAAGAGGGGTACGATGTTATTGAGGCAGAAGATGGAAATATTGGGATTCAGTATATTAAATCTGAAAAACCAGATCTTATCATTACAGATTATCAAATGCCTGGTATTACTGGGCTAGAGGTAATCTCCGAAATTGCTAAATTAAAAATCACAACGCCCGTAATAATGCTTACTGGCTATGGAGATGTTGCATTAACAATAAAATCTATTCAAAAAGGAGCATTTGAATTTTTAGAAAAACCAACCGCTCCAGATGTTTTAAGATCTACAGTAAGAAGAGCCCTAGATTCTGTAAAGACTAGCCAAAGCTTACCAGATGTTACAGCATTAACTAGTTCATTAGAGAGCGATTCCGATAATAACTTTTTGGTGGGTAGAACTCCAAAAATGAAGGAGATATTCAAAAACATAGGGATGATCTCTATGAATAAAGTGAACGTTCTTATAGAGGGAGAAACAGGTACAGGAAAAGAGTTAATAGCACGGCTTGTACACTTTTCGGGAATTACAAGAGATAGGCCTTTAGTTGTAGTAAACTGTAGTGCTTTAACCGAAACTCTATTAGAGAGCGAACTTTTTGGTCACGTAAAAGGTTCTTTTACAGACTCAATAAGAGATAAAAAAGGAAAATTTGAACTTGCTGGAGATGGCACCATCTTCTTAGATGAAATTTCGGAAATATCACTTAATACTCAAGTAAAACTTTTACGGGTAATTCAAGAACTCGAATTTGAAAAAGTTGGGGGAGAAGAGACTATCCCAATGAAAGCTCGCATAATTGCAGCTACCAATAAAAACTTAGAGGAGCTTATTAAGCTAGGTAAATTTAGAGAAGACCTTTATTATAGGCTCAAAGTGTTTACTATACAGCTTCCTTCTTTGAGAGAGAGGAAAGATGACATTGGAGATCTTGTTGTTCATTTTCTTAATAAATTGAATAAGAAATTTAACAAAAGCGTAACAAAGATTGAAGAAGGAGTAATAGAGATGCTAAAACAGCATAACTGGTATGGAAATGTAAGGGAGTTGGAAAACACTATACTGCAGGCTATTATAATGTCAAAAAATGATGTTATAGAGAAGCATAATATTGTTCTTAACACAGCTTTACATCCAGATGGTCTTAGTGGTGCTGGAATCGTTCAACTAAGGTCTCTGTCCGAGGTAGAGAAAGAACATATAAAGATTATACTAGATAACGTTAACTGGAACAAAGTAGAAGCCTCTCGTATCCTAGATATCACTAGGCCTACACTCAATGCCAAGATAGAAAAGTACGATCTTATTCAATAGTGAGGTTCAATGATGAGGGCTTTATTTTAATCATGAGTAATGGTAACGTCATAAGTCCCTTTATAATCTCCCGGAGCATTAGACGCACTTATATTAATAGTCCCTCCAACGTTGAAATATACGTAATTAGGATGAGGAAAATTATGAACTTGACCCATATATATATTTACAGGGCCATATTGGGTTAAATTGGTAAGCTGAATAGAACCACCTCCTCCAACTCTATAAAGGGTTGTATTGGGTTGCACTGTAATGCTTTTAACGTTTTCAAAAAGGTCCAAACCACGTAGATGAAATTGTAATTTAAATTCTGCACGATGCCTCGGATCGAAATCATAAAGAATAATATTAGATGAGCTTATAGCTCCATCCTTGCCAATTGTAAGGCTGCCAGAAGAGCCACTTAGTTCAATAGCTCCAAAAGCTAATTCCTTAGTTTGCTCTACTGTAATGTATGATTTTTGACCAAAAGAGGTGCTATAACTAGTTAATAATAATGCAAAAGTAGTTGTTATTAATAGAATTTTTTTCATTTACTCTTGGTTTTGTGTTACAGTTTTTATGAACGCATCTTTCCAGCCCAATGATCTAATCTGCCTTACAGCATCTAAAGCTTGAGCTCTGGTGCTAAATGGTGTTACTGAGTAACGATATAAACCGTCGGAACCATATTCCTCAGTGATAGTATACTTCTTATATTCGTTTAGAATTAAAGAGAACTCTTTATCTATTTTGTTTATTTTTATACCTGCATACAGTTGTATTCGGAAGCATCCTTTTTCTGGTACAAAAGAGATTGTGTTTGTAGTAATCTCTTTCTCTTTAACTGGGTTGTATGAGGTTACTATCCCACTATTCCATCCTGCCAATCTAAGAGTTAGAAGCATTTTAGCTGCATCTGTTCTCTTCGTGTAAGAACCAATACTATATCTGTAATAACCGTCTTTGCTGTGAGTTTCGGTTACTTCTATATTTTGGAATTTAATGAGGATAGGTAAAAGCCTTTCATATGCATTCTCATTAGATGTAGATGCAAACAGTTGTACTTTGTATAGAGTATCTGCTTGGTTTGAATATATAATTGTCTTAGATTTCTCTTGAGTTTTCTTAATACCTTCATTTTCCTGAATCTCTATAATTTTCTTAGTATCAATAACTTTCTTAGCTTCCTTAGCTTTTTGTGTAGCCTGCTCTTCTTCTTCGTCAATATCGCCTCCAATCTTATCTATGATAAATTTAATTCCATCAATATATGTACCTTCTTCGTCCTGTTCAACTTCGAACTCGAATTTATAATCCTTACTATCCATTCCAACTCTTTCTAGCTGTTCTTTATCTAGCATTGCAACATATTTACCAGGTAGCAATCCCATATAGGTAAAGTAACCATCTTCTTCACTAAGTACACTTGCTACTTTCTTATTGCCATTTCTATAGTAGTTTACTATGATTCTTCCAAGACCTTTTTCGCTATTTTTGCTTCTTAGATATACATATCCAGCAGCTTCACCCACAACCGATATAGGAATATCTATATGTTTAAATTGGTTTGGATCTACAGAAACTTTAAGAGTTTTGTTTTGAATAAGCCAAGAGATATTGTCGAACCTACTTCCATATAGTGTTATTAAATAATCTGCATA
>CAYIYT010000002.1:0-92990 GCA_964367735.1 uncultured Muribaculaceae bacterium
TCAAGGGTAGAATAGCGGTCTCCAAAACCGTTGATGGGAGTTCGAATCTCTCTGCCCCTGCAACATTAGCGGTTACGCGCCAATGCTAAAAGTAATCGGCAAGAGCATAGCTTCCACTGTCTCAAGTCGCAAACATAAAAAAATGAACAAGATTAGATTATACCTTCAGGAATCGTATACTGAGTTAGTAAAAAAAGTGAGTTGGCCAACATGGTCCCAACTTCAGAATTCGGCCATTGTAGTAATGATCGCATCTCTGATATTCGCTTTAGTCATATTTGGTATGGACCTTGGGTTCAGAAACTTAATGACTTTTATTTACAACATGTTGTATTAGTCTTATGAGTGATAATTCCAAAAAATGGTATGTCATAAGGGCAGCCGGAGGAAAAGAAAAGAAAGCAAAGGAGTACATTGAGAACGAAGTTAAAAGATTAAATCTTGAAGACTACATTGCTCAAGTACTTATCCCTACTGAAAAGATCTATCAAGTAAAAAATGGTAAGAAAGTTAGTATGGAGCGTATTTTCTATCCTGGCTACATACTTATAGAAGCCGCTTTAACCGGTGAGATTCAACATCTTATTCGTAATTTGCCTCATGTTTCAGGATTCCTTACAGAGAAATCTGGAAAGGATAAAGAACCAGTTCCACTCCGTCAATCGGAAGTAAACAGGATTTTGGGTCATGTAGACGAACTTGCAGAGAAAGATGAAGAGAATATCACACCATTTATAATTGGAGAGCCTGTAAAAGTTATTGATGGTCCTTTCAACGGTTTCGATGGAGCCGTAGAAGAGATCTTAGAAGACAAAAAGAAGCTCAAAGTTATGGTTAAGATTTTTGGAAGGAAAACTCTTCTAGAACTTAATTTTGTTCAAGTAATTAAAGAATAAATAATCAAACATTATGGCTAAAGAAGTTGCCGCTCTCATTAAATTGCAGATAAAAGGCGGAGCAGCCAACCCCTCACCACCGGTAGGCCCGGCATTAGGTTCAAAGGGTGTTAACATAATGGATTTTTGCAAGCAATTCAACGCTCGCACACAGGACAGAGCAGGTAAAGTATTACCTGTAATTATCACTGTTTTCAGTGATAAATCATTTACTTTTATAGTAAAACAACCTCCTGTTGCAGTGCAATTGAAAGATGCTGCAAAGATTCAATTGGGTTCGGCTGAACCTAACCGTAAAAAAGTGGGCTCTGTATCATGGGAACAAATCCGCGAAATTGCTACAGATAAAATGCCCGATATGAACGCATTTACCCTAAAGTCTGCCATGAGCATGGTAGCAGGTACTGCTAGAAGTATGGGTATAACTGTTTCAGGGGATTTTCCCAACGATGTAAATTAGAAAAATCCTGCGAAAATGAGTAAGCTAACAAAAAATCAAAAAATAGTATACGCTAAGGTAGATCCAGACAAGCAATACAAGCTAGCAGATGCTTGCAAACTAGTAAAAGAGATTTCTTTTACTAAATTTGATTCATCTGTAGACATTGCTGTTCGTTTAGGTGTAGACCCTCGTAAAGCAAACCAAATGGTTCGCGGCGTAGTGACTCTTCCACATGGAACAGGTAAAACTGTACGTGTTTTGGTACTGTGTACTCCAGATAAAGAAGCAGAAGCCACTGCTGCAGGAGCAGACTATGTAGGTCTAGACGACTATATAGAGAAAATCAAAGGAGGATGGACAGATGTAGACGTTATTGTCTGCACACCTTCTGTTATGGCTAAAATTGGTGCAATCGGAAGAATATTAGGCCCTAGAGGTCTCATGCCAAATCCAAAAACAGGTACTGTTACAATGGAGGTTGGTAAAGCTGTTTCCGAAGTTAAAGCCGGTAAAATAGACTTTAAAGTAGATAAGACAGGTATCATTCACGCTGCAATAGGCAAAGTATCATTTGAGCAAGGAAACCTTGTAGAAAATGCTATTGAGTTTCTGAATACAGTTATAAAACTGAAACCTCAGGGACTTAAAGGTACCTATGTAAAAAGTATATTCCTTTCATCTACTATGAGTCCTGGTATTAATATAGATAGCAAAGCAATAAATGCTGCTGAATAAAATAACTACTGTTTTATGAAAAAAGATGAAAAAACACAAATTATTGAGAGTCTGGCAGCACAATTTGAAGTAACACCAAACTTTTATTTAGCAGATATTTCTGGTCTAAACGCCGAAAAAACTGCTATGTTACGTCGTGAATGCTTTGAAGGAAATATAAAGCTGTTGGTTGTAAAGAATACTTTGGTAATCAAAGCTCTTGAAAAAGCAGCCAAGGGAGACTCAGAAAATCTATTCCCAATTCTTGCAGGCCCCACAGCAATAATGTTCTCAGACAACATTACTGCTCCTGCCAAACTCATTAAAAAGTTTGGTAAGAAACATGGTAAACCTGTATTAAAAGGAGCGTTCGTTCAAGAATGTGCATATGTTGGTGCAGATCAACTAGAAGCACTTATTTCAATTAAGTCACGTGAAGAACTTATCGGTGACATTATTGGTTTATTACAATCTCCAATGCAAAATGTTATCTCTGCACTTACATCAAGTAGCAGCGGTACAATTGCAGGTCTTGTAAAAACACTATCAGAAAAAGAGTAACAGAATATTAATCATTTTAAAACAATTATAACCATGGCAGATATCAAAAAATTTGCAGAAGAATTAGTTAACCTGTCTGTTAAAGAAGTACAAGAATTAGCAAAGGTTCTAAAAGACGAATATGGAATTGAACCAGCAGCAGCTGCAGTAGCAGTAGCAGGGCCGGCAGTAGAAGGTCCAGCAGCTGAAGTTGAACAAACTCAGTTTGATGTGATTCTTGTATCGGCAGGACAAGCTAAACTACAAATAGTTAAGGTTGTTAAGGAAATTACCGGTTTAGGTCTTAAAGAATCTAAAGAACTTGTAGATGCAGCTCCTAAGGCAATCAAAGAAAAAGTTTCAAAAGCCGAAGCAGAACAAGTAAAAGCTCAAATAGAAGAAGCGGGCGGAGAAGTTGAAGTTAAATAACTCCACAACCCGTCAATCGGGGTATTATATCAGGTTTAGAGCCATTTAAGGCTCTAAACCTTTTTGTCGTTATTTTATTATATTTTCAACCAATCCGAACATAATGTTGCAAAAAAATATAAATCAGCGGATTACATTCGCAACTTCTAAATCTCTCCTTGATTATCCAGATTTTTTAGAAGTACAATTAAAATCATTTCAAGATTTCTTTCAGCTAGAAACAACGCCGGAAAATCGTAAGAATGAAGGTCTGTACAAAGTTTTTCAAGAAATATTCCCTATCACGGATACCCGTAACAACTTTGTTCTTGAATTCATTGACTACTTTGTAGACCCTCCACGCTATACAATAGAGGAGTGTTTAGACAGAGGTCTTACATACAGCGTTCCGCTAAAAGCAAAGCTTAAACTATATTGCACCGATCCCGAACACGAAGACTTCGACACTGTAATACAAGATGTATATCTTGGTACAATCCCGTACATGACTCCAAGAGGTACATTCGTAGTAAATGGATCTGAAAGAATTGTGGTGTCTCAACTCCACCGTTCACCTGGTGTATTCTTTGGACAAAGCGTTCACGCAAACGGAACCAAATTATATTCCGCAAGAATTATCCCTTTCAAAGGATCATGGATCGAATTTGCAACAGACATTAATAACGTAATGTATGCATATATAGATCGGAAGAAAAAATTACCTGTTACTACACTACTTAGAGCCATTGGTTACGAGGGAGATAAAGATATCTTAGATATCTTTGGGTTGGCAAATGAGATAAAAGTTAACAAGACAAATCTTAAAAAATGTGTAGGCAGCAAATTAGCAGCAAGAGTTCTTAAGACCTGGAATGAAGATTTTGTAGATGAAGATACAGGAGAGGTTGTATACATAGAAAGAAACGATATAGTATTAGACAGAGAGACCGTTCTAGAAGAACAACACATGGAGATAATCATGGAATCTGGTGTCGATACTATTTTAGTACATAAAGAAGATGCAAATGTTCATGACTTTGCAATCATTCACAACACACTTCAAAAAGACCAAACTAATTCAGAGAAAGAAGCTATTTTCTATACCTATCGTCAACTCAGAAACTCTGAACCACCAGACGAAGCTACCGCAAGGGATGTAATAGATAAATTATTTTTCTCCGATAAAAGATATGACTTAGGAGAAGTTGGACGTTACAGATTGAATCACAAATTGAATCTTAATATATCCGACGAAACTAGAGTTCTTACAAAATTAGATATCATTGAGATTATACGCTATCTAATTCAGCTTATAAACTCAAAAGCCATTGTAGACGACATTGACCACTTGAGCAACAGAAGGATTCGCACAGTTGGAGAACAACTAGCCAATCAATTCAGTGTTGGTCTTTCACGTATGGCAAGAACTATTAGAGAGAGAATGAACGTAAGGGATAACGAAGTATTTACTCCGATAGACCTAATTAACGCCAAAACTCTATCTTCAGTTATCAACTCATTCTTTGGCACCAGCCAACTTTCTCAATTTATGGACCAAACCAACCCTCTGGCAGAGATGACTCACAAAAGACGTCTATCTGCACTGGGCCCAGGAGGCCTCTCAAGAGACCGCGCCGGGTTTGAAGTTCGTGACGTACACTACACACACTATGGACGTTTGTGCCCAATAGAAACTCCAGAAGGGCCAAACATTGGTCTTATCTCTTCGCTTTGCGTATATGCCAAAATCAATGAACTAGGATTTATAGAGACCCCATACCGTAAAGTTGATGGTGGAATGGTAGATATGACTGGTAAGGGCATCGTATATATGAGTGCCGAGGAAGAAGAGGAGAAAATGGTAGCACAAGCCAATGTTCATATAAGAGAAGATGGATTTATTACCGACGAAAGGATAAAATGCCGCTATGAGGCAGATTATCCAGTAGTTGGCAGAGAAGAAGTTCACCTCGTAGACGTTGCACCTAACCAAATTGCATCAATTGCTGCATCTCTTATTCCATTCTTGGAACATGACGATGCCAACCGTGCTCTAATGGGATCTAATATGATGAGGCAAGCAGTACCGCTTGTTCAACCAGAATCACCAATAGTTGGTACAGGTTTAGAAGGTCCTGTTGTTCAAGACTCAAGGATCCAAATAACCTCTAGAGGCAAAGGAGAAGTAGTTTACGTAGATGCAAAGGAAATTCATATTAAATATGAAATGACCGAAAACGAAAAATTTGTAAGCTTCGATCCTGATATTACAGTTTACAAGCTACCTCTATATAGAAAGACAAACCAGAATACATCTGTTACTCTTAAACCAATTGTTAAAAAAGGGGAAAAAGTAGTACCAAATCAAATTCTAACAGAAGGTTATGGCACCCAACAAGGAGAATTAGCTTTAGGAAGAAACCTTAAAGTAGCATTCATGCCTTGGCAGGGATATAACTTTGAAGATGCTATTGTTATCTCTGAAAGACTCCTACGCGAAGATGTATTTACATCTATACACGTAGATGAGTATACAATGGAAGTGCGCGACACAAAGAGAGGAATGGAAGAGTTAACTGCCGATATTCCTAACGTTAGTGAAGAAGCAACTAAAGACCTCGACGAAAATGGTATAATTCGTATAGGAGCTAACATAGAGCCAGGAGATATTTTAATTGGTAAAATAACACCTAAAGGAGAGAGTGATCCTTCACCTGAAGAGAAACTTCTAAGAGCAATTTTTGGAGATAAAGCAGGCGATGTAAAAGATGCATCACTCAAAGCATCACCTTCTCTAAGAGGGGTTGTTATTGACAAACGTCTATTCTCACGTGTAGGTAAAGAGAACTCAAAGAAAGGCAAGAGTGTATCTAAGAACCAAATACAACAAGCCGAAGAGAATTTCACTCGTAAAGCAGGCCATCTAAGAGATAATTTCTTAGAAAGATTATCGGCATTGCTACACAGTAAAGTATCTCAAGGAGTTAGCGATCTTTACGGAGTTGAAATAGTCCTAAAAGGAGCTGAGTTTAAGTTAGAAGATCTTTCAAAAATAGATTTTGAAAACATAAACCCAACTAAATGGACAACAGATAAAAACACCAATAATCTTACTAAACAGCTAATTAACAACTATTTAATCGCCTACAAAGAGTTTGACGCCGAACTTAAGAGAATAAAATATAATCTTACTATTGGAGATGAACTACCAACAGGCATTATGCAACTTGCAAAGGTATATATTGCTAAGAAACGTAAAATTAAAGTTGGAGATAAGATGGCAGGCCGCCACGGTAATAAAGGTATCGTAGCCAAAGTTGTTCGCCAAGAAGACATGCCATTCCTCGAAGACGGATCTACAGTAGACATAGTGCTTAACCCACTTGGTGTACCTTCTCGTATGAACCTAGGACAGATTTATGAAACAGTACTAGGATGGGCAGGTCTAGAGTTAGGAGTTAAATTTAGCACACCTATTTTTGATGGCGCCGAACTAGACGAAATCACAAGCTACACAGACAAAGCTGGTCTTCCAAAATATGGTAAAACATATTTAAGAGACGGTGGCACAGGAGATCTTTTTGATCAACCGGCAACAGTGGGTGTGATATATATGCTCAAGCTTGGACATATGGTAGATGATAAAATGCATGCACGTTCGATTGGCCCTTACTCACTTATTACCCAACAACCTTTGGGAGGTAAAGCACAGTTTGGAGGTCAAAGATTCGGAGAGATGGAGGTATGGGCACTAGAAGCCTTTGGGGCAGCCAACATACTTCAAGAGATTCTCACCATTAAATCTGACGACGTTACAGGAAGATCGCGCGCATATGAAGCCATCGTTAAGGGAGATCCTATGCCCACACCGGGCATTCCGGAGTCACTTAATGTCCTTCTACATGAACTTCGTGGATTAGGGTTAAGCATTAACCTTGATTAATTATAAATTGTATTAGCTAATCTTTGAAACAGAATAATATGTCTACAAAGAAAGATATAAAGGTAAAGAGCAATTTCAGTCAAATCACAATAAGTCTAGCCTCTCCCGAAGAGATTTTGGAAAGATCGTCTGGTGAAGTATTGAAACCAGAAACAGTCAACTACAGAACTTATAAACCGGAAAGAGACGGACTATTTTGTGAAAGAATCTTTGGCCCGTACAAAGATTATGAGTGTCATTGTGGTAAATATAAAAGAATTCGCTACCGCGGAATTGTTTGCGACCGTTGCGGAGTTGAAGTAACAGAGAAGAAGGTAAGAAGAGAAAGAATGGGACACATTTCACTTACCGTTCCTGTTGCACATATTTGGTATTTTCGTAGCACTCCTAATAAAATAGGTTACCTACTTGGGATTCCTTCGAAAAAGCTTGAGTCTATAGTATACTACGAGCGTTACGTTGTAATACAGGCGGGTATAAAAACAGCCGATGGTGTTAAAGAACACGATTTCCTAACAGAAGATGAGTACCTAGCAATTTTAGAGACACTTCCTAAGGAAAACCAACTTCTCGACGACACCGATCCAAATAAATTTATGGCCGGCATGGGTGCCGAGGCAATATTTAAAATGTTGGAAAGAATTAAGTTAGACGAACTATCTTATGAATTAAGATACAAAACCGAAACTGAAACTTCTCAACAAAGAAAAGCAGATGCACTAAAACGCCTAAGCGTAGTAGAAGCATTTCGCGAATCTAAAGATATTAACAAGCCAGAATGGATGATACTTAAAGTAATTCCGGTAATCCCACCAGAATTACGCCCACTAGTTCCTTTGGATGGCGGCCGTTTTGCCACATCGGACCTTAACGACTTGTACAGAAGAGTAATTATTAGGAATAATCGTCTAAAAAGACTTATAGAAATTAAGGCTCCAGAGGTAATTCTAAGAAACGAGAAGCGTATGCTTCAAGAATCGGTAGACTCTTTGTTCGACAACTCAAGAAAATCCAATGCTGTAAAGACAGAAGCAAATAGAACCCTAAAATCCCTTTCAGATAGTTTAAAAGGTAAACAAGGTCGTTTCCGTCAAAACCTACTAGGAAAAAGGGTAGACTACTCTGCTCGTTCCGTTATTGTAGTAGGTCCCGAACTTAAAATGCACGAATGCGGTATCCCTAAAGATATGGCAGCCGAGCTTTTTAAACCATTTGTTATTCGCAAGCTAATAGAGAGAGGAATAGTAAAAACAGTAAAATCGGCAAAGAAAATCGTAGATAGGAAAGATCCTGTAATATGGGATATCTTAGAAAACGTAATGAAAGGCCACCCTGTTCTACTAAACCGTGCTCCTACCCTACACAGGCTAGGTATTCAAGCATTCCAACCAAAGCTTATTGAAGGTAAAGCTATACAATTGCACCCTCTTTCATGCTCGGCTTTTAATGCCGACTTCGACGGAGACCAAATGGCAGTTCACCTTCCACTTGGAAATGCAGCTATACTAGAGGCACAATTGCTAATGTTAGGCTCGCATAACATCCTAAACCCAGCCAACGGAGCCCCTATTACTGTTCCATCCCAAGACATGGTACTTGGTTTGTATTATATTACAAAACCACTACCTGGCGCAAAGGGAGAAGGAATGAAGTTCTATGGCCCAGAAGAGGTTATAATAGGACATAACGAAGGCCGTGTTTCAATGAATGCCCAAATAGAGGTAAGAATCCCTAAAGATTTTTTAGATCCTTCAAAAGGCACACAAATAATAGAAACTACCGTTGGAAGAGTTCTTTTCAATCAAGTAGTTCCACACGAAGTAGGCTATATAAATGAGGTCCTTACCAAAAAATCTCTAAGAGATATTATTGGTAACATCCTAAAAGTAGCAGGGGTAGCCAAAACAGCCGAATTTCTTGACAACATAAAAGAGATTGGTTTTAAGATGGCATTTAAAGGAGGTCTATCATTTAACTTAGACGATATTATTATACCAGCAGAAAAAGCTACTTTAATTGAAGATGGCTACAAGCAGGTAGAAAACATAATGTTCTCCTATAACAATGGTTTGATTACAAACAACGAGAGATACAATCAAATAATTGACATCTGGACCTCTACAAACACAAAACTTACAAATATTGTTGAGAAACAAATTTCAACCGATAGACAAGGTTTCAACCCAGTTTACATGATGCTTCACTCAGGTGCAAGGGGCTCTAAAGAGCAAATTCGCCAGCTATCGGGTATGAGGGGTCTAATGGCAAAACCACAGAAATCAAGCTCATCTTCGGCAGAAATTATTGAGAACCCTATTTTGTCTAACTTTAAAGAAGGTCTTTCTGTATTAGAGTACTTTATCTCTACTCACGGTGCTCGTAAAGGACTTGCCGATACTGCTCTTAAAACAGCAGACGCTGGTTATCTAACACGTCGTTTAGTAGACGTTTCACATGATGTTATTATAAACGAAGAGGACTGTGGTACATTAAGAGGTCTTGTTGCTACGGCAATAAAAAACAAGGACGAAATTGTAGAATCACTTTACGATAGAATACTTGGGCGCACATGTGTACATGATATTTACAACCCTTTAACAGGAGAAAAAATAATAGACACAGGAGAAGAGATTACAGAAGAAATAGCTGCACTTATCGAAAGCTTACCAATTGAGCAAGTAGAGATTCGTTCGGTATTAACCTGTGAATCTAAGAAAGGTGTTTGTGGCAAATGTTACGGACGTAACCTAGCTAGAGGTAAAATGGTAGAGATAGGAGAAGTTGTAGGTGTTATTGCAGCTCAATCTATTGGTGAGCCAGGAACACAGCTTACTCTTCGTACATTCCACGTTGGAGGCACAGCATCTAACATAGCTTCAGAAAATGAGATTATAGCCCGTTACGATGGAAGAATTGAATTTGAAGAGCTAAGGACACTTATAAAAGAGACCGATGCAAAGGAAAAACATGAGATTGTAATTGGCAGAACTGCCGAGATGCATATTGTAGATGTTAATACTAGCATTGTACTGTCTAACCACAACATTCCTTACGGAGCACTTCTCTATTTTAAAAATGGAGACGTAGTAAAGAAAGGCGACAAAATTTGTGAATGGGATGCATATAATGCACTTACTATAGCAGAGATTGGTGGTAAAATAGCATATGACAGCTTAATAGAAGGTGTTACTTACAGAGAAGAGGCTGCAGATGAATACTCACTCCACAAAGAGAAAGTAATTATAGAGTCTAGGGATAAATCTAAAAACCCTACCCTTAAAATTATGGACGACACTAAACTTGAACTTCGCCAGTATAACTTACCTGTAGGAGCTCATATAATGGTCGAAAATGGTAAAAAGGTAAGGTCTGGAGATATTCTTGTTAAGATTCCAAGAGCTATCGGAAAATCTGGTGATATCACAGGTGGTCTTCCAAGAGTAACTGAATTGTTTGAAGCACGTAACCCATCTAATCCTGCAGTAGTTTCGGCTATCAATGGAGAAGTATCAATGGGCAAAATCAAACGCGGTAACCGCGAGATTATTGTAACATCAAAAACTGGAGAAGAGATGCGTTACCTTGTTCCACTCTCTAAACAGATTTTGGTTCAAGAGAACGACTATATTAGAGCCGGTATGGCACTATCCGAGGGTGCAATTGCTCCAGCAGATATACTAGCTATACAAGGTCCAACAAGAGTTCAAGAATATATTGTAAACGAAGTTCAGGAAGTCTACAGAATGCAAGGTGTGAAAATTAACGATAAACACTTTGAAATTATTGTTAGACAAATGATGCGTAAACTAGAAATTGTAGACCCAGGCGATACTCGTTTCTTACCAGAGCAACTAGTAGACAAATGGGAATTCATGCTAGAGAACGATAATATTTACGATAAACAAGTTGTTTTAGAATCTGGAGACTCTCAAGAGCTAAAACCAGGAATGATTGTTACAGTTAGAAGGCTACGTGAAGAGAACTCTACTCTAAAAAGAAGAGATCTCAAAAAAGTAGAAGCTAGAGACGCAATTCCAGCTACATCTAACCAAGTACTTCAAGGTATAACTAGAGCAGCTCTAAGAACTAACAGCTTTATGAGTGCTGCGTCTTTCCAAGAGACCACTAAAGTACTATCGGAAGCAGCAACATTTGGTAAAACAGACACTCTAGAGGGTCTTAAAGAGAACGTTATTTGCGGTCACCTCATTCCAGCAGGAACTGGTTCACGTGAATACGACAAGATTATTGTCACATCTAAAGACGATTATCAAAGAGCCTTTAAGAGCAAAAAAGAAGAGTAGTATTTTACTAATCAAATAGTTTCACTAAAAAGGGGTAGCCATATGGCTACCCCTTTTTTATTTCTCCAAACTCATTCCCAAAAACAGACCTATTTTCAAAATAAAACGCCTATTTTTCCAATAGCATATATATTACAAATTAGATAGCAAAATTTAGTGTTACTAAAGTAAGTATCTAAAAAAAAGCCGGCTTGTTTACACAAGCCGGCCTCTAAATTATAGATAGTTTATTCTACAGAATTATCTAGGGTTTTGAACTTTTATGTTCGGATTCCTATCAAACTCCGATTGTGGAATTTGGAAGTTCCATCTATTACTTCCAGCAGGAATAGTAAATTTGTGAGATAGAGCGTGGTTTCCGGTTCTAACCATTGCCCTTCCATAACGTTTCAAATCAAAATACTCTGTTCCTATTTCGCCATAAAGTTCTTTGCGGCGTTCTACAAGAATTTCGTCTGTTAATGCAGCACCTGTTTTTCCAGAAGCAACTGCACTTGGGTCGCGGTGTTTCTGAAGGCTATAAAGTAGTGTAGCAGCTTCAGCAACTTTTGCAGGTTGCTGTGATTTAGCTTCTGCTTCAACAAGGATCATTTCTGAAGCTCTCATCATTACCCAGTCGCCATCGGCATCAGGTTGACGATCTTGAAATTTTCTCGCACCATTTTTAGCCCATGGAGTTCCAGCACTAAAGTAAGGAGAAGGAGTTACAAAAACATTTCTCATATCTGTTGCAGTAAATAACGCAACAAAATCGTCATTAATAAAGAAGTTTTTGTAACCATTTTGTGGTCTAAAAATATCTATGTGAGAGAATAGAGATGCATATCCCCAAGCTTGGTCTGGCTGGAATGGGAAACCCCACATCCATTCACCTGTACCAATTGAATTAAAACCAGTAGATTTATAGGTAGCAGCATCCATCAATGGGAAACCCTGTCTAGCTGCATTTGCATCAGCTTCTGCAGCAGGCCAATTTCTCATTTCCAAATGTACATTAGCTCTGAATGCTTGAGCTACATTTTTATTAATCCTGAATTTAGATGATCTTGCAGCAGGCAAATTTGTTACAGCAAAGTCTAAATCTTCAAGAATCTGATCATATACTGCTTGAACAGTAGCTCTATCATTACCTTTAGTTTCTGCACTTGTTGGTTCTATATAAATAGGTACACATGGTTGTGCTTTGTCTACAAGAGCATATGAGAATTGAAATTCTCTCGCTAAGCAAAAATAAGAAAGAGCTCTAACAGCTTTTAGTTCAGCAATATATCTTGTTTTAAGTTCTGCTGTTACAGTAGACTCTTCAATACCTAGTATTTTGGTATTTGCATCATTAATAATTTCGTAAAACATTGCCCAGTGGTAATTGGATTGATAGCCAGTTGATGCCGTAATACTGGCATTCCATGCAGATTCATATGTCCACCACTGACCTGGGTTAGAGATGATATCATTACCCATAAAGTCAAAACCAAGATTGTAATATCTCAAACCAACAGTAACGTGTCGGTCGTAGTAGTATTCTCGCAGTAGGTCAATTGATCCAACAACTGCATTTGTTATAGATTGTTCATTTACAAAGAGTACGTTAGGTGTTACACTGCCACTATGTGGTTCAGCAACCTCTAGCCAATTGTTTCCACAACTTGTAAGTAGAACAGCTCCAACAATAAATATTAGTATTTTTTTCATTTTGTCAAATGCTAAGTTAATAATTGTTAAAATTCAAGATTAATACCAAATGAGAACACCTTAAGTGAAGATGATGTATTTGATGTTAATCCTGCTAGTCCTTGCTCTGGGTCTAAGCCTTCAGAACCAAATAATGTAAATGGATTATCTGCACTAACATAGATTTTTGCAGAACCAAGGCCAAGATTTTTTATCGATTTAATATTCGCAAGGTCATAGCCTAGTGTAATACTTCTTACTCTTAAATAATCACCCTTAACTAGCCATAGTGTAGATGAGCTACTATATTGTAAAGAAGAGCCAGCTAAATAAGGTACGTTAGTTACATCACCTGGTTTTTGCCATCTTTTTAGTGCATCTACAGATGCTTGGTAACCAGTCCTATCATTACTAAAAAGACTCATTAGACCAGCTTTGTCTGTATCAAGTAATTTTCCACCTATAGCAAATGAAGTAAGAATATTTAGTGAGATACCTTTCCAAGTAAAGTTAGTGTTTAAACCACCTGTTGCAGAAGGAAGTGCATCACCTACCATATATCTTGTTGCTTGAGAGTATGTTTTGGTAATCTCTTTACCAGTTACTTCGCCTTCGGCATCTAGAATATCTTTATACCATGTTGGTTTACCATCTTCAGGATCTACTCCCGCATATTCTTGTAAATACCAGCTATAGATTGAGTGTCCTATCTGAACTCTCTTGCTATTTGCAGTGTTAAAGCCTTTAATTTGCTCTAAAGGAAGTTGGGTAACTTCATTCTTTGCAAAAGTTAAATTCATCCCTATATCCCATGAGAAATCTTTTGAATTCATTAGAATACCCTTCAATTCAATTTCAAAACCGGAGTTTTTAACCTGTCCAATGTTGTCATTGTAAGATGTAATACCAGCAGAAATAGGAAGAGGACGAGCCATAAGAAGGTCTTTAGATCTTCTATTATAATAAGTTAATGAACCAGTAAGTGCATTAGAGAATAATCCAAAGTCTACTCCAAGGTCTAGCTGTTCTTGCTTTTCCCAAGTTAGATTATTATTACCAAGTGTGCTTACAATAGATCCAAGACTACCAAGAATGTTCCATCCTGTTGCATATGTTGATAAGTAAGGGAAATAGCCAAGATTTTGATTACCTGAAGTACCATAACTAGCACGTAGTTTAAGAGTATTCACATATGATCTTGTGCCTTGCATAAAGTCTTCATTAGCAATATTCCAACCAGCACCTACAGACCAGAATGTACCCCATCTTGAGTCGCGATAGAACCTTGATGTTCCATCATAAGTAACCGATGCAGATACGTGATAACGATTACTATAGTCATAATTTGCACGACCCATGTATCTAAAGTTACGGCTTGCAGTTTTGTTTGAAGAAGCTACAATTAGATTTGCACCATAGTCAAGCTCTTGGTCTGCAAAGTCAAATCCGCGTTTTTCTGCTTTTAAATAATCTGTTTGGAAATCGAATGACTCAGTACCTGCAAGTACATTAACGTGATGATCGTCAAATGTCTTATCATAAGTAAGAGTGTTGGTCCAAATAATGGTTGAATTTGTTGTCCTAGTTCTAGAGCTTAATCCACCATATGCTGTACCGTCACCAATTAAGTTGTTATAGTACTGTCTTTCTGAAAGTAGATAGTACTCTACTCCTAAAGTAGATCTGAAAGTAATATCTTTAATAGGTTTAATTTCAATGAAACCTGAGTTATTAGACATAAATCTTGAGTTAGAAATATCGTCATACTGGAATGTTCCTAGTGGATTAGATCCTGCAAAAACAGGTCTATCTGAACCCCAAACAGTATTTCTACCATAGTCAGAAATTTTCTCACCATCGGCGTCTAAAATAAAACTTCCATCTCTTGCTCTTACATATGCAGGATAAATATTTGCAACGGAACGAACGAAAAGAACAGAGTTTCTAATTGAACTACCACCTTGAGTTGGATAGTTCTGCTTGCTATAAGACAAGCCCATATTTAGACCAACTGTCATCCATTTACCAATGCCAGCGTCAATCTTACCTCTAATAGAGTAACGATTGAATTTAGACATTTTAACCATTCCTTCATCATCCAAGAATCCACCTGAAATCAAGAAACGGCTTCTTTCATTACCACCCATTGCTTGGATGTTGTATTCTTGTCTCTTACCAGTTTGGAATAGAGCTTTGTTCCAATCTTCTTGATAAAGAAGATTTGCGCCTGAAACAATTTTACCATCAGTACCAACAGGATTTGCAACATTGAAAGGGTTGTAAACTGTTGCACCAGTTAATTCGTTTGTAGCACGTTGGCGAGCTTCAGCATCTGTAACTAGACCAGATCTTAAGTTATCACCATACATTCTCTCCCACATAAGCTCCATATAATCGCCATTGTCTAAGTACTTGTAGTCTTTTACAGCTCTTGTAGAAAGACCAACAGAAGCAGAAGCAGAGATCATAGTTTTACCTGGTCTACCAATTTTAGTAGTAATCATGATAACACCATTTGCTGCACGAGATCCATAAAGAGCAGTTGAGTTTGCGTCTTTAAGAACAGTAAATGACTCAATATCACCAGGATTAATAGAGTTTAAGTTACCATTATAAATAACACCATCGAGAACGATAAGTGGCTCGCTTGAGCCAGAGAACGAACCGATACCTCTAATTCTAATTGTAGCATTTTCACCCGGTTGGCCGTTTCCGTTAACAACAAGAACTCCAGATGCAAGACCTTGAAGAGCTTTTGAAACAGAGCTCACCTTAAGGTTCTTAATCTCGTCCGATTTGATAATAGAAGCGGTTCCAGTAAATGCTCTTTTTGACTGAGGACCGTATGCAGTAAGCACAACCTCATCTAACGATAAAGCGTCTGGAGATACTGTTACGTCAATAACAGTTCTTCCGTTCACAGTGATTTCAGTAGTTGTATAACCAATGCCGGCAAATACTAATACCGATTGATTATTAGGAACTGTGATGGTGTATCTACCTTCGCTATCTGTATATGCACCAGTGGTTGTTCCTTTCACTGATACTGTTACAATAGCTGGAGATCCATCCTCACTACTAATCACTTTCCCTGTGACTTTTGTCTGAGCAAAGCCTACCCCAGCAATGAGCAGAGAGGTAAGCAAAAGAAAAATAATTTTTTTCATTTAGTTTGTTTTGGTTAATAAATAGGTTAATTTAGGTTAATCTAGTTTAATGTAAGTCAATATTGCTTATTAAAAATATCTAAATTCTTGTTTCTAATTTAAGTTTAATAGCTAATTGACAATATTTCTTAATTAATATTACAAATATATTAAATTTTAGGACATTTCAACTAATTATATTATGTTTCCTTCCAGTATTACTTAAATTAATTTAGAAAGTAGTACCTAATGTTCTTTAGTAATTAGTATAGCAAATATATGAAAATAAATAGAATTTAAACTATCAAACCAACTAAAAAGAGAGATTTAATAGGTTATGATGCTAAATATTTGGGAGCAACAAGAAAAAATTCGAAATAGTAATTGTTATATAAGAATAATATCTTAATCCATTAATACAGGAGGAGCTAGTGGCATAAAAGTAAGAGGATTAATGCTCTTTGTGTGCATCAATACACTTTTTGAAGGCGCTTTTATAATATCCTTTTCTAAGAAAGCTTCAAATGTATAATTTAGGCCTGCTGTTTTATAAATTCTTTTAACCATAGCCTCTCGTGATGGTGCATTATAGTATTTCTCGTTATGTAACATACAGCTAGAAACCTCGGGCTTCCAAACACCCAGAGAAAAATAAAACCCACCCACAATTGTACTAACTCTTTCATATCCAGAAATTCCTATTAAATAACTCCATTTAACATTGCTAACATCTCCTATAAGATCTACATTACTATAGTACCCATAACTTACCCACGACTTTATCACATCTTTTTCTTTTTCTGTAATCATTTTTCCCATATTTTCTGCAGAGACATATTCATCGGCCAATCTTCCAAACCCATGACCTCCTGCTTCATGATTTATTAAATTGCTAAAATGGGATTCAGGAGAAGTAGATCTACTCACCGGAGTAATCGCAATAGCTTCTCCAGTAGGCCACATCCAAGTAGTACCAGCATATCTATTTTCGTTAAGAACTAAAATAATTAAAAGATTTTTAAGCTTAGCATTATCTATTCCTGGTATTTTTTGTGCGTATTCGAAAACGACATCAAAGTTTGTAAAAAGAGATGAACCTCCTAGAAAATCCGAATCAAATTTACTCGACTTTAAAATATTTTTATCGGATTGTTTAACTCCTCTATCTCTTGAATAAGCTGCTTGTTTATAAACAGTAAAATAATCTCTATATGATTTATATGGCTCTATCGCAAAAAAAGCCTCTATCCCCTCGTCCATATCGGCATCGAATTGCCCTCCCTCTTCAAAATCTTCTGAAATATATCCATCTCCTACAAATAAAATTTCTGATGGTTTTATCCCCTTTGAGTGAGTCTGTGCTACTTTGTATTCTCCATCAAAATAGCTGGTTTTTGTTCCTGTCGTAAAAGTTCCCACTTGCGAATAAGCAGGAGCACCCCCCTCAATTTTTTCTGACGCAGAGACTCTCCAATAATATTTTTTATTTGCATCTAAATAGGACGAAAGATTGAACACTGTGTCGCTCAAAGTAAAAGAGTTGTCAAAATTATTTATATCATCTGAATATTCAACTGTATAATCAAAGTCGTTTACATCGGCACCCTTTATCCCACTCCATCTAAAAGTTGGAAGTCTATTGGCATCCAAATTATTATTTTCGGGATATTTAAGTAGAGGGGGGTCGAAAGGTACATTTAATCCTCTTTTTTGAGTTACTATTATGTTTTTAGAACTATTTGCAAAACTAATCTCTATTGAAGTATTTCTACTATTACTTATATTTTCTGCAACATTAAAAGTAATTGTACCATTACCCTTTCCGGTTAAAGGGGTAGCAGTTATCCAAGTTTCTGTTGCCGGAATTATCACCTTCCAATCAGTATTAGAAGAGACATTAACAGATCTAGTGACTGCAGCTCTTGAAAATTCAAACTCTTCTGCGTTAACACTAAGTGCCGATACATTTTGAGATATAGTTGCCAATCTTTTAAGTTCTCTACTAAACACGCGTAGTTCTACACTCCTCTCTTCTATACTGGCATTTTCATTTGCTATTATCGTTATTTCTCCATTACCATCTCCGCTAGAGGGGCTTATAGTGCACCAAGTAGAGACTAAAGAAGCGGTCCATTTTCCATTAGCAGTAATAGAAATAGTTTGCTGAGCTTCGCTATTAGATAGTAAAATATAGGTAGTAGAAAGATCTAATTGCGCAGGTGGTTCTTTTTCGCAAGAGAATAAAAGAGATATTGTAGTAAGAAGAATTAATATTTTAACTAAACGTATATTCATTATAATTTAATAATAGTTAATATGTATTATGAAAAGTATACAAATGTATAAAAAAAAAGAGGCACCATAAAATGGCACCTCTTATTAACAGTTACTCACTTTAAAAGTTGAGTAATTCTTTTAATCTGATTTAGCAAAGACCTTGTTCAAGGGTAGCTCTAGCAACTTTCATAAATCCAGCAATGTTTGCTCCATTTACATAGTTGATATAACCATCTTCTTGTTTACCAAACTTAACACACTGCTCATGAATATTTTCCATAATTTGTTTAAGTTTAGCATCTACCTCTAGGGCAGTCCAGCTAATATGCATAGCATTCTGAGTCATCTCAAGACCAGAAACTGCAACACCACCAGCATTAACTGCTTTACCTGGAGCAAATAGAAGTTTAGCTTTTTGGAATTCTGCAATAGCTTCTGGAGTACAACCCATATTAGAAATCTCTGCAACTGCAGTTACTCCGTTCTTAATAAGCTCTTTAGCGTCGTCGCCATTTAACTCATTTTGGAATGCACTTGGAAGAGCTATATCTACCTTAACGCTCCAAGATTTCTTACCTGCAACAAATTTAGATCCAGGGAATTTATCGGCGTAAGGAGCAACAACGTCGTTATTAGTTGCGCGAAGTTCTGTCATATATGCAATTTTCTCTGCATCCATTCCTGCTTCATCAATAATAACTCCATCAGGACCAGAAAGTGCGATTACTTTAGCTCCAAGTTCTGTAGCTTTCATAGCAGCTCCCCAAGCAACGTTACCAAAGCCAGAAACAGCTACTGTTTTACCTTTAATATCTATGCCTCTAGTTGCAAGCATGTGTGAAAGAAAGTAAACTCCACCAAAGCCAGTTGCTTCAGGACGAACAAGAGAACCTCCCCAAGTAGCACCTTTTCCAGTAAGAACTCCTGTGTTTTCGCGGGCTAATTTCTTATACCAGCCATACATGTAACCTACTTCACGAGCGCCAACACCTATATCACCAGCTGGAACGTCTGTATCTGGGCCTAATTGACGCCAAATCTCTGTCATGAAAGCTTGGCAAAAACGCATAATTTCTGAATCAGATTTACCTTTAGCATTAAAGTCTGAACCACCTTTACCACCACCCATAGGAAGTGTTGTAAGTGCATTCTTAAATGTTTGTTCAAAACCCAAAAATTTAAGAATAGAAGGGGTAACAGAAGGGTGAAAACGGAATCCACCTTTGTATGGGCCTATTGCATTATTAAACTGAACTCTGTAACCAAGGTTGGTATGAACCTCACCTTTATCGTCTTGCCAAGTAACTCTAAAAGTAAAAATACGATCGGGTTCTACAATCCTTTCAATAATTTTTGCTTTTTCAAATTCTGGGTGTTGATTGTAAATTGGTTCAATCGACTCTAGTACCTCATGTACTGCTTGTAAATACTCTTTTTCATGACCATATTTCCTCTCAAGGTCGGCCATAATTTCGGCTACTTTCATAATGATAAAAAATTTATAATGTTTGGTATGTTAATATATACTCTATTTTACTTCCCAAGTTGCACCACTGTGCAAAAGTTCATCTACGTTGCGAATTTGGGCGTGCTCCATTGCATCTATTACTTGATCGCGAACGTTATCGTCATATGTTTTATCCTTAACAGCTCTAATTACTCCCAATGCTACGGGTAGTTCTGGATACTTCATATCTATAAGTAATGAGTGAATTCCAGGTTTTTCTGTATGAGCATCGTGAATTAATAGGTCGCTCTCTTTAATCCCATTTTCTCCAATTACTACAGATTTGATAGTAAAACCATCTAAGATAAGTCCTTTATCTCGCTCTTTACCATAAATCATTGGTTCTCCATGCTTAAGAACTATTGTTCTATCTGCACGAACATCTTTATCTGTTACTAAAGAGTGAGTTCTGTCGTTAAAAATAACACAGTTTACTAGCATCTCTACAACAGAGGTACCATCATGCTGAGCAGATTGAACCATTATCTCTTGAGTGAGTTTAAGTTCAACATCTACACTACGAGCAAAGAAAGTTCCTCTAGCTCCTAACACCAACGCTCCTGGGTTGAACGGATGCTCAACAGTACCATAAGGAGAGGTTTTGGTTACCATACCAAGTTTAGAAGTAGGAGAATATTGCCCTTTGGTAAGGCCATATATCTGGTTATTGAATAAAATTATATTTACGTCTATATTTCTTCTTATTGCATGAATAAAGTGATTACCACCAATTGCAAGAGCATCGCCATCGCCAGTTATTTGCCATACTGTAAGAGTTGGATTTGCCACTTTTATTCCTGTTGCAATTGCAGAGGCTCTTCCATGAATTCCATGGAATCCATATGTATCCATATAGTAGGGGAAACGAGAAGAACATCCGATACCCGAAACAAATACAAATCTCTCTTTTGTATAGTTGAGAGATTCGCAAACCTCGGGCATAGCCCTCTGAACACTTGCCAAAATGGCATGATCGCCACATCCTGGGCACCATTTTACTTCTTGGCTACTTTTAAAATCTTGTGGAGTGTATTTCATATCCTTAGAATTTTCGAGGGTTATTATAAAATTTCATTTACAGCGTCTACTATCTCTTTCACGATAAAAGGCTGACCTTGAATTTTATTATATTGATGATATTTATATTGACAATGTTGCGCCTTTAAATAATTGGCAAATTGACCGCTATTTAGTTCGCAAACAATTATTTTTTGGAATTTTGAGAATATCTCACAACTATTTTTTGGAAGAGGGAAAATATAATCAAAATGGCAAAGGCTAACTTTTTTACCCTCGCTTTGAAGTTCTTTAACAGCTGTATAAAGATGTCCAAAAGTACCACCCCATCCAACTACTAAGACATCACCACTAGTTTCTCCAATAACTTCTTGGTTTGGAATATAATTGGCCATTCTAGCTACTTTTTCTGCTCTTGCAGCTACCATCATTTCATGATTAAGAGGGTCTGATGAAACTCCACCTTGAGGTGTTTTTTCAAGACCTCCTACCCTATGTTCAAGACCCTTTGTTCCAGGAAGAGCCCAGCGTCTTGCAAGCTTTTCCTCATCACGCTTATAAGGCCAAAAAGGAGATTCCGGAACTTCAGTAACTATTGGTGGATGAATCTCTGGATAATCTTTCATAGAAGGAATTTTCCATGGTTCAGATCCATTCCCAAGGAAGCCCTCTGTTAATAACAGTACTGGCATCATATGCTCAAGTGCAAATTTTGCTGAATAAAAAGCGGCATCGAAACAGTGAGATGGAGAACGAGCAGCAATAACTGCTACTGGGCACTCTCCGTTCCTTCCATATAATGCTTGATTAAGGTCGGTTTGTTCAGTTTTTGTAGGGATACCAGTAGAAGGACCTCCTCTCTGAACATTTATCACAACAAGAGGTAACTCTGTTATCATAGCAAGACCTAAAGCCTCCGATTTTAATGAAAGCCCAGGGCCAGAGGTTGTTGTTACTGCTAAATTGCCTGCATAAGCTGCTCCTATAGAAGTACATATACCTGCTATCTCATCTTCGCACTGGAGTGTTTTAACGTTTAAGTCCTTTCTTAGTGCAAGCTCCTCTAAAATGCTTGTTGCAGGTGTTATAGGATATGAGCCACAAAAAAGAGGTAGCCCAGATTTTTCTGCAGCAGCCAAAAGCCCCCAAGCAGTTGCCTGATTACCGTTAATATATCTATATGTTCCTTTTGCTTGTTTCGCCGGGACTACATTATAAGTATTAGGTATTGCATGAACATTTCCCGCATAATTAAAACCATCGTTCAGAACTTTTTTATTAGCTGCTGCAATTTCTGGTTTTTTCCTAAACTTAGAATCTAGGTACTCTTCGGTAGTGTCCATTGGTCTGTTGAACATATAAAAACAGATACCAAGTGTAAATATGTTTTTAGATCTAACGATAAGCTTAGGATCTAAGCCACTATCCTTAAGGCTCTCTTTGGTAAGAGTTGTAATTGGAGCAAAAATAATATGCCTATCTTGAATGTTAAGCTCTTTAATAGGATCGTCTGTTTTAAACCCAGCTTTTAGAATACCTTTCTCGTTAAAAGTATCTGAGTCAAGAATAATTGTTCCTGTGGGTTTTGCCCACTTTATATTAGATTTGAGAGCAGCAGGATTCATTGCAACCAATACATCGCAAAAATCTCCTGGAGTACGAACTTCTCCACTTCCAATATTAACTTGAAAACCAGAAACTCCAGAAACAGTTCCTTGGGGTGCGCGTATCTCTGCAGGGTAGTCTGGGAATGTAGAGATGTCGTTACCAAAAAGGGCCGATGCATCTGCGAAAAGAGTTCCAGTAAGTTGCATACCGTCTCCTGAGTCACCTGTAAATCTAATTACAACTTCTTTAGCGTCAATAACTTTGTGTTGCATACAGTTTCGTTTGTTTTAGCTGAGTGCTATTTTTAAATATGAAAAATAATCTACAAATGTAGTTAATAATCTAACTCGAAAAAGCATTTGTGAATAAATTTAAGATTAATATCAAATAGTGCTATTTAATGCAAAAAATTAAGAATATTACATGTCATAGCTTATACATTATCAAATATACTGCCATTAATGCATATTACCAAGAGCATTTTGATAATTTATATAAAATAGTCGATTTATTAAACATATCACAAACTAATTGTGTTATAACTGTTGGCTTAGCTTATATATTTATATATTTGTACTAATTTAAGGAAAATGGCAATTATTAGAAAATTAAACGGAATAACACCGAAAATAGGAAAAAACTGCTTTATTGCAGAGAATGCAGCAATTATAGGAGATGTAATTATAGGGGACGATTGTAGTATTTGGTATGGAGCTGTTCTTAGAGGAGATGTAAACCCTATAAGAGTTGGTAATAGAGTAAATATTCAAGATGGCGCTGTACTTCACACCCTCCACAAAAAATCCATTGCACAAGTAGGAGACGATGTCTCTGTTGGTCACAACGCGATTATCCATGGAGCAAAAGTGGGAAATAAGGTGTTAGTGGGTATGGGTGCAATTTTAATGGACAATGCTGTTATCCCAGACAATACAATTATAGCTGCAGGAGCTGTTGTATTGAGTAACCAGGTTTTAGAACCGGGAGTTTACGCAGGTATACCTGCAAAAAAAGTAAAAGAAGGTTCTGCACAAATTGGCGAATCTGCCCATAAAAATGCACAAGGATATATGATGTATAAAGAGTGGTTCCTCAAAGATTATGAAGAGGCACAGCTATCGGATGTTTTTGGCGAAACAGAATAAACAGAACAATTAACCAAATAATTAGAAACAGAAATGAAAAAAATTTTACTACTGGCTATTGCTGCAATTTTATTTGCCTGCACGCCAAAACATGATGGCTACACTATCACCGGAACAATTTCTGGCGAAGGAATTAGCGAAGGAAAAGCCTATTTATCAGATTTTCAAAGAGTTGATCCAATTAGAGACACTGTAGATTTTAAAGATGGCAAATTTGTCTTTACTGGAAAGATTGTAACTCCAGATAACTATTCAATTACCATAGAAGGTATAAATGGTAGCATTTTACTATTTCTTGACAACTCAAACATTAAAATTAATGCCGAAGTGGGTAATTTTGAGAAAGCAGAAATTATTGGAGGAGTTACTAACGATTTACTGGCAACCTTATTAGCTAGTAGAAAAGAGATTGTAACAAAAAACAATCTTGACACTCTAATTGCCGAATTTTATAATAAAGAGACAACTCCAGAAAGACAAAATGAGATTATGGAAATCTACGAAGGAGTTCAAAAAGAGATAATAGCAATTGATAACGATTTTTTAGCTGCAAATCCAACTTCTTTTTATTCAATTACACAATTAATGCAAAAAGCAGAAGAGTCTCCAATAGAAGAGATGGAAGCGAAAATTGCACAATTTGAAGCTCTTCCTCAATTTGTTGGTAACCGTTATTTAAATGACCTTAAGGAAGCTGTAAATACTATTAAAGCACTTCAACCAGGAATGCAAGCTCCTGAGTTTACTCTTAATGACCCAGAAGGAAATCCTGTATCGCTATCTAGCGTATATTCTCAAAATAAAATCACTATGATAGATTTTTGGGCTGGCTGGTGTAACCCATGTCGTAATTTTAACCCACACTTATTAGAAATTTATAAGAAACTCAATAAAGAGGGCTTTGGAATTCTTGGTGTTTCTCTAGACAGAGAAGAAGAATCTTGGAAAAATGCTATAAAAGACGACAAACTTCCTTGGACTCAAGTTTCAGAACTTAAATTTTGGAACAGCATCCCAGTAAAAGAGTACTATGTAAAATCTATTCCAGCTAATATTTTTGTAGATCAAGAAGGTAAAATTATCAAAAGAAAAGTTGAGCGCGACAATATTGAACCATTCATAAGAGAATATTTAGGGCTATAAAAAATAGTTAAGAATATAATTACTTGATTGTTAATTATTATTCTTTGATAAAGGAAAAGAGGCTGTCTAGTAAATAGACAGCCTCTTTTTTTATCTAATTTTTTATAATCTAATTACAATATGCTATAAGCTACAGTGAGCCCTGCCATTACAATTGAGACCATACTCATAAGTTTAATTAGAATATTTAGTGAAGGGCCTGAAGTATCCTTAAATGGATCTCCAACAGTGTCTCCCACCACATTGGCTTTATGCACTTCAGATCCTTTACCTCCAAAATTACCATCTTCTACATATTTTTTTGCATTATCCCAAGCTCCACCTGCATTTGCCATAAAAATGGCCAACACAAATCCCGAACCTAAACCACCAATAAGAAGACCCATTACCCCTGCAACACCAAATATAACTCCAGTAACAATAGGTACAGCTATTGCCAATAAAGAAGGGAAAAGCATTTCGCGCTGTGCACCACGAGTAGATATCTCTACACATCTTGCATAGTCTGGTTTGCCAGTACCATCCATAATTCCTACAATCTCTCGAAATTGTCTTCTTACTTCTTCTACCATTTGCTCGGCTGCTCGGCCCACAGCATTCATTGTAAGGCCACAAAAGACAAAAGAGATAACAGAGCCTAGAAATACACCAGCTAAAACTTTTGGATTCATTAAATTTACTTGATAATACTCCATAAAATCTGGGATTGTAGCCTCGGTAACATTAACTATCCTACCGGCAACATCAATAGTGTGTTGGCCAATATGAGCAAGACTTATCTTTATCTCTTCTATATACGATGCGAGAAGAGCAAGGGCAGTAAGAGCAGCTGAACCAATTGCAAAACCTTTGCCTGTTGCAGCTGTAGTATTTCCCAATGCATCTAATACATCTGTTCTTTCTCTAACTTCGGGCTCCAAATTACTCATTTGAGCGTTTCCTCCAGCATTGTCTGCAATTGGGCCATATGCATCGGTAGCAAGTGTTATTCCCAATGTAGAGAGCATACCAACAGCAGCAATACCAATTCCATATAGACCAAGACTTAAATTATGAGCCGTTGTCATACTTGCCACATCAAAATTTATTGCAAACATAAAAGAGAACATAATTGCGGCAGCAATAGTAATTACAGGAATAGCCGTAGAGATCATTCCTGTTCCTATTCCAGTGATAATTACTGTTGCAGGGCCAGTTTTTCCGCTTTCCGCAATACGTCTAGTAGGTTTAAATGAGTGAGAAGTGTAATACTCTGTAGATTGGCCAATAATAATACCTGCAACAAGGCCAGTAACCACAGAAAAAGAGATACCAAGCCAGTTTTCTATCTGCAAAACATATAGAATACCAAAAGTAGATATTGCAATTAAAATAGAGCTAAAGTGCACTCCTCTTCCCAAAGATCTTAATAACTCTTTCATGCCTGCATTCTCATTGGTTCTTACCATAAAGATCCCAATAATAGAGAGTAATATACCAATTGCAGCAATTAACATAGGTGCAAAAATTGCCTTAGATTGCATAGCCGGGTCTATATAGAATGCCGAGGCACCCAAAGCTGCAGTAGCAAGTATAGAACCACAATAAGATTCATAAAGATCGGCACCCATACCTGCTACATCACCAACGTTATCACCAACATTGTCTGCAATTGTAGCTGGGTTACGCGGGTCATCTTCTGGGATATTTGCCTCTACTTTACCAACAAGATCGGCGCCAACGTCTGCCGCTTTAGTAAAAATTCCTCCACCAACTCTTGCAAACAGAGCTTGAGTGGAAGCTCCCATTCCAAAAGTAAGCATAGTTGTGGTAATAATAACCATTCTTTGAGAGTCCGAAATGCTTTCTATAAAATAATTAAGAATTAAGTACCAAATTGAAATATCTAATAAGCCCAGACCAACCACAGTAAGCCCCATAACTGCTCCAGAACGGAAAGCTAGCTGCAAACCACTATTTAGAGAACGTCTTGCGGCATTAGCTGTCCTTGCAGAGGCATATGTTGCAGTTTTCATTCCAATAAAGCCAGCAAGGGCAGAGAAAAAACCACCCGTTATAAAAGCTCCTGGCACCCATGGGTTCTGAACTCCAAAACCATAAGCTAAAACAGCAAAAAAGAGGCTAAGGACTAAAAAAACAATTATAACTATTTTATATTGCTGTTTAAGATAGGCCATTGCGCCTTTTCGTACATGAGATGCTATCTCTTTCATTAAATCTGTCCCTTCGCTCTCTTTCATCATTTCTTTATAGAAATAACCTGCAAAAGCAAGTGCTATAATAGAAGCCAATGGGACGATGTAAAATAATAACTGAGTCTCCATAATTTATTGTCTTTTAATTAAGTGTAGATATTAGGTTTAGATATTAATTTTTATAAAATAGTCGTCGGGAATTTCAGAGACAATACTCTTAGCTAAAGATTTTAAAACACTGTTTTCTCCAGACGAAAAGAATTGAGTATTACAATAACATGCTTTATACAGATTTACACCCAAAATATTCTCTCTAGTATCTATATCAATTAGATTATTCTCTTTCGCAATTTTGTAAAGTTGTCTTGCCACGGCAGGAGCAGGATCTATAATTGTGACATTTTCTCCTACTATTTTCTCTATTGATTTTTTCAAAAAAGGATAATGAGTGCATCCAAGAACAATGTAGTCGGCATTTTTTTTAATCATATATCCTATATATTTTTTGAGCAACTGTTGTACAGCTTCACCCTCTAAATTACCTGATTCTACAAGTGGAACAAGCCCTTTACCAACAATCTCTACAACGTCTACATTAGAGGCAAAGGTGTGGAGTGTATTATTGTAGAGCGAACCTCCTAAAGTACCCTTTGTAGCTAAAACTCCAATAACACCCGTTTTAGTAAGTGCAGCAGCTGGTTTTACAGCTGGTTCCATACCTACAAATGGAATTGGGAACTCTTTTCTTAATGAATTGATGGCAGCTGCTGTTGCAGTATTACATGCTATTACAATAATTTTAGCTCCCTTTTGAATAAGGAATTCAGAGATAACTCTAGATCTTTCAATTATTTCTTGTTCAGGCCTTGGGCCATAGGGAGAATAGGCATTGTCTGAGAAATATAAAAACTGGTGACCTGGCAATATTTTTATAACCTCTTTCCAAACAGAGAGGCCTCCTACACCGGAATCGAATATTCCAATAGGTATGTTTTGTGAAGGTTTAAACATAAAAAAAGTCGCTTCGGGTGAGAAGCGACTGTAAAGTTATAAAAAAAATGTTACAGGTTAGGCTGTTCATTCATTTGTTTTGGTTTTTTATCGGCAGGAATATTCATTGCAGATCTTACCAGTGGCAATAGGTCTACACTCATTTCTGAATTGATATAAGGAATAGACCCCGAAGAGGTATCAAATACATATATCATTCCTTTCTCCTTTCCCACTTGTTGAATTACATCATTTGCTCTCTTAAATACAGGAGCGAAAAGAGCCTGTTGTAGTTGCTGGTACTCTTGAGAAGCTGTTTGTTGAAACTGCTGAATACGAGCGTCCATCTCTTGAAGCTCTTTAGTTTTGCTCTCTAATACTGCAGCAATCCAAGTTGCTTGTTTTTGATTGTACTCATTATATTTAATCTTAAACTCCGATTGAATAGCTTGAAGTTCGGTTTCAAGTTCATTTGCATGAGCTTCTAGCTTAGCTAAAGCGCTGTCTCTTTCGGGCATTACGGCAATAAGTTCCTGAGAATTTATATGTCCAAATTTAAGATTTTGAGCAACACCCGTAGATGACGCCAATACAAAAAGAATTAATAGAATTTTTGATAAATGTTTCATATAGATATATTATTATTTGTTTTAAAATTAAAGTCCTAGTTTTTTAAGAACTATTGGCGTAAGGTCTGCTTTAGGGTCTTTATATATGACTCCCTGTAAAGAAGCTAGATCTAGAACAATTAAGCATCCCCTTTCTTTTGCAACTTGGTCTACAGCTTTTTGAACAACATTCATGATAGGCTCCATTAGTTCTTTTGATTTTGTAGCCATAACTCCATCTTGACCAAAGATCTCTTGTTGTTTCTCTTTAACTGCTCTCTCTTTAGTAATTATCTCCTTCTCCTTTGCTTGCCTTTCTATCTCATTTAAAATAGATTTTTGACTCTGATATCTAGAATAAAGGTTCTCAACTAACTTAACTTCATTTTGCAACTGAAGTTCATACTGGTTTTTTAATCTATCTAGTTGTTCTTGAACTTGAACATACTCAGGAATTCCAGCTAAAATTGTTTCTGTATTTACATAGCCTGTTGTTTGTCCAGCGGCAGCTATCGACATTGAAAGCATTATAACCGCAATTATTGCTATTTTTTTCATAACCGATATAGTTTATAATTTAAAACTGTTGTCCAATTAAAAAGTGGAAATTACCTCCGCCTTTAGTACCATCGGCAGAATAGTCGAATCCGTAACCCCAGTCAATTCCCAACATTCCAACAATTGGAAGCAATACTCTCACACCAAATCCTGCCGATCTTTTAATTGAGAAAGGGTTAAAGTCACGAATATCGGACCAACTATTACCTCCCTCAAGAAATACAAGGGCATAAATTGTAGATTGAGGTTGAAGTACCAAAGGGTATCTTAGTTCCAATGTAAATTTATCGTATACATTTCCTGCATAACTATTATTCTTACGAGGAGTGAGTGAATTATTTGGATAACCTCTAAGGCCTATAGTTTCTGAGCCATATGTATTATAACCAGACATACCGTCTCCACCTAGTATAAAGCCTTCGAAAGGTGAATATCCCAAATCTCTATTGAATAATCCAAGATACCCAAAGTTCACTCTAGTCATTAACACTAAGTCTCCAGCTATTTTATTAAAGGTAGTCCCTTTAAAAGTCCATTTATGATACTCTATCCATTTGTATCTTTCTGAATCGGGCATGCCTTTGTAGTCTGTATCTGCCGATCTAAATAGAGAGTATGGAGGAGTTATTTGAAGTCCCACTTGGAAGTCACTTCCAGTTCTAGGATAAATAGGTTGATCCGTTGAATTTCTTTGCAGTCTAATCTTCCAGCTTATATTGTTAGAGATTCCATCTTTAAATATGAAGTAATAATCCCAATCTGTGAGCTTATAAGTTTGTGCACTTAATTCATTATACAATATAAATTGATTATCGGGCCACTTTAGTCTTGTTCCTATACCTGCAGATAGGCCATATACCTCCATACTTTGACCAGAATTTTGGTAAAAATAGTAAGAGTTGGTTTGTCTTGTGTAGTATGAAGAGAGGGAGAATGAAGTGGGTTTGTTTCCAAACAACCAAGGCTCTGTAAAACTAGCAGAAATTGCAGTATAATAGGTTCCGTTGGTTTGAAACCTAATTGAGAGTTGTTGCCCATCTCCAAGTGGAACTGGCCTCCAAGCTTTCTTTTCAAAAACTTTACTTAGTGAGAAGTTGTTGAAACTTATACCTAATGTACCCACAAAAGTATTACCGCCCCAACCTCCTGCGATTTCGAATTGACTATTAGATTTTTCTTCTACATTATATGTTACATCTACTGTATTTGCATTTTCGTTTGGAATAATGCTGTAACCAGTAGGAGACATTAGTTTTTCAGGATCGAAATGCCCCATAGAAGAGAGTTCTCTTAATGATCTCTCAAGAAATGTTTGACTAAATAGATATCCAGGACGAGTATAGAGTTCCCTTCTTGCTATTTTTTCGTTAGTTATATTATTTCCATTTATTACAATTTTATTAAATATTGCCGGTTTCCCTTCGAACATTCTCATCTCTACATCTACAGAGTCTCCTTCAATAGTTTTTTCTACAGGAAGAACTCTAAAGAAAAGATAGCCTTGATCACGGTACATTTTAGAAATATTTCCATCTTCTGAATCGAACAATCTTTTTTCCATAGAGACCACATCATAGATATCTCCGGAACCTATTCTAAGAACACTATTCAATTGCTCCTCGGCATATAGAGAGTTGCCTGTCCATGTAATGTCCCTGAAGAAATATTTCTTCCCCTCGTCAATTTCAAAGTCAATAGCAAGCCTGCCATCTTCTATATAGTACATCGAGTCTTTAATAATTTTGGCATCTCGATAACCCTTTTCACTATATTTTTGTATCAGAAGCTTTTTATCATTTTCATACTCCTTTTGATTGAATTTTTTACTACTAAAAAAATTCATAATTCGCATGTCCTTAGTCTTCTTCATTGCCGAGGCAAGTTTAGAGCCTTTAAGGTTGTCATTGCCTGAGAAGTTTATCTTTTTAATCTTTACCTTAGTTTTGCGGTTTACATCAAAAGTAACCTTTACAGTATTGGTAAATAGAGAGTCGTCTTCTTGCTTAACAGAGATCTCAGTTTGTAGAAACCCCTTTTCTACATAGTACTTTCTTATAATTTCTGAAGAAGAAGATATTACATAGTCCGAAAACTCCCCTCCTCGTCTAAGCTTAAGCCTCTCGTCAAGATCTGATTTCTCTCCGCTTCTTACGCCATTAAACTCCCATCTAGAAACACGAGGTCTCTCTTGAAGATAAAGATTAAGGTAGACAGTATCTTTTACCAAAGAGTCAATGTAAAAGGCAACATCAGAGAAAAAGCGCTGTACCCATATCCTTTTAACTATTCCTGAAAGATCATCTCCGGGGATAGTAATTTGATCTCCAACAGAAAGCCCAGTAAGGGATATCATTTGATCTTCTCCTAGATATTTTACTCCAGTTACAGAAATACCCCCTATAGTGTAAGGTTTAGGGTTATTGTAATCTACTACAGTATTTCTAGTTAATGTTGTATCGTGTGTTGTATTTTGCGCCGTGGCTATCCCAAAGGAAGACAAAACGAATACTAAAATAATCAGCGGTAATGATTTCATGTGCACTTTAAGACTGTAAAACTGCAAAGATAAATTTTTATTTGTATCCAATGTCTCTTTATTTGATTTTATTAATCTGATCTCCTGTCTTACCATACCGTCTTTCTCTTTCGGAGTAGATATCAAGTGCTAGTTTGAAGTCATTTTTGCGAAAATCGGGCCAAAGGACATCTGTAAAATAAAATTCTGTGTAGGCACACTGCCAAAGCATATAATTACTTATCCTTTGCTCTCCACTTGTTCTTATTAATAAGTCGGGATCTGGTATACCCCAAGTACTTAGCAATGTATCAAAAAGTTCGGCCGAGAGAGGTTCGCTTGGTTTTAAATTCTTATTATTTTCTTTTTCCCTCTCTATATATTTGCATGCAGCTTGCATAATATCCCATTTACCACTATAACTCAAAAAGATAATCATAGTTAATCCTGAATTTTTGCAAGTGATATTTTCTAGCTCCCATATTTTATTAATAAGAGTATCCGAAAGACGAGTTTGGTCTCCAATTACAATAAACTTTATGTTATTATCCATTAATGTCTTTCGCTCTCCAATAATAGCATCTATCATTAGTTCCATCAAACCAGTTATCTCATTTTGGGGACGAGTCCAGTTTTCTTCTGAAAAAGCGAAGAAACTCAAAAACTCTATCTTATTCTCGGCAGCAAACTCGGCAGCAGCTTTTACTGACGCTACTCCTGCTTTGTGTCCCTCCAATCTTTCAAGGCCTTTACGTTTAGCCCATCTTCCATTCCCATCCATAATGATGGAGACATGTTTTGGAATTTTTATCATTCTTTATAATTACTCTAATAATTTCTAATAATTTCGTTTATCGGCGCCCCACATGAGTTTCTCTCTTAAAGCACCAATAAAATTACCCCCATAAAAGGAGATATATCTGAGTTCAAACTTAGCCATAGTGATAGTTACAATCTCTCCAGCAGGGATTGCAAAGGATCTATTGTCTAAGCTTACAATTGCTTCTCCTATTCTGGACTCTATATAAATTTCTATAGTAGAGTCGTCCGACACAACAAGAGGTCTAACATTTAAATTATGAGGTGAAATTGGGGCCAAAATAAGCGCTTTTACCCCAGGGAGAGCTATGGGGCCTCCAACACTCAGTGAATATGCAGTAGAACCTGTAGGGCTAGCCAAAACTAATCCGTCTGACCAATATGGAGGCAGCTGCATTCCATTTATCTTAACATGTACAGCAAGCATAAAAGGATCGTGCCTTTGAAAAGAGACTTCATTTAAAGCGTATTTACAAAATCCTTTAGGGATTGCATTAGATTCTATAGAGAGGACTCCTCTGTTTTCCACTTTATAATTACCTGAAAACAATCTATCTATCCACTCATCTCCCAAAACAGAATCTACGCTAGTTAAAAAACCCAGTCTCCCAAAGTTAATTCCCGCAACGGGAATGTTTTTATCTTTTATTATTGTAAGCGATTCCAAGAAGGTTCCATCTCCTCCAAAACAAAGAAAAATATCGGTCTCGGGAGAAAGATCGTTGTCGCAAGTAAACATTGTTCCATTAGGAATTTTTGCATTGTCGTACTCACTCATTATAGAATAAAAAGGAGAATAAAAAGAGAACTCTGCACCCCTGAAAGAGAGCTCTTTAAGTATATCGAAAAATCTCTCTTTCCATTTATCTCCAATTTCTCGTGCAAAAATTGCTATCTTCATTTTACAAGTAAAGTGTATTTATCGTCAAAATTAAATAAATTTGCAGCCATTATGACAAAACTGAGCGTAAATATAAACAAATTTGCCACATTGCGTAATGCAAGAGGAGGCAATATGCCCGATGTGCTTTTAGCAGCAAAGGATTGCGAAAGATTCGGAGCACAAGGAATAACAGTACACCCTAGACCCGATGAAAGGCATATAAGGTATCAAGATGTTAGAGAATTAAAGCCTATTCTTACAACAGAATTCAATATAGAGGGAAATCCCATAGATTCTTTTGTGAAGCTCGTTTTAGAGAATAGACCGGCTCAAGTAACACTTGTGCCCGATGCACACAACGCTATCACTTCTAATAGCGGTTGGGATACTAAAAAAAATAAAGTTTTCTTGAAAGAGATTTGCTCCATATTTAATGCCGAGGGAATCCGAACTTCTATTTTTTTAGATCCTAATATAGAAATGATAAAGCATGCTGCCGATATTGGTTGTCACAGGATAGAGCTATATACAGAAGATTATGCAGTAAAGTACTCCTTAGGTCAAAAAGAATTGGCTATTGAACCATATATTAAAGCAGCAGAAGTAGCAGCAGAGTTTGGCTTAGGATTGAATGCAGGTCATGATTTAAGTTTAGAGAATCTTGAATATTTCAAGAAAAATATTCCAGAAATACTAGAGGTTTCTATAGGCCATGCCCTAATATGCGACGCAATATATCTTGGTCTTGAAAATACCATTCAGTCCTATCTTAGGCAGTTAAAAATTTATTAATTATATTTGTTTTTTAATTTAAAATCAAAAGATGAAAAAAGCATCAATTATCACAAATGTCATTCTTGGAGCAGCTATAATAGTGCTGTTTGTTTTACATTTCACCTCTAAACCCGGTGCAAGCAATACTAATGAAATGCCTGCAGGAGACACTTCTTTGTCCGGAGGTATTGTATATGTTCAAATAGACTCTCTAATCAATCATTATGACATGTTTAATGACCTTAGGTCTGAATTTGAAAGCAAAGCACAAACTATTCAGAGTGATCTTAATAAAAGAGGACGTACTTTAGAAAACGATGTGAAAGATTTTCAAACAAAAGTTCAAAAGGGACTTATAACTCGCTCACAGGCCGAGGCTCAACAGCAGCAGTTAGCAATGAGGGAGCAAGAACTCCAAGGGTTTATAAGACAAAAACAAGAAGAGATGAGCGAAGAAGAGCAAGTTCTATACAGAAGAGTCTTTGATGCTCTACAATCGTACATTAATATAATGAACGAAGAAAAGCAGTACTCTCTTATACTTAGCACTAACGGTTCTTCAAACACAGTTCTTCAAGGAAACCAAGCACTTAACATTACATCTACTGTGGTTGCGGCCATGAATGATGAATATATTAAACAAAAATCTAAATAGTAAAAACGGCATTGGGTGAAAATAGCAATACTATCATGTTTCTACCCTTACCGCGGAGGAATAGCCCAGTTCAATGCTAATTTATTTAGCGAACTGGGCTTGTCTCATACGGTAAAAGCGTTTAATTTTAAGCGACAATATCCCAATTTTCTTTTTCCAGGGAAAAGTCAATTTGTAACAGAAGAAGACAATGCTATACAAATTGAAAGCGTCCCAATCTTGGATACTATCAATCCTATCTCCTACTATAAAACGGTGAAAGCAATTCGTGAATGGGAACCAGATTTACTCATTATGAGATATTGGATGTCCTTTTTTGCACCATCTCAAGGTTTTGTAGGGAGACATCTATTTAAAAACACTAAAATCATCTCTATCTTAGACAATGTGGTGCCTCACGAGAGAAGGTTTTTTGACACACCATTTACTAAGTATTTTTTAAAAGGCAACCATGGCTTTGTAGTGCTCTCTTCTTCGGTTGGAAAAGACCTTCTTAAGTTAAACCCTAACGCTCATTATACCACAATACCTCATCCTCTATATAACCATTTTGGAGAAAAATTGGATAGAGTATTTGCACAAAAACAGCTAGGATTAGAACCTGGCAAAAAAAACTTACTCTTCTTTGGACTAATAAGAGAGTATAAAGGATTGGACATTCTAATTGATGCATTTTCCACTTTAGACGAAAGTTACCAGCTTATAATTGCAGGAGAACCATATGGCTCTTTTGAAACTTATCAAAACAAAATTGACAATTCACCCGCAAAAGATAGAATAAAAGTATTCACTCGATACATAAGCGATGCCGAAGTTCCGTTTTTTTTCTCGGCAGCCCATGTTACTGTATTACCATATCGCACTGCAACGCAAAGCGGGATAAGCGCAATCTCTTTTCACTTTAATGTTCCTCTTATAACTACCAATGTAGGGGGCTTAAAAGAGGCGGTTGGGCAATCGGGCACAGGAATTGTTGTTGACAAAGCACAAAGTGATTATATAGCAAACGGGATTAAACAATTTTTCGAAGATAATAATAGGAGTTTCTACATAGAAAATATAGAAAAAGAGAAGGAAGAGCTCTCTTGGAAAAAATTTACAGAAAAATTAATAGAGTTTTATAAGACTCTATAAGAATACAGCATACAAAATTCAACATACAGACTATGAAAGCAATAACCAGAACAGAATTTGACTTCCCAGGACAAAATAAAAAATACATAGGCAAGGTACGAGATGTCTATTTTATAGGAAATGATTATCTGGTAATGATTGCGACAGATAGAATATCGGCATTCGATGTTGTCTTGCCAAAAGGGATCCCATTTAAAGGTCAAGTTCTAAATCAAATTGCTTCTCAATTTTTAGATGACACATCTCATATAGTGCCAAACTGGAAAATAGCCTCTCCAGACCCTCTTGTTACGGTTGGTCACAAATGCGACTCATTCCCCGTAGAGATGATTGTAAGAGCATATTTGACAGGCAGTTCTTGGAGGTCATATAAAGCAGGAGCAAGAGAGATATGCGGAGTGGTAATACCCGATGGTATGAAAGAGCACCAAAAATTTGATAACCCCATACTCACCCCTACCACTAAAGCAGAACAAGGCGAGCACGACATGGATATTTCAAGAGAAGAGATAATCGCGAAAGGGCTAGTGAACGAGGAGGAATACAAAAAATTAGAGGAGTACTCACTTGCTCTTTTTGAAAAAGGGAGCGAAATAGCAGCAAAAAGAGGTTTAATACTAGTAGATACCAAATATGAATTTGGGAAAAAAGGAGATACTATTTATCTTATAGACGAGATACACACCCCAGATTCTTCTAGGTATTTTTATGCCAATAGTTATCTAGATCTTTTTGAGAAAGGGTTGCCTCAAAAACAGCTCTCAAAAGAATTTGTTAGAGAGTGGCTTATGGAAAATGGGTTCCAAGGAAGAGAGGGAGAAAAAATTCCAGAGATGACTCCAGATGTAGTAAATTCTATATCTGAAAGGTACATAGAATTATTTGAGAAGATAACCGGTGACGAGTTCAAGAGAGCTAACTACGACAACGATATCTATGAAAGAATAGACGCAAATGTTAGAAATATGCTAGCCAGATTATGAAGATTATTAACATAATATATATCTCTATTGCAATGATGCTTGCTCAAGCATGCTTTGCCCAAATTATTCCAACAAAAATTGAAGTTTCAGCTGAACAGGTAAATGTAAACGGAGTACTCTTCTACTTACACAAAGTAGAAGAAAAACAGACTCTATACTCTATTTCAAAAGCATATGAAACAGATGTTAAGACTATAATTAATGACAATCCCGATCTCTCTTCTGGACTTAAAAAAGGAACCTTAATATATATTAGGGTTGCAAACCAACCAAATAAGGAACAAGCAAGTAAGGAAGAATCAATTAAAGACCATAAAACTGAGGATAAGCAAATTGGGAATAAACAAACTGCTATCATTACCAATACTCAAATACAGGCACAACACATTGTTAAGTGGTATGAATCATTATCTTCTATAGCAAAGAAGTATGGTGTAACAGAAATAGAGATTGCACACGTAAACTCTTTGATAAATAACAAAATAGAAACAAGACAACTTTTAAACATACCATTACCCGGAGTTTTTGACCCTTCTCAACTATCTCAAAAAGCAGACTCCTTAGCTAATCAAGTAGATTACGAAGGTAACTTAAGGGAAACAGAGACACATCAAAAACCAGAGCTATTTAAGAGAGGTAAATTCGATAATCTCACTGTATCTCTATTACTTCCTTTGGGTGGCTCATCAGATTCTATCAAGAACAAAGAGATTAGGAGTACAAATAATTTTATAGAATTTTACCAAGGGTTCCTTCTAGCCATAGAAGATATTAAAAAAGCAAATCCTGGAATAAAACTAAAAGTAAAAATTATTGATACCGATGAATATAGAAGCAGCAATCACATTGTTGAATCGGGCGCATTGAATATGAGTAATATAATAATTGGTCCCATTTTTACAGAAAACATTGAGCCAATTTTAAAATACGCACAAAAAGAAGGGATTTACGTTGTCTCTCCAATGGATCCAGAAAGTGACCATTTAGCCAATGAATATTCCAATTTTTATCAAGTAAGTACCCCTATCTCTTACCAACAAAGAGGTATACTTTCGGCAATTGATATTTTTTCTAATGTTACTCTTATATTTGAAGATACAGGAGCAGACCCTGGTGAATTTGTAAATATAACGCGAGAGATTTTGGAAGGGGCAAGGATACGTTATAACGCTATTTCCTACACCATATTAAAAGGGAGGTCCATTTTACCAAGCATTGAGGATAAACTTAAGCAGGGCAGCGTAAACCATGTTATAGTAGCATCGAACTCCGAAGCTTTTGTATCTGATGTGCTCCGGAATCTCAATTTGCTTAAATCTCGCAGAAACTATGAAATAGTTATATATGGAACTCCAAGATGGAGATCTTTTGAGACAATAGAAATTGACTACTACCATGGAATGAACCTAAACATATCTATGCAATACTATGTAGACTACAACCGAGAGAGTATTAAAGATTTCCTTTCTAAGTTTAGGGCCCTTTATAATTCAGAGCCTTCACCATATGCTTTCCAAGCATACGACATTGCCAATTACTTCATTGGAGGTATGTGGAGAAATGGTAACGATTTTATTAATAATACCCAAGATTACAAAAGGGAGATGCTCCATTCAGACTATAACTTTATAAGAAAAGAGGATAACGGAGGGTACATAAATACAGCAATAAGAAGAGTTATTTACAAACCCGACTACTCAACTTCCGATATAAGAGGTTTTTTCCGCTAACCACCTTTGTTGACTCTCGTTTAGCCAAGGCGAGAGTTTTACAAATATCATTTTATGATAATTGTTTAGCCATTCCAACTCTTGGTCAGTCAAAACAGAAATTTCAATTCCTGCTTTATCTATAGGGATTAATGTAAGTGTTTCAAAATTATAAAACTCTCCAAAAGAGGTCTCTTTCCATTTATTACAAAGTAGAACGTTCTCTATTCTTATTCCATATCTATCTTGCTCGTAAATAGCAGGTTCATTTGAGGTAATCATACCTGGCTCAATAGCAACAGGATTTTCTTCCATTCTTATACTTTGAGGCCCTTCGTGTACACATAAGTTATGACCAACTCCATGACCAGTGCCATGCATATACATTTTACCTAAGCTAAAAATGGGACCCCTTGCCAAAATGTCTAAAGATGCACCTCTGGTACCTTTAGGAAACCTTGCTAATGAAAGGTTTATCATTCCTTTTAAAACCATTGTATAATCTAATTTTTGCTCATCGGAGAGTTTCCCAAATGCAAAAGTGCGAGTAGTGTCTGTTGTTCCATATGGATAGTGTGCTCCAGTATCTACAAGTAAGAAGTTATCTTTTCCTACACTAACTGGTTTTAATGCCGAGGGTGAATAGTGTGGCATTGCTCCATTTTTTCCGTAAGCGACAATAGGCGAAAAACTCTCTCCGCAATAATCGGAACAGTGAGAACGAAACTCAGCTATTTTTTCTGCCAACAAAAACTCAGTTAATTTCTCTGATTTATTAGAAAGATTCTCTTCAATAAAGATCCAAAACTTAACCCATGCAATTGCATCCATTAGCATTGCTTTTTTGAATCCCTCAATTTCTACACTATTTTTCACTGCTTTGAGTGCACCTATAACTCCTCCTGGTATATTGTCTGGAACAAAAGAGGCATCTCCTAAAAGTAGATTATTATAAACTTGAATAGAGATTTTATCTGGAGAGGCTATGCGTATTAGGTTATCATCTATTTTTGCAACAAAATCAATAAATTTTTTATAATCATGAATTATGATATTATTATTGTGCAAGTGATCCTTAACTGGTTGGTCTATACTATCTAGAGATACAAAAAGATGAGTTCCTAGAGAGCCAAATATTAAATATGAATAGAGTACCGGATTGAATGGAATATCATTGCCTCTTATATTACAAAGCCAGGCAACATGATCACAAGAAGAGAGAATATATACATAGTTCTTATTTATACCAAGCAATCTATTAACCTCCTTAAGTTTACTCTCTGTAGATGCTCCAGACAATTGAGATGTAACAACTCTAGCTAACGAATTTAATATAGCTGGCCGGCTATCCCATATAGTTTTAAAGGGATCTTCACATAATTTAATCTGCAATGGAGCTAAGCTTATTTTATAATTATCAAATTCGGCTTTTGAGAATAACATTGAGTCTATTCCAACCACCGAGTGCACACCAGTAGCCATTTTAAGCCATTGGTCAATAGTTGGAGTACCTTCTGTTTTCATTTTCATAAGCTTAATATCTGTCCCCAAAAGTTGTTCTTTCGCCTGAACAAAATATCTAGAATCTGTCCATAAAGCAGCTTCACTTAAAGTTATAACTACAGTGGCTGCCGAACCATCAAAGCCCGAAATCCACTCCCTACAATTAAAGTGATCTTGAACATATTCACTAAAATGTGAATCGGTAGAAGGAATAATAAAAGCATCTAGTTCCTCTTTTCGAAGATAACTTCTTAATTTTTCAATCCTTTGTTTAATAATTTCCATAATAATAAGATAAGCTCTGCACAAATATAGAAATTAGAAGATGAAACAACAGAAAAAATCATTAAATTTGCCAATAATAACAGCTTAAATTAATTTTTATGGAGAAAAGCATTAAAGGCACTAAAACAGAACAAAACTTGCTCAAGGCATTTGCAGGAGAATCTCAGGCAAGAGGCCGTTATGTCTATTTCGCTTCAGCCGCAAAAAAAGAGGGATACCAACAAATTGCTGCTGTTTTTGAAGAGACTGCCGAACAAGAGAAGGAACATGCCAAAAGATTTTTTAAATTTTTAGAAGGTGGAATGGTAGAAATTACTGCAAGCTACCCTGCAGGAATAATAGGTACAACTGCACAAAATTTAGCAGCTGCTGCAGCTGGTGAAAATGAAGAGTGGACAGAACTATATCCTGAATTTGCACAAATTGCAAAGGACGAAGGTTTCCCACAAATAGCTACTGCATTTAAAATGATAGCCAAAGTAGAAGCAGAACATGAAGCTCGCTACCGCACTCTGCTTGCAAGAGTAGAGGCCGAAAAGGTATTTGAAAGAGACGAAGAGATTGAATGGCAATGTCGCAATTGTGGGTATATTCACAAAGGGAAAAAAGCATTGGAGACTTGCCCAGCATGTCTACATCCTAAAGATCATTTTGAACCAAAGAAAAACAATTACTAACAACCGTAATTAAGATTATATTCGCAGATTATTTTAATCTATGGAAAAATCTGCTGTAAATAGAGCAATAAGCTCAATAAAAGAAATATTGCCAAAGACACTTAAAACATGTCTTTGGCTTATTCGTATAACTACACTCATAACATTGGGTGTACTTTTTCTTGAGTATTTTGAAATACTCCCCTATCTATCAAGGTTTTTAAGTCCTGTATTCAATCTTATGGGGCTCCCAGGAGAGGCTGCCTTAGCCTATGTTACTGGCTATTTTGTAAATGTCTATTCTGCTATAGCAGTTATCTCTACATTAGATTTAGATGCCCGTTCAATAACTATTTTATCTGTAATGGTTCTCTGTTCTCATAATATGATAACAGAGACTGCAGTACAAAAGAAAACAGGCTCTTCTGCTATAAGAATGGTGTTTATTAGAACGTTAAGTGCGTTTGTTCTTGGATTTGTTCTTAACCTAATAATGCCAGAAGCTCATGGAATTATTAATAGTGAAATAATCCAAATAAAGTTAACACTACCAGAGATGCTACAAGTATGGTTTTACAAAACCCTGCATCTTATTGTTCTCATGACTGTTCTAATATTTACACTCTCTATTTTACAAAGACTTTTAGCCGAATTTGGAGTTATTAAGTGGCTTTCTAAACTACTAAGTCCTATTCTTGCCGTTTTTGGATTGCCTGCAAAAACCTCGTTCTTATGGATAGTAGCCAATACATTAGGGCTCGCCTATGGAGCAGCTGTAATGATAGATGAAACCGAAAGTGGAAAAATAACAAAACAAGAAGTAGATCTATTAAATCATCACATTGCAATATCGCACAGTAACTTAGAAGATGTAATTCTTCTTGCTTCTATTGGGGCAATAGTATGGTGGCTTTTGGCTGCCAGGTGGGTGTTTGCATTTCTCTTGGTTTGGGAGTTGAGAGTAGAGATAGCTATAAAGAAAAAATTTTTTAACTTTGCTGGTTGAAACAGTGTTTAAATCTAAAAATATGAACCCAGAAAAAATAAGATGTCTTATAATTGGTAGTGGCCCTGCTGGCTACACTGCTGCTATCTATGCTGCAAGAGCAAATTTATCTCCAGTTCTTTACGAAGGTATTCAACCAGGAGGTCAATTAACAACAACTACAGAAATAGACAATTTCCCCGGTTACCCTCAAGGCATTACCGGCACAGAGATGATGGACCAAATTAAAGAGCAAGCAGCTCGTTTTGGTACAGATGTTAGATCCGGGTTAGTAACTAAAGCCGATCTCTCTAAAAGGCCATTCAAAATTACTATAGACGAAGAAAAAGAGATAATTGCAGATACAATTATTATATCTACAGGAGCTACTGCTAAATATCTTGGCATGGAATCCGAAGAAAAATTCAAAGGACAAGGAGTCTCGGCATGTGCAACTTGCGATGGTTTCTTCTATAAAGGTAAAGATGTTGCTGTTGTAGGTGGTGGAGATACTGCTTGTGAAGAGGCTTCTTATCTTGCAGGCCTTTGTAATAAAGTTTATATGATAGTAAGAAGAGATGTTCTAAGAGCTTCGAAAGCAATGCAAGAGAGGGTTAAGAACACTCCAAACATAGAAATTTTGTGGCATTATAATACAAAAGAGATTACTGGTTCTCCAATGGGAGGCGTTAATGGTGCGATTCTTGTTCACAAAGATGGCAGTGAAAAGAGAATTGATGTTCATGGTTTTTTTCTTGCAATAGGACATCACCCCAACTCCGAACTTTTCAGTGAATGGGTAAAAACTAATGAAGAAGGCTATATTTTAACAGAAGGAAAAAGCACCAAAACAAATGTACCAGGTGTTTTTGCTGCCGGAGATGTACAGGACCCTCATTACAGACAAGCGGTTACAGCTGCAGGCTCAGGTTGTATGGCAGCACTTGATACCGAGAGATTTCTTGGCGAAAATAAATAATAAAAAATGAAATATATAAAAATTGCAGTTTTGTTTCTGGCTCTGGCATTCACAGCCTCATCATGCAAGTCACAGTACGATATGCTGCTTCAATCCAACGATGTAGACGAAGTTTACAAAGGTGCGTTCAGTTATTTTGAAGCAGGTAAATATCTAAAAGCAGCCGATCTTTTCGACAAACTGCTTCTCTCGGTGAGAGGTACTAGTAGAGACGATACTGTTCAATTTCATCTTGGGCTAAGCAATTACCGTTATGGCGATTATGTAATTGCCGAAGCTAACTTTAGCCAATTTGTAAGTGTTTTCCCACGCAGCGTGTTCACAGAAGAAGCTAAATATTTGCGAGTAGAGTGCCTTTATGGATCTACCTTCCGTTTCGACTTAGACCAACTTCCCACATACAAAGCGATGAGTTCAATAAGTCTATTTTTATATGAATATCCAGACAGTCCTCACCTTAGAAGAATGAGGGATATGCTCGTAGACTTACAAGAAAGATTAGATCGTAAGAGCTTTGAAGCAGCTAAATTATATTACAAAATAGAAGATTACAAAGCGGCTGCATATGCACTTAAAGGAGTTCTTAAAGACAATGCCGATAATCAATACAGAGAAGAAGTGTTATATTATATTGTAGCAGCAAACTACAAGTATGCATCAAATAGTATCCCATCTAAACAGAGAGAAAGATATCTCTCTCTTATAGACGAATATTACAACTTCGTGAGTGAATTTCCTCTCTCTAAGTATAGGAAAGAGACCGATCAAATGTTTGAACGTGCTCAACAAAATTTAAAAAAATAAAAACATATATGGAAATCAGCAAAAATATTCCTACAACAACGGTTACCAGAGATCTTTCGAAACTGGCACAACCTACTGGCAATGTATACGAATCTGTAATGATTATTGCTAAAAGATCTAACCAAATAGCTGCCGAACTTAAGCAGGAACTCAAAGTAAAGCTAGAGGAGTTTTCTACTTTTGCCGATACTTTAGAAGAGACATACGAAAATAGAGAGCAAATAGAAATTTCTAGATATTACGAAAAATTACCTAAAGCCTCTCTAATAGCTATTAATGAATTTGAACAAGATCAAATACAAGTAAGAAAAATAGAAGACTAATGCTTAAAGGCAAAAACATTCTAATTGGAATAACCGGCAGTATAGCAGCATATAAAGCTGCTATATTGGTTCGTTGTCTGGTTAAAGAAGGTGCCCAGGTAAAGATTATTATGACACAAATGGCCAAAGAGTTTATTACTCCACTAACTATGGCTACTGTCTCTAAAAATCCTATCTTGGTAGAGTTCTACAACCCCGAAAACGGAGACTGGAATAGCCATATTTCACTTGGTATGTGGGCCGATATTTACTTAATTGCTCCAGCCACAGCAAATACAATAGCCAAAATGGCTACTGGTATTGCCGATAATTTATTACTTACAACCTATCTTAGTGCAAGATGCCCAGTAATAATTGCACCAGCTATGGATTTAGATATGTTTGAGCACACCGCTACTCAAACAAATTTAACTATCCTAAAAGAAAGAGGTGTAAAAATTATTGAACCCTCTACGGGAGAGCTTGCTAGCGGTCTAGAAGGAAAGGGACGAATGGAAGAGCCCGAAAAAATCACAGAGATAGTTAAAGAGTTTTTTTTTGAAAATAAACTAGGATACTCTAAAAAGAGTACCCTTGCAGGAAAAAAAATCCTTATAACTGCAGGTCCAACAGTAGAACAGATAGATCCAGTTAGATTTATCTCTAACCACTCAACAGGTAAAATGGGTTATGCCATTGCAAATGAATTTTCTAATAGAGGGGCTCATGTTACAATAGTGAGCGGCCCTGTCCAAAAAATAGAAACAAATAGAAACATAAAAGTTATTCAGGTCAAAAGTGCTTTGGAAATGTACAATGCAACTCTAAGTGAATACGATACAAATCCAGATATAGTTGTTTTGGCAGCTGCAGTTAGTGACTATACTCCTGAAAAACAATCGTATATAAAATTAAAAAAAGAGGGCGATACACTTTCACTAAATCTAAAACCCACTACAGATATAGCTGCCTCGTTAGGTCAAGTCAAAAAGAAAGGGACTGTTCATATTGGGTTTGCTTTGGAAACTAATGATGAGGCAGAAAATGCCGGAAAAAAGCTTAAAAGTAAAAATCTAGATGCAATTGTACTTAACTCTCTAAAAGACAAAGGTGCTGGATTTGCATACGACACCAATAAAATTACAATTATAGATTCAAAAAACAACAGTTACCCATTTCCTCTTAAAGGCAAAAAGGAGGTTGCTTCAGACATTGTTGACTATGTGCAAAATATATTTGAATGCTAAAATCGCTTTCGATATCTAACTATGCTCTTATAGAGAAACTGGAGATTTCATTTCCAGATGGTCTCATCATTATAACAGGAGAAACAGGTGCGGGTAAATCAATTCTTTTAGGAGCTATATCTTTGCTCCTAGGTGCAAAAGCAAGTAAGGAAATCCTTAAAGATAGTGATCAAAACTGCGTTGTAGAGGCACTTTTCACAATTGAAAGCACCCCTGAAACCAATAGCCTATTCAATGAAAACTTAATGGAGCCCACTACAGAACTCTTAATTAGGCGCGTTATATCACCAACAGGCCGCACTAGATCATTTGTAAATGACCAACCTGTAAATGCACTATTTTTAAAAGATATCTCAGAAAAAATAATTGATATACATGCACAGCACGAACATTTATTAATTGGGAATAGCAACTTTAGGCTACAAGTACTAGATTCATATGCCAAGAATAAAGCAATAAAAGAGATTTATAAGCTAGCATTTATTAGACAAAAAGAGCTTGAAGAAAAAAGAAGAGATTTAGAGGAAAAACTTGCTAAAGAAGAAGAGGAATTTGACTATAATAGTTTTAGGAACAAACAGCTAGAAGAGGCTGCTCTTGTTATAGGGGAGTTAGAAGAGATAGAAGAAGAACATAAGATATTGAGTAATGCCCAAGAGATAAAAGCTACTCTTTACCAGATAGTTCAATTGCTAAATCCAAACGAAACATCTATAGTTCAAACTCTTAGAGAAATTGAAACTTTATTAACGAAAATTTCTAGTTCAGTTCATGTTACAAGCCAAATGGCCCAAAGAGTTGAGTCTTGCCGAATAGAACTAAAAGAGTTAGAAAGAGAGACCTCGGAACTTGCCGATACTATAAACTCCAATCCAAAGAAAGCTACAGTTCTAGAAGAGAGACTCTCTCTTTTATACGACCTATTTAATAAATACAAAGTATCCACAATAGAAGAACTTATTTCAATAAAAGAAGAATATTCTTCTAAACTTAACCTCACCGGAAATTACAGAGAAGAGTTAAAGCAAACAGAGAAAGAACTAATAGAAAGTTCTAAAGATCTATCTGAAAAAGCAAAAGCTCTTACAGAAACCAGAGAAAAAGCATCTAGTAGCTTTTCCATAGAGATGACTCAGAAAATTAAGGAGTTAGAAATGCCTTTTGCTCAATTTAATGCTCAAATAAAGGGTCACGATCAATATGATATAAATGGAAAAGAATCTATTGAATTTTTCTTCTCGGCAAACAAAGAGATAGCTACCCGTGAAATATCAAAAGTAGCTTCGGGTGGAGAACTCTCTAGAATAATGCTTTGTCTAAAAGCTATTATGGCAAGAGGAGCTCAAATGCCAACACTAATTTTTGACGAGATAGACAGTGGAGTTTCGGGAAGTATTGCAGATAAAATGGGACTTCTTATTGGAGAGCTGTCCAATAATATGCAACTATTTGCTATAACTCATCTACCACAAATAGCCTCGAAAGGTGACTGTCACTTACTGGTATATAAAGAAGAGGGAGAGAGAGGTGCAGCATCTAGTAAAATTAGAAAAATTGAAGATCAAGAACGTATTATGGAGATTGCTCGTATGCTTAGTGGGTCTGAACTCACTCCTGCTGCTATAGCAAATGCGAAAGTATTTCTTTCAAATTAAACCTACCTTAAAACTAACTACATATGAGACTTATTATTCAGAATTCCTACGAACAAATATCGCAATGGGCAGCTGCATATATTGTAAAAAGAATCACAGAATTTGAACCCACTTCTGAAAAACCTTTCGTTCTGGGATTACCCACAGGATCTACTCCTTATGGCACCTACAAAGAGCTTATCCGTTATTATAGAGAGGGGCTCATCTCATTTAAAAATGTAGTAACGTTTAACATGGATGAATATATTGGCATCCCAAAAGAGCACCCACAATCTTATTTCACATTTATGTGGGATAATTTCTTCCAACACATAGACATTAATAGAGAAAATGCCAACATGCTAAATGGTAACGCGCACGACTTAGACCTGGAGTGCGAAAATTACGAGAAAAAGATGCAATCCTATGGTGGTATAAATCTTTTCATGGGAGGCATAGGGCCAGATGGTCATATAGCATTTAATGAACCTGGATCTTCTCTCTCTTCTAGAACCAGAGTTAAAAGCTTAACAACAGATACAATAATAGCGAATTCCAGATTCTTCAATAATGATATTTCCCAGGTGCCAAAAACTGCACTTACTGTAGGTGTAGGAACAATCATGGACTCTCAAGAGGTAATGATACTAGTGAACGGACATCATAAAGCAAGGGCTCTTTATAATGCAGTAGAGGGGGGCATCAATCACATGTGGACAATAAGTGTCTTACAAATGCATCGTAAAGGAATTATAATTTGCGACGATGCTTCAACTATAGAGTTAAAAGTTGGTACTGTCAACTACTTTAAAGATATAGAAAGAGATAATTTAGATCCTAGATCTTTACTCCTATTTTAAAAAAAGAGCTGCGTCGGAAAATACTTTTTCGAACCAATAATCTAATTCCATTGAACCTCCTTTCTCAATAGATGGAAAGGGGGTTTCGTGTGAATATTTGAAAGGAAAATCAAATTCCTTTAAACATTTTTTCCAGATAGAACCAAATGCATTTCTAATTCCCGAAGTGGGTATTACAATATCATTTTTTAACGAGATAGCCCTTATTCTGTTTTGAGCTTTTTTATAAAAGCTATATCTCTCATTTTTGCTAAGATCTTTGTCTATATGTGCTAGAAAAGCCTTATCAATAGCATCTACTTCTACCTTAGAAGAGATGTAATCATGTATAAATTGGTTTCTATAATATTTGTTAAGCATATTAAACGAAACCTTATCCATAATCATTCTTGAATTGCCATTCATCTCTCCAAATAAAGCTCCTCCACAAAACATAAACAACTTGCTTTTAGAAAAATAGCCATTAGGATTAGACATTAGCAACACCTGAGAAAGAAGCGAACCAATAGAATAAGAGAAGATATTTATAGTACAATCTTTTTTAAATACTGGAGATTTACCGCTTGTTATCTCTTCCATCAACTGGCAAACATTCAATACTGTTTCTCTTCCTGCTAAATAGAAACGTAAAGGATCGGCCTTAATTCTTGTACTTAGAGCATAGTTCACAAATGTTAAATTTTGGTTGCTTCCAGATTTTCCCTCTCTCTCTTCATTCTCTTTTTCTAGAGTAACCAATCTTTGCATTACTCTTGGATTACTCCATGATAGTGGAGATCTATTTATGTGCAAAGAGATAGGAAATAGCACTATTGGGACTTGTGCGTTTTCGCATAAATAATTTGCCCATGGTATATATTTATCCCAACTTCTCTCGTTTAGTCCGTGAAATAAAATTATAGCACTTGCATATTTTTCAGATGATGGTTCTTTGGGTAAAATCACTTTGTACTCGAAGTTTCTATTTTCATCTATATCATTGTCTTTCGTCCCTAGAGATTCAGGAATATTTATATTCTCTCTTTTGTGGATAATCTCTTCATAACCCAAATTTTCTTGAAATCTAAATAAATACTCTCTCATTTTTTTATTACAAATAAAGAGAGTAGCCTTCAAAATCAAAAATAAAAGGAGTAAACAGAACTAAAATGGTACTAAAATGCTAAATTAGGGACGAAACAACACCTACAGTGGTGAAATTATCTCTATTTTTGTATTGAATATGAAAATACCCGATTATATAAATGAAAAAAAGAACATAGTAAGATTGGTAGCATTCACATCCATTTTTGCCTTGGTCTTTATTAATATCTATAAACCCTTTAGCTCTTCTAGCTGGTATGTGGTTTCAGAATTTATGTTTTTCGTCTACTCTTCGTTAATAATTCTAACTGGTGTATTAGTAGTAATTATTAGCCGTATAATCATGTATTTTTACGTAAAGAAACATGAGATATCGTATTGGAAATATGCCTTTTGGGTCTTTCTTGAAATATTATTTATGTCTCTATTCTATACTATTTACACTCTTGCAATAGGGAAAGAGCGAGATACAATGGAAGTTTTTAAAACTTGTATTATAAACACCTCATTGGTTTTGTTGTTACCCTATACAGTGGTATGGTTTTATTTTGGGTGGAGAGAGAGTGTTGCTAATCTCGAGAAACTTTCTGGAATAAATTTTTCTGCTACTTCATATTTTGGGAACATTCCATTTTATGACGAAAATGGTGTGCTTAGGATTTCAATTAATAAAAAAGATCTTCTATATATAGAATCTTGTGATAATTATGTGACAATATACTATAGTGGTAATGATTCAATCAAAAAATACCTACTTAGAAATAGGCTAAAAAACATAGAAAATGAACTCTTACGTACAAATATAATAAGATGTCATAGGACCTATCTTGTAAATCTAGAAAAAGCTAAGGTTATTAGGAAAGAAACAGATGGTCTCTATATAGAATTAGACACCAAAGATGCAAAAGAGATCCCGGTGTCTAAAAGTTATCAGAAAAAGATAAGTGAAAAATTTATCTCTTAATATTAAAATCCAAAGTAAAAATCTTTCTTCTCCATAAGAGTATCATACTTATTGAAGTCAAATACATAATACTTAGCTGGTTTATGTTTTGTATCTTTCATTACGTCTCCTGTATCGGTAATAACACCTCTATTTTTCTTTCGGCCTGTTGGTTTTGCTTTTGTAGAAGCAGTTGGATCGCCCACCATTTTTTTATGGAAATTAGCTCTGTCGAACTCTATATTAAGCAATATCTCGTATATAGTTTGGAGTTGCTTTATTGTAAATCGCTCATCTAATAATTCAAATGCAACTGGCTCTTTATTAAGTGTTAAAGCGACGCTTTCTTTTGCTTTTATTATTGCGTCTCTATGATCAAATGCAAGATTTGTACTATTAAGTGCCTCGTTCAAAGAGATCCACTGTAAGCTAGTAGCATCACTACCACTTTTAATCTTGGGAGATAACATAGCAGTAGGTCCTAACAAACCGTAATATAAAACAGAAATAACTCTAGTACGCGGGTCTCTTTCTATATTTGAAAGGACCGAAAATTGTCGTAAATTACTAAGCTCTATACCAGTCTCTTCTAAAAGTTCTCTTTGGGCACACTCCTCAAGAGTCTCCTGTTGTTCAAGAAAGCCTCCAGGCAAAGCCATACTCTCTTTAAATGGCTCATTAGCTCTTTTGACTAGTAAAACATTAATGTCTTTACCATTAAATCCAAATATGACACAGTCTGTAGTAACTGCAGGTCTTGGATATTGGTAACTATAACTTCCCTCCATTTATCTTTTTATTTCTAGGTTATAAAATTGCAAGCGGCAAAAATAGCCAAAAAACCTAGACTATCTAAGCTTTTCAGTAATTTCCTTATCGGTAGGTTTTACTTTTGAAGGGAAAAATGCTAATAATCTGCCATTTTCGTCAATTAAGTATTTACCGAAGTTCCATGAAGGCTCTAGAGTGTTCCATCCATTCTTTGATTTGTCTGTTAACCATTGGTGAACTTTGTTCTTTTGGTTGCCTTTAACAGAAGATTTATCCATCATCTGAAAGCTCACTCCATAGTTTTTCTCACAAAATTCTAGAATATCTTCATTCGAACCAGGATCTTGAGCTCCAAAATCATTCGATGGAAATCCTAATATTATTAGTGAGCTCCCATACTCTTGATGCAATTGTTCTAGTTCTTTAAATTGAGGAGTAAACCCACACTTAGAGGCAGTATTTACAATAAGTACCTTTTTACCTTTTAGTTGATCAAATTTAAATATTTCTCCACTTATTGTATTAAATGATAGAGAATAAAAATCTACTGGAGGGGTTACTGGAACTTGTGCTGTTACGCTTACTGCAAATAGAGCAGAAAAAGCCCCCGATATTAATTTAAATATATTCATAATAATCTTAATTATTGTTTAGTTATTAGTATCACAAACAAACATTAAACAAAAATGTTGCCAAGATTAAATAAATAACTTTAAGGTAAATATTATTGAATATAGCTACCTGTGAATTAATAGCCCAGTCTAATGAGATTTTCTGGTTCTTGCCCTGGCTCTTTTTGCTGTGGCTTAGACAATTGCTTCTTATTCAAATTAAAAGATAGCCCTAACCACAAAACTCGGCTTTCGTTCTTACTTTTATTATCGAGTGAGTAAATTGCATTATTAGAAACAATGTTCCACTTTCTGGTATTAAACACATCTGTAAGGGATAGTGATGCTGTAAGTATGTTTTTAATTAATACTCGTTTATAACTTACATCCATATAATGAACTGCTTGAGTTTGGAACTGTGGGTATACAGCCGGAGAGCTATAGAAGTACTGAAGTGAAATATCATCTTTTTTGGAAGGGGTTATGCTTGCTGCTATATTTCCTTGCCACATTATCTTACTGCTAGAAAGGTCAATACCACTTACCTCGCCTTTAGTGTGCCCGTAATAGGCATTAGCACTCAAAGATGCAGTTAACCAAGAGGTTAATTTGTTTCTAAGATTAAGATCGGCACCTACTTTATTGCTTCGGCTTCCATTTACATATGTTATCATAAGAGCTTCCTGCCCATAAAGAGAAGTTACCTGTGTAATGAAATTAGAGGTGGTATTATAAAATAGAGAAAACATAAAGGCACTACCATTTTGGGAAAAGTTATATGCCAATTCTGCCAATGTTATCTCTTCTGGCACTAAATCTCTATTACCAGTCTCATAGACACTTTTGTCTATCATATTTATAAAAGGATTTATTTGCAAATATACAGGTCTAGTAACTCTTCTAGAGAGCGTAAAGGCAAGTGAATTGCTCTTTGAAAAATCTTTTTGTAACATTAAGAATGGAGAGACAAACATATGGTCATTTTTAATCTCCTCATTTTCTTTTTTAATATCTAGATTTGAGTTACTATATTCACTCCTAAGGCCAATCTTATAGGCAATATCATTTTGAAGCTTTGCCGAGTAGTTTACATAGATTGAATAGATGTTTTCTTTATAATCCAAATCGCTGCTAAAGAAGTCGTTATATATCCAATTATTGATCCCTTCATTATATTGATAGGTGTCAAATTTAAAATCATTGCCTCTATAAAAATATTTTGCTCCAGCTTCTAACAAGCTCTTTTTAGGCAATTTTAAACTGTAGTCGGCCCCAAAAGTGTAATTGGTAGGATACCCACCTCCTTGAGATTTTTGAATAGGTACATTATCTTCCATATAAAATGCCTTCCTATCTCCTTTGTTTTGAGAGAAGGAACCCAAAATAGATAACTCACTTTTTTCTGGTTTAAGGACAATGTTATAATTGGCAATTACCTCGGCCATCTTCCTATTTTGATTAAACTCATTAACTCTCTTTTGTATGTCATAATCTTGCAAGGAAGAGTTTACGTTACTTATATTTTGAATATTATCTAATCTAGGATTGGCATATTTCAAATTCAACGATAGAGCATTTCCAGAGTTAAATATTTTGGATGCACTTGCTCCTATCATACTATTCTTATCGTCTCTGTGAGACAATATTTTTTGCTCTATTGAGTTCCCAGTAGTGTAAAAATGGCGGTAGAGCTCGCTGCTAACCTCTTCTATTTGATATTTACCAGAGTAATTCAAAGATAGATTCCAGCCATTGGTGTTTAAAGCTACCATTACATTACCATTTATCTTGTTTGCCACTCCCCAATTTAATGTAGAAGAGAGCGAAGCACCATCTCTTTTCTCCTTTTTAGTAATTATGTTAATAATGCCACCTGTACCTTCGGAGTCATATTTGGCACTTGGGTTAGTGATAATTTCTATACTTTGGGTTGCCGAGGCAGGTATCCCGTCTAGCGCACCTATAGTAGTTGGAATACCGTCCATCAAAACCAATATATTGGGATTTCCCCTTATGTATATTGCATTGTTATTATCTACAGAGACCATAGAAGCACTCCTGAGCAACTCTATTACAGACCCCGTAGAGGCAGCAATAGATGCGCTTGTATTAATCCTAGTTCTCTCTACATCACTCTGTTTTTCGGTATAAGATGCAGTTACAGATGCTCCGCTTAAGATTGCCGAGTGTTGGGATAACACAATAGGCACCTTAATGCTGTTTATTCCTGGCTTTATTTCAATTTCCTGTTCTACTGTTTTGTATCCAATAAAACTAATTTGCAAAGTATGCTTTCCTGTTTGCTTTGTCTTAAATTTAAAAACGCCTCTTTTGTCGGTTATTACACCAGCTATTACGCTATCGCGCCTATTTTTAAGCACTACAGACGCATACTCTACGGCAATTGCATCTTGCCCCTCAACAACTCGGCCTACCACAGAATGTTGCCCTTCTGTAGCTTTGCTATCTATAGCTGAATTATTACTAGTGTTCTTATTTTGTGCCGAAGCACTAACAGTAACCAAAAAAGTTAAAATTAGAGCTAAATGCCTAAAATGACCATTTATGTGAAAATTAAACAAACTCATATAGTGATAAATTGATTTATGCGACAATGAAATTGATTCTTTTAATAAGACTATAAATAAATATTTTTCCTATGCTATCCTTTCTACTTTGGCAGGCTCATTTCAAATATTTCTTTCTATTTTTGTAGCAATTATGTATAAGATAGAACACAAAATAGCAAGGTTGCAAGTTACAGATTATATAGATGGCTACTGCGATGTAAGCCGTTTTATTGAATATTGCAAACAGTGTAACAATTATGGCAATGTGTGGGCATGCCCGCCATACAGTTTTGATAAGTTAAGTAAAATAAAGGACTTTAAGTATGTCCATATTATAGGTAGTCAAGCGTTTATAGATGAGAGCATAAGGTACTCTCCAACCAATGCTAAAGAGCAAAAAGATATCTCTTACCAAATAATGGAGCTTGCACGTAAAGATATTGATGAGCCTTTACTGGAACTCGAAAAAAAATATCCTGGGAGTCTCTGTTTCTTTGCCGGCAGCTGTTTCTTTTGTCCCAAAGAGCTATGCACTCGGCTAGTAGATAAACCTTGCATTTACCCCACCAAGATGCGCTCTTCGCTTGAAGCCTATGGTTTCGATATCTCTAAAACTGCTTTGGACCTATTGGGTATTGAGTTGGAATGGAGTAAAAATTTTGTATTGCCTCAATATCTCACACTCACAAGCGCTCTGTTTACCAACCACAATATTGAAGATTTAGAATGGAAGTAGCCAAAAAGAAAGCTGTATTCAACTGGAGCGGAGGCAAAGACTCGGCATTAGCACTTTTAAAAATCTTACAGGAGGGTGAGTTCGAAATAGTCTCTTTACTAACTACCGTAAATAGAGATAGCAAACGCTCTACTATGCACTCTATTCCAGAAAAACTTTTGCAAACCCAAGCTCATAGTATAGGATTGCCCTTGTACATAGTAGATTTAACCCCTAAGGGAGATATGGGAGATTACGCCCAAGCAATGCGTTTGGCTGTGGAATCATTCAAAGCACAAGGTGTTACACATTTTATATTTGGGGATATTTTCTTGCACGATGTAAGATCATATAGAGAGAAGCAGCTAGAGCCATACGGAATAGAGGTTGTAGAGCCTCTCTGGGATAAAACATGCGAGCAAGTTATGGAAGAATTTCTCCAATCGGGGCTTAAAACAGTTGTTGTAACAACTATGGCCAACTTACTAGGCAAAAATTACATGGGAGTTAATATAGATTCTAATTTTGTAGAACAATTACCTAAAGGAATAGATATTTGTGGCGAAAATGGCGAGTACCACACATTTTGCTACGATGGGCCCATATTTAATTATACAATTCCATACCAATTAGGAGAACCATATGTTTTCTCACACGAAGTAGGAATGGATAACGGTACCCGCCAAACCTACTCCTACTGGTTTGCCAATATTTTAAACTGATTTCAACGCCGTGGTTTTTGACAACAAATACACTATGAGTAAATACAATGAATACCTTAATTGATTTCTAATGAACACTTTAATCAACGAGAAATTCAAAGCTTTGGCAGAAAGCGACTATAAAGATTTTAATAGAAAGCTTATCCCAACCAATTATGAGATTCTTGGCATTAGAATGCCGGCATTAAGAAAGTTGGCAAAAGAGATAGCAGCAGACTGCAATGTTTCTCTTTATCTTAATAATGCCGAATTTACCACATATGAACACATTATACTTTACGGGCTAGTATTGGGATATCTAAAAGAGACATCGCTAGAGGAGACATCGCTAGAGGAAAGATCGCTAAATGAAAGATCGCTTGATGAAAGATCGCTTGATGAAAGATCGCTAAATGAGAGATTATTAGATATCGTTTTTAAATATTTGGATCCACTTATTCTTAAATTCGACAATTGGGCTCATGTAGATACTATTATCTCTTCGTTTAAAATTTTCAAAAAATATCCAAACGAGGTTCTGGCCCACTTCCTACCACTTAAAAATCACGATGGAGAGTTTACTAAACGCACTTTTGTAGTTCTGCTCATGGATTATTTTATGGACGAAACTCATATAGAGGCAACATTACAACATTTCACTGAAATAAAGCAAGGGCAATATTATGTAGACATGGCAATAGCGTGGGCACTTTGTGAAGGGATAATTAAACATCAGAACAAAACCATTGCTCTGCTCCAACAAAACTTATCTGCACATCAAAACATATCTAAAAATCAAATCATTTTCTCAAAATTTGTGCACAACAAAGCTATTCAAAAAGCACGCGAAAGCTTCCGCGTACTGTCCAGTATAAAAGAGCAACTCAATAAAATGAAAGTTTTTTCTGTCTCACTTATTCCATAATTCTCTATCAATCAAGTGCTTAAGGTATGCAAATAGGTCAAAAAGAGGGTATTTACAAAACCCAACCTACACATTATTAAGTATTTATGCGAAAAGTGAGCAATTAATTTGCGTGGTTGCAAATAGAATGAATAAATAGAATAAATAGAATGAATATGCATAAAAAAACCCTGAAATGTTTAGATTTCAGGGTTAGTTTGAACCTTAAAAGGTGGTGCCACCAGGAATCGAACCGGGGACACAAGGATTTTCAGTCCTTTGCTCTACCAACTGAGCTATGGCACCTTTTGTTTGTTCGGGAGTGCAAAAGTAGCACTAATTTTCATTTTTGCAAAAAATAGATTCAAAAAATGTATCTTTGCCTCAAATTAAATTTCAACATATGGCAAATACATCTGATTTTAAAAACGGACTATGCATCGATTACAATGGTAAACCATGCTCTATAGTATGGTTCCAACATGTTAAACCAGGAAAGGGACCCGCCTTTGTTAAGGTAAAAATGAGGAATTTGGAAAATGGCCGAATTCTTGAGAATACCTTTAACGCTGGCGAAAAAATTGATATTATTAGTATCGAGAGAAGGCCTTATCAATATCTTTATAAAGATGATATGGGACTTAATTTTATGCACAACGAAACTTTCGAACAAATAAGCATACAGGCCGAAATGATAGAAAATGCCGATCTTATGAAAGAGGGGCAAAATGTAGAGATGATGTTTTTAGCCGATGTAGAAAAAGTACTCACTTGCGAACTTCCGCAATTTGTTGAGATGGAAGTAACATATACCGAACCTGCTGTAAAGGGTGATACTGCTTCTACAAATGCACTAAAAGCCGCAACTGTTGAGACTGGTGCCGAAATCATGGTGCCTCTTTTCATTAACCAAGGAGAGAGAATTAGGGTAGACACTCGTGCCAGAGCTTATTACGAACGTTGTAAATCTTAAATTAAATTTTTCGAATAATATTGAGACCATCGCGTAGAGGAAGAATAAAATTCTCTGTTCGATGGTCTTCTTTTACAATTCTATTGAAACGAGCTATCTCTTGAGTTTGAGCATCTATAGGTAATGGATCTAATAATACTTTCCCATCCCATAGGACATTGTCTGCAATAATATAGCCTCCCGATTTTACTAATGGAACAACTAGTTCGTAATATTTGCAATATTCCCTTTTATTGGCATCTATGTAAATTAAATCAAAAGTATTAGGCGAGAACTGTTCCAAGCTTGCACAGGCATCGCCTATATGAAGTGATATAACATCTTTCAATCCCGCTCTAGCAAAACCCTGAATAATCAAATCTTCTAATTCGTCATTTATCTCCAAAGCATCCATAGTCCCTCCTAGCTTGAGACCTTGAGCCAAACAAATTGCAGAATAACCTGTAAAAGTTCCTATTTCAAGAATCCTGTTAGGAGCAATCATTTTAGAGAATGTCATAAGCAAACGGCCCAAGACCGGCCCTGCGAGCATTCTTGCATGATTGGTTCGCAAATTGGTCTCTCTCTCTACCCAGTCCAATGCTTCGGGCAATTCTGTGGCACTTTGGGCGATATAGTCTTCAAGGTTAATGTTCATGAAAATAAAGATTGAATCATGAAAATGATTTGGTTATGAATAGATTAGAGTAAACATTTTTTTTCTGTCTAGTAATTCATTTGCTATCTGTAAAAGTTGATCCGATTCAATTTGCAGGATCTTCTCTCTAGTTACCTCTATAGGTTCTATCCGTTTAAAAAACAGCATAGATTTACCCATAGAAAGGCATTGAGATTCGGCATTATCCATAGAAATAGCCAATTGTCCTAAAAGTTGCTTTTTTGAAGCCTTGAGAAAAGAGGGAGAAAAACCCTTTTCTCTTATAGAGGCAAGTTCATTATCTAAGATATGGAGACACTTTTCAATATTATTTTTATCTGTTCCAAAATAAATTGCAAGTAACCCAATGTCTGTGTATGGAGTATACCCCGCATCTACTGTATATGCCAATCCATACTTCTCTCTAAGCACTTGATTCAATCTTGAATTAAGAGCGGGACCTCCCAATATATTTGTAAGCAACGCTAGAGGCAAGCGCCTATGGTCGTATAGGTTATATGCTGGAGCACCAATTACGCAATGGCTTTGATAAGTTTTTTTGGAAACTCTTTTTTCAGTTTCTAAAACCGACGGTGTTAAGAGCGACTTGCTATTAGAGAAGGCGTTGTTAGGCACAATCTCAAAATCTTTTAATTGTGGGAAAGAAGAGAGATTTGCTTTATCTCCAAAATAACGATTAACCAATGCCACACCCCTATCATTCGAAATATCGGCTACAATGGAAAACGTCATATTAGGGAGTTTGTAGTACTGGCTTGTGAACTCTTTAATTTGTTGTACTCCTATTTTCCTTACACTCTTAGGAGTTCCTAAAATAGGTTGAGCAAGAGGGTGGTTCCCAAAAATATACTCTTCGAAATCATCGAAAATTTGTTCCGATGGAGTGTCTTTGTATGAAGATATCTCTTCTAATACTACCTCTTTTTCTTTAATGAGTTCCTTTTCTGGAAAAAGAGAATTAAAAGCTAGATCGGATAGTAATTCAACTGCCTTACCAATATCTTCCTTAAGTACCGTAGCGTGAATAACAGTCTCTTCTTTAGTAGTATAGGCATTTAATTCACCCCCCAATCTTTCAAGAAAATTATTTATCCTTTTTGAGCCTCTTTTAGTGGTTCCCTTGAACAACATGTGCTCTGTAAGATGTGCAACGCCGTTATATAAATTTGTTTCGTTCCTAGTCCCTGCCTTTATGCTTAAAGCACAATATGCAACTGGAGAAGAAATTCTCTGAAATGCATATCCTATACCCGAATCAAGTTGTGATGTAAAAATCTCCATTAATAATTAAAACTGAAAAGGTACCGATATTTTTCTAATATCTTCCTTTGTAAATCCTAAAGGCACTCTAGTAGAAATTTTATGCCTTCTAAAAAAGTATAATTCATGACTATCTGTGCCTACTAATAATTTATAACAATAAGAGCCGCTAGACCCACCTTTTGGCTTTATAATAATAGGGACAATAGTATTTGGACTACTAGCAATTATTGCATCTTCTATTTGGTTTGGCGTTACCAATTTAACTTTCCCATTAAAAAGCTCAGAAAACTCATTATCGGGCGTTTTATAATTAAGAAAATCTACTGCAAAAAGGAATGTTTTATCTTTAATCTCTCCCACCTTATTAGAATAAATTGTATTGCCCTTAAAAGCTAGTGAAACATCTTTTTGAACTTTATAGATATGATTTTGAATTAGCTCTATATAGATTGGCAAAAGATAAAGGTTGTTTGCCGAGTAGTCTTCTATCTCTTGTAAAGGTAATGTCAAAATATTCTTGCTACTGTAAAGCCCTTTTTTGACTTCGGGACCTCCTTTGATTAATGTTAAATATTCTATTTTAGACTCCAGTTCGTTTCGGAAAATGCCATCTACTCTAAGCAAGAAGAAGTAATTAGGATTATCTTTTATCTTATTGTACTCCTCCATAGTGCAGAATTCAAAAGGAGAAATTCTCCAACCCTTATTAACTGCATCTCTAAGCATAAGATCTGCCAAGGAGGTAGATGGTATAACAACTTTAGTAACATGGGAACTAAATGTTGCAAATGTGCTCCTAGTCTCTTTAATTACATTTTGAGCCTCCACTTTGGTGAAAACAAACAGTATAAAAACCCACAGTATAATTCGTCTCATAAATAACATTGTTTAGCAAATGCAAAATTAGATAAAAATTTGTACTTTTGTCTTGTATGGAAAGATTTATTGTATCTGCTAGAAAATACCGTCCAGACAGCTTTGAAAGCCTTATAGGACAAGACAATATAGCCACCACACTTAAGAATTCGGTGGTGAAAAAACAACTCGCTCACGCCTATCTTTTTTGTGGGCCAAGAGGAGTAGGCAAAACTTCGGCTGCTCGAATATTTGCAAAAACAATAAACTGTAGCAATCCAGGAGAACAGATGGAGCCATGTGGCCAATGTGAATCTTGTATCTCATTTGCGAATAACCGCTCCTACTCTATACACGAACTAGATGCAGCTTCTAATAATTCGGTAGAAGATATAAGGCAATTAAATGAGCTCGTTAGAATACCTCCCCAAATTGGAAAATATAGCGTTTACATTATAGATGAGGTACATATGCTTTCACAAAGTGCATTCAATGCATTTTTGAAAACACTTGAAGAGCCACCTGCCCATGCAATTTTCATTCTTGCAACAACAGAAAAGCACAAAATACTACCTACTATACTCTCTAGATGTCAAACCTATGACTTTAACAGAATATCGGTAGAAGACATTGTAAAAAACCTTACAGACATTGCAGCAAAAGAAGAGGTTTCATGTGATTTAGAAGCAATGCATGTAATTGCACAAAAGGCCGATGGTGCAATGAGAGATGCTCTTACAATTTTTGACCAGGCTGTTGCTTTCTGCGGTAAAACAATATCATACGAGAGTGTAATCTCTTCATTAAATGTTTTAGATTACGACTATTACATACAAATAACCAAACATATGCTCAAAGGCGAGCATAGTGCTGTATTGCTTATATTTGATCAGATACTATCTAAAGGGTTTAACGCTCTACATTTTATAGGAGGGCTAAGCGCTCATTTTAGGAACTTGCTCATCTGTAAAGACAAATCTACACTTTCATTATTAGAACTTGCGCCTTCTCTTGTAGAAAAATACAAAGAACAGGCAATCGATTGTTCTCTTCCATTCTTATACGACGCATTAAACATAGCCTCGGCATGTGAATCGGGTTATAAAAACAGTGGGCACCCTCGTCTTCATATAGAGCTCTCTTTACTTAAGCTCTGTCAAATAAATTCACCCTCTTGGGCAGAAGAAAAAGTTGAAACTAAAACAGAAAGCCCAACAGTAGCTATCGCTAAACCTCAAGCAAAAACTACAGTAGAGGTTCAAGCAGAAGCTAAGCCAGAAACCCCAGCAACAGCTAGCGTCCAATCAGATACTAAAAAAGAAACTCTGGTTGAAATTCCTACACAACCCGTGGCTGGAGCCGCTCCTTCTTTATCTATTAAAAATTTAATTAAATCGGCGGGAAATAAGGAAAAGAGCAACTCTACAAAAGGAAAAACAGAGGTAGGGACAGATATTGTAGAGATTGAAAAATTAAATAATGTGTGGCTAAAGATGGCCGAGGCAGAAAATGCTCTTCCAAGGCTCTCCTCTGCAATTTCTCAAACTAACGCTGTTATTAGAGATAATAGCAATATTTTGTTCCCCGTTAGAAACGAGATGCAAAAATCTTGGATAGACAAATATTGCAAAGCACGTTTGGTAGAGTTTTTGAAAGTAAATCTAAATAACAAAAATATTACACTAGATGTAGAGGTTACTCCCGATGACGAAGGCTCAGAAAAAAAACCATATACATCAACAGAAAAAGCAAAATTTATTTCGGATAATTATCCAGAAGTAAAAGAGATGCAAAAAGATCTAAAATTGGAATTAAAATAGCAAATGCGTTTATACAGCAATAACTTGGTAAAAAAGTACGGTGCTCGTACTGTCGTAAAAAATGTCTCAATAGAGGTAGAGCAGGGAGAAATAGTTGGTCTTCTTGGGCCAAACGGTGCAGGGAAAACTACTAGCTTCTATATGATAACTGGGCTTATAAAACCAAATTCTGGTAGAATCTTCCTTGATAACGAAGAGATTACCCATTTACCCATGTACAAGAGAGCCCAAAAAGGTCTTGGCTACTTAGCACAAGAGGCTTCCGTTTTCAGAAAACTTAGCGTAGAAGACAATATTATGGCGGTAATGGAGATGTCTACACTTACCAAAACGCAAAGAAGAGATAGATTAGAAGAGCTCTTAGATGAATTTTCCTTACATAGAGTTCGTAAAAACCTAGGAGTGCAACTCTCTGGAGGGGAGAGAAGAAGGTGTGAAATAGCTCGAGCTTTGGCAATTGACCCAAAGTTTATTCTTTTAGACGAACCGTTTGCAGGAGTAGACCCTATTGCAGTTGAAGATATTCAACATATCATCTCTAAACTAAAAACCAAAAACATAGGCATAATCATTACAGACCACAACGTACATGAGACTCTTGCTATTACAGATAGGGCATATCTTCTTTTTGAAGGAAGCATACTAGAGAGCGGTACTGCAGAGGTTCTTGCCAACAACCCCGAGGTAAGAAGGAAATATCTTGGAGAAAACTTTGAACTTCGTAAAGCTGTTTTAAAGAAAAGAGGGGAATCAAGTTCTTCTGAATTAGATATGGCAACACCTAAAGAGATGAAACCAGTAACCAATGTGGCTCAAAAAAACACCGAAACAAGTAGTTCCGGTGCTAATATGTCTGAATATTCAAATCAAGCTAACGAGCTAGAGAAAGGGAATTAATCAACTTTATTTGGGTTTCCAATACCAGCTCTATTAGGCATTGCACCTCTTTGATTCATGTTTCCTCTTTGATTCATGCCTGTCCTGTTAGACATTGTGCCTCTTTGGTGCATACCTGCTCTATTATTCATAGATCCCATTTTGTGAGCCTTTCTTCCGTTGTTCATTCTAAGATCATACTCTAACCTTTGTTCGTCTGTTAGGAGTTCTCTTATTTTAACTTGGCTCTGAGCTATCATCTTCATTTTCTTGTTTTGAAGAGAGGAAATTTCGTCAATTTTAGAATTTATTGCTTTTATGCTAGGCTTTTCTAGCTGCTGCAAAGATTTTAGCTGAACTTCTTTTTCGGCAAGTTGATTGTTTAATTGTAAAAGTTCTTTTCTAAGATCTAACTTTAAGGCATTTACTGCTTCTTGTTGATTGGCAGAAAGTTGGTGTTGAGCCACCAATTGTGGTACAAGTTTTTTAGGATTGGCTCCCATGTATCCTCTGTTTTGTATCGTAGAGTTTTGAGCTACTGCACCAATGGCAATTAAAGCCATAAATAGTGTAATGTAAATCTTTTTCATCTTTTTTATTATTTACTGTTTCTATGCTCTTATGACCAATATAAAACGAAAAGGTTTAATAAATAAGGAAAGAATTCGTAACTTTACACGATTATTTTGACAGTACTCAAATAAATAACAATACAGATATGGCAGAAAAATTATTTGCTGAGTTTCAGCCTGTTTCCACTCCACAATGGGAAGAGGTGATAAATAAGGACCTTAAGGGTGCCGATTATGAAAAGAGACTCGTATGGAAAACGACAGAAGGGTTTGCAGTTCGCCCCTACTATCGTGCCGAAGATCTAACAAACTTAAAACACATTGGCAGCGAACCGGCTGCTTTTCCTTTTGTAAGAGGAACTAAAGTGAACAACAAATGGCTTGTTCGCCAAGGTTACAATGCATTAGAGAGTTTTGAAAAAGCCAACAAACAAGCAGTAAATGGTCTCACTAGAGGAGTGGAATCGGTTGCTTTTTGCATTGATGGCAAAAACAATATCTCAATAGAAAACATGGCGGTTCTTCTGAAAGAGATAGATCTTTCAAAAACTGAAGTTAATTTTGAGGGATGCTCTTGTGCTTGTGCACAAACTATTGCAACCTTCATAGAATATGCATTAAAAACAGGAGCAAAGGCATCTGAAATTAGAGCATCATTCGATTTTGATCCACTTAGAACTCTAACAACAACAGGTAATTTTTGCTGTCAAGACTATTTGGCAACATTAAAAGAGTGTGTAAAAGTTTCTAAGGAATACCCAAACATTAGAGTTATTGGAGTAGAGGGATATGCATTTAACGATGCTGGCGCTACTATAGTACAAGAGTTGGGATTTGCACTTGCAGCAGGAAGTGAATATATGCAAATACTAATAGAAGCAGGCTACTCAGCAGACCTTGCTGCTTCTAAAATTAAATTCACACTTGCAATAGGCCCTAACTATTTCATGGAAATAGCCAAGTTCCGTGCAGTAAGAATGCTTTGGGCCAATATTGTAAAACAGTATGGTGCAAACAATCTTGATTCACAAAAAATAAACATTCATGCAGTTACATCTCAATGGAATATGACCGTATACGATACATACGTAAATATGTTGAGAGCAACTACCGAAGCTATGAGTGGATCACTTGCTGGAGTAGATTCTCTAGAAGTTCTTCCTTTCGACTATGCATTCCGCGAACCAGCCGAGTTTAGTAATCGTATTGCAAGAAATACTCAAATTATTCTAAAAGAAGAGTCTCACTTCGACAAAATTACCGACCCTGCAGCAGGTTCTTACTATATTGAGAACTTAACCGCTTCTATTGCCGAACAAGCTTGGAAACTATTTTTGGAAGCAGAGAATAAAGGTGGTTATATAAGTGCATTGAAAGAGGGTTATATTCAATCTGAAATCAAGAAAGCTTCGGCAAAAAAAGATTTAAACATTGCTACCAGAAAAGATACTCTTCTTGGTACTAATCAATATCCTAACTTCACTGAACAAGCTCCTAAAGATTTGACTTTAAACGTAGTTACTCGCGGAGCAGATGCTCAAAAGAGTAATAATCCTATTGTTGAACCAATTGAAAAATATAGAGGTGCACAGGCATTCGAAGCGTTAAGGTTTGCTACCGACACTAGTGGGAAGCAACCAAAAGCATTTATGCTAACATTCGGCAATCTAGCATTTTGCCGTGCACGGGCACAATTTGCAAGTAACTTCTTTGCTGTTGCAGGGTTTGCTGTTCAAGACAACAACCGCTTTGCAACTGTAGAAGAGGGAGTAAAAGCAGCATTTGAGGCTAAAGCCGATATTATAGTTGCTTGCTCTTCCGATGATGAATATGCTACAGAAGTTCCAAAGATTAGCAAACTAGTAGGAGACAAAGCAATAGTAGTTGTTGCTGGAGAACCTGCTTGCAAAGAAGATCTTATGGCTGCTGGCATAAACAATTTCATTAGCGTGAAAAGCAATGTGCTTGAAACTCTAAAACAATATCAAACTCAATTGGGAATATAGTAGAAAAAATACGACATATGCGACCAAAATTTACAGAATTAAAATATACAGGGGCACCCGCAATTGCTAATGACGAGCAATCTGTGTGGATGACCTCGGAGCAGATTGGCCTCAAAAGCACATATACTGCAAAAGATCTGGAAGGAATGGAACATTTGAACTATGCTGCAGGTATACCTCCATTTTTGAGGGGGCCATACAGTACAATGTTTGTAATGAGACCTTGGACAGTAAGACAATATGCTGGTTTCTCTACAGCAGAGGAATCAAATGCTTTTTACCGCCGTAATCTTGCTGCTGGGCAAAAAGGGCTTTCAGTAGCATTCGACCTTGCAACTCACCGAGGCTACGATGCCGACCATCCTAGAGTAGAAGGAGACGTTGGTAAAGCAGGAGTAAGCATTTGCAGTGTAGAGGATATGAAAGTTCTTTTCGACCAAATACCTCTAGATAAGATGTCTGTTTCCATGACAATGAACGGAGCAGTTTTACCTATTCTAGCCTTCTACATTGTAGCAGGTCTAGAGCAAGGAGCAAAACTAGAAGAACTAGCTGGAACAATTCAGAACGATATTCTTAAAGAGTTCATGGTAAGAAATACTTATATCTATCCACCAGAATTTTCTATGAAAATTATTGGAGATATATTCTCTTACACAGCTCAAAACATGCCTAAGTTTAACTCAATTTCAATATCGGGTTACCATATGCAAGAGGCAGGTGCCACTTGTGATATTGAGATGGCATATACTTTGGCCGATGGTCTTGAGTACCTTAGAACAGGTATCGCAGCAGGTATGGGTGTAGATCAATTTGCACCTCGTCTCTCGTTCTTCTGGGCTATTGGTATGAACCACTTTATGGAAATTGCAAAAATGCGTGCAGCCAGAATGATTTGGGCCAAACTTGTAAAACAGTTCAATCCAAAGAGTGCAAAATCTATGTCTTTAAGGACTCACTCTCAAACATCGGGATGGTCTTTAACTGAGCAAGATCCATATAACAACGTAGCTCGTACATGTATAGAAGCAATGGCAGCAGCATTGGGTCACACTCAATCTTTGCACACCAACGCATTAGACGAGGCAATTGCACTTCCAACCGATTTCTCGGCACGTATTGCAAGAAATACTCAAATCTATATCCAAGAAGAGACCAACATAACTAAATCTCTAGACCCATGGGCAGGTTCTTACTATGTAGAGAAGCTAACTGCCGAGATTGCAGATAGAGCGTGGAGTCTTATAGAAGAGGTAGAGAAACTCGGCGGAATGGCCAAGGCTATAGAAACTGGTATTCCTAAGCTAAGAATTGAAGAAGCTGCCGCTCGTAAACAGGCAAAAATTGACTCTAGCTTAGATACAATTGTAGGTTTGAATAAATATCGCCTAGAGAAAGAAGATCCTTTAGAGATTCTAGATATAGACAATAGTAAAGTTCGTGAATCACAAATCTTAAGGCTAAACGAACTTCGTGCAAACCGTAATGATGCCAAAGTTAAAGCAGCTCTTGCAGCAATTACAAAAGCAGCTCGCGAGAAAAATGGTAACTTATTGGCACTCGCAATAGAGGCAGCAAAAGAGAGAGCTACTCTTGGCGAAATTTCTGATGCATGCGAAGAGGTAGCTGGAAGATACAAAGCAGTAATACGTATGAACACAGGAGTATATTCTAGCGAAGTTAAAAACGACGATAGTTTTAACACGGCTAAAGAACTAGTGGCAGAATTTGCAAAAATAGAAGGACGCCAACCAAGGATTATGATAGCAAAACTTGGGCAAGATGGTCACGACCGTGGTGCGAAAGTAGTAGCTACCGGTTATGCCGACTGCGGTTTTGACGTAGATATGGGCCCTCTATTCCAAACTCCAGAAGAGGCTGCCAAGCAAGCAGTAGAAAATGACGTACACATAATAGGTATCTCTTCACTTGCTGCTGGACATAAAACTTTAGTACCTCAGGTAATTTCTGAACTTAAGAAGCACGGTCGCGAAGACATTATGGTTATTGTAGGTGGGGTTATTCCTGCACAAGACTACGATCAACTATATAAAGATGGAGCCGCAGGCATTTTTGGCCCTGGTACATCTGTTACAGGCGCCGCAGTGAAACTTATGGAACTGTTAATGCAAAAATTCGAATAATTTTTCGATATTAACATAATTAAAAAACTGGTAGCTATAATATAGCTACCAGTTTTTTTATACTTAACCTTCAAGATAATTTTGGGAGAGTTTAGATATACTTGATTTTAACTTTATTCATAAAAACTTTCTCTAAAACTACTTTAAGGCGTCTTATTAGATTTCTTCTTATTTCCATCTCTACGGGGAGTGAAGGATCGTAGTGGGCTTCGTTTATACGAGTTCCCATTAAGAAATCTATAACATCGGAATCCATAATTATTTTCAAGATCTCTCCAGCAGGAGAATTTTCGGGAACATCTCCCTCTTTATAATTTTGAATAATATCTGCTAAGTGGCCCAATGTGAGAATACCTTCGGTAACAAGCTCTGCCCCTTCCATACGAGCCGATGTTGGAAGATTGGTTTTTACATGTTGCCTACCATCGCCAATAACTTTACGGTTAAGTTCTCTTGCAAGAATTTGAGCAGTAGTACCACCGCAAACAATTTTCTTTCCAGGATAGGTGTCAAAAGCCTCAGCCATTTTTTTATCGTTACCGGGATCGAATGGAGGCCCAGTACAAATGAGCAAACGCCTTGGTGCCCTAAGATATATGACACCACAAGTTATATCGTCTTTAGCTTCGAATAGATCGTTATGTATAGCTTTTTGCATTATTACCTTAGAAAGATCTCGAGCAGAAATATCTGGATGCTTCACTAGGTAATCTCTTACAAACTCAATAACCATTGGTCTCTCCCAGCCCATTGGTAATGTTCGCGACCCAAGCCCACTTTGAGTAACACCATCGCTCATCATTATAATACGATCTCCCTTAAAAAGCATGATTTTAGATTCTAGCAAAACTCTTTCTCCTTGCCGAGTATTTAGACGAATACTTTTTTTACGAGTCTCAATACAATGGTCGCCTCTAAAGATTATAAAATCGGGATTATCAAATTCCATTAAGTGTGCCTCGCCGTTGTAGTCAATTTCTGCTACAGAACAAGTTGCGTAACCTATATTCTTTACAGAATCTAATGGCAAAGTATCCATGATACTTGTCATAGAATCTTCTAGAGGGCTGTGTTGCATTCTGTAGTTTACTGCCATAGATGCAGTTAATGAACTTAGCACATTTGCTCTAATTCCACTACCCAACCCATCGGATAATACTGCTATAAAACGCTCTTCTTCTTTAATATTTGCAGAGATAAAAGCATCTCCACCAACAACCTCGTCTTTCTTATACTGTTGTGAATGGGCAATTTCTATATAGAATCTCTCTTCATTTAGATCATATAACATATCCTACTTTTTATCTGATCTTATAACAGTATTTAAAACACTCTCGGTATAAGATGCGCTCTCTCCAAGGATATAGGCTATTCTTTGAACCGATTCTGCGTTATGTTTTATAACCTCTCTTACTTTCTCGGAAATTAAATCTTTTACCAACTGAGAATCGTCCATATTTTGGATAATGCCACAAACAAGTTTATTTGCTTGGATACTCACAATTGAGAGCCTAATATTAGTATCATTTTCTCTAATGTCGAACTCGGCAGCCTCATCTCCACTATTAATTACAGCTTGAAAATATTTATGGTATGGGACTACTTTTTTAAGATCGGCTCCAGATAACCCGCCTAAAGCTTCAGATATCATTGCTATCTCTTCTCCTCCCTGCTCAATAAATTTCTCGTTGGTATCTACTACTCTAAGATTTTCATCTACCAAAACAACTCCATACGGCATTTTGCGCAGTAGTACAGAGGCTTGGTTTTGCGCCTCTTTTCTCATTTGAGAGATACACATCTCTCTTTCGGCTTTGCCGTCTAGAACAGCCACTGCATATGCTCTGCAGTTGTCGTAACCACAACCTGTACAGTTGAGTTCATCTTCTTTAGAGGTTTTACCCATAGAGTTAAGAACCTCCTGAATTTCGTGGTCGCTGTATACACAGTTAATTTTATAAGAGAGCTTATAGGCTTCAAAAGACATGTTAACCTCTTTTATCGGAAGTGGAACTGCTAAACCACTCTTTTTGAAAGCGTCGAATCCATTAAGCAGTCTATTCCTTTTTGCGGCTAAACCCTCGGCAGAACTTGTAGCAGGCCCTTTGATACAGCCTCCGTCACAGGCCATTAATTCAATAAATATTTTCTTTTGGGGTTTCCACTCTTTTAATTCACCACAAACCTCCATAACAGATTTCATTCCAGAAAAACTCATAAAGCCAGCATCTACAGGCTCTACATCTTTGCACATAGTGCTTATCATACCACTATCTACAGGAAAAAGCCCTGCTCTATCTGAGGCACCTATGACAAAACCTTCGGGTAATTCAACTCTATCCATATCGGAGAAATAGATGCCCTCCTCTTCCATTAGCATTCTTAACTCTTCGAAGGTAATTACAACATCTGTTTCGTCTTCATAAATATCACTCTCATGCTTCTTGGCAATACAAGGGCCTACAAAAATTAATTTGTGACCTGAATAACCGCTAGCTCGTAAAAGTCTTACATGAGCTATCATAGGAGATACTATAGGTGCAAGATGTTCTTGGTATTCTGGATAGTAAATTTTGATATAGTTAACTACTGAGGGACAACAAGTAGCAAGTACAATTTTTTTATCTGTTTCTTGTAAAAAATGATTTGTCTCTGTGGCTACCATATCGGCACCAATTGCAGTTTCTGAAACTCCTGCAAAACCAAGACAATAAAATACTTTTAGAAGATTTTCGAATTTTTCATTTCCAAAGTCCGATAGAAAAGATGGAGCCAAACATGCTATCATTTTTTGACCGTTCTGAGCCCACTCTTTAATGATATCTGTATCGTTCCTGTATTTTTTAGCTCCAACAGGGCATGCAATAATACATTTACCACAGTAAATACAGGTCTCTTCAATAACAGAGGCACTGAAATCTTCTACTTTAATAGACTTTACCGGGCAAACTTTAATACATTTATAGCAGTCTTGACAATTAATCTTCTCTGTATAGATGACCAAATCCCGTTTCATATGTAGTTGTTTTAATTCTCTTCTTTATCTAGAGCCATAATTTGCCGAGTAGCTACTTTGTGATTCGTTATTGTGCTACAGCCGTTTACACACCCACCCTCACACATCATTACTTCAATTAGGTTGTGTTCAGATTTACCCGAAGTGGCAATACCTTTAAGGAATTTTGCGCTCTCTTTGTTTAATCCACTTATAACCTCGGGTTTCAATAATCCAGGGTTATTCACATACTGTGCCACAGAAGCAGTAACTCCACCTGTTCTTGCATATTGCCTTCCGCTTTTCTCAATAGTTAAGTCTAAAGGATAATTATCGCACTCATTGATATCTATCTTTTTGGCATTAAACATTGCGTCTAGTTCTTCGAAGGTCATAACGTAATCTATGTTGGCATCGTGATACCCCTCTACTCTTTTTGCAAGGCAAGGTCCTATAAATACAGTTATTGCCTCTTTGTCTTGGTTTTTAACAAGCTCGGCAGTATATGAGGCTGGTGTTCTTGTATGAGAAATATAGGGTTGAATTTCGGGTAATTTTAATGAAGCCCAGCGAGTATATGATGGGCAGCAAGAAGTTGTCATAAATGGCGCTCCCCCCTCTACTATTCTCTCTTCCCATTCATCTGCTTCATTTTTAGATGTTATGTTTGCACCTGCTGCTACTTCTACAACTTGGTCGAAGCCACATTTTTCTATTGCAGCAAGAATTCTATTAAATGGGATTTTATATTGGCCTGCAATTGCTGGAGCTACCATAGCAACTAGTTTTTTATTTGGGTCTAATATATCTCTTATTATTTGAACAAGATACGTTTTTTCCATTATAGCTCCATATGGACACGCCTCTTTACATAAGCCGCAAAAAACGCATTTGCTCCAATCTATATGCTCTACGCCAAAACGGTCTTTGGTAATTGCGCCTACTGGGCATGCTTGTTCGCAAGGAACCGGTGTAAAAACAATAGCATTAAAAGGGCAAGCTGGAAGACATCGGCCACAGTTTACACACATAGATTGATCTATCTCGGCCCTATTGGTTACCCTTATAGCTCCTTTATTACATGCATAGGTACAAGGCCTTCCAACGCATCCTCTACAAAGATTTGTAACTGTATAGTTGTGTTTTACACATGAGCTGCATGCCTCGTCCACCACAGTAAGCATTACGTCTGTAAATTCTTCTCTCTCTAAAGACATTTGTGCATACTCAGACAATGTAGTGAGCTCGTCTGTCTCGTCGGAAACATTGAACCCAAGAATGGTCATTAATCTGTATTTAATTACAGCCCTATCTTTATGAATACAACACCTTGTTATTGCGCTTGCTCTAGGTCTCATTTCTAGAGGAATTCTATCTATCCCTTCCTTTAGATTATTATCGAAACTAAGTTCACAAACTCTTTTTAATAAATCTCTTATGATTTCTGTTGCCTGATGAAACATACCCTACTCTTTTACCTCTGATATACAGCTAATTATACAATAAATTAAGAAAATTAATAGGTCGCAAAGATAGTCAATATATTGTCAATCTATAAAATAAATGAGCGAAAGGCCGAGTTTGGTTGGCCCCCAATAATCATGAGTAAAATTACCAATAAATTCTCCGCATTTTTCTTTTTCATACTTCTTATAATCTATGCGCAGGTAGCCCACGCCAGCAGATGCTTCCAACCCCCATCGTTTGCCAATGGCCCAGTTGTAGCCATAGCTAATACCTGCGCCATAGGCATTGCCTTGGTAGCGATAATCTTTGAGAGGTTTAATAAATGAGATAGCTGCCATATTATAATGACCTACAATTCCATGAAGCCCAAAGAAGCTACGCTGGAAAGATTGAGAAGTCCAATACTTAAGCTCGGGCATTACCAAATAGTGCTTAATCTTAGACTGAACAGTACCGCAGCTTTCACAATCATTGGAAGATAAATTGAAAGGATTGTACGCTCCAGTTAAACTAAGGGTAATCTTCTCGCTTAGAGCAAACTCTACCCCAATATTAGGAGTAGAGGTAGCCAAATATAATACGTTTGTCTTCACTGCTATCTTTTGACCATAAGTCACAGCAGGTAAAAGAAACAGGAGCGTTAATACATTTATAATAAATTTATTCATGTTTAATTTATTTTAACACATCTAATTGAATAGGCATTATAACGATTGTTACTTCCACGATTAATAGAAGTAGTTCCACTTGAAAAATACAAGTCCTTCCCTAGATTTCCCGCGGCACCACCGCTCCAATAGCGGCCTTGCTCTCCTACATTTAATATACTTCCTGCTCCATTTCGCCAACCCGCAGCAGGATAAAATCCACCATAAGAGAGATTAGTACGGCCATTGTTTTCCCATGCAAAATTAGTATTGGTTAGGGCACTCCATACACTATTGTCACTAGCTACTCGCCAACCAAGAGGGCATGGATCGTAAACAGTTTTATCTCCAGTACTGGCACCCCAAAGATTGTTATCTTGGTAACCTGTAGCGCCATGCCAATCATTACTAGTTGTGTTATTATAGACAACAGTAGGGTTAGCAACAGCATTAGCGAAATTTTCGTTACTAGTAAAATTAGCACCAGATACAGTAACGGAGCTCCCTAACGCATTATAAGAAGCACTGCTTGGGAACGGATCTTTACGCCCCCATTGGTAATAAAGTCCATTCACTAGTGCATTACCGTAAGTGCTTCTTAAAGCGCCCAAATTTCTATCCATAAATCCTCCACTAGTGCTAGGAGTAGGGCTATAATTCGCTACCCAAATATGCCATGTCCATAAAATATTACCATCTTTTTTAATTGCAACGAGTGCATTACCCTCTGCCGATCCTGGGCGAACAAAAATATAACCCGAAGGGCCTGTTCCTGCTGGAGCAATCTTCTGGATATTAGCATCAGGACTAAGCCCACTAGCACTAAGCCCTACTGAATTGTCTGTCCAAACTAATTCAGCAGTATATGTATCGTCGGTAAATAACTGATCTCCTATTTTAGATTTATTCGCCCTAGAAACAGGAATAAAAATAGGAGTACTGTTAGTAGCTACAATATAAGAGTTAGATTCTTCCATAAAAATACCCGATTGGCATGTCAACGTAATATCTCTATCGGGAAAATGTCCTCCTAGGCTTTTGACAGTGAATACAACATCTTTCCAAAAAAGAGTTGGATTCGTTTGGTCATCTATAATGTTAAAGTAGATAGGAGTACCAGAAGGTGAAATATTAACTCCACCCGAGGTTGTATGTAGCTTAGTTATAACATTACTTGGGTCCGATTTAACAGAGATTGTAAATGGCACATTTGAACGTACACCAAAAGACTTAGTTGTACCGTCCATTAGAAAGTAATCGGCAACAATAGGTACAAAATTAGGGACATATTGACGCAAAACAAGAGTCTTATTAATAGTTATTGTCCCATCGGAGATGGTATATAGTAACAACGAGTTACGCTCATAAAGAGGATCGGGATTCAAATTGGCAGTTGTAATAGCGGGTGGTCTAATCGTATAAGTTTTTATGCCCGAAGGTTCTATAAAAGCACCGCTAGCAGGAATAACATCCAATTCTGTATCAATACCATTAATATTAACAGTGCCACTATTGAAGCTAAAAGGAGCGCCTTGTGTAATATTTCTACTTGTAAAAGAGATCTCAGATGCTTTAGGAAACCAAGCCAATTGAAATTGCTGTGTGTTAGGTAAAGCATCTACGGTTGAGATAAACTCAATTGTACTAATAGGAATAGGTATACTACTAACAGTCGTAATATTTATTTCTACTTTAGAAGTTTCTAACTGCACTACCTTAACAGTATAGTTAAGACGGCCAGCTTTAATATGAATAAACCCAGTACGAGATACGCCCGTATTATTTTCAGTCAATAAAAGCTTTGTAGTGGTGGTTGAACCATTAGTTCCAGTGTTAATAGTTGCTTGCAACCAACCTGTAGTTAGATTAGTAACCGTATTGATGTCATTGTTATTTGCATCAACAATTTTATAAATATTCCATCCACTAGGCACATCGGTAGTAATAGAAAGTGTATTATCGTCACATGTTTCAAATCTAGGATTATTAGAAAGAGTGAAATTATCCTGAGAAACACCTAACATATATTGCCCATCAAATACTATATTGGTAATTTGAGAGTTGTCCCAAATGAGTATGCTAGCAACCATCTTTACATTGGTAGGATTAGAATTAAATGCAGCTTCGGGAGTGAGAAATCCCGATCCATTTACAGCTTTAATATTTACCTTATAGTTATGATTACGTAATAGAGGCAGGAAGGTTGCTGTTGTGTTCAATCCTATAGTATTAGCAAATTCAATGCGATAATATGTAACATCTCTATCGCCACCGTATTTACCACCCACCACAAGGCAGGTATTAGATAACAAAGAATTCTCGCCAATAATAGATTCAAAAGTATATATTTCATTAACGCAAGAGATGCCTCTAGAGCTCTCTTTAGTAATAGCGATACCATCGTACAAAAGAGGATTTCCGCCCACAGGCAATGGTTTCTTGGCTCCAATTGGAATCGAAGGAATAGTAATAATTTTTGTGTCAATATCCCAGCTTCCCTCGTTGGGAGCTATTTGTCCCTTATCGTAATAATTATAAAGATGCACACTCTCTAAATTAAAATTACTTTTTGCACCTATTGTAGATAAAGTCACATCAATCTTTGCAACCATGCGGATTAATGAAACAGATTTTTGGGACATATTATTATTTACTACGACACCTTCAATCTCTCCCCACATTGGGATAGGAGTATAACTGGGAGACAAAGAATTCCATTTACCACTATTGGTTACCACCAATTTTTCTAGTACAGAAGCTTTCGATTGTCCCATAGCGATAGTGCTTAAAACACTATTCAAAACAGTATTAGAATTTGCAAGAACAATCATATCGTACTCTCCTTCTGGTACTTCAATTGTAAATGTTTTGATTCGGCTATCGCCTGAATCAGTTACAATATCACTACTATTACGGTAGATTGGTATGTAGGTATAATTACCCTCTGTGTCAAAAAGAAGTACCACAATTTCTCTTATCTCATTCTCATTTAACTCAGTCAAGGCACGAGTCTTCGGGAGTGTTACTTTTGGCGAGTTGGCACCTGGTACTTTCACCGAGAGGGTTATTCTGTTTGTTTTATTACTTGGAACAATATGATGGTCACCAATGCAAGACCACACAATCCCTAGTAAAAGTGAAAATGTGAGAAAATGCAGCAGATGGTATCTTTTTATTGTAACCATTTATATATAATCAATTATCATATTTCTATTTAATGTTTTATTCTTTCACGCACCGTATTGAACGTCCCCTATCTCGATTACCATCTCCCGTATCAGCTCTACTGTCTAAAATGCCTTGTCTAAATCTAAAATCTTTGCCATTTAATAAATAGGGTACAGCTGACCAATAGTAGCCCCAACCATCTGTTTGGAATTCTCCTAAGCCATTCATCTCTTTAGCAGCTGGATAATACCCTCCATAGTCGTCATTTGTACGACCATTAGTACCCCAAGGAAATTTGGCTTTAGATAATAGCTCGAAAACGTCAATTCCAGGAACACGCCAACCCACTGGACAAGGGTCATAAACAGTTTTATCTGGACCATCACTCCAAAGATTAGATCTTTGATTATCTGTGTCTCCAATCCAATCATGACTATTTTTACTATTGTCAGCATCATTATAAAAATAATATTTAGTTGGATTAGTAAAGGAGTTTGGGAAATTATTCACTCCTTTTGGGAACGAACTAATTGACATAGAGTAGGTTACCCCTGAAGAATTATAAACTACCTTGCCACCTGGGAACGGATCTTTACGCCCCCATTGGTAATAGAAGCCATTAACATTTTGGTTACCAGAGGTTTTCTGGAGAGCACCCAAGTTGCAATCCATTAAGTTTTTAGTTCCCTTAACTTTGGGTGTATCAGTAACAACCCAAATATGCCATGACCATAAAATTATGCCATCCTTCTTAATGGCAATAAGAGCATTACCCTGCCCCGTACCTGGCCTAACAAAAATATGACTCAAAGAGCCTTTACCTATTGGCGTAATAATTTCAATATTAGAGTCAAACGTAAGCCCTTTTATGTTATCAGTCCAAATCAATTCAGCAGTATAAGCATCGTTTAAACCTAATTGCTCGCCCAATCCCCATGTGCTAAGTGACTTATTGGCTCTAGAGACAGGGATTAGAATTGAGGCACCTCCAGGAGTCATAATATAAGAGTTAGACTCAGGTTGGATTATACCAGATATACATGTCAATGTAACATCTTTGGCAGGAAAAAGATTGGTAGGGCTAGCAATAGTAACAACAATCTCTTTAAAGAAAAGAGCAGGATCGCTCATGTCATTTTTAATAACAAAATAAACTGGAGTACCCGAAGCAGAAGTATTGGCTCCGCCCGAAGTGGTAATCAAATTGGTAATGACATTGTTAGGATTTGTTTTTACAGAAACTGTAAAAGGTGTATTGGATCGCACATTAAAAGATTTCTGCGTTCCATCCATTAGATAATAATTACTTACAACAGGATGTGCGTTGTATGCAGATTGGCGCAAAATAAGCGTTTTGTTTACAGTTAAAGTACCATCCGATATTGTATAGAACAACATAGAATTACGTTTATAAAACGGATCTGATTCTAGGTTTGCAGTTGTTATTGCCGTAGGGCGAATCGTGTAGGTTTGTGTGCCTAAAGGATTTGAAATAACACCGCTAGCAGGAATTACATTAAATCCTGTATCGAAGCTAAAAGGGTTTTCTTGAGTAATATTTATATTTGTAAAGAAAATGTCTGATGATTTTGGGAACCATTCTAATTTAAATTGCTTGGAATCTGGCTGTACATCCTTTTTTGAGATAAACTCTAAAACATCAATAACTTGATTGCTAGCATTAGTAATCTTAATATCTACTTTTGACGTTTTGGACTGTATTACTTTAACAATATAGGTAAGACGCCCTGCACTAATATGAATTAAACCTGTTCTAGGAGAGCCCGTATCGTTTTCAGATAGAATAAGTTTCGTATAAGTAGTAGCTCCCGAATTTCCGGTACTAACAGTAAGAACCTCCAACCAACCCGTAGTTAGGTTAGTAACTGAGTTAATATTACTTCCTTCTTCATCTACAATCTTAGTGAGTTCCCATCCCGAAGGTACATCGGTAGTAATGGTAAGTGAATTATCTTCACATCCTACAAAACGTGGATTACTAGATAAGCTAAATTCTCCTTGAGAAACACCTAACATATATTGTCCATCAAATTCTACATTAGCAACCTCGCTCTCGTTCCAATTGAGAACGCTTGCCTTAATATTGACTGGGGGCGAATTAAACGCAGCTGCAGGAGAAGGGAATCCCGAGGCAGAAATATCTGCAATATTGACTTTGTAATTATGGTTTCGTAAAAGAGGAAGATAAGTTACTGTAGAGCCTGTAGTGTTCGCTAAATCTACACGATAGAAAGTAGATTCTGTCTCTTGATCATATTTACCCCCAACAACAAGACATGTGTTGGTTGGTAGCGAAGAAGCTTCACCTATTGTAGTTTCAAAAGTATAAATTTCATTAGTAACTGAGACACCCTTGCCTGCATCCTTAAAAATAGCCGATTCTTCGTATAAAAGTGAATTACTAACCGCTGGAGATGGCTTCTCAGCTCCAGAAGGAATCGAAGGTGCAATAACTACACCATCAGTACTACTCCAATAAGCCATATTAGGAGCAACTCGGCCTTTGTCATTGTAATTAAAGAGACGTACACTTTCTAAACTAAACTTGGCTTTTGCAAAAGATGTAATAACCACATCTATTTTAGAAACCATACGAATAAGAAGAACTGGTGTATTAGGGTCCATACCCTCCTTAACTTCCTTGCCTTTAACCTCTCCCCACATAGGGATAGGTATGTAATCATCAGTACTAGAAGAAGTATTCCATTTACCAGAATTGGTCACTAATAAATTCTCTAACACCACATCTTTAGATTGACCAACTTTTCCTACAATGCCACTTAAGCTTTGGTTTGCGTTTGCAAGTACAACCATATCGTACTTTCCTACAGGTACTTTTATGGTAAAGGTTTTAATTTCGCTATTACTAGGGTCAGTTATAATATTACTACTACTACAATAGATGGGTTGATAAGTATATGTTCTCTGAACACCATCGATATCAAAAAGAAGTACCGCAATTTGGTTCACTACATTTTCTTCATTCACATCTAAAGCGCGAGTCTTAGGGCCTGCTGCAGTAGGAGCACCAGAACCCGGAACCTTCACAGAGAAGGTAACTGTATTCTCCTTACTAACAGGTACAATATAACGATCGTCAATGCAAGACCCCACTACCCCTAGCAATAGGAATAGAGAAATTATTTGCAATAGATTAAATCTTTTTATTGTACTCATTATATATTACATTTCTGGCTTAACGGGGGTCTCTTTCCACTCGGCAAGCGTTATACTAACTGAACTCTGCTTATACTCTATAAATATGGGAATTACCACTTGAGTAGTGATTCCAGTTAAAACTATTTTATTGTCTCTAATAAAATCCTTTAGGTTTATAGTTGTTACTACACTTCCATCGGACTGTTTTCTTATGATCACCTTTGTAGGTTTGTTTTCTTCAAAAAGAGGCGTATAAAACTCTGCTGCTGCCAGCAGGTTTCCCTCTTTTGTTTTATTGTACGAAAGATCTTTATAAATAATAGAAGGATCAAAAGGCTCTAAATTAAAATTGTAGCCAGCATAAATATCAGTAAGCTCTACAATGGGAAGCACACTCTGGCCTCCAGCAAGTTCATCTACAAAACCCTTGATATACACCTCTATCTTAACGTGTGCACTGCGAAAGTTAATATCAACGGTTTCAATCCCACTCTCGGGAACGGTTACTAAATAATCAGGAGTGTCCATCCCCTTTGTAAAGGGAGCATAATAAGAGGCGTAATACAGAGGATCTCCCCCAGTAGAAACACCCTCTTTGGGTACACCAAAATTAATATAAGCATCGCTAAACAGGGTGCCTATTTCTGGTTTGTATACCAAGGTCCTATCTCCTCTATTTCCCCAAATCACTATACGATAATTACCAGGACTCAAGCTTAACTCTGTGCCCTCAAAAAGAGACAAATCTGCCTTACTTACATACTTCTTCATTACAAAGAGATCGTTTGAATCGTAGATAAAAACTTCTACAACATGTATATTATTGGAAAAGATATCTGCTCCTTTATCGCCGGTATGAAAAAATTCTAACCGCAAGTTTTTTGGTCTAAAATTAGGACAAGAGCTTAAATCGTCGTCGATACAGCCGTTCAGCACAAGTGCCAAAAGTAACAATAACAGACTGAGTCGAAACATTTTCATAAGCTATCCCTAAAGGTTTTTATTTGTTTTAAAATTTTCTAATTAAAATTAATCCGAACGGAGGGGAGCAGCCATACCCCCACCCCGCCGGATTATAAATTAAGTTATAATTACAGAACAGGTTTAACAGGAACTACTACCCATTTAGGAATAGTTACTGTTACTGTTACATCTTTAGTCTTCATATTAGGAAGGGGTGTCAAATTTGACTCGTCAAACGTTAAAACTCCTGCACCAATATTATATACGTGACCAGATTTAATAGTAGGTATTGAATTTCCTTCAGTTATGTCAGGTTCTCCTGTTTGTGTAACTGAGTTAGCTCCTTTTACAAACCCTTTGATGGTAATAAACTGAGGACCTGTAAAGGTAACTCCGCTCTCTGTAGTAGTTGAAACACTACTAAAACGGATAATAATACGAGGCACAGATGCAAGAGCACCAGCTTTTGTAGCAAACACATTATAACCCCATATTTTTGAAGCTGTTATAGGTTTAGCAATTTTGGCACTAGCAATTATACCATCCTTTAAAGCACCTGCTCCTTCAGGAAACCAATCGTAAATAGAAGGTTTAAGATCTAGTAGATACTTAGTGCCAACAGCTTCGCTAAAATGAATAGCTGTAGCATTATCGTTATTAGACACAATTTCGCCCTGCAATGTTTCTACAACATGAGCTTTAGCATAATAATTATCAATAAATATGCCTTCTACCACAAAGCCAGTGATTACGCTACCAGTAGAAGTAATATCTGCTAGTTCGATACGAGCAACTGTAGGAGCAATTTTTACTGCAGCAGTATAAGTTGGATCAGTACCCAAAATGTCACCTTCTCCATAAAGATTAACAACATTACCTGCTACAACCTCAACTTGACTTTCTACAGTAAGAGAGATCTCTTTAACTGCAGAAATATTTGTAGTATTAAGTGTTATTATTGGAGGAATGGCTATATTTCCCACAACATATACTTTAGTTGCATCAAAGGGAATGTTTTTCAATTCAGAACCTGTAGCTCCTGTTACCGCAGTGATATTGATATTAGCACCTGCTGTAGTAGCGTCAGTCATTGTGAAGTGCTTAACAATAACACCTGATGAAGTTGTAAAATAGAGGTGTCCAGATGTAAACTTTACTGATTCTTCTACTTGCGTAGTACCTTCTGCACGAGTTGTAGGTGTATTACTAATTTTTAGAGTGATACTTTTGGTACCTTCTTCGATAGGACCCTGTTTAGGATCATCTTTTGAGCAGCTGCTCAACCCTATTACCAGGGTAGCAATTGCTAATGCGAAATACTTTAAATTTGATTTCATTTTGGTTGTTTTAGTTATTAGATAAGATTCTTTATTTTTAAAATGTGTATATAAAATGAGCAATATCATAAGCGCAAGCATACAATTATTGCAGTATCATGCATGTAATCGTGCGCAATTATAAGGCTTTCTAATAGAAACTATTGTAGCAATGGATGGATATGCTTGTAGTAAAATTACTACAGGCAATAGGGTGGGACGAGTATTTAGTAATGGGGGTTAGAGATTATTGTTAATCAGATATTTCATAAATATGAAATAATTTAATTAAATCCTGAATAGAGTTTATATTTAATTTTTCTAAAATTCTCATTTTATATGTGCTAACAGTAGAAATATGGATATTCAATTCATTTGAAATGTCCTTTAATAGTACTCCTTTAACTAATCGTTCTGCAACAGCTATTTCTCTATCTGTAAGCATATTTACAGGATTAAGAGGTCCTTTTGGCCTATTTAGCTTGTTATTGACTAGAACATCTCTTACATCTTCGCTAATATAGCTTCCCTTATCTAGCATCTTGTTTATAGCCAAACTTATTGTTTCTTCGGAAGACAATTTATGCAAAAAACCATCTGCACCCATCTTTAAATACCTAATAGCAAACAAACTCTCGTCCTGCGAAGAGAATATCATTACTTTAGTGTTAGGATGATTTAATTTAATTTAATGATATCCATGGTTTGCCTAAAATTACCATTAGGCATTTTTATATCCAGAATAACCAAATCGAATGATTTTATCTTAATAAGATCCAATACTTTTTGGTAATCGTCTACCTCATCTACAGCTGCTCTAGGCCTTACCTTCTTAATAATCAAAGAAAGTGCCATTCGCACTATTACATGATCGTCTGCTATGAGTATTTTTTTATTCATTTAAAACTGGTCAATTCAGCAAGTATTATTGCGCGAAAGTTAGATAAATATTTTAGATCAACCAAGTTATACTTTTATTTTGAAAATAAAAATACTACTGAAGTCCCTTTGTTTACATCCGATATGACAGATATTTTAGCATTTAGTTTTTCAATAAAATCTTTAACAATAATCAAACTTAGGCCTGCTCCATTCTCTTCCATTGTGCCGGTAAAATGGGAACCGTCTAGTGTAAATAAATTGTCCAAAACCTCTTGATTCATTCCTAATCCTTTATCTTCTATAGCAATTTGAAAACCAAGATAATCACTCTTAACTGCCATCTTTATCTCTCCACTAGTATATGAATACTTAATTGCATTATCTACTACTTGTTTTAATATAAAGCTAAGGAGTAATTTGTCTGTATTAATGACCAAATCTTGATTACCAGAGAAATTAAGTGAAATATTTTTTATCTCTAATTGCTTTCTAAAGCTCTCTTTTAAATCTAAAAAAAAGTGGAACACAACAACCTCTTCAAGTTGTAGTTTTAGACCGCCTACCTGAGCATTAACCCATGCAAAAGTACTTTCAAGTGTTTTAATATTTATTTGTGCCTCTTTCTGGAGTTCGGGTAGTAAAGATAAAAATAGCTCTTGCGAAATCTCTTTATCTTCATATGTTCTTAATAAGAGAGTAATGCTAGAAAAAATCCCTTTAAAATCGTGCGCAATTAAATAAAGCCACTTAGTCTTTAGTTCGTTCTCGCGCTTTAGTTGCTCAATAATAAGTTGGTTACTGGCCTCTATCCCATTATTTATACTATCCATAATTCAAAAGTCAATCCTGCTTTTTTATTGTATTCATCATATAAACTTTAAATTTAAAGAAATTATCTCTATTTTGAAATTTCACAACTCTTTCTCAAAAATTTTTAACTTTGCAACAAATCTCACCTAAACTTATCATGAGTAAATATACCGAAGAAGAAGTAAGAACATTAGAATGGAATGAACATATCCGTAAAAGGCCGGGTATGTATATTGGAAAACTTGGAGACGGTTCTTCTCCAGACGATGGTATTTATGTACTCATTAAAGAGGTGATGGACAACTCGGTAGATGAGTATGCCATGGGCAACGGTAAGTTAATTACTATAACCTTAGAAGAGAAAGAGGTAACCATTAGAGATAATGGCAGAGGAATTCCTCTTGGCTCTTTAATAGATGTTGCAAACCGAATGAATACCGGAGCTAAGTATGATAGCAAGGCCTTTAAAAAGTCTGTAGGGCTAAATGGCGTTGGTATAAAAGCAGTTAATGCACTTTCTTCTTCATTTTATATTCAATCTTTTCGCGATGGCGAGAGCCAATATGCTCAGTTTTGCCGAGGCGAATTAATTAAAGAAGAGCGTATATTAAGTGCCGAGAAAAATGGGACTCTGGTAAAGTTTACAGCAGACGAAGAGCTCTTCGAGAATTATGTTTACAACACAGAATTTGTAGAGAGTATGCTACGCAACTACTCTTACCTAAACACTGGCCTCTCAATAAAATTAAATGGGAAAGAGTTCCTTTCTAAAAATGGACTTCTAGATTTGCTTAACGAATCTATTACAAAGGAGCCACTATACCCACCAATACACCTTAAGGGAGAAGACATTGAAATTGCAATTACACATGGTAACGACTATGGCGAGAGCATCTCTTCTTTTGTAAACGGACAGTTCACAACACAAGGGGGTACCCACATGGCTGCTTTTAGAGAAGCTATTGCCAAAACAATAAGAGACTTTTACAAAAGAGATTTTGAAGCGGCAGATGTACGCCAAAGTATGATAGCGGCAGTTAGTATAAAGGTTCAAGAACCTGTCTTTGAATCTCAAACAAAGACTAAGCTTGGTTCTAAGGAGATAGCTCCAGGAGGTGCAAGCATAAGAGTTTTTATTGGAGATTTTATTAAAGAGCAGTTAGATAATTACCTTCACCGCCACTCCGATATAGCCGAAATTTTGTTAAAAAAAATATTGGATTCAGAGAAAGAACGAAAAGCAATTTCTGGAATTCAAAAATTGGCGCGTGAAAGAGCAAAAAAAGCTAACATGCACAATAAAAAATTGCGTGATTGCCGTTTACACTACGGAGATAAAAATGAAAGAGCTATAGAGAGCACTCTCTTTATAACAGAGGGAGACTCTGCTAGTGGATCAATAACTAAAAGTAGAGATGTTTTAACTCAGGCAGTGTTTTCGCTAACAGGTAAACCCAAAAACTCATATGGGCTCACCAAAAAGATAGTTTACGAAAACGAAGAGTTTAACCTACTTCAAGCAGCTCTCAATATAGAAGAAGATTTAGAGAACCTTCGCTATAATCAAATAGTGCTAGCAACCGATGCCGACGTAGATGGGCTACATATTAGACTTCTCTTACTAACCTTCTTTTTGCAGTTTTTTCCCGATCTTATCCGTCAAGGACATCTATACATTCTTCAAACACCACTTTTTAGAGTAAGAAATAAAAAAGAGACTATATATTGCTACTCTGCCGATGAACGCAACCGCGCAATGAAAAAACTTGGCACCAATCCCGAGATTACTAGATTCAAAGGACTTGGAGAGATATCTCCAGATGAATTCAAATATTTTATTGGCGAAAATATAAGACTAGAGAAGGTGCGCCTTGGCAACGACGATAACATCCCAGAATTACTAGAGTTTTACATGGGTAAAAATACAATGGAGCGCCAAAATTTTATTAGAGCAAATCTAAGATCCGATCTTGTTACCGAAGAGGCAATTTAGTTGTTTAACTTAAAGCTACATCCAAAAACATCATAACGGCAAAGCCAAGCATTGCTCCAATTGCAGAATAATCTGTTTCGTTCCCTCTTTGAGATTCAGGGATTAGCTCTTCTATACATACAAAAATCATAGCTCCTGCTGCAAATGCCAAAGCATAAGGTAGTATTGGAGTAATAGATAGTACAAGATATGCACCTAAAACTCCAGACATTGGTTCAACAATACCCGAAAGTTGGCCATAATTAAAAGCTCTGAATCTTGAAAAGCCCTCTCTTCTAAGTGGAATTGAAACAGCAGCTCCCTCTGGGAAATTTTGCAGTGCAATTCCAATAGCTAAAGCTATAGCTCCTGTTAAAACGCCAAGATCTGGACTGTGGGCCAATGCGCCAAAGGCAACTCCAACTGCCAAACCTTCTGGAATATTATGTATAGTTATAGCAAGTACTAGTAAAATACTTCTCTGCCACTGAGTCTTAACACCCTCGGCCTTATCTGTAGAGAGCCCCATATGCAAGTGAGGTAATATCTTATCTATTATGAATAAAAAAGCACCTCCGGCTAAAAATCCAACTAAAGCAGGCATCCAGGAAGGATCGCCATTTGCTTCGGCCATTTCAATAGCTGGCGCAAGCAAAGACCAAAAACTAGCTGCAATCATTACTCCTGCTGCAAATCCTAACATGGAATTTAGAACTCTTTGATTTAAATTTTTGAAAAAGAAAACCATGGAAGACCCAAGCGCAGTTATAAACCAAGTAAAAAGAGTTGCAATTAAAGCAAGTAAAATGGGGTTATAATCTAATAAAAATTCAATATTCATAGTACAAATATGTTTATTGTTAATATATAAAGTATAAAGATATGCATAAATGCGAAATATTTTCATTTATGGGCATATTGGAACTAAATTGTATATTTACTCTTTCAAAAGTGTTAAAGTAATTTAACTTTTAAAGAAAATGTCTGTAATTCCAAATGAAAATAAGTATTTTGAAGAGGTATACCTCAAGCACTTTCTTAGAATAAGAAATTTCGCTTATGGCTATCTTTTTGATATGGAAGAAGCTAAAGGAGTTGCACAAGAAGTCTTTCTTAAACTGTGGGATATACGAGACACTATAGATCACGAAAAAGAGATAGGAGCATTTCTTTTAGTTATTACAAGGAACATGTGTCTAAATATTCTTAAAAAAAGGACTATCGAAAAAAAATATCTAGATTACGGTTCTTATCAACTACAGTCAGAAATTAACTACCTCTCATTGGCAGATAGCACCTCTAGTTCTCTAATTGAAAAAGAGATAGTCCAAACATTAGAGGGTGCAATTGGAAAGATGACAGAGAAAGTTCGATCTACATTTTTACTTAGTCGAGTGAACAATCTGAAGCAACAAGAGATTGCAAATATACAAGGTATTGCACTACGTACTGTAGAAAGTAGATTAAAAATAGCATTAGGTTTACTAAGAAAGTCACTGAAAGATTATCTATCATGGGTAGTGTTTATTTCTGTGGGTTTATTTAACTAAATTGTATTATAATTGGGTAGATAATATTAAAAAGATGGATGAAAGCATAATCATAAAGGTAATTAGGGGTGAGGCCACACAGGAAGAAAACAAAGTGGTTTTAGAGTGGATTAAAGAGTCTCCAGAAAATTTAAAAAAATTTTCACAGCAGAAAATGTTGTGGACTTTATCTTCTTTGCCAAACGAGAATGCTCCTTTTCAAGAGCTTGCTTTGTTTAATGAAATAGTAAAGAACAGAAAAAACACTCCTATAGAAAAGAAAATCAATGAAGAATTAAAGTGGAAGAGAAGAACTCTAGTCTCTATGGCAGCAGCTGTAATTTTACTAGTGGCGTTAATTGGTGGAATTTTTAACAGTAATAATGGAACTAAAATAGTACGTAGCACAAATGCAATCACAAGCCTAGATTCACACATAAATATGAGATCTCTCTATACAGACACAGGAGTAAAAGGCAAAGTAACTTTGCCCGATGGCTCTACTGTTTGGCTTAATTCAAATTCAAAAATTACTTATCCAGATGTTTTTTCAGACCATTCAAGAAGAGTAGAATTATCTGGAGAGGCATTTTTTGAAGTTGCCAGTGACTCACTTAGGCCTATGATTGTATCTACAGGCAAAGGCTTTTCAATTGAAGTTTTAGGAACAAAATTTTCTCTAAGATCATACGAAAATGACTCCGATAGTAGAGCAATACTTTATAATGGCTCAATAAAACTCATCACAAATAAGGGCACTAACTCTGAGAGCTCCCTCAAAATGGTCCCTAACGATTGTGCTATTATTATGGAAAGTGGAATAGCTATACTCTCTAAAATAGTTGAACCAAATAAAGATGCATGGATGAAAGGAGAGCTTATTTTTGAAGATACACCAATGAAAGAGGTACTAAAAGTTCTAGAAAGGTGGTATGGAAAACAGTTTGACATTAAAGACAACACATTTTATGATTACAAACTTAATGCTTCATTTAAATCTGAATCATTAATTCAAGTTTTAGAAATCATTAATTTATGTACTTCTTCCCAGTATAAAATCACAGACGATACTGTTACATTCTCAAAATAGAGTAAAAAAAACAGCATAAACAATGTGGGTTTTAATTTAGAGGTTGTATTATAATAAACCAAAAGAATACAATTATGATTAAACGACTCGCACCTAAAAGTAATTTGTTTGCTTTACTCTTTACTTTATTCCTTTTAGTAGCTCCAATTGGGGCTTACGCACAAAAGATCTCATTAAATTATGAGAACACTCCACTCAAAACAGTGTTGAACAAAATAAGTGATCTTACCGATTACAAATTTGTTTATACCAGCGATCTTGAAGTAGACAAAATTACTGTTTCTGTTAAGGAGAACAATATAGATCTCAAGCAAATTTTATCTAAATTATTTAACAGTGCAAACATTAACTACACAATTAAAGGCAAGCAAGTAGTTTTGACTCACAAAATTATTAAACAAAACAGCGATCAAACAAACAGTACAACTAAAACGTCAAATACAAGTCAAAATCAAAAAATTAATGTTAGAGGCGTAGTAATTGATTCATCTACTGGCCAAATTTTGCCTGGAGTAAGCATCCAGGTTAAGGGTAAAAATATTTTTCAGGCTACTAACTTAAATGGAGAGTATTCAATTACGGTTGAACCTACAGATGTGCTCATTTTTTCCTTTATTGGATTAGAAGAACAAGCTTTACCTGTAGAGAATAGAACCCTTATAAATGTCTCTTTATCAGTAAATATGATAAAACTCAACGATGTTGTTGTTACAGGGTATCAAACTCTATTAAAGGAAAGATCTACAGGTTCTTATTCAACTATAACATCTGAATCATTAGATAATAAGCTTCAGCCCTCTCTTCGCAGCATGCTAGAAGGCCAATCGGCTGGTGTAGCAGTTGCAAATAATGGAGACATTGTAATTAGAGGACTATCTACTATAGATGGTATTAAAACCCCTTTGATTGTTGTAGATGGCTATCCTTTGATTGGGAATGGGCTTAGTTTAGAATCTATAAATGCCGATAACATTGCAAACATAACTATCCTTAAAGATGCGGTGGCAGCCTCTATTTATGGAGCAAGAGCATCAAATGGAGTAATAGTTATAACCACCAAAAGTGCACAAACTGGGAAATTTTCGGCCTCTTATCGTGGAATTTACGGAGCTACCCAAAAGCTTAATTTTTCTACTCTAAACAGAGCTTCGATAAGTGATTATATAGATGCCGAGATAGATCTATTTGATGCAGATCAAAACTCATATAACAACAAATACAACGCTTGGAGTAGACTAACTGAGGTACAGTATCTCCTTCTAGCTAAAGACAAAGGTTGGATGCCAGCTACCGAAGCCGATGCTCAAATTACCCAACTCAGAAATAACAATGCACTAGAAGAGATCTCTAAGCACATGCTTCGTGCAGAACAATCTCAACAGCATAGCCTAAATATTACAGGTGGTACAGAGAAAAACCTATTTAATGGATCTTTAAAGATTTCAAAGAGCAATGGAGACCTTGCTAATAATTCAGATACAAGATTTATTGCAGATGTAAACAATTTATGGAAACCCTCTAAATGGTTTTCGTTTCGATTCATATCAAATATTAACTACGCTACATCAAACACATCGGCCGAGGGTTACTCATCGTTCAGAATAGACCCTTATACAGATTTATATACCAATTCTGGCGAAGCCATTTTTTTCAACCCAGCTGGCCAAAGGCGAATTCCTGAGTATGATAAACAAACCCTCATGAAATCTATGCTATACCACCCTTCTACCGATATCTCTACTATGACTAAAACAATAGAGAATCTTCAAGTAAGAGTTGGTGGCGATGTAACCCTCAAAATCAATGACGATTGGAATGTAACAGCTGGAGGTTCATGGGTAAAAGGGATGAATGCTACTAGAAATGTAAAGCTTGGCGAATCTTATGCAATGAGATCGGCCTATAACGATGGAGCATCAAGAACAAGTCCTATAAAAAGATATATCCCAGATGGAGGAAGATTAGACGAAAGCAGAGGGGGCATAGAATCTTGGGTTTTAAGAGCTCAAATTAATTATAAAAAATCTTTTAACGGAACTACTCATAGGATTAACACTATGCTAGGTACCGAGATTAGTAAAGACACCTATGAAGATATTACTCTTCCTACATATTTAGGCTATAATCCAAATTCGGCAACCGTAAATACAGGGTTCGACCCATATGAATTCAATAAAAACACAAACAACATTAGAGGAGATATGCTATTCCAGGCAAACCCTGCTAATCTTGGAACTATTGGTTATGGGGGTAGGATTGCAGTAAGAGATAATAGATTTGCAGGATGGTATGCAAATGGCTCTTATGAGCTTATGAGTAAGTATATTATAAGTGGTAGTGCAAGACTAGATTTAACTAACTTCTTTGGTACAGATCCCAAATATAGATACAAACCAACTTGGTCTGTTGGTGGGACTTACAAGGTGAGTGAAGAGGAGTTTTTCAAGCCTCTTAAAGGATATATAGATAGACTTAATGTTAGAGCATCATATGGTATAAATGGAAACATTTCGCTTAGCTACACCCCCTATCTTGTTATAGGTGTTGGCCAGTTCAATCAAAATGCAAATGGTATTGCCAATAGAATTGGTGGCTTCCCAAACAACCAACTAAGATGGGAAAGAACAGGTATTACCAATTTAGGTACCGATATAGCAGCACTAGATAATCGCTTGATGGTTACTTTTGACTACTATGTTAAGAAAAGTACAGACCTTATTGCAAATGACGATATAGATTACACTAGAGGCACCAACACACTAAGCCAAAACATTGGATCTGTTAGAAACAATGGAACAGAACTTACCATCTCTGGTGAAATAATAAATAAAGGCAATTTTAGATGGAACTCATCATTTATATGGAGTAACAATAAAAATACGCTACTACACTATAATGGAAACCTTACTAATATTTTAAACTACGCTACAGATGGAGGCTCATTAGTAACAGATTATCCAATGTATGGAATGTGGGCACTCAAGTTTGCAGGATTAAATGACAAAGGAACTCCACAATACTATAACAAAGAAGGCGTTCTTACTAATGGAGGGGGGTTACAGCCAGAAGATGCTGTTTATATAGGATCTATGACTCCAACCGACGAAATTAGCTTTATCAATAACTTCTCGTACAAGAATTTTGACCTATCCTTTATGTTTATCTCAAAACTGGGTGGTTATTTTAGAACAGATCTTTTTAATGGTTCATATATTAATAATAGACATGTGGGCGAGAGATGGAGAAATCCAGGTGACGAAAAAAACACAATCTATCCAAAGTTAGTTCCAGGAAACACCGAATCATTTTATATCCCATATGCCAATGTATTTGCTGCAAAATCTAATTTTTTGAAGCTAAGAGAATTGATGATCTCTTATAACGTTCCTTCTAAAACTACAAGAGTAATAGGGCTTTCTGGAGCAAAGGTTTATGTTCAAGGTAGAAATCTATTCTATTTAACTGCAAAAAATGTAGATGTAGACCCAGAGGGAATAAATGCTCGCCCTCAAGTTTTCTTTGGCATATCTCTTACCCTTTAATATTAAATTATAATGAAAAAACATATATATACTACTCTTTTCTTAGCAGTGTTGCTAATGACCACTGCCTGTAATAAGTTTTTAGATGTTAAACCAGCTGGGCGATTAATACCAGAAAAAGGTGATGTTGCATCGTATGAAAAACTACTAAATAATGATCTCACATTTAATGGTTCATTTGCAAATAACAATAATGGTTGCTGCTTAAACTATCTTACAGACGATATAAAAATATCTGATAACCAAGCCGAGTATTTTTGGACCAATTCATTCCCAAATCTAGAGTCATACTATGCCTTCATTTTTAAGACCCCTTACTTAAACCCCAAAGACCCCGATTATTGGACATGGTGGATGGACTTTTACGAACCAATCGAATATTTCAATGTCTGTATAGATGGAGTAAAAGAAGTGATGACAGCGTCCGAAGAGAAGTTTGCCAATGAAACCATTGCACAAGCAACAGTTGCAAGAGCATACCTTTTTTTTAACCTCGGCTTAATTTATGGCCCTGTTTACAACCCTAAAGGGATCAATAGTGCTAAGACAATTCCTATGAGAACTCAAAGCAGCGTTATGGCCCCAATGGAAGATCTTGCTACTAGCGACCAGGTTTTTGCACAAGTACTAAAAGATATTCACTCGTCATTAAAGTCTATGCCAGATTATGTTGGAAGTCCTTCAAGGTTTGGCAAAGCTGCAACTTATGCTTTTTTAGCTCACTACCATCTATTTACACAAAAATTTGATAGTGTAGCTATCTACGCAAATAGAGGTTTAGAGCTGGCTGCCTCACAAAACGGTGGAATAGACAATCTTTTTTATGACTTGAATCAATTTACTTGGGCAGATGCTACCGTTGCTACAAATCCAGATAGAAGACCATCAAGTTCAATAAATACACCTCAAGGATCTACCCCTATTACCGCAACTTATCATAGAGAGATGTTGCTTTACCGTAAATGTGGCAATGCCTCTGGCGCCTCTTTCAATTACCCTTCAGATGAATTTGTTGCTCTATTTGATGCCAATAAAGATTTAAGACGTGAGTATTTCTTTTTTGAAAATAATGGCTACAAAACAAAGGTTGCCGGCGTAACTTACGACGATGGGCGAATGATTATCAATTATCAAACAAAAAGGAGAACCACATCGGGCTATACCTATCCAGAACTCCTGATTATGAGAGCAGAGGGGCGTGCACGCTCCAATGATTTAGCAGGTGCAATTAGCGATATTAACCTACTAAGAAAATTTAGAATGAAACCTGGCTTCACTCCTTTTTCCGCTTCTAAACAAGACGATGTAATTCAAGAAGTTTTAAACGAACGTAGGCGCGAACTACCAGTAGGTTCTCAAAAGAGATTCCTTGACCTTAAGAGACTTGTTTTAGATACTGGAAAGCCCTGGGCAAAAGAGATAATTACTCACACCATAAACGGAAAACCATATAGTGGGAAAGTAAACTCCGATTTATATACAATTCCAATCCAAAACGATATTATTTTAAGAAACCCACATTGGGGTGTCGAGGTAGAGACACGCCCTTGGTCTTCTGAAAAATAGTTATTCCTTTATAAAAATACCTTGCCAATGTTCCTTGAAATAAAGAGGGATTATGGCAAGGTTTCTTTATATATTGTATATACTGTTAATGCAGGACCACGCTACTGGATGATGCTGGGCCAGTCACAGCTTCTTACTTCGATGGCAAATTTGCATAAAATTTTATAATATTAAGACTCTTCTCTGAGTGATTTATTTACTTTTAATTCTAATCTGAAAGCTCCACTAACAAGTCTATCGAGTATTGCATCGGCAACAGAACTTTCTCCTATAATGTCATACCACACTTTTACAGGCAGTTGTGAGCTAATTAAAGTAGATTTCAGTCCATATCTATCTTCCATTATTTCTAGCAGAGACAAACGGTCCATATCATCTAATACTTGTAAGCCAAAATCGTCAATGATCAAAAGATCCCTTTTAGCTATTTTATTAAGTAACTTATAATAAGTGCCATCTGCTTTTGAGTTTTTTAATGTGGCGAATAGCTTTTGAGCATTATAATGTATATTCTTGAGCATGCAGGGCCAGCCCGCTGGGCGATGCAGGACCACGGTAC
>CAYIYT010000003.1:0-78555 GCA_964367735.1 uncultured Muribaculaceae bacterium
GTAGGTAGCCGCCAACTTTTAAAGCCCGATGAGAAATCATCGGGCTTTTTTTGTTTATAATATTTTCTAAATTTGTATCCTAAACTTAAATCCTTAATGATTTTTAAAGAATTTTATATGTCAAACTCAAACATAACAACCAAGTTATTATTCACTGTTGCTTTTTTTCTTAACCTAGCTCTTTTATTTGGACAAGAGAAACAAAGTAGTGATAAGAAATACTCGCCAACATTTGATGCCTCCCTTAAAACTAAATATGAGTATGCTTTAAACACTGGAATGTCTAGGTTCTCTGTTAGAAACTCACGAGTGGGTCTTTCGGGTAGTATCTCAGATCCTATCTCTTACAGATTCCAAATAGAGTTAAATGCAGAGGGTAAACTTGCTGTTCTAGACCTTTTTGCTAATATTAAATTATTTGAAAATTTTAATCTTGTATTAGGACAAACTAGTGTTCCATTATTTAACTCGTACACAGTTGCACCTCAAACTTTAATGTTTATTAATAGACCATTTATTGGTAAGTTCATTACAGGTTCTAGAGATATAGGAGCTTTAGCTAACTATACTATCAAAGCTCTTCCATTACCTATAATGTTGGAATTTGGTGTTTTTAATGGCTTTACAATAAATGACCCTGTTTGGACAAATACACTCTCTTATGCTGCTAGAGTTCAAATTGGGACTATGCAAGGGTTTCGCGCAACAGCAAAAATATATGATTACCCATTATCTGAGCAGAAAGATTTTTTTATTTGGGGTGCCGATCTTAGATATGCTGGGCCTAGGTACAGAATTGAAGCCGAGGTTATGAATAGGCATAATAGATTCAATTCTACAGATAGATTATCTTATTATATACAGGGTGGATATTCATTCCCTTTGAATACTCCTGGTTTATTTCATGATATAACTCCAGTTATAAGGTGGGATGCTATTGGAGACAATAATAGACAGAGTAGCTTTAATTCTTCTCGTTTTACAGTTGGATTAGATTTTGGATTGACCAAAAAACCTTTTGGATCGGTTATTAGATTAGATTACGAGCACTATTTTGGAGAAAATCCCATTGCAGAATTTATTAGTGACGCACAAATGGGCTCTAATAAGTTTTCGGTAGAGCTATTATTGTTGTTTTAATGATTCTAATCAATATTCTTGCAGAACCTCTTTTGTTATTTAAATTATTTGTAATTTTATTGATTAGTAAAATAACTTAAATTATGAAAAGGATTAATTTTTTTGGTCTCATCTTTTCTTTGATTATTATCGCTTCTTGTGGCAGACCCAACAGTGAATATGATGTTTCTGTAGATAACTTGAAACGTGTTGTAAAAGAGCTCTCATCCGATGCTTATATGGGAAGAATGCCTTTTACAAAAGGGGAGGAACTATCAGTAGAGTTTTTGGCTAAAGAGTTAGAGAAAATTGGTTTCGAACCTGCATTTTCTGGGAGTTACTTTCAAGAAGTACCAATGATAAGTATCATATCCGAAATTGTATCTAATGTCTCAATAAGTTTAACTAATCCCTTGGTTAAAGATAAACACTCTAATGTTATTTTAAGTGCACCCGATATGATTGCACTAAATTCACCACTACCTCATGAGAGTGTACAAGTTCTTAATTCTCCTCTGGTTTTTTGTGGCTTTGGAGTAGAAGCACCCGAATATGATTGGAATGATTTTAAAGATGTAGATGTTAAAGGTAAGACTATAGTTGTTTTGATTAACGACCCTGGGTTTTTCAGTAAAGATCCAACTCTTTTCAAAGGTAATGAGATGACTTTATATGGTAGATGGACATATAAATATGAACAGGCTGCTAAAAAAGGGGCGGCTGGCATTATTATTATTCATGATACAGATGCAGCAGGCTATGGTTATAATGTACCTCAAAAGAGCGCCACTTCATCTAAATTGTTCATAGACAATGAAGATGTTAATAGTAATTGCAAAGTAACAGGTTGGATCTCTCAAAGTAGTGCAAAAGAACTGCTTGCAAAACAAGGCTACTCTTTAGACTCTTTAATTACACTCTCACTCTCTCGTGAATTTTCTCCTATAGACTTAAAGTCAACAATTAGTGTCTCATTTAAAAATAAGATTGAGCGTAATATTTCAAAAAATGTTGCAGGAATTCTTCGTGGTTCTAAGTTACCTCAAGAGGCAACCCTAATTTCGGGCCATTGGGATCATTTTGGAATTGGAGAAGCTCAACTTGGAGATTCTATATACAACGGAGCGGTAGATAATGGAACAACTATGGCTTGGGTTTTGGAAATAGGTCGAGTTTTAGCAAATAAAAAGTTAGATAGATCGGTTGTGCTTTTTTTTCCTACAGCCGAGGAGCAAGGTTTAGTGGGAAGCTATTACTATGTCAATAATCAAGCAACCAATATTGAAAAAACAGTGGCATGCCTAAATAACGATATGATGGTGCCGGCGGGCAGAATGAAAGATGTTACAATGATTGGTTATGGCTACTCTACGTTGGATAGTATCTACAATATATTTGCTTCTAAAAGAGGACGTTATTTATTACCCGACCCCAATTCTCAAACAGGTCTTTTCTTTAGGAGCGATCACTTCCCGTTTTTTAAAGCAGGAATTCCTTCTATATGGGCAATGGGTAGATTCGATTGTGAGAATGGAGGTAAAGAGAGAGCTCTTGAAGCTTGGAACTATTACATGGAGAGTGCATATCATAGACCTGCAGATAATTATGACCCTAATTGGGACTGGGGAGGTATAGTTCAAGATACAGAACTAGCTTTGGATGTTATTTTATGGCTTTCCAATAAGAGAAACCCTCATCCGGTATTATTATAGACTATTTTAAAGTTAAGTTGTTAATTAAAGTACGATACAAAATATGATTATAACCATAAGGAAGGCACAACCCAAAGACATTGAATGTATAGTAGGGTTTCAAAAAGAGATGGCACTGGAGACAGAAAACTTAACTCTAGATTATGATATTCTATTCAAGGGAGTCACTGCTGTTTTTGAGGATGATGCAAAAGCAAATTACTTTATTGCAGAAAAGGAGGGGGAGCCAACCGGAATGCTCATGATTACAACAGAGTGGAGTGATTGGCGAAATGGTTGGATGTGGTGGATTCAATCTGTCTACATTAAACCAGGTTATAGAAGGAAGGGTATTTACAAATTATTGTATGAGCATGTCAAAAAAATAGTCTTAAAATCTAATAATATAATGGGTCTTCGTCTTTATGTAGACAAAAGAAATATTCCTGCTCAATCTGTGTATGACTCTTTAGGTATGACGGGAGACCATTACACAACCTACGAGTGGATGAAAGAATGAGATTTAAAATTAAAGACGAGGTTTTTAAAGCGCTCTGTTTTCTTTTTGGAGTTGGCATAATTGTAATTTCATATTATATAGGAGAATTATTAAGCACCTTAATGGCTAGGTTTATCTCTCCTGCAGTTATAGGTATGATAGTTCTGTTTGCATTACTTAAGTCCAAAATAATTAAGCCTATATGGGTAGAATCGGCCTCAAACTTTCTACTAGACAACTTAATGTTGTTTTTTATCCCAGCAACAGCAGGAGTTGCATTGGTTCCACTCACCACTCTGAAAGAGCAAGCACCAGCAATTCTGACTTCTGTAATAATAAGCTCTTTTTTGGTGTTGTGGATTGTAGGATATATTGCCGATAGGTTTGAAGTTAAAAAGAGTAAATCACAATAAGTTTGCTATAGTATGTTAAATCCTTTGTTGGAAATACTATTTATCCTGCTCACAGTATTAGCCTATTTTATAGGTAAACTAGTATATAAAAAAAGCAAAATAATGCTGCTGCATTCTATTATAGTGGCAACAGTTTTTGTGATACTATTTTTTAGAATAACTGGTAACGACATGCAACTGTATGAGCAAAATACCAAGATCATTAAATATGTTCTTAATTTATCTGTAGTTGCGTTTGGATTCTTATTATATAAAAATTACGATATTATTAAAAGCCGAGGAGTTTCTATTTTAGTGGCTACTTTCTGTGGGAGTTTAATTTCTATAATATCGGTAGCTTTTATCTCAATTTTATTTGGAGCCGATATAAAAATGATCTTAACTCTTCTTCCTAAATCTATTACCACTCCAATTGCAATTGTTTTGAGCGAACAACAGGGCGGCGTTGTCTATTTAACCGCTGTTGTTGTAATGGTAGCAGGGATTTTTGGGGCGGTGGTTGGGCCTTGGTTCTTAAAGATAACTGGTATAAAATCAAAAATTGGGATAGGGCTATCTCTAGGTTCGGCAGCACATGGTATAGGGACAGCAAAAGCACTTGAATTCGGCGCATTGGAGGGGGCAGTAGGAGGGCTTGCAATTGCTTTGATGGGAGTTTTTACATCTATACTTATCCCTATAGCAATTCCTATTATTCGTTATTTTATTTAAAACACATTATTATGAACAAAGAGAAATGTAAGAATTATTTACTTCTATTAATTTTCCTTGTAACCTTAGCGGGTATCTCTCTTGATATCTACAATAGAGCAATTGATAGGGGAATTATTTATGCTTTATTTTCTTTTAAATATTTCACACTACAATCTAATTTTCTATTGTTAATCTATTCGGCAACCGAGCTTTTCATGGGAAAAATTCCTAAAAACAAATTGCATCCCTTTATTCTAGGCCCAATTACTTCATATATATTACTTACTGGACTTGTCTATCTAATTATTCTTGAACCTATATATGATTTGCATGGTTTAGAACGTCTATCTTCTGTGCTTTTACATTATATCTCTCCTGTACTAATGTTCTCTTATTGGCTAATTGCCGAGAAAAGAAGATATCATTTTAATGAGTTTTTTAAATGGTTAATCTATCCTATTATTTTTATGATATGGGGGCTTTTCCTAGCTCTGGCCTTCAAAGATTACCTCTATCCATTTTTCGACATAGCAGAATACGGAGCATACGTTGGACTCTACTTATTGCTCGTTGCTATGGGCTTTGGTGTAATGATATTGTTGGTAATTTTTATCAATAATATTGTAAATAAGAAACACTTTTAAAGCTTTCTCTAAGATTTTATTATACAGCATTATGGATAAAAAAAGCCTGCAAATAATAGTATTTGCAGGCTTTTTGAATTAATGAACTGGTTTATAGTAGTTAAGATAGCTTATGAATAGCTAATCCACTTCTTAGTTTTGGTTCGAACCACGTAGTTTTTGGAGGCATAATATTACCAGTATCGGCAATATCTATAAGTTGTTTCATTGAAACAGCATATAAGGCAAAAGCTGCCGCCATTTCTCCTGAGTCTACTCTTCTACTAAGTTCACCCAAACCTCTTATACCACCTATAAAGTCTATACGTTTAGATGTTCTAAGATCTTTAATATCTAGTATTTTATCAAAAACAAGATTTGAAAGAACAGTTACATCTAAAACTCCTATAGGGTCGTTGTCGTTGTAAGTGCCTTCTTTTGCTGTTAATGAATACCATTCACCGCCAATATACATAGAGAAGTTATGTAGAGTATTTGGTCTGTAAATCTCTTTTCCTTTATTCTCTACAAGAAAATCAACTTCTAATTTAGAAATGAATTCTTTAGGAGAAAGTCCATTAAGATCTTTTACAACTCTGTTGTAATCTATGATTTTTAGGTGGCTTTCTGGGAACACAACTGCTAAGAAAAAATTATACTCCTCTTTACCTGTATGTGAAGGGTTGTTTTTCCTTTTCTCTTCACCCACAAGAGCTGCTGCTGCAGTTCTGTGATGCCCATCGGCAACATAAAATGCAGGTACAGTAGCAAAAATTTCAGTAATTCTGTTATTTATGCTATCGTCCTCTATAAGCCAAAAATGGTGTCCAAAACCATCATCGGCAATATAGTCGTATTCTGAAGGTTTAGATTTTACTATACTAGCTACAATTTTGTTAATCTCATCGTTATCTGGATAAGCGAAAAATACAGGTTCAACGTTGGCATCTTGAATGCGAACATGAATCATTCTGTCTTCTTCTTTATCTTTGCGTGTGAGTTCGTGTTTTTTTATTTTACCCGTAAGATAATCTTCTACACTAGCACCAACTACAAGGCCATATTGAGTCCTGCCTTCCATAGTTTGAGCATATACATAGTACATCTCTTTCGTATCTTGTACAAGCCATCCGTTTTTTTGCCACAATTTAAAGTTTGTAACAGCTTTGTCGTAAGCTTCTTGGGAATGTTCATCTATGATAGGGTCAAAATCTATCTCGGGTTTAATAATATGTAGCAGTGATTTTTCTCCTGCTTCGGCTTTTGCTTCTGCAGAGTTTAATACGTCATAAGGGCGTGATGCCACTTGGGCAGCTATGCTCTTAGGAGGCCTTATCGCTGCAAACGGTTTTACTTTTACCATAGTTGGATCTCTCTCTTTTTATTTGTTAACTTGAAATGTTGTGTCTCCAGATTTCAGGAACTTAATAATCTGCTCTGCAGATGCAAGCCCAGCATTTATGTTAGCTTCTGCTGTTTCTGCTCCCATTTTCTTAGGGGTTGCAAAAACGCGATTGCCAAATTTTTCTACCATTGCTGCGTGGTTTTCTGTTGCCACGTCTGTAATGTATTTAAGGTCTGGTCGTTTTTCAAAAACTGCAATAAGCTCTTGTTCGTTTATTACCTCTTTACGAGCAGTGTTAATTATGCATGCTCCTTTTGGAAGTCTCTCAAGAAGATTAGCTCCTATAGATCCTTTTGTTTGTGCAGTTGAAGGTATGTGTAGTGAAATAAAATTTGACTTTGAATAAAGATCTTCTACAGAAGTTGCTGTTTGAACTCCATCTTGGTCTAGATGATATTTTTTAGGATCACGAACATAGGCGCAAGCTTCCATCCCAAAACCTTTTGCAAGTTTCGCAACCAAGCTTCCAACGTTGCCATATGCGTGTAGACCCACTGTTTTACCTTTTAATTCGCTCCCTGTTCCAGGATTGAAAGCATTACGAGACATGTAAATCATCATCCCAATTGCAAGTTCGGCAACTGCATTTGAGTTTTGACCTGGAGTGTTCATTGCAATAATGCCTTTTTCGCTGCATGCAGCTAGGTCTAGATTGTCGTATCCTGCACCTGCGCGAACAACAATTTTTAATTTTTTGGCAGCAGCTATAACCTCTTTGGTTACTTTGTCTGATCTTACTATAAGAGCATCGGCATCGCTTACTGCTTCATAAAGTTGTTCTACTGATGTGTATTTTTCTAGTAGTGCCAGTGTGTGACCTGCTTCCTTAACTAAGGCGGCAATACCATCTACTGCAGCCTTAGCAAAAGGCTTTTCAGTCGCTACAAGTATTTTCATTTTTTTTGTTTTTTAATTGTTAAAGTGAACTTAAGAATTTTGCTTTTCAAATTCTTGCATACATGCTACTAGAGCTTTTACACTTTCTATAGGGCAAGAGTTGTAAATAGAAGCGCGGAACCCACCAACAGAGCGGTGTCCTTTAATTCCAACCATTCCTTTCTCTTTTGCAAATGTCATAAAATCGGCCTCTTTTTCTTTGTACTCATCGTTCATTACAAAGCATACATTCATAAGAGAGCGGTCTTCTTTAGCTGCTGTTCCTTTGAACATTTTGTTTCTATCTATTTCGTTATAAAGAAGTGCAGCTTTCTCTTGATTTACTTTTTGTATAGCTTTTAAGCCGCCACAATTTTTAACCCACTTAAGAGTTTCTGTCATAACAAAAATAGGGAACACGGGAGGAGTGTTGTACATTGAGTCATTCTCTGCATGAACTCTATAATCTAACATAGCTGGTAGGTACTTAGATACTTTACCTAAAATATCTTCTCTTACAATAACAAATGTTACACCACCTGGACCTACGTTTTTCTGAGCACCACCATAGATTAGAGCATATTTACTAACATCTACTGGGCGGCTCATAATATCTGAAGACATATCTGCTACCAAATTTACAGGAGAGGTTATATCTTCGTGAATCTCTGTTCCGTAAATTGTATTATTGGTTGTTATGTGGAAATAGTCAAGATCTGTAGGGATGTTATATCCTTTAGGTATATAACTAAAGTTTTTATCTGTAGATGATCCTACAATTACAGTTTCTCCAAAAGCTTTTGCTTCTTTAATTGCTTTTTTAGCCCAAACACCTGTTTCTAAATATCCAGCTTTTTTCTCAAGCAAGTTCATTGCTATGTATAAGAATTGCATACTTGCTCCTCCTCCAAGGAAAAGCACTTTATAACCTGTAGGGATATTGAGCAATTCTATCCAGAGAGAACGACATTCGTCCATAACAGCTTCCCACTCTTTTGAACGGTGAGATACTTCTATTACAGACATTCCTGTGCCTTTAAAGTCTTTAAGAGCTTCTATAGACGCTTCTACAGCAGTCCTAGGGAGAACGCAGGGTCCTGCGTTAAAATTGTGTGCGATTTTCATAATAATAGCAATTTAAATTAAAAAAAATTCTAGCTCAAAGATACAGAAAAAACATTAATTTCAAATAAAAAAGAGATTAAAAAGCACCAACTATTAGGGTTTTACTGCCTGTTGCTTATAATCTTTAAGTTATCTTTGTCTGTAACCTTTTCGCAATAATGACAAAGCAACTTAACTTGTGGGCACTCTACAATTGTTGTAAATAAAGTTTCTACAGGTTGATTGTTTGTAATGCACATGGGATTCATACACTTTACTATACCTCTTATTGTTTCGGGTATTGTTAAAACATGTTTTTCAACAACTTCAAAATCGTGTATAATATTGATTTTTGCAAGCGGGGCAATTAGAGCAATTCTGTTAATATCATCGGCTTCAAAATATTTTCCAGAGATTTTTATAATCCCTTTTTTACCAAGTATTTTACTATCTAAATTAGTCCCAAATGTTACTTGGTTAGTGCAGTCACTTAGCCCAAGAATGTCTATTACTTTGAATAACTGATTTGCAGGTATATGGTCTAGTACAGTACCATCTTTAATTGCGCTTACTTTTAATTGCTTCTCCATAGTTTTTAAAATTCTTTTTAAAATTATTTATAGAGTTGTTACTCCCATTAATAAAGCTATGATTGCCATGCGTGTATAGACTCCGTTTTGGGCTTGAGCAAAATAATATGCATGAGGGCTGCTATCTACATCTTGAGCTATTTCATTGACTCTTGGAAGTGGATGTAAAATCTTCATATTTGCTTTACAATCTTTTAACATAGATGAGTTTAAACTATAAACATTTTTGATTCTCTCATATTCTATTGGGTCGGAAAATCTCTCCTTTTGTACTCGAGTCATATATATAATATCGGCATTATTAATGTTGTCCGATAGTAGTTTAGACTCAGTAAACGGAATATCTCTTGATGTTAAAAATTCCCTATATTCTTGTGGTAGTCTTAATTCGTCGGGAGAGATGAATTTAAAAGTAGGGCTAAAATGTGACATTGCTTGAAGTAGAGAGTGTACGGTTCGCCCATATTTAAGATCCCCTATAACATTTATTTTGAGATTATTAAGAGTTCCTTGAGTTTTGAGGATAGAGTAGAGATCTAGTAGAGTTTGGGTGGGATGTTGGTTTGCACCGTCTCCTGCGTTAATAATTGGCACTGCCGAAATCTCTGAAGCGTAGCGTGCGCTTCCCTCAAGAGGGTGGCGCATAATAATTAAATCGGCATAGTTAGATACCATCTTTATAGTATCTTTTAGAGTTTCACCTTTAGTTACACTAGTATTGCCGGCATCGGAAAAGCCTACAACTCTTGCTCCAAGTCTATTGGCTGCAGTTTCGAAGCTTAAACGTGTTCGTGTAGATGGTTCAAAAAATATACTGGCTATTACTTTATCAGAAAAAATAGGCTGAGTATAATTTTTTTCAAAAGCAGCAGCCATTTCAAGTGTTTTCAATATATCTTCACGTGAATAATCGTGAATTGATATTAGATGTTTAGGCATATATTTGTATTATTGTTGTCTAATCAGGTTATTATTAAGCCTTCTATCTCTTGTAGAGCGTTATATAGATTTAGATATTCTGAACTTCTTATAGATATACAAAATGAGCATTTTAAATCGAACTCCTGCTTTATAACATGGATGTCAAAAGATTTTAAAAGCCTCATTACAGATTCCATATTAATATAATCGAAGTTAAAACAAATATTTCTGGAAGCAATTTTTTCAACGATTTCTCCGTTATTTATAGCATCTAAGGTTGCGCTTTTATAAGATCTTATGAGCCCAGGTATACCTAATTTAGTCCCTCCAAAATATCTTACAACAACAACAAGCACATCACTTAATTCATTGGACAATAGTTGCCCTAGTATTGGCCTGCCAGCCGAGGAAGAGGGTTCGCCATCGTCGTTTGCTCTCCAAAGTGCTCCTGAGACACCCAGCCGGTATGCATAACAATGATGTCTTGCATCGAAATAATCTTTTTTTAAATTAGCAATTATCTCTTTTATCTCTTCTTCTGTAGTGATTGGGTATGCAAAGGAGAGAAATTTACTACCCAACTCTTTGTAAACACCCGTAGAGGGTTTTGATATTGATCTATACGAGTCTGAAGCAAGATTGTCACTCATGTCGGATATTAATCATTTTGGTAAAATTACTCCCTTTTTGCTAATTTTGCAAAATGTATAGAGATGTTTTTATAAAAGAGTTTTCTATTCTGGGTTGTGAGCTATTATCTTATTTAGATAATAGCGCAGATGATAGATGTAATAATCTAGATGTGCTTTCTAGGGCTGTTTTAAATGCATTTAATTCAAATGATTTGTTTACTCCTACCATGCAACATGTTGCTCTAAAGACTATTGCATTGAATTTCTTAACAGAATCTCATTTGAGCAGATGGACGCTACCATATGAAAGTAATATTGAACAAAGCGATTTATCTGTTCTTATAGTAATGGCTGGAAACCTTCCCTTGGTAGGATTTCATGATTTATTATCTGTTGTGGCTTCGGGTAAAAAAGCTATTGTTAAACTCTCTTCAAAAGATAAGTACCTGCTCCCTGCTTTAATCCAAATGCTCTCTAACATAAATCTCTATTGGAATAGCAGAATCGTTTTTACAGAATCAATTGAAGTGATTCCTAATATGTTAATAGCTACTGGTGGAGACCAAACTGCTGCTTTCTTTAAGAAAAAATTTGATAAAATTCCTAATTTAACTAGAGGTTCTAAAACTTCTGTAGCTCTTTTAACAGGAGATGAGTCGAATAGGGAGATTGAAGCGCTAGGCCGAGATATGTTTTTGTATTTTGGGATGGGGTGCCGCAGTGTTAGTACTCTGCTATTACCAGTGGGCTACAATATAAATAAATTGTCATTAAGGCTTTATCCCCTTTCTCAACTGATTGAAGGTTCACAATCTTTTGCGAGTGCATATAGCTACCAAAAGGCCATCTCGTCAATGAAACGAGAGTGGTTTTACGATGGTAATTACTTTCTTTTTAAAGAAAATACAAGTTTCCCTCCACCCATCTCTGTGATTGGTATTGTACATTACTCCTCTCTTAACGATATAGAGAGATTTTTAAAATCTAATGAGGAATTATTGCAATGTGTTGTCAATTATAAATGGAAAGGTGAATTTATTAACTTTGGTGAAGCTCAAAGTCCTACGATAGACACTTATGCCGACGGGCTAAATAGTTTGGAGTTTCTTGTCAAAAATAATTAACTTCGCACAAACTTTCTTTAATAATGGTTTACAGATATAGGGCTACAATTCCAGGTAATAAGATTTTTATGAGAGAATATGAGGTTAAAGCCTCTTCTTCGCTTTACTCATACAGTAATTATCTTACAAACGATCTTGGATTTGCTCCCGATCAATTAGTTGTTTTTAGAGCGCTTGATAAAAAGGGAAAGGTGAAAAAAGAGTTTGGTCTGTTCGATTTAGGAGACGGAACAATGGATTCTATAACTGTGGAACAGTTGGTGAATCAAGGCTTGGGAACTTTGGAATATGTATATGATATGTTTAAAGATAGAGCACTTACATTAGAGGTGTTATCTAAAGAAGAGCTTTTTCCTAAAAGATCGTATCCAAGACTTATCGCAGAAAAAGGTAAGAATCCAGATCAATTCTCCGATAATTATGACGATTTTGAACAGATGTTAGATACAGCAGAGCCCGAATCTTTACTAGATGCTACCGAGCATTTGCATGAATCAAGTGAGCCTTAATGAGCTCTAAAAAACTATATTTAATTACAGGACCTACCGCTTCTGGGAAAACAGATTTGAGCATAGAGTTTGCTCTTAAGCACAATTCTCCCATTATATCATGTGATTCTAGGCAAGTTTACAAAGAACTAAAAATAGGCACAGCTCCACCAAGCACTAGTCAGTTAAGTGCAGTAAAGCATTATTTTATTCACTCTCATTCTATTTTTAACCATTACACAGCGGGTAAGTATGAAGTTGAAGCATTAGCTTTAATGGAAGAACTCTATAAAGACCATGATTCATTGGTTATGGTTGGAGGGTCGGGATTATATGCCCATGCGGTATGTTATGGTATAGATGATTTCCCTGCTGCCGATCTTGACCTCAGAAAAGAGCTCATAGAAAGAATGGATAATAACGGAATTGAGTCTCTTAGAAAAGAACTTAAATTATTAGATCCATTAAGTTATTCTCAAATAGACATTGCCAACCCTCAGAGAATTTTACGGGCAATTGAGGTTACTTTAGCTACAGGCAGAAGATTTTCGGACTATAAAAATTTCAAGCAAAAAGAGAGGACTTTTGTAGTAGAGAATGTGAATATTGAAATAGAAAGAGAGATACTTTATCAAAGAATAAATAGGAGGGTAGATGCTATGATGGAAACAGGTCTACTAGATGAGGTGAAAAATCTATATCCTCACAAACATTTAACAGCCTTGAAAACAGTAGGGTATAGAGAACTCTTTGATTACTTAGATGGAAAGTGTTCTATTGAAGATGCGGTTGAGCTTATTAAACGCAACACTAGGCGTTATGCAAAAAGGCAGATCACTTGGTTCAAGAGGTATTAGAGTATTTAGATTCTGTTTTTTTATAATAAAAGTGGCTACCCAATTGGATAGCCACTTTTTAGTTTAAATAATCAAATATATTTTTGATTGGTTAGAAAGGCAAATCATCTTCTCCTGCACCATCTGGAAGATCTCCAGGTGCTTGTTGTGCAACTTGGGGCGTGACTCCCTGTGCATTTGGCTGGGAGAATGATTGAGAAGGTGCTTGTTGGTTAGGAGCATCGCCTTCTACGCTTGCTCTTTCTATACGCCATGCGCGAAGATCGGTATACCACTTTTGGTTGTATTCTCGCGATTCCACATTGAAGGATATTTTTAAAAGTTCTCCTTCTGAAAAGGCAGCTAAATCTGCCACCTTATCGGCGCCCCAAACGTTGAGACAAACATCTTTAGGGAAGTTATCCTGAGTTTTTATTACAAACTCCTGTTTTTGCCACTCGCCACGAGCGCTGGTTCCCGACTGAACGGGCATTATTTTTATTAAAGATCCAATTAGTTCCAGTGCCATTTCCAATCAATTTTAATTATTTGACTTTGTTCTATTTAACTTCTACTTCTGTAGCTTTTTTCAAGCCTATAAGTTCTACTTCGAAAATAAGAGTAGATCCAGGTTTAATAACACCCATGTTTTGCTCGCCATATGCAAGTTCTGCAGGGATAAACAGTTGAATTTTCCCACCTACGCTAACTTTTTGCATTCCTTCTATCCATCCTGGGATAAAGTTATTTAAAGCAAGAGTTGCAGTTTCGCCTCTGTCATAAGAAGAGTCGAATTGAGTTCCGTCTATAAGTGTGCCTTTGTAGTGAACCTCAACAGTGTCTTCTGCGCTAGGTGCTTCACCATTACCTTCTGCAAGAATTTTGTACTGAAGGCCACTTTCTAGTTCTATTACTCCTTCTTTGGCTTTATTCTCTTCTAAGAATTTCACTGCTGCTTCGCTATTTTGAATTTTCAAAGCCTCTTGTCTTACTGTAAGATACTTTGTTATCACTTCATTAGCAAGAGCCATGTCTATCTTAAGGGTTTTGTCTGCAAGAACGTCTTCGATAGCTTTGTAAACCTCTTTCATATTAAGATCTCCAAAATCTGCTTGTTTAATCATTGAGCCAAGAGAACCTCCAACTGCATAACTTACTGAGTCTTGAAGTTCTTTTGTAATGCCAGGCATAGTTGCTGTTTTTGAGCCAGTGCAAGATGTTATTACCGAAAAGGCAATTGCAATTAGTGTGATTGATTTTAGTGCTGTTTTCATCTGTTTTTAATTATTATAAATTTTGCAAAATTATTTAATTTCGTTTTAAGATTTTAGTCTCTTATTTTTTTGTATTTAATTTTTTTAGGCGTTTTGTCTAAAGTTGCTTTAAGTACAATAAGCCCTATTATTCCAGCAATAACTGAGGTTACCAGTATGGCCGCCTTGCCTTCATTAATAAGGGTTTCATTTGAGAATGCTAAGCTATTAATAAAAATTGACATAGTAAAACCAATACCAGCAATAATTCCTACTGCAAATATTTGACTCCATCTAATATCTCCCGGTAACTCGGCTACTTTAAACTTGACTGCAATAAATGTTGCAATAAATATGCCAACGGGCTTGCCAACCAGTAACCCAAAAAAGACTCCATAGGAGAGAGCAGAAAGAGAGAATATTGAAGGAAGCCCTTCAAAAACGACACCTGCATTAGCAAATGCAAAAATTGGCATTATTGAATAGGTCACATACGGGTTTATTCTGTGTTCAAAAGTGTTTATTAGAGGATTAACTTGTCTTATTTGCGAGTGTAATTTGTGTATTAGACCAAGTTGTTTAGAATTTGCTAGAATATTTACCTCTCCATTACTTGATTCTTTGAATTTCTCTAGATAATATTTGCTCCTAACATAAAACCTTACCTCATTTATTGGCGATTTAGAGGGGATACACATTGCCAATAATACACCTGCAATTGTTGCATGAATTCCAGATTGATAGACAAAATACCAGAGAATAACACCTGGGATTAAATATGCTGCAGCACTATGGATGTTCAATCGGTTCAGTGCAATTAGTAGACCAACTACTATTAGAGCGTAGATTAAAAAATCTGTATGTAGAGCGTGACTAGGATAAAATATTGCTAAAACAACAATGGCTCCAATATCATCTACTATGGCAAGAGCTGTAAGAAAAATTTTTAATGAGACAGGTACACCTTTTCCCAATAGAGATATTACACCTAGAGAAAAAGCAATATCTGTTGCCATAGGTATGCCCCAGCCATTCTGACTTTCTGTTCCAGCATTAATTGTGTAGAAAATTATTGCAGGTACTGCCATCCCACCAATTGCTGCAAATATTGGCAATGCAGCTTTTTTAAAAGAAGAGAGCTCTCCAACAACCATCTCTCTTTTAATCTCTAGACCCACCACAAAAAAGAAAATAGCCATTAAGACATCATTTACCCAATGTAAAAGACTCATTTCAACAATGAAATTACCAAATGCGATACTTGCTTTAAGCTTCCATATTTCTAGTATGCCCGATAGTGAATCTACATTAGCTGCTATTAATGTGAATATAGTTACAGCCATTAGAAACATACCTCCAAAGCTACTGCTGTTAACCAGAGTATTAAATGTGCTTTGAATCCCTCTTCTTCTTATATATTTTTTTCTTGGAAAAATAGACTCCATGCGAACTTGTTCTTAGATTAAATTTAGGTTTTTGTGCTTTTGATTATTATAATGGGTATAGATACAAAGTTTATATAAGATTCTTGCTCCTACGTTTGCATCCCATTCGTCGCTACTTCCAGGTGCAACCTCGCAAAGATCGAATCCTATAATTCGTTTGCCTGAGTTTGCAAGCATCCATAGAAGGTAATCTATTTCACGAAAACTTAATCCACCGGGTACCGGTGTTCCAGTATTGGGGCATAAATCGGGCGAGAGACCGTCTATGTCAAATGTTATATATGTATTGGCAGGTAGAGTAGCAATAATCTCTTCGCACTGTTTACTCCAATTTTTGCCTTCAAAACTATTCCTTTTAAGCTCCATATCGGTGTAGCACCTTATACGGGGGTCGTTATTTATAATATTGGCCTCTTCTTCGCAAAAATCTCTTATGCCCAACTGTGTCAACTGAGATATTTGAGGCACTTCGTTTAGTGCATTAAAAATAATTGAAGCATGCGAATATTTGAACCCTTCGTAAGCTTCACGTAAATCGGCATGTGCATCTATGTGAAGTATTCCAAAATCTTCATATTTTTCTCCTATTGCTCTTATATTTCCCAAGGGGACACTATGGTCTCCACCAAGTACAGCAACTGTCTTGCCTTCAGTTATATATTTAAGGGCAATCTCTTTTATTTGCATATTTAGCTCTTCGCTGGCACTGTTAATTGCATTTAAAACCTCACTTTCTTGAGGGAACTCTTTACCCTCTTCTAAGTGTGCTATTACTTGCTCGGCAAGCTTTCTACTCTTTTTATTTCTTTTAGGTAAAGTTTGGTCAAGAGGATGTGTTCCTATTTTAACTTCCCAGGCATTTTTCACATTTATGTCAAAAAGATCTACCTGCAAAGAGGCATCCTTGATTGAATCGGGGCCGTTGTGTGTACCCGGTCTGTAAGATGTTGTTACGTCCCACGGAGTAGATAATATAATTATATCTGATTCCTCAGTAGTGTAGGGTAGGGCAAAATAATTACCGTTCGAAATACCAGGTTCGTTTGGGTTAAATGTTGTCATACTATTCCTTCTCTTATTATATCGTGAATATGAACAAGGCCTTTAAACTCATCGTTATCTAGGACAACTACAGAAGTTATTTTATTGTCTTCCATTATTCTGAAAGCCTTATAGGCCAATTCCGAAATATCTATTGTTTTTGGGTTTCTACTCATTATGTCGCATGCTTTAAGAGAATCTAGAGTAAATCCTTTTTCTAGCATCCTTCTAATATCTCCATCGGTTATTATACCGAGCACATTATTTTCTTGATTTAGCACAGCAGTTGCACCCAATCTATTTGCCGAGATGTTAAAAATTACATTTCGAATGTTCTCTTGGCTACTAACAAATGCCTTATTGTTTTTATCAATAAGGTCTCCTACGCTAACATACAATTTCTTACCGAGAGAGCCTCCGGGGTGGAGTTTTGCAAAATCTTGTTGTGAGAAACCACGCAACTTTAGTAGCGATACTGCAAGAGCATCGCCCATAACAAGTTGAGTTGTAGTGCTAGAGGTAGGGGCTAGGTTGTTTGGGCACGCCTCGCACTCAATTGTGGTCTTAACTATATAGTTGGAATGTTCTGCTAAAAAGGAATTTGTATTAGAGACCATTGCTATTAAAGGGTTTCCCATTCTCTTTATTAGAGGAACAAGCATTTTAACCTCGGGAGTGTTGCCGCTTTTAGATATGCACATAACAATATCTTGAGCCATAATAATACCTAAATCGCCATGGATAGCGTCGGCAGCGTGCATAAAAACAGAGTGTGTCCCAGTAGAGTTAAGTGTGGCAACAATTTTGCTAGCAATAATTGCGCTTTTACCAATACCTGTGATAATGAGCCTCCCACTACTATTATATATTAATTCTACAACATTAGCGAAAGAATCATCTATGAAATGAGTGAGATTTGCTACTGCATAAGCCTCTTTTTCAACAACCTCTTTCGCAATCTTAAGAATATCTTCTTTTGAATTGTTCATGAAAATTTTGTAATGAGAAAACTATTAGATAACTTAGATTGACAAAGGTAACTTATTTTTATCAAATTTACTTAGATTACTGCCCATTATTATATGCAAATAAATTCGGAGTTTTTACACCGCGAACTTAAACGTTTCTTTGGATTCAGCTCATTTAAAAGCCAACAAGAGCAAATTATCAAAAACTTATTAGAAGGGAATGATGCATTTGTGCTGATGCCAACTGGTGGTGGCAAATCGCTTTGTTACCAACTGCCTGCATTAATGATGGATGGTACAGCAATAATTATCTCTCCTCTTATAGCTTTGATGAAAAATCAAGTAGATGCAATAAGAGGCTTTATTGTAGAAAATGATGGAATAGCTCATTTTCTTAACTCCTCTTTAAATAGAGCTCAAGTACAAACTGTGAAAGATGATTTGCTTTCGGGTAGAACCAAACTGCTATATGTTGCTCCTGAGTCACTTACCAAAGACGAGAATATAGCTCTATTAAAACAGATAAAGGTCTCTTTTTATGCTGTTGACGAGGCTCACTGTATTTCTGAGTGGGGTCACGATTTTCGCCCAGAATATAGGCGTATTCACCCTATTGTAAATGAAATAGGAAAGGCTCCAATTATTGCATTGACTGCAACTGCTACGCCAAAGGTTCAGAGCGATATACAGAAAAACTTAGGAATGAGCGATGCAAAAGTTTACAAATCTTCTTTTAACAGAGACAACCTCTATTATGAGATAAGAGCTAAGGTAAACCCAGATAAAGAGATTATTAGATTTATAAAAAACAATGAGGGCAAATCTGGAATTATCTATTGTCTTAGTAGGAAAAGAGTAGAAGAGACCGCTCAATTACTAAGTGTGAACGGTATTAAAGCACTTCCATACCATGCAGGTTTAGACGCAGCTACAAGAGCTATAAATCAAGATAAGTTCCTTATGGAAGAGGCCGATGTTATTGTTGCAACAATTGCATTTGGTATGGGTATAGACAAACCCGATGTGCGTTTTGTAATTCATTACGATATGCCAAAGAGTTTAGAGGGGTATTATCAAGAGACTGGCAGATCTGGCAGAGATGGAGGGGAGGGGCAGTGCATTGCATTTTACTCTTATAAGGACATACAAAAGCTTGAAAAATTTATGCAAGGCAAACCAATTGCCGAACAAGAGATAGGAAGACAGCTATTATTTGAAACAGTAGCTTATGCCGAAACTAATTTGTGTAGACGAATAGTTTTACTCAATTATTTTGGGGAACACTATTCTACTCAAAATTGTGGCTCTTGTGACAATTGCCTCTATCCTAAGAAACAGTTCGATGGAAGAGAGGAGGTAGCTGTAGTTCTCGATCTCATCTCTGGAATGAAAGAGCAGTTCAAAGCAGAACATATAGCTAATATCCTAGCAGGGGTTAATAACTCCATTATAAAATCTTATAACCACCACAATCATGAACTGTTTGGAATAGGTTTATCTAAAGGAGTTAAGTTTTGGATGGCAGTAATAAGGCAATGCATCATTCATTATCTACTAGAAAAAGAGATTGAACGTTATGGTATTCTAAGCATTACAAAAAAAGGGAGAGAGTTTTTAGAAAAGCCTTATGAAATGATGTTGAGAGAAGATAGAGAATTCATAACAGATGACGATGAAGATGATATCTCTATTCCTGGATCGAAACAGGTTGGAACAGCAGGTGACCCTTCACTTTTGGCAATGTTAAAATCTCTTAGACTCTCTATTTCAAAGAAGATAAACTTACCCCCCTTTGTTATATTTAACGACACTTCCCTTGAAGATATGTCTATTCATTATCCTATTGAATTTGACGAGCTAAAACATTGTCAAGGAGTAGGTGAGGGTAAGGCAAAAAGATACGGGAAAGAGTTTCTAGATTTAATTTCTAAATATGTAGAAGAGAATGAAATTGAAAGACCTTCCGATCTTATTATTAAATCGGTTGCAAATAAATCTCTCAATAAAGTTTACATAATCACTGGCATAGATCGCAAGTTACCACTTGAAGATATTGCGGAATCTAAAGGGATGGAAATGGGAGATCTCCTTACAGAAATTGAAGTAATTGTAAATTCTGGCACTAAGCTCAACATAGACTATTACATACGTCAAACTATTGACGATGATAAAGTAGACGATATATATGAGTATTTTAAAACAGAAGCATCTACAGATTCACTTAAAGAAGCATCTGACGAACTTGGCCGTGGGTATACAGAAGAAGAGATAAGATTAGTTCGGATTAAGTTTTTCTCAGAAATGGGAAATTAATCAATGGATTTTGTTAGTTTTTAATATTTGTCGGTTTTTTTATTTTTAATAACTTTGTAGTTATATGGAGATTACCGACAATAAAAAGAGAAAGGTATTTATCATAATATTGACGGCAGCTATACTTTCTGTTGTCTCTATTTTTTTTATCTATTCAAGATTCAATAAAACCCAATCTACAAACAGTTTAGTAGAAACTGTCTTTAGTGCTATCCCTTCCGATGTCTCTTCTATATTTTACTTTTCTGGTGTAGAATCGCTCAATCGTAATTTATCCTATAATAACCCCCTGTTTGGTACTCTCTTTTTTGGAGAAGGTGCATTAAAACTTTTTACAGAACGTCTTTACTCACTATCTAGTGAGGAATCGCTAGTGAATTTTAGAAAATTGGAAAGTGTAATTTCCTCTCACTACTCGGCAAAGAACAAAATCTCTCCATTACTCGCTATCTATTTGAATAATAATGATATTTCTTTTTTAATAAAAGAACTTAGCACCAACTCTACAAATAGAAAATATAATAATATCACTATATATAAATGGAAAGAGATAGAATTTTCTATATATAAAGATTTCTTGCTTGCATCCACTTCTGCAATTATAATTGAATCTTCTTTAAGACATTTACAATCTGGTGTTTCTGTTCTTGAAAATGATGGATTTAAGGAGATCCTTTCCAAGGCTTACTCTTCTGACTTAATTGTATTTATAAATCACTCTCAAGTAGGAAAACTTTTTTCGGGATTTTCTCATAAGAAATACCTTAAATATTCCGATTTCACATCGCAATTTTCTACGTGGAGTGTTTTCCATTTTTCTAATACTATTAATAAAATTGAAGCTGAGGGAGATTTTTTGAATAAGAAAGGGTGGGGCAATTTTTCATCTCTTTTTGACGGAATCAATGGAGGTGCTAATAAAAATGCGTCTGTGGTCCCTTTTAATACCTTTGCTCTATTGTCAATCTCTGTAAAAGATATTCCTAGCTATACTCTCTCATTTTCTCGCTATAAGGAATTTCATAAAAAAGGTAATAGAGATGCCGAAGCCGAAGCCCTTAAATGGTTTTCTGCGTTGAACGCACAAGAGGTATCATGTGCTATTATCCCTTATGGAGGAACATTAGAAGCAGTTACAATCATTAGAATCAAACTAAAAAACAACCTTTTTAAAAAGATATTTGTTAAAGAAAAAAGTAGCTCCCTCCCTCAAAACTTTATACAAAAAGGATATATGGGTCACCTATTTGGAGAGTTCTTTAGACAAACTAGTGAAGAAAAAGTAGTGTCCAAAAATGAGTGGATTTTTATTGGCCCAGAAAAAATCATGGAAGAATTTGCTAAAGACTCCTACGCTTCTTTTTCTATGGAAGATTTTTTATCTCAGACCAAGGCACGTAATTTGCTGGATAATAAAAACACTCTTCTTTCAGTTATAATGAATGGAACAGCACATCCCGACTCGCTTATGGGCTTTTTAAGGCAAGAGATAAAAGATGAATTTAAAAGTGTAATTTCAGATAATAATTTAATTGTAACTGCATTTCAACTGCAAATGTTAGACAATGGTACAATTGGGTCTAGATTTTTTGCTTATGCCGATTCATTAACAAAATTACCTGAACCCTCTGCTGTAAACATAGATAAAACTGCAGGATGGGAAAGCGACACAATTGTAAAGATTCCAACTGGCCCTTTTCAATTGACTAATTTTAATACGGGAGACAAGGAGTATTTGGAACAATTGCCAAATTTTTGGTTAAGGCTATCAGACAAAAATATGAAAGGTCTATGGTCAATACCATTCAGTTCTCTATTGTCTGGCAATGTTGAGCAAATAGATTATAACCGAAATGGTAAGCTCCAGATGTTGTTTGCATCGGAAGAAAAGATATATTTACTGGATAGAACTGGCCGTTTTGTCTATCCTTTTCCAAAAAGTGTTAACTCTCCTATTTTGCTTGGTCCTAAAACATACGATATTAATAGCGATGGAGATTATGTTATTATGTTGCTTCATGCCGATAATACACTAAGGTTATATGATAGAGTTGCTCTGCCATATGCGGTTTGGAATGATATTAACGTAGAAGAAACAATAAAGAATTTTCCGGAATTAATTAATATAGGAGCAAATAAATATTGGGTATTAAGAACAGAAATTCGCACTATGATATATACAATTAATGGGAACCCTGTTACACAGTTTAATGATAAAAATAGACTTAAACCAGATACTCCAGTGATGCCCTCAGGAGATTCGTATGTAAAAGTTCGCACTGTTCAGGAGAGAGAGCTTTTGTTAAATCTAGAGACAGGGAAGATTCGTAGAATAAATTAAATAAAATGGAAGGATTTTTAACTTTTGTATTAGTTTTTGCATTGATAATATGGCTTATAGGGAGGTTTTTTCCTATACTTTTAGCTTTGTTTGTCAAACGTAAGTTGGCCAAAATGAGCAATGAACATCAGAGATATGCAAAACAACAGCAACCTAGGTATAAGGAGGGAGATGTTATTGTAGAGATAGAGAAAGAAGAGAAAAAAATTGTAGATAATAACGTAGGTGAATATATTGATTACGAAGAGACAAAATAATAATGAAGACTTTTTTTCGCTTACTTGCATTTGCTAAGCCGCATTTAAAATTCTGGCCTAGATACTTAGTAATATCAATACTATCAGTTATTTTTGGGGTTGCCAATTATGCTCTTATAGGGCCATTATTAAAGGTACTGTTCGAAGCAGACACTATGAACCTTAATGTAGTTGTTCCTGAGTTTTCACTATCGATTGATTATTTTAATGCTGCATTTAATTATTATTTAGTTGGATATCTAAAAGAGTCTGGTGCACTCTCGGGGCTTATCTATGTTTGCGTTATACTTATTATAACTTCCTTGCTTTCTAATCTTATGCGCTATCTATCGCAAAGGATATTGGTAAGTATGAGAACTCATATAATGAGAAATATAAGAAAGGCTCTTTTCGAAAAAATAACTAAAATTGATGTAGGGTATTTTAATATGCATAGAAAGGGTGATATTCTTTCTAGTATATCAAATGATGTTACAGAGGTTCAAAACGGGATTGCCAATAGCTTCCATATTATGTTTAGAGACCCTCTGTTAATTATTGGATTTCTATCTATGCTTTTATACATGTCTCCACAACTTACAATAGTAACTCTTTTAACATTACCTATCTCTGCTATTGTTATTGGCGGGGTAACCCGTAAGCTCAAAAGGGGTGCTGTTGAAACTCAGAGTATGATGGGTAGGATAGTGAGCCATTTTGAAGAGGCAATATCGGGGAGTAGAATTATCAAGGCATTCAACGCACAAAAATATGTAAACGATAGTTTTAGTGCTAGTAATGAAAAGCATAGAAGAGTGAGCAAAAAAATGTTTAATAAACAAGAACTTGCCTCTCCTATGTCGGAATTTATGGGGATTACTGTAGCAGCTGCTGTAATTTTTTATGCTGGATACCTACAAATACAAGGTAAACTTGGAATGGAGTGGTCTCAATTTGTAGTTTATATAGGTTTTTACTGGAGAGTTCTAGAGCCCTCTAAGGCTATGTCCAATGCATATGTGAATCTTCAGAGAGGTCTTGCTTCGGGAGAGAGACTATTCGCTATTCTTGATGTAGAGGTAGGAATTAAAAAAAGCACGAACCCTATACCTGTTAAAGAGTTTAGTCAAGAGATAGAATTTCGTAATGTCTGCTTTAACTATACAGGAGAACCAGTTTTAAAAGAGATTAATTTGGTAATACCTAAAGGTAAAACCATAGCTCTTGTTGGGCCATCGGGTGCAGGTAAAAGCACTATGGCAGATCTTATTCCTCGATTTTATGATGTTACAGCTGGATCTATTCTTTTAGATGGCAAAAATATAAAGGATTATGCTCCCAAAGATCTTATTTCGCTAATGGGTATTGTTACTCAAGAGGCTATATTATTCAATGACACTGTATATAATAATATAACGTTTGGAATGGAGGGAGTGAGCGAACAAGATGTAATACAAGCCTCTAAAATTGCTAATGCTCATGAATTTGTAGAAAATCTTCCTAAGGGTTATCAAACAAATATTGGAGATAGAGGTGCAAATCTTTCTGGGGGCCAGCGTCAAAGATTAGCTATTGCAAGAGCAGTACTTAAAAATCCACCAATTTTAATTTTAGATGAAGCCACCTCGGCCTTAGATACAGAAAGTGAAAAATTAGTTCAAGAAGCTCTTACTAATCTTATGAAAAACAGAACCTCTATAGTTATTGCTCATAGGCTTTCTACTATTCAACATGCAAATGAGATAGTGGTTTTAAAGGATGGAGAAATTGTAGAAAGAGGTACTCACCAAAAACTAATAGAACAGAATGGGTTATATTCGCATTTGTGTCAATTGCAAACTTTCGCTTAATAGATAATAATTACAAATGGAAAGTTCATTTAATCTCATGTTGGAGAAGAGCTTTAGGGATAACTGGGATTTCCCTGCTCTTTCAGACCATAAAGGAATTACTTTAAATTACAGAGATGTAGCTAGAAGAATAGAAAAACTACATATTGTTTATGAAATATGTGGAGTTAAAAAGGGAGATAAAATTGCGATTTGCTCTAAAAATCAAGCAAACTGGGGAGTAGTCTATTTATCGGCTCTTACTTATGGTGCTGTTGCAGTCCCTATTTTGCATGAGTTTAAACCGGGCAATATTCATCATATAGTAAATCACTCCGATTCTAGGCTATTGTTTGTGGGAGATGTTATATGGGAGCAGCTCAATGAATCTGAAATGCCTGGACTAGATGCTGTTATTCAAATTTCGGATTTTGCCATTCTATATGAAAAAGACCCTATTGTTAACGAAACTAGAGAACATTTAAACGAACTTTTTGGAAAGAAATACCCTAAAAATTTTCGCCCCGAGCATCTAAATTATCATGAAGATACACACGAAGAGCTTTCTATGATAAATTATACATCGGGCACAACTGGTTTCTCCAAGGGAGTTATGATACCGTATAGAGCTCTTATTTCTAACATTCAATTTGGTCAAGAGGTGCACTCTCACTTAGGCAACTCTTCTAATATAGTTGCAATGCTTCCTACAGCACATATGTATGGAATGATGTTTGAATTCCTTTTAGAGATCTCTATGGGTGCCCACGTCCATTTCCTCACTAGGATTCCAAGTCCAAAGATTATTCTGGAAGCTTTTGCAGAGATAAAACCAGATGTTGTAATTTCTGTGCCTTTAATTATTGAGAAAATTTATAAAAAGAAATTACAACCAATTATTAATAAAACTTCTATTAGAGTTTTGCTCCGATTGCCTGTTATAGACCAAAAGATCCAAAAGAGAATTAAGCAAGAGCTTGTGAACACTTTCGGAGGGAAATTTAAAGAGATCATTATAGGAGGTGCTGCATTTAACAAAGAGGCCGAAGCTTTTTTTAGTAAAATAGAATTCCCTTTTACAGTGGGATATGGCATGACGGAGTGTGCCCCTATAATAACATATGCACCATGGGACAGCACTAGACTTTTTTCTTGCGGTAAACCGGTTGTTAATATGGAGATTAAGATTGATTCTCATGATCCGCAAAATATACCTGGACAGATTTTGTGCCGGGGTAAAAATATTATGTTAGGCTATTATAAAAACCCAGAAGCTACAAATGCCGCTATAGACCAAGATGGATGGCTACAGACAGGAGATATGGGAGTGATAGATAGTGATGGTTATCTTTATATTAAAGGTAGATCAAAAAGTATGATTTTGGGACCTTCTGGCCAAAATATCTATCCCGAAGAGATAGAGAGTACTATAAATAATATGCCATTTGTCATTGAATCACTTGTAATAGAAGAGAAAGATCAATTGGTAGCACTTATTTATCCAGATTTTGAACAGGCTAGAAGTGAGGGTGTTTCCGAAAATGAATTGGAGCATAAAATGGAAGAGTTAAGATTATCGATAAATGAAGAACTCCCCAACTATTGTAAAATTCAAACTGTGAAAATATTTCCAGAAGAGTTCGAAAAAACACCTAAAAGAAGTATAAAAAGATATCTTTATCAAAGATTAGAGCAATAACTATGGAAGATAAACAAAAACAATTTGACCGGAGCTATCTAGATATGGCGCAGATATGGGCTAAAAATTCATATTGTAAAAGAAGACAGGTTGGAGCTTTACTGGTTAAAGATAGAATGATAATATCGGATGGATACAATGGTACTCCTGTGGGTTTTGAAAATATTTGCGAAGATGAACTCACCGGTAAAACCAAGCCATATGTTTTACATGCCGAGGCAAATGCCATAACAAAAGTTGCAAAATCTGGCAATAGCAGTGCAGGTGCAACCATGTATGTTACTACAGCTCCTTGTTTAGAGTGTGCAAAATTAATTATCCAAGCTGGGATAAAAAGGTTGGTATATAAAGACGATTATACTGTGACAGATGGCTTAGACTTACTTAAACGGGCTGGGATAGACACTGTAAATCTCAATAATTGACCACTTAACAAAATAAAAAATGTTTGAAAATATTAAATTATCCAAAATATCATCTATACTTGTAATCTTTTTATTGGGTGCAATATCCTTTAAACTTTATACAGGGATCACACAAAAAAAAGAGCTTGAAATTAGAGGAGGCCAATGGGATAAAATGATGCTTATACTGGGTCAAATAGATAATAACTATGTAGATTCGGTAGACTATTCCAAGATAACAGAAGATGCCATTCCTTATATTCTTCAAAAATTAGACCCTCACTCTGTTTATCTCTCACCAAAAGAATTACAAAGTGCCGATGAACAATTAAATGGCAATTTTGATGGGATAGGTATACAATTTAATGTTCCCAATGACACAGCAATTGTAATAAATGCAATTCCTGGAGGCCCTTCGGAAAGAGCAGGTTTGTTATCGGGAGACCGCTTAGTTAAGGTTAATGACAAAATTGTTGCAGGAGTGCAAATGAGCCAAGATACTTTGGTTAGCCTTCTCAAAGGCAAATCGGGTTCAATGGTAAATGTTTCTGTAAAACGGATTGGTGTAGATAAATTAATCTCATTCGATATTAAAAGAGATAAAATACCAGTTAAAAGTATAGATGTTTCTTATATGATTAATGATACCCTTGGCTATATAAAACTATCTAAATTTACTCGAACAAGTTATAACGAATTTATGGAGGCATTGGAGAAGCTAGAAAAAGAGGGAATAACCTCTCTACTCTTCGATTTAAGAGGAAATTCGGGAGGATACTTTGACCAAGCACTTCTTTTATCCAATGAATTTCTTGAAAAAGGAGCCCTCATAGTTTATATGCAAGGCAAGCACCGCAAACGTCAAGATTTTTATGCCGATAATAGCGGTAAATATAAAAAATTGGGTCTTAAGGTATTGATAGATGAAGGCTCGGCCTCTTCGAGCGAGATTTTTGCTGGAGCAATTCAAGATAATGATAGAGGACTCATTGTAGGAAGACGCTCTTATGGTAAAGGATTGGTGCAGGAACCTATCTATTTCTCCGATAATTCTGGAATAAGATTAACTGTTGCTAGGTTCTATACTCCTACAGGCCGTTCAATACAGAAACCTTATCAGGAAAACTATAGAGACGATATTATTGAAAGATTTAAACATGGTGAAATGTTGAGTGCCGACAGTATAAAGTTTAATGATTCACTTAAGTATACAACAGTTTCGGGTAGAGTGGTCTATGGTGGAGGTGGAATTACACCCGACCTGTTTGTGCCTATAGATACTGTTGGAGTAACTCCAGTCTTTATTAATATTACTAATTTAGGTCTTGCTTTTAAATTTAGTGCACAAATGGCCGATCTCTATAGAAACAAACTTAATGAAATTACCAGCTTAAAGAAATTAAATGAGTTTTTTAAAGGAGGAAATTTTGAGAATAAGTTTCTTGAATATGTATTAAACAATGGAGTTAAGGTACCGCCAATAGAATGGAAAGAGAGTAAATATATTCTGATGAACCATGTGAAAGCTTTTATTGGGCGATATACTCCGTTAGATGATAATGGATTCTATCCTGTTTTATTAGAGCTAGACAAAGTGGTTAATGTAGCTATTGAGCGATAAAGCGATAAACTATTTCTCCCGTTTCTCTAGCGGGAGCATCTTTTGAGGCGGTAAATCTTGATGATTTTGCCGCCTTTATTGCATATTCTTGTATGCATTTATCTGTTTCAGATCTATCTGGAATAACAGTGGCATTTATTACATATCCCTTTGGATTCACCACAATAGCAACAGCTACATCACCTCCTGCTATGCATTTATAAACCGGTATAGGGAGACTCATTGCTTTTCTTCCAACCAGTAAGTATGAAATGACCGATGGCCCTTTGTAACTCTCTTCTTTTGGTTTTTGTTCTTTATTAGATGGATTTATTACATCGTCCGATCCCATATTGGCTTCGGCTTCTCTCTTTGAAGCATCTAGTTTTTTTTGTAATTCTCTGGCTTCATTATAGACTTGGGATGGATTTTTGAATCTATCGTCTTTAAGAGCTTCTCCTCTTTTGGATGTTGCATCTGTAATGACGTTTCTAACAGGAGTTTTACCAGATAAGATATCGTCTAACTCTTTGCTCACATCTACTTTCATCTTCTCTTGACGCGATATGGCTTCTAGTATCTCTTCCTTTGTAAAATCGAGAATAAATGAGCTCTCTTCTCTAAGCATAAAATCTATTCTAGTGCCTAGGAAAATGATTAGCAATAATAGATGAAATGCCACGGTTAAGTAAATCCCTGCATTATTATCTCTTTTGAACATTACTTTTTATTTAACACTTTCTCTATGGCTGCAAGAAGAATACCAATTGCAACTTGATTATGTCCTCCCTGTGGAACTATAATATCGGCATATCTTTTACTTGGCTCTATAAATTGAAGATGCATTGGCTTTACTGTTTTCTCGTATCTCTCTAGCACTTTTTCTATAGTACGGCCTCTTTCTATATTGTCTCTTGTAATAACTCTGCCTAGGCGATCGTCGGCATCTGCATCTACAAAAACTTTTATATCCATTGTGTTTCTAAGCTCTGGACATGTAAAAATAAGTATACCTTCAATTATAACAACTTTAGAGGGTTTAACTTTTACAGTTTGAGTACTAGATCTAGAGCATGTTAAATATGAATATACTGGCTCTTCTATGGCTTTTCCTGCTTTAAGTTCTTTGATATGCTCAACTAGAAGCTTGAAATCTATTGAATCTGGGTGGTCAAAATTTAGTTCTAATCTTTGCTCTATAGGCAAATGACTATTGTCTTTATAGTAGGAGTCTTGAGGAATCACCACAACCTCGCTGTCCGATAAGATTTTTATAATCTCTCTTACTACTGTAGTTTTTCCGGAACCAGTTCCTCCGGCAATTCCAATTACTAGCATATATTATATTTTAAAATTCTACGTTTTTTGGAGCACGGGGGAATGGAATAACATCACGAATATTTGCCATTCCAGTAACAAAAAGAAGTAATCTTTCAAACCCTAGACCAAATCCTGAGTGAGGTGCCGATCCGTACCTTCTTGTATCTAAGTACCACCACAGAGTGCTTTTATCCATGTGGAGTTCGTCAATTCTTGTTTCTAATTTAACAAGAGACTCTTCTCTTTCCGATCCGCCAATAATTTCACCTATTTTTGGGAAAAGAATGTCCATTGCTCTAACGGTTTTATTATCGCTGTTTAGTTTCATGTAAAAAGCTTTAATCTCTTTAGGGTAGTCTGTAAGTATTACTGGTTTTTTAAAATGTTTTTCTACCAGATATCTTTCGTGTTCACTTTGGAGATCTATTCCCCAAGAGACTGGGTATTCAAATTTTTGACCACTCTTTACAAGAATATCTACTCCCTCTGTGTAAGTAAGTCTAACAAATGTAGTGTTTGCTACTCTTTCTAACCTTTCAATAAGCTCTTTGTCAAACATTTCGTTAAGGAAGTTAAGGTCGTCTGAACAGTTATCTAAAGCATATCTAATAAGGTACTTGATAAAATCTTCGGCAAGATCCATATTGTCGGTTATATCATAGAAAGCCATTTCTGGTTCTATCATCCAAAATTCAGAAAGGTGTCTTGGTGTATTTGAGTTTTCGGCTCTAAAAGTTGGACCAAATGTGTAAATTTGGCCAAGAGCAAGGGCACCCAATTCGCCTTCTAGCTGGCCACTTACTGTAAGGCTGGCCATTTTGCCAAAAAAGTCTTGAGAATAGTCAATTGATCCATCCTCTTTTTTGGGAGGATTATCCATTTTTAAAGTTGTAACCTGAAACATTGCACCTGCACCTTCTGCATCGGATGCTGTAATGATAGGGGTATGCAAATAATAAAAACCTTTATCATTAAAGTATTTATTGACTGCAAATGCCATAGCATGTCTTATTCTAAGGATAGAGCCAAAAGTATTTGTTCTTGGCCTCAAATGAGCAATTTCTCTAAGAAACTCCATTGTGTGTCCTTTTTTTTGTAGAGGGTAGGTGTTAGGGCAAGCAGTCCCATAAATTTCCACTTCTTTTGCTTGAATCTCTACTGATTGCCCGGCTCCAATAGATGCAGTTAAATCGCCCATTACGCCTATACAAGCGCCGGTGGTAATATTCTTGAGTGTCTCCTCGTCGAAAAGAGATGAGTCAAAAATTATTTGTATGTTTTTAACGGTAGAACCATCATTTAGTGCAACAAATGAAATGTTTTTATTTCCTCTTTTAGTTCGAACCCATCCTTTTGCCAAAATGGTGCATCCTGGCTCTTTTGTTAGAAGTTCTGCTACTTTTATTCTTTTCTGACTATTCATATCCATTTTACTAAGATAAATTATTGTTTACCTGTATATTAAATTCCGTTTTCTCTTTTTAATTCTGCTTTAAGCGCAAGTTTCTTAACAAATATCACAAAAAATCCTGTTAAAATAAGATTTAGTACCAATGAAAGTACAGAAATTACTAATGCCGGACCTCCTATATTGTAACCCAATGCTATAAAGATAATACCAGCTCCTACTTCACCACGTGTAAACATCCCTACTGAAAGAGCGAGTCGCTCCTCTATAAGTCTGTCTCTATAAAAAAAGAGAGGTACCATCTTTCCTATGTTCGATATTAATGAAACTGCAATAACATGAAGTGCTATTATTTGTATTGGCATCATTGGTTGGCTTCCAAGTAAAGAAACTCCTGTTTCGATCCCTCCAATTAATGCATATTTACCGATAAAAGCAGGCATACTCAAACCTACTAAAAGCATAAAGAACATCGATATCCCATTATTAACTGCTCTTTCAGTTTTATTGTCAATATGAACTTGCTTCATTATCATCCCAAGGACAAAAGCAGGAAGCAAAACTTCTATATGTATTCCCTCGTCTTCGCCTAATATTGAAACCGAAATATAGTGTAGAGCCCATGTAACTGCTACTATAACTGTAGAGTATAAAAGGATAGATTTCCAATCTTGATTTAGATTGATTTTACCCATTTTTTTCCATCCCCATACAAGAAGTAAAATAACTATAGCTACTATTACTGCCATCTGCCATTTAATCCCAATCATTAGTATTTGCAGAGGAATCATTAGCAATATAGTGTCTAAATCGTCAAAAATGGCGAGTACTTGTATTTTTTTGTATATCCAACTGGTTCTTAGTCCTATCGCTGCTAGCATGGTAAAGAGTATACCTGCCGATGTTGGTGCAGCGAAACGGCTAATTAAAAGGCTCTCTTTCCAAGCTTCCCAACTGCCGCTATATTCTATTGGAAGAAGAACGAGCACATAGTAAAGGGCCACTAGAACCCATGGTAGTGCTGCTGTTGCCATAGCAATAAAGTAATCGTTTATATAGCTTTTCCATCTAGTTTTATCTAGCTCAAACTCACGCCCTACATTAATCATAATATAAGACAAGCAGATGTACAAAAGGGTATTGGAAATTAATTTAACACTATTATAATTGTCTCCTACAGCAGGTAATATTTGCGATAGAACAAGTCCAGCTATCAAGAATATTGAAAATGAAATAATCTTTCTCATTAAGGTTGGTGGGTTGGTACTATTATAGGTTAAATAAAGATTTAGCGACAAATTTACAAAATTGCCGCTAAATCACAATATTAAATTTTTTATGCCTACTCTTTAATCTAATAGATATAGATTAAAAATCTATGCCCATAGCACGAAGAATTCTCTTTGGTATATCTGTATTATCCATCCTTCCCGAAAATTGACGGCTCCCTGCTCCAATTGAGTAAACAGGCACTGCAATCCCAGTATGTGACGAGGTAGTCCAACCAATATTTGCTTTTCTATTAAGCTCTCTATATTTTTCTTCATTCTCTTTATCTACCGCAATAGATTGGGTTTGAGATTCTAACTGTTTTAAATCTAAAACATACCCTTTTTCACGGCCAAGCATCATTCCACCTGTTTCATGATCGGCAGTGACAACTATAAGAGTTTCATTAGGGTACTTTTCATAAAAATTATAAGCGACTTGAATGGCACCGGCAAAATCTAGGACTTCAAGAATATTTGTTTTTCCATCATTACTGTGACCTGCCCAATCTATTTTTCCACCTTCTGCCATAATGAAGAACCCTTTTGTACCATATAGGTAGTCGATTGCCGCTGCTACTACATGGGCAAGAGCCATGTCGTTACCTTTTCTATCTATTGCATATGGCAAATCACTTTCTTTGCCTTCTTCTTGGAAAAGCATCAGTTTTTTGGACTCTTTTTTCTTAATGTTATACTCTTTAAGACCTCTTGCTATTGAATAGCCACCCTCTTCTAGTATATCATAAATTGCTTTTTGATCTTTATTTGGCCCGGTTGGCTGAATAAAACTACCTCCTCCAAAAAACTCAAAGCCAGATTGAGGGATTTGTGTAGCAATATCATAATAGCTACTTCTACTAGAGCTATTTGCATAGAATGCAGCAGGAGTTGCATGATCTATAGTTACAGATGAGGTTATTCCTATAGGAATTCCAGCTGCATGAATTTTATAGGTAATGCTTTGAAGCTTATTGCCTTGTGGGTCTATTCCTAAAACTCCATTGTTTGTTTTAAACCCTGTTGAGAGAGCTGTCCCGGCTGCAGAAGAGCATGTTATGTATGAATTAGCAGAATATGTAGTAGCTGTCCCAAGAACTGGAAACTTAGTAAATGAAACAGATTCATTGGCAATCTCCCCTTTTTGGGTAGATAAATATGCTTCTGCCATTGATACTTGGTTTAATCCCATTCCATCTCCAATAAATAGAAATACAAATTTGGGTGGTTGCATTTGTCCTCTTCTTTGAAATTCCTGTGCAGTTACTGTGCTAATTAGTACGAGTAAGAGCAATAGCGATGTAAAAAATCTTCTGTTCATGATCTTTTTGAATAAATTTGGTTACTATTATATACAAGAAAGGGTGTCCTTTGTTCAAAGTCACCCTTTTCTCGAAATTTACTATATGTACTAGTAAGTGTTATTCAGCCTTTCTCGCGTTATACATAATCTTAAGAGCAGATGTTCTTCTTAATTCCTGTTTGATATCTGTAACGATACCCATTCGGACTGTTTCGTCTGCTTTTATTGATACTGTCATAAATTGACGGTCGGCTTCACTTAAAGTTTCACGCTGTGCAGCGATAAAGTCTCTGATGTCTTCTACCGTTTTGAAGGTGTCATTAAGCTGAATACGTGCATCGGTACCAAATTGAGTTTGTTTGCTCAAAATAGGTGTTCCAATGTAAATATATGCAGCCAAATCTTTTCTTTCAAGTTTTGCAACTTCCGACGCTTCGGGCATTCTAACGTTTACCAATTTATCGGTTTGTCGCATTGTAGTAGAAACCATGAAAAAGAACAGAATCATGAAGACAATATCGGGAAGCGACGCAGTGCTTAGTTGCGGCGGTGTCTTATCCCCTTTTTTTGTAAATTTTGCCATAATGTTTTCTATTTAATTCAATTTCTACTTTTTGGTATCTTTAGGTTCTGCTTCCGAGATATTTTGAGGAATTGCTTCTCTCACAATTGCTTGCTTCTCTTCGTCTAATGCAATGTATGCTTTGCCAAAGTTTTGCCTAGCAAAATCGTCGCGAATTTCATTTACAGCTCTAACGAGTTCATTCTGAACTGCGATATATGCTTTATAACTTGTCCCGCGTGTATTTTGAAGAGAGATTACCCCCTTGGAAATAGAATAGTCACCAAAACCTTCAATCATTTTTGATTCTCTTTCAGGAAGATTATCAGCATTCGCTGGGTTTGTAAGGAACTCTATTGCTTTATCTTTCAACTGGCTCACATCCATTATCTCAGTTCCTGCAAAAAGACGATCTAAGTCATTTAGACGTACAACAAGAATATTTCTTTTATTAATTTTGACATCTTCTTGTTTTTGATTTTCGTCAGGCATTGGTGGTAGACGGCGTTGCAGACCGGTCTCGGTGTCCATGGTTGTTACCATGAGAAAGAATATAAGCAGTAAGAAGGCAATATCTGCCATCGAACCTGCATTGATTTCCTGTGTTGGTCTTGCCATTTTATTAAATCTAATTAGCGGTTTCTAACCATGTTAACTAAACTACCTGCAACTATTGATACAAATGCCGCTGCTAAAAGGAGATAAACCATTATTAGCCCAGTATCTGTGATTTTATAGGTAAGTGCGGTAGGTGGTGTTGTTACATTTACTGGTACTGGATCACCCGACGCTGCCAGGTATGAGATACCAATAACTACTGCGGCCAGTAACAATCCAAAAAGCATCCGTTTAATGGACTTTGGGTTTTGGATCATACTAATAAGTGGAAGAACTATTGCAAGTACTACAGCCAACCCAAACAATATGTATGCGTAGAACAGATAAGTGTCTAGCATGCCCATATTTTCTGTATTGATTAGAAATAGAACAGTAATAAGAACTCCTAAGCCAAAAAGTAGATATAAAATATATTTTGCGTATTTAGCCATAATTCAATTATTTTTTAGCTTTTACTAAAATATCAATCAAAGAGATAGATGCTTCTTCCATAGAAACTACGATAGAGTCAATTTTAGAAACTAGATAGTTATAGAATAACTGAAGAATAATTGCTGTGATAAGACCAAATACGGTTGTGATTAGAGCTACTTTAATACCACCAGCTACAAGGTTTGGTGAAATATCTCCAGCAGCTTCAATTGCGTCAAAAGCAGCGATCATACCAATAACAGTACCCATAAAACCTAACATGGGAGCAATAGATATGAAAAGTTGAATCCAAGAAAGACCGTTTTCAAGCTGACTCATTTGAACTGAACCATATGCTACAACAGATTTCTCTACAACCTCTACACCTTCGTCTGCACGTAGCAAACCTTGATAGAAAATACTTGCTACAGGACCACGAGTGTTACGGCATACTTCTTTAGCAGCTTCTGCTCCACCTGTTGTGTAAGCTTCTTGTATTTTCTTTAAAAGTTTTTCGGTATTAGTGTTAGCCATGTTAAGATAAATAATTCTTTCTATGGCAATAGCTAAACCAAATATTAGACACATTAGCACTGTAGACATAAAGCCGGCACCACCCTCTATGTATTTAGTTTTAAGTTGCTGGTGAATAGGTATTTCCTGCTGAACTGTAGTGTCAGTAGTTGATTCCGGAGTTTGAGCAGCAGCGTACTGTGCAGAAATGGTAATAAAACCAATTACTGCCAAAAACATGAAAATTTTTTTCATAAATTTTTGAATGATTAAATTATTAAACAATGTATTTTAAATAGTTATCTGATTTTCCTTAAAGCCAATTATTGTGCAATTTATAAAGATTTTTTTAATAAACACTAATTGATTGTAATTTCTCCTCTTAAATTTCTCATAAGAAGTTCCTTAATTGTTTGATTATTATTATTGTGACCTATTAAAAAAAATAATTTTGATATAGCAGCTTCTGTGGTACAATCAAAACCACTAATGACGCCCATTTTTTTTAACATTATACCTGTAGAGTAGGCTTCCATATCTACGCTTCCAGCCTGGCATTGTGTTATATTAAGTACAATAACACCTTTTGAAGTTGCATTTGACAACAACTCCAAAAACCATGATTTAGTGGGAGCATTGCCTGAACCATATGTTTCAAGTATAACTGCTCTTAATCCTTGGATTTCTAAAGTGCTTTTTACAGCTGCTTCCGATATTCCAGGAAACATCTTTAGAATAGCAACATTAGTATTTATAGTTGTTTTTATTGTAAGTTCTTTTCCCCATTTAACTGGGTAGTTAATATATGGAGTGTTGTATTTTATATGTATTCCAGCCTCGGCTAAGCAGGGGTAATTTGGTGAGCGAAAAGCTCTAAAGTTCTCTGCATTAACTTTAGTGGTTCTGTTGCCTCTGTATAGTTGACTTTCAAAGTAGATGCAAACTTCTGGGACAATAGCTCTTTCTTCATTATCTCTTGCCGCGGCAATTTCTATGGAAGAGATTAAGTTCTCTTTGCCATCGGTACGTAGCATACCTATTGGTAACTGGCTACCTGTGAATATAACTGGCTTCTCTAAATTTTCGAGCATAAAGCTTAATGCCGATGCCGAGTAAGACATAGTGTCGGTTCCATGAAGAATAACAAATCCATCGTAATTGATGTATTTCTCTTTTATAAGCTTTGCTATTTCTTCCCAGAAAGATGGTTCAATATCTGAGGAGTCTATTGGGGGCAAAAATGAGTAGGTGTCTATTGTATGAACTATCTTTTTAAGTTCGGGCACTTCTGCAAGTATTTGATCGAAATTAAAAGGAATAAGAGCAAGTGTATCTGGGTCTTGCTTCATTCCAATGGTTCCACCAGTATATATAAGTAATATATTTGCCTTTTTCATATTAGGCAAAGATAAATAATTTTTTCGCGTTCTCTGTAGTAACTGATGCAACTTCCTCTACTGAGATGTTTTTTATTTGAGCTATTTTAGTTGCTATTAGTTCTAGATATGCTGGCTCGTTTCTTTTCCCCCTATATGGTGCTGGTGTAAGCCATGGTGCGTCGGTTTCAAGTATTATATTATTTAAGTCTATCTTCTCAACAACCTCTTGAAGGTTGCTGTTTTTAAATGTGACAACTCCGCCTATGCCCACCATAAAATTACCGAGCTTAAGAATTTCGTTATATGTCTCGTAACTACCAGAGAAGGCGTGGAATACGCCCTTTAAATTAAGATATTTGTGTTTTTGTAGAGATTCTAAAATTATGGCAGTGGCATCTCTAGAGTGAATAATTACTGGTAATCCAATATTTGAAGCTGCCTTAAGTTGCTCTTCAAAAACTATTTTTTGTTCGTTTATAAACTCTTTAGACCAATATGCATCTATTCCAATTTCTCCAATGGCTACATAGTTATTGCTAGGTGTTGCCTCTTTAAGGACAAAGTTTAACTCCTCTTTCCAATTTTCTTTAACCGAAGTTGGGTGTAGCCCCGTACATACATATGCAAAATCTTTTAGTGCGTTGGCTGTATTTATCATCTGTTTATGATAAGTACTATCAATTCCAGGAAGAACTACCTTAGAAATTCCAACTTCTTTTGCCCTTTCTATAACTAGATCAAAATCTGGATTGAATATCTTATCGTAAAGATGTATATGTGTATCGATTAACTCGTTCATTATTTTATTTTGGCACTATGTGTTTAAGTATCTTTTACCTGGAAGAGAAATGACTCTACCCTCCAGTTCAAGGTCTAGCAGTAAAGAGGAGAGTTGCAAGGCAGGGATCTTTGTTAATTGCATAAGATCGTTAATATTTAACTCATTATTTGACTCCAAAGCTACCAATATTTTTTCTTTTTCTGAATCTTGAGGCCATAGAGATTTAGTTCTTAAATGTGGAGTAACATTACTGGGAGTGTACCAATTTACACTTATTGCAAATTTTAGTGCCGTATGAAAAATAGCCGCAATTTGTTGAGATATTAATAGGTTACAGCCAGCTGAATAAGGATCGGATAGGCGGCCAGGCACAGCAAAAATATCGGTAAAATAGCCCTTTGCTAGGTCGGCTGTAATCATGGATCCACCTCTTTCCTGAGATTCTATTACAATTAATGCTTTGCTTAACCCAGCTATTATACGATTTCTTTGCAAGAAATTAATTTTAAATCCCTCGTACTGCCTAGAGAATTCGGTTACAATGGCTCCTTTTGTACATATTTGGCGTGCTACTGGTAGATGTGCTACTGGGTATATATTATCTAGCCCACTCCCCAATATTGCAACGGTAGGAAGATTATATTCAAGAGCTGCTTTATGGGCAGTAATATCAATGCCATATGCTAGACCGCTAACAATACATGCATCGGGAGTGATTTTTGCTATATCTCTTACAATCTCATTGCAAATAGTTTTTCCATAATTTGTCGCTTTACGTGTGCCAATTATTGATACTAATTTCTTGGAATTTAGAGAAAAATCTCCTTTTTTATACAAGACTATGGGGTAGTCATCATGTTCAAGTAGAATAGTTGGATATCCCGATTCTAGATGGGAGTAACACAGTATTTCAATCCCCTCATTATTAGCCCATTCAATCTCTTTCTTTGCCTCTAATAATGTGTTGGGGTTGAAAAGATCGTTTATGAATTTATACTCTCTTCCCATCTCTTTAATTAAAGCAGATTTCTCTAATCTAAAAAGTGCCTCTGCCGTTCCTGTAATGGCAAGTATTTCTTTAACTTTTTTGCCATTATTATTCAACATCTTATTGAGGGCAACTAAACATATTTTTTCATCTTTGTCCATTGTACAAAAATAAAAGGCAGAGGAGAACCTCTGCCTTCAAAAAGTAAAAATCTACAATTAAAATAGATAATTATTTTGGCTTAGATCTATAAAATCAGAAGAGCATCGCCATATGTTCCAAATTTGTACCCTTCTTTTAGGGCTACAGTATAGGCCTTCATCACGTGATCGTAACCTCCAAATGCGGCTGCAGTCATGAGCATAGTGCTTTGTGGAAGTTGAAAATTAGATATTAAGGCATCTGCTATAGAGAATGCATACGGGGGAAACATAAATTTATTGGTCCATCCGTCATAAGGTTTTAACTCACTTCTTGTAGTTACAGAAGTTTCTATGGCTCTCATTACAGTTACGCCCACTGCAAATACTTTTTTCTTGTTTCCTTTTGTTTCGTTAATTGTATTTGCGCTCTCTTCGGTAATGATTACTTGTTCGGAGTCCATTTTATGCTTAGATAGATCTTCTACATCTACAGAGCGGAAATTACCTAGCCCCATGTGTAGAGTAATACAAGTTTTTTGAACTCCTTTTATTTCCATTCGCTTAAGCAATTCTCTGCTAAAGTGTAATCCTGCTGCAGGTGCAGCTACAGCGCCTTCGTGCTCGGCATAAATTGTTTGATATCTTTCATTGTCTAGGGTTTCTGCCTTTGATCTTATCCATTTTGGGATAGGCATTTCTCCTAGTTTAAATAGTGTTGCTTTAAACTCTTCGTGAGTTCCGTCAAAAAGAAATCTTAAAGTTCTTCCTCTAGATGTTGTGTTGTCAATAACCTCTGCAACAAGGTTGTCATTTTCTCCAAAGTAGAGCTTATTCCCAATTCTTATTTTCCTTGCAGGATCTACTAGAACGTCCCATAGTTTTTGCTCGCGGCTTAATTCACGTAAAAGAAAAACTTCTATTTCGGCACCGGTTTTCTCTTTGTTGCCGTATAATCTAGCAGGAAAAACCTTAGTATCGTTAAAAATAAAAAGATCGTCTTCTGAGCAGTAGTCTAAGATATCTTTAAATAATTTGTGCTCTATCTTTCCTGTATCTTTATGAAGAACCATCATTTTAGATTCATCTCGATATTTTGAAGGATACTTCGCAATCTTTTCAGGATTAAGAGTGTAATTGAATTGGGATAATTTCATATTGTATATTTTGAATAATAACAAATTAGACGAAGATCTTTATTTTAAAAATAGATCTCCTATGATTAAATGATAGCCCCTCAAAAAAAGAGGCAAGTATTTAATTATACGTATTATTCAAAAAAAGGTTTCAAGTTATCAAAAGAAATTGCATTGGTAACTCTAAAATTGCCAGAAGCGCTCCTTATAAGTGCTGTTAAATGTGCCCCACTTTGTAAACTTTCTCCTAGATCTCTAGCTATAGACCTAACATATGTTCCTTTACTACAGCTAATTGCTATATTTAAAACGGGGGAGTCATAAGATATTATCTCTAAATTATATATATTAACAAGCGCAGGATTCATTTTTACCTCTTTCCCTGCTCGTGCTATGTTATACGCTCTTGTACCATTTATCATTTTTGCCGAGAAAATAGGAGGCATTTGCTCATTTTCTCCTAGAAAAGAGGGGAGAATTTTATTTATAGACTCTTCTGTTATATGATTGTATGGATAGTGAGCATCAATCTCTTTTTCTAAATCGAAACAGGGTGTAGTAGCGCCAAATGTAATTTGAGCGATGTACTCTTTTTTTTGTGCTTGAAGCGATTCTGCAAGTTTTGTTGCATTTCCTACACAAATCATGAGCACACCTGTTGCTAGAGGGTCTAGAGTACCTGCATGACCAACTTTAATGTTCTTTACTCCAAACCATCTTTGAATAGAGAATTTTAATTTCCTTACAGCATCGGCAGAAGTCCAACCATATGGTTTATCTATCAAAAATATTATTCCACCAGGATAACTACTCATATCTTTTAAAAGGGGAGTGGTTAACTTGTTTTTGTCAAGAATTAAGGGATTCCCTTTTAATAGCCCAGTGTTGTCTACTAGCTGCATGGTATTTTGTTAACTCTTTTTTGATGACGACCACCTTCAAAATCTGTTGTGAGAAATGCATCTACAATTTCAATCGCGGTTTTTTCATCTATAAATCTAGCGGGCATTGTAAGAATATTGGCATCGTTATGTAGGCGAGCTAATTGAGATAACTCCCTATTCCAGCAGAGTGCTGCTCTAATACCTTGATGCTTATTTAGAGTCATGCTTATTCCATTACCTGAGCCACACAAGGCAATTCCAAGTAAAAATGTTCCATCTTCTACTGCATTTGCAAGTGGGTGGGCAACATCGGGATAATCCATGCTATCTGTGGAATGTGTCCCAAAGTCTGTTACCTCTATAGAGTGTTGCTCAAGATATTTTTTAATAGCCTCTTTCATTTCAAATCCAGCATGATCACAGGCTATTCCAATGGTTTTAATATGTGTTTTCATAGCGAACAAAGGTAGCTATTTATTTTATGAGTGAAGAATTTTATACATTTGTAATCCTTTAAAAAAATAGAAAATGAAGATACCTATGTTGGACCTTAAAGGTCAGTACAAGAAAATCAAGGAAGATATTGACAAGTCTATCCAAAATGTAGTTGACAATACCAATTTCATTAATGGTCCCGATGTTCAATTGTTTGAAAAAAAACTAGGTAATTATCTATCTTCTAAATATGTAGTCGCTTGTGCTAATGGTACTGATGCTCTTCAAATAGCGATGATGGCTTTAGCTCTTAAACCAGGAGATGAAGTAATTGTTCCTGCTTTTACTTATGCAGCAACCGCAGAGGTAGTGGGCCTTCTAGGATTGGTGCCCGTTTTGGTAGATGTAGATGAGAATAATTTTAACATTAAAGTTGAAGATATTGAGCTATCTATAACAGCTAAAACAAAGGCAATTGTACCAGTGCATCTTTTTGGCCAAGCAGCTCCAATGGAGCAGATAATGGAGATTGCAAATCGTCATAATTTATTTGTAATTGAAGATAATGCACAGGCACTTGGAGCAACATATCGATATAGTGATGGAACTGTTAAAAATTTAGGCACTATTGGACACATTGGCTGTACTTCCTTTTTTCCTACTAAGAATCTAGGTTGTTATGGAGATGGTGGAGCTATCTTTACTCAAAGTAAAGAACTAGCCGATAGAGTGAGGATGGTTACAGACCATGGACAAAAAGTAAAGTATTACCATGATATAATTGGCTGTAATTCAAGGTTAGACTCAATTCAAGCAGCAATTCTTAATGTAAAACTTGATCAATTAAACAACTATTCTAAATTACGTTATAGAGCAGCAAGCATATATAAAGAGTTGCTTAGCGATGTTAAAGGTATAATTCTGCCTAAAGAGGTAGATTATTCTACTCATGTATATCACCAATTTACTATTAGATTGGAAGATAAGAGAGATCAACTCAAATCTTTTCTTGCAAGTAAAGAGATCGCTTCTATGACCTACTATCCTCTTTCGTTAAATAATCAGAAAGCTTTCTCTTCCATTTCTCAAATTCGTGTACCATTGGTTAATTCAGAGAAGCTTGCTTCTCAAGTGCTATCTTTACCTATGCATACAGAGCTAACTCTAGAGGTTCAAGAGATAATTTGTAATGCAATTAAAGAATATTTTAATGGATAAGGTTAAAGTTATAGTTACAGGTGGTGCTGGATATATTGGCAGCCATACAGTAGTAGAGCTATATAATGCAGGTTATCTGCCTATTATTGTTGATAATCTCTCAAATTCTTCTATTGAAGTTTTGGCTGGTATTGAAAAGATAATTGGAGAGAAACCAATTTTTGAACAGATAGACTGTACAGACATTAATTCCCTTTCTTCTCTTTTTGAAAAATATGGAAATATTAGATATGCTATCCATTTTGCAGCTTTTAAAGCAGTAGGAGAGAGTGTACAAATACCTCTTGCCTATTACAAGAATAATTTGGTTTCATTGTTGAACCTTGTAGAAGTAATGAATGGGCATGGTAAAAGTTCTATAGTTTTCTCTTCTTCATGTACTGTTTATGGGCAACCTACATTAGAAAATTTGCCTGTTAATGAAGAGGCTCCTTTACAACCAGCAACTTCTCCGTATGGGAAAACCAAGCAGATGTGCGAAGAGATTCTAAGAGATTCAGTTGCTGCTTTTCAAGGCAATGTAGATGTGATCTCTCTTCGTTACTTTAATCCAATAGGAGCGCACCCTTCTGCAAATATTGGAGAACTTCCCCGTGGTGTTCCGCAGAATCTGCTACCGTTTGTTGCCCAAACTGCAGCTGGTATAAGAAAAGAACTGAATGTTTTTGGGAATGATTATAATACTCCCGATGGATCTTGTATAAGAGACTATATATATGTTTGTGATTTAGCAAAAGCTCATGTGGCAGCAATAGAGAGACTCAAAACAATAGATATCCGAGATGGCTCTTTTGAATATTTTAATATTGGAACGGGAAAAGGGCTTTCTGTTTTGGAGGTAATAGAGTCTTTTAAAAAAGCCAATTGTGTAGATGTGCCTTTTAAAATTGTTCCACGCCGTGCTGGCGATATAGAGCAAGTTTGGGCAAACCCTTCAAAAGCGAATAGTGTTTTAAACTGGAGTGCTCGCACCCCTTTAGAAGATGTTATGAAATCGGCTTGGAAATGGGAGCAAAAACTAAAAAAGTAGAGCTATTTTAAAATTTTACAGATAATCTTTTAATTGTTTCATCTTTTCCTATAAGAGAGATAATATCGGCAATGCCTGGGCCTTTAGACTCTCCAACTAAAAGTAATCTCAATGAATTCATTACAGCACCCATTTGCCACTCTCTCTCTTTTATTAGTGAGGATAATTTAGCCTCAATGTTTTCTTTTGAAAAATCTGCTATAGATAACAATAGATTTTTTATCTCTATAATTATAGAGGGCATCTCTGCTTTCCAAAACTTATCTTTCACTTTTTGATCAAATGTGGTAGGAGCTTCAAAAAGATAATCACACAAAGACCATATTTCATTTACAAAAGAGATTCTGTCTCTAATCAAATCAATAGCATGTTCTATGTATTCACTCTCTTTTACAATACCTTTTAAAGAAAGTATTGGAGAAAATTCAGTTGCAAGTTGCTTGGTGGTTTTTGTGCGAAGATATTCTTGATTATACCATTTCGCTTTTTCGAGATTGAATTTAGCTCCCGATTTTACTACTCTATCTAGTGAAAAAGAGTTAGTTAGTTCATCTAAACTAAAAAGCTCTTGTTCTGTTCCTGGGTTCCATCCTAAAAATGCAAGCATGTTAATAAAGGCTTCGGGATAGTAACCCTCTTCTCTATAACCTTTAGAAATCTCTCCTTGCTCATTTTTCCATTCAAGAGGAAAAACAGGAAAACCAAGCCTATCTCCATCTCTTTTACTTAGCTTCCCTTTTCCGTCTGGCTTTAATAGTAATGAAAGATGCGCAAATGAAGGCCTCTCATTTTGCCACCCAAATGATTCATATAACATATAGTGGAGCGGGAGTGAGGGGAGCCACTCTTCTCCCCTTATCACATCGCTTATTTCCATAAGTTTGTCATCTACAATGTTTGCAAGGTGGTAGGTAGGAAGTTGATCGGAAGCTTTCCATAACACCTTATCGTCTAAAGTAGAACTGTTCACCTCTATATTTCCACGGATAGCATCGGTCATGTGAATTGACTTGTTTACAGGCATTTTATATCGAATAACCCAACTGCTATTTTGGTTAAGTTTAATTTGGATCTCTTCTTTAGAAAGATTAAGGGAGTTATTTAATGTCTCTCTATTCTCATGATTATATGTGAAATTATGGCCTAAAGCAGTTGCTTTTTCCCTTAGAATTTCTAATTCTTGAGCAGAGTCAAAAGAGTAATAGGCATCTCCTTTGTCTATTAACTTTTGTGCATAGCTCTTATATATATCTTTTCGTAATGATTGTTTATAAGGCGCATGTGGATGCTTTGCCGAGGGTTCTATTACTAACTTACCATTCTCTACCCCTTCGTTGGGGGCGATTCCACACCAGTTAAGGGATTCTATTATATATTCTTCTGCTCCTGGAACAAATCTTTGGGAGTCTGTGTCTTCTATTCTTAAAATAAATGTACCACCTTTTTGCTTTGCATAAAGATAGTTGTATAGAGCTGTTCTCACTCCTCCCATATGCAATGGCCCTGTGGGGCTAGGTGCAAATCTAACTCTAGTTTTCTTTTCCATTTTAATCTTGATTTTGATGGATATAAGAGTTGTCAGACAATAATTGCTGTTTGCCATTACTCTCTTCCAATTTAAAGGTGCTGCTCTCTCTTCTATCTTTTATTTGAATATCGCTTTCTTGCTCCTCTAACTTTATTTGTTTTCTAATATATGCAGGTACAGTTTCGAAACGAGTAATATCTTCTCCTTTATCAATAATAAGCGTTGGCTTATCTTTTCTAACAAAAGTTTCAGCACCATTTTCTCCAAATCTTTCTGTTTGAGTTGTTCTACGTGGAGTAAGATTTGCCGGTATATTTACAATGTTTGAGCTCTCTTTTTCCTTTGTTTGTAGCTTACTAACTGAGTTGCCATTTTCTAGAGGGAACGTCTTTACATTATCTCCATTAGAAGATATCTGAGGCAAAGAGTCCATTTCAAAGCCTGTTGCAACTATTGTCACACTTATAGCTTCTCCTATTTCGGGATCGCAAACAACCCCACGTTTGAAGTTTTCTGCATTACCTCCAGTAAACTCACTTATGTAATCCATTATTTGTGAGAGTTCTGCCATGGTTAACCCATTTGTATTACTAGATGTTATGTTTACGAGAATGTTTTTGGCAGATGTAAGGTCAAAATCATTTAAAAGAGGCGAAGAAAACGCTGTTTCTACAGCAGTTATAGCTCTGTTTTCTCCTTCTCCTTTTCCTGAGCCCATAAGAGCCATACCGCTATTATTCATAACCATTCGAACATCGGCAAAATCTACGTTAATAAAACCGGGACGAGTAATTATTTCGGCAATTCCTTTAACAGCTGTAGATAAAACAGCATCGGCTTTAGGAAAAGCATCAAAAATAGAAAGTTCTCCAAATATTTTATATAGTTTTTGATTGTCTATGATTAGTAAACTATCTACATTTTTTTCTAATTCCCTAATTCCATTAACTGCTCTTTTAAGAAAGGCAGACCCTTCGTCTCTGAAAGGTAGTGTTACAACTGCTACAGTAAGTAAGCCCATTTCACGGGCAATATTAGCTATTACTGGCGCGGCACCTGTTCCTGTTCCTCCTCCCATTCCTGCTGTTATAAAAACCATTTCTGTTCCTCCCGAGAGAGACGATTTTATGGTATCTATAGTTTCTAGTGCAGCTCTACGTCCCTGTTCTGGATCGCAACCAGCACCAAGGCCTTTGGTTATGACGTTGCCAAGTTGAATCTTTTCTGCAACAGGACTTGCTTTAAGTGCTTGAATATCTGTGTTGCAAATTAAAAAGTCTACATCTTTTATTCCTTGACGGTGCATTTGGTTTACGGCATTACCACCACCACCACCAACACCAATTACTTTAATAATAGACTTTCGTGTTTCCCAATCTGTAGGTAAATAATCTTCCATATTGCAAAGTTATGCTTCATTATTGGTATTGTCAAATATGCTACGCGTTATATAGGTTATAGCCTTTGTGAAATTTGCACCTCTTTTTGCAGATTTTTGTTTAATTTTTTGTTCACCTGTAGAATTAACCTCTTCTGTTTCCATCTCTTCTTTTTCAAAGAGTGTTCCGTTAGCTACTTGGTCTTCAATCAATTCCTGTGGACTTTCAAAACCTAGTTTGAGTAATCCAATGGCTGTAGATGCCGATGGTTTATAAATGTCTTGCTGTGTTTCATTAATAAAATTATCAATAGGTGACGCTATCCTTACTGGGTAACCAGTTTTAAAGTTGAAGAATTGACTAATATGAGTAAGCTGAGACCCTCCTCCAGTAATAACAATCCCTGCCGATAATTTATCCATATAACCCGAGTTCTCTATTTCGTACATGATTGCTTCTACAATCTCTTCTACTCTTGCCTCAATAATACTGGCAATTACTGTAAATTTAAGTTCTCTACTTTCAAAGCCACCAATACCAGTAATTGTAACGGATTGATTATTCGGGACATACTCGCTATAGCACGATCCATATTGAATTTTTATTTGTTCTGCATGTCTACTAGAAACGCTACATCCCTGGCGTAAATCTTCTGTAATAGAGTTTCCTCCAAAAGGTATTACAGCGCTATGTCTAATAATATTATTGTAATAAATTAAAAGGTCTGTTGTTCCTCCTCCTATATCTATCATTGCAACACCCATCTCTTTATCGTCTTCTGTGAGTACTGCTTTTGCCGATGCTACAGGTTCAAGAATAAGATCCTTTAATTTAAGCCCAGCTCTTTCAATTACTAACTTGCTATGATCTACAGATACTACTTTGCCAATGAAGAGTTTATAATCTCCATCTATTCTTGTACCTGTCATTCCGCTTGCCGTCTCTACTCCAATGTGATCGTCTACATTGTATGATTGAGGAATCACATGAAGAATTTTTTCCCCAGCATTTACCCTTGAATTAGTAACTTCCTTCATTAAATCTGCTACCTCTTCATCTGATATTAACTCATCGGACCTACTTCTATTTCTGCTTAAACGTTGGGAGGCGCACTGTATGTTTTGACCAGCTATTCCTACATACACTTCACGAATATCAATTCCTTGCTCATTTTTGATCTCTTTAATTAATGGCAATAGAGAATCTAGAACATTTTGGATGTTAACAACTTCTCCCCTAGTTACTCCTTTGGTGGGCGCTTCTCTATAGGCAATTATCTTATATCCCGACTCTGTTTTTTCTCCAACCAGGGTCACAACCTTTGTGGTCCCAAGGTCAATAGCTGCAACGTAATTGTTCATAGGTTTAAATTTTATATATTTATTATCTCTTTATTATCTCTCTTTGCTTACAAACTAGTTGTGAACTGAAACTAAGGTCTACACTTTGGTATACATCCCAACCCACTGCTGGTATTACTTTATTATAAAATGCATGTAGTTTGCGAAATTTATAATCTATATTATTGGCATCACCAAAAATTATTTCGGTGGTTCCTATTCTGGCAGTCATATACATAATTCCTTTATTATCTACGTAAATTTGCTCTATCATGGAGTTCCAGAAACTGTTTTGTTCCATATATAGACCAATTTCATGTATTTTTGATGCCCAAGTGTTATCTGATCCAAGAACTCCTCTGTATCCTGGAGGAATATTAAGCATAATTTCACCAGACATAATTGGTACATAAGAGGTGAAGCTTTTCATCAATGGAAATATATATGCTGTTTCATCCATATAAAACCCACCGTTCATTGTTTCTATACGTATAATAGGTCTTCTTTGAAGAATATCTACTATTAATACACCTTGACCAGTTACACTTACTTGTGAGATTTTTACAGCTGTTCTATTATTTATTATCTCTTCTAATTGATATTGATTTATATGCTTAATCTTACTTTCTCCTATGGTTATACCCTCTATTTTAAGCAATTCTTTAATCTCTGCCTTGCTTACAAATCTATTTGTGGTACTATCTAAGACTCTAATTGTTATTGTTTTGCATACCACATCTTTACTTTCAGTTATAGCTAGTGAACTAGAAAAATAAAAGTAAGCTCCTAGTGCCGCTGTGAGTAGAAAATAACCTGTGTATATGAGAATTTTTTTAAACATTAAATCTATTCTTGTTTTTTATCTAATATTATATTTCTTTTTCAGTAACTCTGTTATAGGCTTTACAAGCTTGTCTATATCTCCTGCTCCAAATGTAATAAGTGTCTCTATATCTCTATTGTTTAATTCTTCTAATAGATTATCCTTAGATATCATCACTTTATTTTTAATCTTAACATTGTCAAAAATAATTTTAGAAGTAACACCTTCAATTGGCAGTTCTCTTGCGGGATATATATCTAAAAGAATTAGTTCATCTAAATCACTCAGGCTTTGTGCAAAATCGTTTGCAAAATCCCTTGTTCTGCTATATAAATGAGGTTGGAATATTGCTGTTAGTTTTCTGCCTATAAAGATGTTTTTTATTGAACTTATTGCTGCTGTAATCTCTTTTGGATGATGAGCGTAATCGTCTATATAGGAGCATTTAGGCGTGTTTATTTTTATGTCAAACCTTCTTTGAACTCCCTTAAAAGTTGCTAACCCTTCTTTTACCATTTTAGTTGTGGCTCCGTGCACTATTGCGGCAGAACCCGCAGCAATAGCATTCTCTACATTTACCCATCCGGGGATACCAACTGTACACTCCTTAATATTTCCTCCAGGAAAATTAAATGTAAAATTGAAAAAACCACCAGTCAATATTTCAATATCGCTCGCATAGAAATCGCACTTGGAATCGAATGAATAGTAAGCTATTTTTGCTTTCACTTTTTGTGTAATCTCTTTTGCTATCCCTTTTTTTAAAATTAGGGTGCCGCTCTTTTTAACCTGAGATGCGAATAGTCCAAATGCACTTTTAATACTCTCTTCGTTACTATAAATATCTAAATGATCGGCATCGGCCGATGTTATAACTGCAATATCTGGCCAAAGCTGTAAAAATGACCTATCAAATTCGTCGGCTTCGGCAACTATTGTATTATTTGTAGAGAGCAACAAATTATTATTATAATTTACCGAAATACCCCCGAGGAAAGCAGTGCATCCCATACCTGAATGTTCCAGGATATGAGCTAACATAGTTGATATTGTTGTTTTACCGTGGGTTCCAGCAATGGCAAGCACTTTTTTGTTAGAGGCAATGTGTCCTAGAGCAGCAGAGCGTTTTACCATTTCAAATTTGTTTGCTCTAAACCATGTGAGCTCATTTGAATTTGAAGGAACAGCAGGAGTATATATTACAAGTGTATTTTCACAATTATTTAAAATAGCTGCGGGTATAAGCGATGTAGAGTCTTCATAATGAACATCTATACCCTCTTTTTCTAACTGTAGGGTAAGTGCCGAGGAGGTGCGGTCGTATCCTGCGGTGAAGCAGCCTCGATGGTTATAGTAACGAGCTAAAGCACTCATTCCTATACCTCCAATTCCTATGAAATATACATTTTTCATTCCTATCCTATTTTTTAGTTACCTCGTATAGTTCTATTACTTCTTTAGCTATTAACTCATCGGAATTATGCAAGGCCATCTCTTTTATAGCATTTTCTAAACTCTTTCTCTTTTCTTTGTTATTTACAAGCGCAATTGCACTCTCCATTAATTTTGTAGTTGCTTGCTCATCTGGGATCATTATTGCAGCTCCTTTACTTGAAAGAGCAATTGCATTATGCCTTTGATGGTCTTCTGCAACATTTGGGGAAGGGACAAAAATGGTAGCCTTTCCTGCAATGCAAAGTTCAGATATTGTTCCAGCACCTGCTCTAGATATCACTAAATCGGCAGCCGCAAATGCCTTGTCCATCTCTTTAATAAATTCAAAATATTTTATAAAAGCTCTTGGATTCTCTTTGTTAAAGAGCTCTACATCTTTAAAATAAAATTTGCCACATTGCCATATAATTGACACTTCACTTTTTACATTTTCTAAAATCCACTTTTTAACACTATTGTTTAAAGTTCCCGCTCCAAGACTTCCTCCCACTACTAATATTACAAGATTCTCTTCTTTAAATCCAAAAAATCTTTTAGCTTCTTGTTGTTGTTCTGTAGTTGCAGGATTTATCCCTTTTCTAACAGGGTTACCAGTAATCAATATTTTATCTTTAGGAAAGAATTTATCCATATTAGGATATGCAACACAAATTTTAGAAGCCTTTTTTGCAAGCAATTTATTGGTTACACCTGCATATGAATTTTGTTCTTGAATTATATATGGAATATTCTTATTACCCGCTGCTTTTAGTAGTGGTGCACTAGCATATCCGCCAACTCCTACTGCAACATGTGGTTTAAAATCTTTAATTATTCTATTTGCTAGTCTTATGCTCTTATAAAGCATAAACGGCACTTTTAAATTTGAAAAAGAGAGAGATCTTTTTAATCCAACAACAGGTAAACCAACAATTTTATATCCAGCTGCAGGCACCTTCTCCATCTCCATTTTGTTTGCAGCTCCTACAAATAATATTTCACACTCAGGAGTTAATCTCTTAAGAGCATTTGCAATAGAGATTGCTGGGAAAATATGTCCTCCAGTACCTCCTCCGCTTATTATCACCCTTAATTTTTGATTCCCAATAGTTTCTACATTCTTCTTCATTCTTCAACCTCCTTTTCGTCTACGGTTGTTGTTTTAACAACCTCTATAGTTCGGCTTACCGAGAGAATCATACCAAATGCTCCACTCATTATTATTAATGATGTACCTCCCAAACTTACAAGTGGTAAAGTGTGCCCTGTAACAGGGAGTAATCCAATGTTGACACATATATGCAACATTGCCTGTGAAGTTATTAGCAGCGCAAGACCCATCACCATTAAAGATGTAAAAGTAGTGGTACAAGCTTTGGCGAGCATTATACATCGAGTGAAAAAGAAGATATATAGCATAAGTAGAACAAACCCTCCTAAGAGCCCCCATTCTTCTATTATGATTGCATAAATAAAATCTGAATAGGGGTGGGGGAGCAAGTTTCGTTGCGTACTTTTACCAGGGCCTTTTCCAATTATTCCTCCAGATGAAACAGCAATTTTCGCCATATCGGCTTGGAATGTTTTATCTAACACTCTTTGCTTCTCTAGCGGAGTCATGTTGTCATTTACAACTTTATCTGTAGTAAAGTTTTTTATACGATTTATTGCAGTATCTACTCTTGGAAAAAGGCCAAACGATAAATTTAACAGAACAATAAGAGCTATTCCCACAAAGCCAATTAAGGCTGTCTTAAATAGATGTTTCCATTTAATTCCTGCAATAATAAACATGAGAGAAGCTACGCCACCTAGGAGAATACCTGCAGATATACTACCATTGAGAATTAGAATTAGAACTATAGACAGTGGAGCAATAACCCAAATTGCAAACTCCTTGAATGTCTCTAAAGTTCGGCTCTCCATTGTTTTAGCAAGGTATAATATAACAGCAATTTTTGCTATTTCGGCAGGCTGGAATGTGACGCCACCAAAAGATAGCCACCTATCGGCATCGTTATAATTACTTCCAAAAAAAACTGTGGCAATTAGTAACAAAATGCTTAATATAATACCAAAATTGGCGAGCATCCTGTACCATCCCAATGGTATCCTGTAACATATATAAAGAGCTGTAATGCCTAAAAATACAAAACTCATTTGACGGAGTAAAAAATGAATGTTATTTCTTTGCTCTCTAAATGCAAGAGCACTGCTAGAGGAGTATACTGCAATAATAGAGACTAAGCATAGCATAAATACTATGAGCCATATCACTTTGTCTCCTCGGACATTTATAAAAAAAGGTTTTTTATTCTCCATAAATTATTTTTAATAATTCTTGGTTATAGTTTTTTTACTGCTTCTTTAAATTGCTCTCCTCTATCTTCATAGTTTTTAAATAGATCAAAACTGGCACAAGCAGGAGATAATAACACAGTATCTCCTGGGTTAGAAATTCTATATGCAATTTCTACAGCTTCTGCGGCAGATTTGGCATCGTAGATCTGTTCTACCATATTACCAAAAATGCGATGTATTTTTGAGTTCTCTTTACCAAGACAGATAATTGCGCTTACTTTTTCTTTTACCATTTCGAAAAGAGGTTCGTAGTCATTTCCTTTATCTGTTCCACCAGCAATCCAAACAACTGGAGTTGTCATACTTTCAAGAGCATACCAAGTAGAGTTCACATTGGTTGCTTTTGAATCATTTATATAGAGTACATTTTTTACTTTTATAACCTTCTCTAGCCTATGTTCAACTCCTTTGAATGTTGTAAGACTATCTCTTAAGACTTCATTTTCAATATTTAAAATTTTTCCAGTTATGGCGGCAGCCATAGAGTTATAAACATTATGTTTTCCCTGCAAGGATAGCTCGCTCAGGAACATTTGGTATTCATTATCGGAGTATTGAACATGCATTTGTTCCTCTTTTATGAATGCTCCCTCTTCTACCTCTTTTTCTTGACTAAAGGGGAGTTGTTTTGCATGTAAAACAATCTTATTTAAGTGAGAAATGCTAATTTGATCATCTGCACAAAAGATGAAACAATCTTCTCCAGACATGTTTTGAGTTATGCGAAATTTAGCTTTTATATAATTCTCCATATCATTTCCGTACCTATCTAAATGGTCTGGAGTAATGTTCAGAAGTACTGCAATATCGGCTTTGAAATCGTACATGCCATCTAATTGGAAGCTACTTATTTCAAGAACATAATAGTCATAATTGCATGTTGCAACTTGGTATGCATAGCTTTGTCCAATATTTCCTGCTAACCCAACATTCATTCCTGCATTCTTCAGTAAAAAATAGATAATTGAGGCTGTAGTGGTTTTGCCATTACTTCCTGTTACACATATTTTTTTAGAGTTATCGTAACGTCCAGCAAATTCAATTTCGGATATCACAGGAATGTTTAATGCTGTAGCTTCTTCAATAATTGGAACTGTATCTGGAATTCCAGGGCTCTTAACAATAGCTTGGGCATCCATTATTTTTTCTCTTGTGTGGCCACCCTCTTCAAATAATATATCATATTTTGAGAGCAACTCTTTTGCTTGATCGTTTATCATATTACAATCCGATAAAAAAACTTCATGTCCTTTTATTTTGGCAAGCACTGCAGCTCCAGTACCGCTTTCTCCCCCTCCTAAAACTACTATCTTTGACATAATTATCTGATCTTTAATGTTATTATTGTTATAACTGCAAGGAAAATTGCTATAATCCAAAATCGGGTAACAATTTTTGCTTCTGGTAGTGCCCTCCTAGGCAATTTTATAAGTGCGTCTACTCCCTCTTTTTGGAAGTGATGATGTAATGGCGTCATTCTAAAAATTCTCATTCCAACTCCGTATCTCTTTCGCGTATATTTGAAGTAATATCTTTGAATGATTACAGAGAGGCTCTCCACGAAAAATATCCCACATAAAATAGGTATTAGCAGCTCTTTTTTAATCATTATGGCTGCAACTGCTATTATTCCACCAATTGCTAGACTGCCTGTATCTCCCATGAAAATTTGAGCTGGATATGAATTATACCATAGAAATCCAATTAAGCTACCTATAAATGCGGCTAAAACAATCACAATTTCTCCTGTATTTGGCAGGTACATTATGTGTAAATAGTTGGCATATATAATGTTGCCCGAGAGATAGGCCAGGATTGCCAACGTAGTCCCTGTAATTACAGAAACTCCAGTTGTGAGGCCATCCATACCATCGGTAAGGTTTGTGCCATTAGAGACAGCTGTGACTATAAATATTATTACAATTATATATATGATCCAACTTGCTTTCTCCTTAAACTTGCCACTTATTGGAGAGAGCCATGCATAATCGAATTCGTTGTTTTTTACAAAAGGGATTGTAGTTCGAGTGCTTTTCTCATCTTTAAAATATCTGGTTTTGGTACTCTCTTCTCCAGGGGTCATCACTTCTGAATATACTTGGGTCTCTGTTGCTGTTACTGGAATTCGTATAACTGCTTGTTCACTTGCATATAGAGTAATTCCAATAATTAACCCTAGTCCTATTTGCCCAAAAACTTTAAACTTACCATGTAATCCATCTTTATTCTTTTTGAACACCTTTATATAATCGTCTATGAATCCTATAATTCCTAGCCATATTGTAGTTACAATAAGTAATTGGACATAAACATTTGTGAGATCACTAAGCAGTAGAGCTGGAATAAGAGTTGCAATTAAAATTATTATGCCACCCATAGTAGGAGTGCCCTTTTTTTGAAGCTGCCCTTCTAGACCTAGATCTCTTATCTCTTCTCCTATCTGTTTTTCGGTCAGTTTTTTTATTATTACTTTGCCTGCAAACAGAGCTATTAAAAGCGATAACAAGACTGCAGAGAATGCTCTGAAGGTAATGTATTGAAACAATCCTAATCCTGGAAAATCTGTTATTCCTTTTAAATATTCATATAAGTTGTAAAGCATGGCCTATTTCATTAAGTTGAATATTGTTGCTATCTCTTCTTTATCGTCAAAGTGGTGTTTAACTCCTTTAACATCTTGATATGTCTCGTGCCCTTTACCAGCTACTAATATTATTGAGCCGGGTTTAGCTGTTGTCAATGCTGCTTTAATAGCCTCTCTTCTATCTGTTATATATAGTGTCCTTAGGCGATCTCCAGTTTTGAATCCTTGCTTTATATCTTCAATAATATCTTCTGGTTCTTCGAATCTAGGGTTGTCCGATGTAACTATTATCTTATTTGAATAAAGGGCAGATACTTGTGCCATCTCTGCTCTTTTAGTTTTATCACGGTTACCGCCACATCCAAAAACAGCAACTATCTCTGATTCTTTTGCTACATCTTTTAATGTTTTTAAAACATTCTTTAATGCATCGGGAGTATGTGCATAATCTACAACGGCAGTAAGATCATCTCCTCCTTGAATATACTCTAGCCTGCCCGAAACTGTTTTTAGTGCACTTAATGCTGTTAATAACTCTTCTTCTTGTGCTCCCAGTAACTTTGCAGCAGAATAGACGGCTAGGAAATTATAGGCATTATGCAGTCCTATAAAGCGAGTCCATATCTCTTTATTACCTATTTTTATTAGCATCCCGTTTATACTACTTTCAATTATTTTGCAATTGAAATTAGCTGAAGAGGTACACGAATAGGTGTATATATTTGCGTCACAATTTTGAACCATTACCATTCCATTTTTATCGTCTAGATTGGTAAGTACAAATGCATCTTTTGGAAGATTATCGAAAAAAGTTTTCTTAACCCTAATATATTCTTGAAAGGTTTTATGGTAATCTAAATGATCGTGAGTAATATTTGAAAAAAGTGCGCCCTCAAATTTTATTCCTGAAGTTCTCTCTTGGTCAAGAGCATGTGAACTAACCTCCATAAAACAATATTCACATCCTTCATATGCCATTTGTGACATAAGTAAATTCATCTCTAAGGGGTTGGGAGTTGTATGAGTGGCTTCTATTTTTGTTTTGCCAATATAGTTTTCTATGGTAGAGATTAATCCACATTTGTATCCAAGAGATGTGAAAAGATTGTAAAGAAGTGTTACTGTTGTTGTTTTGCCATTGGTTCCTGTTATACCTACAACTCTTATTTTATGGGAAGGGTTATCATAATATTCCGAGGCAATAATACCTATTGCTTTGTGTGTGTTGGAAGTTATTATATAACAAATCCCCTCTTCTAGAACTGTTGTTTTTTCACATACAATAGCTTTTGCCCCTTTTTTAATTGCTATTTCTATATAGTCGTGCCCATCTGAATTACTCCCTTTAAGAGCGATAAAAAGAGACCCTTCGGTTACATTTCTGGAATCGAATTCTATATTTGTGATATCAATCTGTGGGTTACCCAAGATTTTCACTTTATCTATGTTTCCTATTAAGTTATTTAACTTCATAAATAGTAGATAATTGTAATTCTATAATCTCGTTTTTATTCATTAGTGTATCGGTTGGTTGGCTTTGAGATACAACTCTTCCCTTTCCTTGAAAAGAGACACGATATCCTAAGTTTTCTAATAAATATAGAGCATCTTTTAGTCCCATTCCTATTACGTTAGGGACCATTCCTTTTTGAATATTAGCTGCAATCAATTCTGTGCCTGTGCTATCTTTTACCATCCACTCTTGTGAAGTTGTTATTGGATTCTGTTGGCTAGAGATGAATGAAAGTGCCGTTTTTAATGCTTTAGTATTTCCTGCTAGTAGTTCTATTTTGCCCGGGCCTCCCTCTATGATTGAATCAAGAGGATTTGCCCAATCTGGGCTACTGCTATATATCTTATCGGCTATTTTTTTAAATACTGGAGCTGCCCAAGAACCACCATAAAAATTAGCTCGAGTTTTAACAGAATAGAGAACTACAATTACAGAATAGACTGGGTTTTCCGAAGGGAAAAAACCTACGAAAGATGCTTGGTGTTTTCTGTATCCGTTGGCATCTACATATTTACCATCAAATGCAACCCTAGCAGTACCAGTTTTCCCTGATATACTGTATCTTGGATCATTAATTATTTTGCCAGTTCCCTCTTTTACTACTCCTCTAAGTGCAATCTTTACTTGCTCTACTGTTCTCTGAGAACAGATTGATCCACTAACCTCTTGTGGACCAAATTTTTGATGGACAATTAGGTTCTTTTGTAAATTTTCAATAAAATAAGGCTTCATCATTTTGCCGTTATTTGCAATAGCATTGTAAAATGTTAAAGTATGCAAAGGAGTTATCATAGATGAATAACCTATAGCCATTGATGGGAGTGAAACTTTAGACCACATTTTGTCTCCGGGTGCATATATAACAGCTTGTGCTTCTCCTAAAATATCAAGATTAAATTTTTCTGTAATCTTCATATTCATTATTCGGTCTACAAATTTCTTTTCGTTGTTTGCATAATGTTCTACAGCCATTTTAGCAAAAGCAACATTTGAAGATTTCTCGAATGCTTTTTTAACATCTATTTTACCATATCCTCCGTGAGTTACATCGTGATATGTAGCGGTGCTATATTTCCAACTTCCATTACCAGCATCTACTGAAGAGTTTAAAGTGACGTACCCATCTTCTATAAGTGCAACTAAGGTTACAAGTTTAAATGTAGAGCCTGGCTCAGTTGCGTGTCCAATAGCGTAGTTATATGATTCGTCAAATGTTCCGTTCTCTCCTTTTTTCATATTTGCAACCGCCCGTATTGCTCCGGTTTTTACTTCCATAACAATAGCAGTTGCACCTTCGAGTTCTTCTGAAAGAGAAAGTTGTTCTTTAAGAGCATTCTCTGTTGCTTCTTGGAAATCTATATCTATGGTAGTGAGAACATCAAAACCATCTTGTGGAGAGATTGTCTCTTGGGATGCTACAGGAACCCATTCTCCCCCGAGCATTCTTTGTACTGTTTGTTTCCCTGGCTTACCTTTAAGATAGAAATCGTAACTTGTCTCTACTCCAACACCAACTCCATTATTGTTTATATATCCAATTGTGCGATATGCCAATCTGCCATATGGATTATTTCTTTTGTTTTTTTGTTCTGCAATTAATCCTCCTCGTAGAGAACCTTCATTGAACATAGGGAACTGCTTAACTTTAAGCATTTGGGTGTAATCTATCATCCTATTTCCAATAGCTTTGTACCTTTCTCCTTTTTCTCTAGCTTCTATTATTTCTCTTTTATAATTCTCGGCACTTTTATTTCCAAAAAAAATGGAGAGCTCTTTTGCTAGATTATCTATTTGAGAATTAAACAACTCCTCTGATGGGAGTATGCAATCCATCCTTAATTGAAAGTATGGTACTGACGTAGATAGGGCTCTGCCGTCTCTGGCAAGAATGCTGCCTCTTGTGGCTTCAATCTCTTCTTGTCTAAAGGATATGCCTAAATCTGACTCTTTGATATCTTCAATGAATATTAAAAAAGCGATTCTAAATACTATCCTAAAAGCAAGGATAATAAGAATAAAGTAGATAATATATACACGCTTAATAAATGTATTCATAATTTTAATTTTCCATAATCACTCTTAAAGGAGGGTCTATGGGGGGAGTTATAGTAGATTCTAGTTCTTTAAGTTTTTTCTCTATTTCTGTTCTTTTACTACTGTACTGGAGCGTTGCCATTTTGCTTATATAATCTGATTTTAGATGTTTTATCTCTCTTTGATTTCTTCTTTCGGTGAGAAGACTTCTCTCTACTCCAAAGCTTATAGTTATGTTAAGAAGAGCTATAGTAAAAAGGAATATGACAAAACTAGGGTTCTGCGAAATACCGCTATGAAGCAATATTTGACCCCCAAGTAGTTCGTTCATCCAGTTTTTCTTAGCCATAGTCTCTGTTTTAGTTTTTTTCGGCCACTCGTAATTTTGCACTTCTTGCTCTGCTATTGGTAGCAAGCTCTTCTTCTTTAGGTACAATAGGTTTTCGAGTAATTATATTAAATGGAGTTTCGAAGTGGCCATAAATATCTTTTTCAATAATTCCTGCAGTATTACCGCTTCTCATAAAGTTTTTAACCATTCTGTCTTCTAGGGAATGATAGGTTATCACAACCAAACGCCCACCTTTTTTTAAAATAGTTGCGCTTCCTTCAAGAAAGAGCTCTAGAGCCCTCATCTCTCCGTTTACTTCAATTCTAATTGCTTGGTAAATTTTTGCGAGAAATTTATGCTCGGCAAACTTTGGTAAAATGGGAGCTAAAACTTTGTTCAAATCGAAAGTTGTTTTGATTTGCTCTTTATCTCTCTGTGTACAAATCAAACTCGCAACTCGTCTGCTTTTTTCAACTTCTCCGTATTTATAAAGTATTTTACTAAGATCTTCTTGATCGTAATTGTTTAAAATATGGGCTGCTGTGTGTTTGGCAAGTTGGTTCATTCTCATATCTAGAGGGGCATCGAACCTAAATGAAAACCCCCTCTGTTCGGTGTCAAATTGGTGTGACGATACACCAAGATCTGCCAATATTCCATCTATTTTGCTGTATCCGTGATACTCAACGTAGTTATTTAGAAACCTAAAATTATTGTGAACAAGTATTAGCCTTTTGTCTTTAGGTGCATTGGCAAGTGCATCTGTGTCTTTGTCCATAGAGATGAGCTTCGAGTTCTCTCCCATTTTTTCAAGAATAGCATTACTGTGCCCTCCTCCTCCAAAAGTGACATCGGCATATACTCCACCGTTGTGCAACGCCAAGGCAGATACACTTTCTTCAAGTAGTACTGGTGTGTGGTAAGTTCCCATAGTAAGCTCCTTATCCTAATAATTTCTGTGCAAGTTCTGAATAGTCGGTGCTTGGGAGTTGTTCTCGCGTATAATTCTCCTTTGCCCAAATCTCAATTTTATGATCATTTCCGGCAAACAGCACTTCCTTGTCTACGCCAATTTGTTCCAAGAGCCTTTTAGGGATTGAAATCCTTCCAAGTTTTTGATCGGGCTCTACTAAGGCACGGTCTCTCATAAATTCTCTCCAGAATAGAGCGTGCTCTTTATTGAAAAAATTGAGCCTAGATTTAACCTCCTCCGATTCCCTTATCCATTCTTGGTAGGTATACATTTCGAGGCAATTGAAAAAAAGATCTTTTTTAATGATAAATCGTTGATCGTTTTCGGGAAGTAACATAGATTTTAACGAAGAAGGAAAGACTACTCTTCCTTTATCATCTATCTTTGCACTGTATTCACCTATAAACTTTATCATTTTATCTTTTTTATCCTTTTTGACTTACGCAAACTTAAAAAATATTTTCCACTTTATTACATTTTATTACATATTTTTCCACAAACTTTTCAACATTTTGTTTTTATTTAACTATCTTCGATTTTAGAAACGAAAAAGATATGAAGAGACTGACTATTTTAATTGCATTAACTGCCATTATATCATGTACTTGTGGTAGAGAAAACAAAGATGAAACATTAGTGACTGAAATCTCAAATCAAGAGATTTATGAGTTCGGTTTTCCTCTATCTGAATTCGATTCAAAAGAGGGTCAAATTAAGAGTGGAGATTTTTTTACAACCCTACTTACTAGGCTTGGAGCAACGGCTACAGATGCCTATGCACTTACGATAGAATCTAAAGATATTTTCGATCTAAGAAAAATTAAAATAGGGAATGATTATAAAGTATTTTATACAAGAGAAGAAGAGCCTAAATTGGCTTATTTTATATATGAAGATAGTAAGACACAGTATGTTACCTTTGGGCTTCACGACTCAATTTTTGTAAGTTTATCGGAAAGAGAGATCTCTTCGAGGTTAAGAAGTGGTGAGGCAACTATAAACACATCTTTGTGGAATGATGTCTCTGCTGCTGGAATGCAACCTTTATTGGCATTGAGGTTATCCGATATTTATGCTTGGACTATAGATTTTTTTGGATTACAAAAAGGAGACTCTTTTACAGTGTTATACGAAGAACTTTATGTAGGAGATGAATTTTTGGATATTGGCGAAATCTATGCTGCTGAATTTTCTCATGCAGGACAAAAATTTGATGCATATAGGTTTGTTCAAGACGAGATACCTCAATACTGGAACACTAAGGGCGAGAACTTAAAAAAAGCTTTTCTGAAGGCTCCGCTCAATTTTACTCGAATATCTTCTGGTTTTTCTTATGCTCGTAGGCATCCTGTTACAAGAATTGTTAGGCCACATACAGGTATAGATTATGCTGCACCAAGGGGAACTCCGGTAATGAGTATTGGAGATGGTGTGGTTGTTCAGAAAAATTATACAGGTGGCGGTGGTAATCAACTTAAGATAAAGCATAACTCTACATACTCAACTGCATATTTGCATCTTCATGGTTATGCAAAAGGCATGGCAGTTGGCAAAAGAATTAGACAGGGTGAGATTATTGGTTATGTTGGAAGCACAGGTGTAGCCACTGGGCCACATTTAGATTTTCGTGTGTGGAAAAATGGGACGCCTATAAACCCTCTCACAATGGATTCACCACCAGCCGACCCTTTAAAAGAGACAAATAAAGATCTTTTTGCATCATTTGTAAAGAAAACTGCCGGCTTGAGAGATTCTGTAATATCTGTTCAATATGTAGATACCTTGCTGAATACTATAGGAGTAAATAAGAAATTTACAAGTGTACATTAGTATAAAATGTATGCATTTGATTACACTTGCATTCATAAAGCTTGCCTTATAATTATATGATTATCTTTGCCACAAATTAAATAAAATATATGGCAGACGAAAAGATAATTTTCTCGATGAACGGCGTAGGTAAGATATTGCCGAACAATAACAAAGCAATTCTTAAAGATATCTACCTCTCTTTTTTCTACGGGGCAAAAATTGGGATTATAGGTCTTAACGGATCGGGTAAATCTACCTTGCTTAGGATTATAGCGGGTGTAGAGACAGCATTTCAAGGAGATATTGCATGGGCTCATGGTTATAGCGTTGGATTTCTAGAGCAAGAACCGCATTTAGATGAAAATAAAACAGCTTTAGAGATTGTGCAGGAGGGTGCTCATGAAGTGGTATCACTTCTAAAGCAGTACGAAGAGGTTAATGCAAAGTTTCTTGAACCTATGGACGACGATCAAATGGCTCGTTTAATAGATTTGCAAGGAGAACTTACAGATAAAATAGAACAGGTAAATGGTTGGGATATAGATTCTAAGCTTGAAAAAGCGATGGACGCACTACAGTGTCCAGAGCCAGATGCTATTGTAAAATATTTGAGTGGAGGTGAGAAGCGTAGGATTGCTTTGTGCCGTCTTTTGTTACAGGAACCAGATGTATTGCTTTTAGACGAGCCTACCAACCATTTAGATACAGAGAGTATTCAGTGGCTAGAGGCACACCTACAGCAGTATAAGGGAACTGTTATTGCAGTAACCCACGATAGGTATTTCTTAGATAATGTTGCTGGTTGGATATTAGAACTAGATAGGGGAGAGGGAATTCCTTGGAAAGGGAATTACACCTCTTGGTTAGATCAGAAATCTACCCGCTTAGCACAGGAAGAGAAGCAAGAGAGCAAGCGTCGTAAGACTCTAGAGAGAGAGTTAGAGTGGGTAAGAATGTCTCCTAAAGCTCGCCAAGCTAAATCTAAAGCTCGTTTGGGTGCATATGAAAAGATGCTTAACGAAGATGGTAGGGCTAAAGAGGAAAAGTTGGAGATATTTATTCCAAACGGTCCAAGACTTGGGAATAAAGTTATTGAAGCAGAGGGTGTCACAAAAGCTTTTGGCGATAGAGTACTCTTTGAAAACCTTAGCTTTAAGTTACCTCCTGCAGGAATCGTTGGAGTTATAGGACCCAATGGAGCTGGTAAAACAACTCTTTTCCGTATGATTATGGGTCTAGAAGGTGTAGACTCAGGCTCTTTTTCTGTTGGAGAAACTGTAAAAATAGCATATGTAGACCAACAACACAGAACAATAGATCCTAATCAAACAGTTTACCAAACTATTTCGAGTAACTCTGAGTTTGTAAAATTGGGTAATAAAGAGGTAAATGCTAGAGCATATGTTTCTCGATTTAATTTCTCTGGAGCCGATCAAGAAAAAATGTGCGGAATCCTATCTGGTGGTGAAAGAAATCGACTACACCTTGCTCTTACTCTTAAAGAGGAGGCCAATGTTTTATTATTAGACGAGCCTACTAACGATGTAGACGTTAATACAATACGTGCTTTAGAAGAAGGTTTAGACGCTTTCGCAGGGTGTGCTGTAATTATATCACACGACCGTTGGTTCTTAGACCGTATAGCAACTCATATTCTTGCATTTGAAGGAGATTCCAAGGCCTATTTCTTCGAAGGAAGTTACTCCGAATATGAAGAGAATAAAAAGAAACGCCTTGGAGATATTGCTCCTAAGAGATTTAAGTATAAAAAGCTTACTCGCTAATTTCTGAAAGTTCTAGCCAACGAAACTCAAGGATCTCTATTTCTTGAAGTAGTTGAGCAAATCTGCTAGATTTTTCAGTTAAATTTTCGGGAGTAAGTGTACCAGAATTAAGAGCGGCCTCAAGGCTGCTCTTTTCTTTTGACAATTTCTCTAATTTTGTTTCTATTGTCTCTAGCTCTTTTTTCTCTTTGTAGCTAAGTTTTCTATTATTAACCTCTTTTACAGCTTCGGCCTCTAATTTATTAATAATTACTTTCTCTTTGCTATTAGCTAATCTCTCTTTGCTAGCATTTGCTTTTTCTAGCTCCTTAACCATTTCGCGGTATTCAGAATATTTGCCAACGTAGTCTTTAATAACACCTTCTCCCTCAAATACAAAAAGGTGATGGGCAATTTTGTCTAGAAAATATCTATCATGAGAAACAATAATTACACAACCAGAAAAATTATCTAAATATTCTTCTAACACGTTTAGAGTCATTAGGTCTAGATCATTAGTCGGTTCGTCAAGGATAAGGAAGTTTGGGTTTTGCATTAGTACAGTAACTAGGTATAACCTTCTTTTTTCGCCCCCGCTAAGTTTCTCTATTTTGGTGTTGTGCATAGAGTGTGGGAAAAGGAACCGAGTTAGAAATTGGCTTACATTTATAACAGAACCATCACTCATTGTTACTACCTCGGCAATGTTTTGGACAGCATCTATAACTGTGTCATTAGGGTCGAAATTCATTCCTTGTTGCCTATAGTAGCCAAATACAATTGTTTCTCCCTGTTCAATTTCTCCTTTCTCATAAGGAATAGCACCTGTAATTACCTCTAAAAAAGTGGTTTTGCCAATTCCATTTGGACCAACTAGCCCTATTTTTTCGCCTCGTGTGAAATTATAGGTAAAGTTATCTAGCGTAATAAAACTATCGTAACTGTGAGATACATTTTTACAGTTAATGATTTTTGTACCTAGCCTGGCAGTTGCAGTATCTATCTTGATATTTTCGCTAGAAATTCTTTGACTTGCTCTCTCTTGAATATCGTAAAAGGCATTAATTCTATATTTAGCTTTTGTTGTCCTTGCTTGTGGCATCCTTCTCATCCAATCTAGCTCTGTTTTAAATAAATTCTGAGCTCTATCTGTTTCGGTATTAAAGTTATCTATTCGCTCTGCTCTCTTTTCTAAAAAGTATGAGTAGTTTCCATTATAGATATAGAGTTGGCCCCCTTCTAGTTCTATTATTTTATTGCACACTCTGTCTAAAAAGTAGCGGTCGTGAGTTACCATTAATATAGTAATGCGGCTCCTTTTAAGATACTCTTCTAGATATTCGATAATACCTAAATCTAGATGGTTGGTAGGCTCGTCCATTATAATGAAACTGGCCTCGTTTATCATCATTTTTGCAAGTGCAATTCTTTTTTTTTGCCCTCCAGAGAGTTGCTCCATTTTTTGATCTAAATCTTCTATTTTTAGACCAGAGAGTATTTGTTTAATTTTTTGTTCGTACTGCCAGCCATCTATTCTATCCATTTCATGCATTGCCTCTTCTAGATGCTTTTGATTCTGCGAAATTAGAGCTCTTTCATATTTGGCAACAGTAGCAGCAACTAGTTCGCCACCGCTAAAAACCTCTTCAAAGACAGTTTTATCTAGATCAAAAGTAGGTTCCTGTTCAAGATAGGCAATTCCGCTATCGCAAAATAGTTGAACTAAGCCGCTCTCTCCATTGGCATTCATATCTGGAGTATCTTTCCCTGCTATAATTTTTAGCAGAGAACTTTTTCCTGTTCCGTTGGGCGCAATAAATGCAACCTTTTCTCCCTCGTTAATATTAAGATCTAACTCTTCGAATAGAACTTTTGTACCGTATCTCTTAGATAATTTTTGTGCCTGTAATATAGATGCCATGGCGCAAAGTTAATCAAAAATTACTCCTTACTGCTAAGGCAACTTCATCTCATTGTAAAGGGTTGATTTAAAATCATTAATAAATTAAATTATATTTGAGTTTTTTATATTTGTATTAAAATAAGTTTATATTTGTATTAAAATAAGTTTATATTTGTATTAAAGTTAGTTAGTTATGAAAATTTCGTTTTTAGCCACCACCTTGTTTTTTATGACAGTTTCTCTGTTAAATGCACAACAATATTTCGATAATAATTGGAAAGAATGCACTCAAGACAAAGCACTTTATGTAGCTGTAGCTAGTGAGGGCAAAGCCAACGAGTATATAGTGCGAACTTTAATAAAAGGGGAACTTTCTGGAGAGAAAAAGGTGCTTTCCAAGAACTATTCTATATATAAGACTAATGATTTCCAAAATGGAGAGATGGTTACTTTTACGGAAAATGGCGATACTGTTTCGGTGAAAAACTATTTCAAAGGTAATTTGGAAGGGGACTATAAACTGTGGAGAGAAGATCATGGCTTATATAAAAAAGCTTTTTATAGAGAGGGAAAAGAAGATGGTATTACAGAATATTTCTTCCCAAATGGCCAGGTCTCAGCAAGATATATTATGATAAAAGGCAAGGAAAAGGAGAGCGAGTTTTGGAATGCCGATGCCTCTAAGCTTCAAAATTCAAAGGAGGCTAATAGAGACCCTTCATTTATGGGCAAAGATAAAAGGGCGTTCTCTACTTGGATAGGAGATAGACTAGTGTACCCTTTGGAATGCAAAAAATTAAATATTGAAGGAACTGTTGTTGTTTCACTAAGGATTAGCTTAAGTGGTAAAATAGAAGACGTTCAGATTGTTGAGAGCCCTCATTATCTATTATCTGCAGAGGCTCTAAGAGTTATAGAAGACTCTCCTATTTGGGCCCCTGGGATTAGGCATAATCAAATTACTGGCTTTAGGTATACAATACCAGTTGTTTTTAGATTCTCTCCTAGCAAGAGTTAAATATCAATTACATACACTTTAATCTATTCGTAGACTAACTCAAAACCCAGGTTGGTAATATATATAAACCCTATTAACAACAAGTGGATGTTAAAAACCACGGCGATGAATAAAAAAAAGAGGGAAATCTAAATTTCCCTCTTTTTTGTTAAACTAATGCTATGTTAATGCTATGTTAATGCATTTTAGGCTCTAATATTAATAAAGCTGTGAAAGCGATACAAAAATTAAAGTACTATCTTGGTTGGTTTGGTCATGTTTTTAGGATCTAAAATGGTATCCATTTGCTCTTTTGTGAGCAATTTTTTCTCTAATACCAGTTTATAAACGCTAGCTCCAGTTTTGAGTGCCTCTTTGGCGATCATAGTGCTCTGTTCGTAACCGATAAACTGCTTAAGAGCGGTTACAATACCAATTGAATGCTCTACATGATGGCGGCAATTATCTTCGTTTGCAATAATACCATCTATACATTCAATACGAAGTGTATCAGCAGCACGGGTAAGCCAATCGCAGGATTCTACTAGGCTATGAATCAATACTGGCTCCATAACATTGAGTTCTAGTTGAGCCGCTTCAGATGCAATAGTGATTGCTAGTTCATTGGAAATAACTTTATAGCAAACTTGGTTTACAACCTCTGGGATTACAGGGTTTACTTTACCCGGCATTATAGAAGAACCTGGTTGCTTTGCAGGAAGACTTATCTCTGCAAGTCCTGTTCTTGGGCCAGAAGAGAGTAGACGAAGGTCGTTACAAATTTTAGATACTCTTATAGCAACCATTTTAAGTGCAGAAGCATAAAAAACTAGGCTAGAAGTATCGCTAGTAGATTCTATTAGATCATCGGCAAGTGTAATGTTCCATTTAGTTATTTCGCGAATATGTTTAATGCAAGCTTCTGCATAACCTGGTTCGGCTGTGATACCAGTTCCAATAGCTGTTGCTCCCATATTGATGCAAAGAAGCTCTTCGGCAGCTCTATCAAGACGAACTAATTCGTGTTTTATTGCCGATTTAAATGCTCCAAAAGTTTGTCCTAATGTCATAGGAACAGCATCTTGAAGTTGAGTACGTCCCATTTTGATTACATTGGCAAACTCTTTTTCTTTCTTTGCGAAAGAGTCCATTAAGTTCTCAAGAGCTTTTTTTGTTTTGGCGTGCGTCAAGTAAATACCAATATGCATTGCACTTGGGTATGCGTCATTGGTACTCTGAGCCATATTTACGTGGTCGTTAGGGCTACAGAATTGATATTGGCCTTTCTCCTTCCCTAAAATTTCTAGAGCTCTGTTCGCAATAACCTCATTGGCGTTCATATTAACACTTGTTCCTGCACCACCTTGAATCATATCGATTGGAAAATGTTCTGTATGTTTCCCATCCATAAGCTCTTGGCATGCGGTAACTATAGCATCTTTAATTTGCTTGTCTATAAGCCCAAGGTCATAGTTAGCAAGTACTGCTCCCATTTTTACAATACCAAGCCCTTTTGTGAATTCGGGATACTCACTTAGATAATCTCTAGAGATATCAAAGTTTTCTATACATCTTAAGGTTTGAATGCCAAATAATGCTTCTACTGGAACCTCTTTAATTCCCAGTAGATCATGCTCTGTACGAGTCTTTCCGCTAACAGCGAAACCATATCTATCCATGTCAATTTATATTTTAAAAGTTTTGCAAATGTAATGAATTGGAATGTAAAAAGCCAATATTGGTTATGAATACTAAGCAAAAAACCTGTTGACTTTTTTTAGTGCAGAGGGGAGAGCAAAAACGACAACCCTATCGTATGGTTTAATTTCTGAATCTCCAAGAGCAATAAAACTGTTGTTTCCTCTAATTATTCCTCCAATAATAGCATCTTTGGGGAATCCCAAATTTCTTATTTTATCACGAGTGATTTCGCTGTTTGGATTCACAATAAATTCTAGAATTTCGGCATCGGAGCCGTTTAAACATTTTATAGATTGTACTTTATTTGAGAGGGTAAAGCGGAATATACGGCTAGCTGTAATAAGTTTTTTATTTATCACGGCATCTACACCCATTCCCTCGGCCAGTTTTATATAATCTATATTTTCTACCTCGGCAATAGTTTTGGCTACCCCCATTTTTTTGGCCATAACGCATGATAGAATGTTAGTTTCGGAACTACTAGTAACAGCTACAAAGGCGTCAAAGTCGTTGACATCTTCGTCAATTAAAAGATCGGTATTTCTTGCATCACCATTGATTACAAGTGTTTTATCAAGAGCATCGTTTAAATAGTCACAACGATCACGCCTTCTTTCAATTAATTTTATGTAATCTACGCTGCTTTCCAGCTTCCTGGCAACCATCTCTCCAATACGGCCTCCGCCAACAATCATTAAACGCTTTACATCTATGTTATTTTTACCAGAATAAGTCATTACCTCTTGAGCACCAGCTCTCTTGGAGATTACAAAGACCAGGTCGTGTTCCTTGAATCGGGTGTTACTCCTAGGGATAATAGTTGTTCCCTCCCTTGAAATAGCAACGGCATGGTAAAGTTGATCGCCAACAACAGGGTAATCTGCCATTGTTTTGCCTATAAGAGGAGCGCCATCGTCTAGGCGAAAAACAATTAGTTGTAGTTTCCCTCCTGAGAAATCCATAAATTCCGATGTGCCTGTCTGTTTAAGAAGGTCTATAATTTCGTGAGAGGCAATTTTTTCGGGGTAGAAAAGCAAGTCGATTCCCATATCTGTAAAGAGAAGTTTATTCTCGTTCTGCAGATATTCGTCATTATTTATTCGGGCCGTAACTTTTGCAGCGCCCATTTTTTTTGCTAAAAGGGCACTGATAAGGTTTACATCTTGCTCTTGTGCAGGGCTTACAGCAATAAAAAGATCGGCCTTTGCGACTCCTGCATAGGCCAGGGTTTTTATTGAGGTAGGAGATCCAAACACAGTAATAACATCGGAACTTTCAGTTACTCGACTGAGCCTGGCTTCGTCGTCGTCAATAATGGTTAAGTTGTGATACTCATTGCTAAGCATTTTGGCAAGATGGCTACCCACCTCACCTGCACCTGCAATAATAATTTTCATTTTATGTTTATTTAATATTCCTCTTCGTTGAAAAAGAAATCTTCTTTACTTGGATAGTCGGGCCATATATCCTCTATACTATCATAAACCTCTCCGTCTTCTTCAAGATAGTCAAGATTTTCTATAACCTCAAGAGGTGCACCCGAACGGGTTGCGAAATCTATAAGCTCTTCTTTAGTAGCCGGCCAGGGTGCATCTTCAAGTTTAGATGCTAGTTCTAGTGTCCAATACATAGCGTAATTAGTTAATAGTTAGAAGTTTGCAATTATCTGCTAAAATAGTGTGCGAAGATAGTAAAATATTTCATAAAATCATACTATAGACATGCAAAAGCATGTTATTGTGATTTTAAAAGATATTAATACTATGTTGTGAAATGTTATGGCTATAAGTGAAAGTTTTACTGATACCAAAAATCGTCTGGAACGTCATTTATCATTGCAATGTATCTGGCATAAATAAATAGATAATCCGATAATCGATTTAGATATTTAACCGGGTACTCTAATCTTTCTTCGTTCATAATATCAATCGAAGATCTTTCTGCTCTTCTACAAACTGTTCTAGCAACATGACAATATGCCGATGCTAGAGGCTTCCCAGGTAAAATAAATGCACTTTGTTCTGGTAATAATTCGGTCATTTTATCTATTTCCTTTTCAAGGAACTCAATTTGGGCACAATCAAAAGGCTTTAGTTTTTGAGCAGCATCTTTATCTGCAGCTAAATGTGCTGCAACAAGCATGAGATTGGCCTGAATAACCCTAAGGTTTTCGTGAAAATGGTTTTCTTTAGTATCGGCAGATCTAATAAGAGCAATAAATGAGATGAGCTCATCTACATTTCCGTATGCATTTACTCGAACGTCATTTTTACTTACTCTTGAACCACCAACAAGTGATGTTGTGCCTTTATCTCCTGTTTTTGTATATACTTTCATTTAATAATCTATCTATGTAACAATTTATCTAATTGTATGTTACTGGGTTTTCATTAATTAAATCAGATTCTATTACTCCATCGCGTAGGCGGATTATTCTACGAGCATGTTTAGCAATATCTTCTTCGTGTGTAACAACAATGATAGTGTTACCTTTGTTGTGAATTTCAGAAAAAAGCTTCATTATATCAATAGATGTTTTACTATCTAGATTCCCTGTGGGTTCGTCTGCTAATATAATGGACGGTTTATTTATAAGAGCTCTTGCAACAGCAACTCTTTGACGTTGACCCCCCGAAAGTTCGTTTGGTTTATGATGCATTCTATCTGTAAGGTCTACGCTTTCCAATGTTTCAAATGCTCTCCTGTCTCGTTCTGCCTTTCCAATTCCAGAATAAATAAGTGGAAGAGAGACATTGTCTAGAGCTGTATATCTTGGCAAGAGGTTAAATGATTGAAAAATAAAACCAATCTCTTTATTACGCACTTCGGCTAGGTCTCCATCGTCCATTTTGGATACATCTGTGCCGTTGAGTATGTATGAGCCTCCCGATGGGCTATCCAAGCATCCTAAGATGTTCATCATTGTAGATTTTCCTGAACCCGAAGGGCCCATAATGGCCACATATTCGTTTTGGTTTATAGTGATATCTACTCCGTTAAGAGCTTTAACTTCTTGAGTTCCTACTTTATAGAACTTCTTGATTCCTTGGATTTTTATTATTTCTTTACTCATTATATTGAGAAATTAGTCTTTCAAATAGATCTGTTTTGTACACAAAGTTATAAAATAAAGAGACTATCTGTTGCAACAAGTTGTGGATAGATAGATAAAGTATGTTTAAATAATTCACAAATTGCGTTTTCTCCCTCTTTTCCTATTTCTAGGGTATAGTCATTGACAAACATTTTGATATGTTTTTCTAATATATCATGCTTTATTTCTTGTGCATGGCTTAATACATATTCACTAGAAATGTTGGGATTATTGTTTGCAAACTGAATGCTTCTTTTTAATACCCGCTCAATTTTTTGTGCTAGTTTATTATCTAGCGACCTTGAAACAGCAATGCCACCAAGTGGTATAGGTAATCCACTAATTTTTTGCCACTCTATACCAAGATCAGAAATAAGTTGTAGCCCTTTTTGCTGGTAAGTAAATCTTCCCTCGTGAATTAAAACTCCAGCAAAATATTTTTGTTCCAAGATCTTATTTTCAATTTTAGAAAAGACCATAGACTCTACATTTGTAATTGATGGGAATATAATTTTTAATAATAAAGAGGCAGTTGTGTGATCTCCTGGGATTGCTATCGTTTGAGAATTTAATAGAGCAAAATTAGGTTCTCCCGATGGTAAAAAGGCTGAGCTTCCTTTTTTCCCTACAAGCAATGGCCCGTTGCCGTATCCTAAGGCACTGCCAGCTCTAAGCATTATATATTTATGAGATAATAAGAAAAAAGCATGGTAACTAAGCTTGCATATGTCGTACTTACCTATTGAGGCATCTTGGTTTAGTTGCTCAATATCTGCTAAAGAGACCTCAAAAGAGAGCCCTTCGCAATCTACAAGATTATGCACCATTGCATGGAAAGCAAAGGTGTCGTTTGGGCATGGCGAATATGCAAGATTTAGTTTCATTCTGCCAACGCTTCTAATAATTTTTTATTTGCTCTCTTGAGTGAATCTAGAGCCAATGGTATATTCCATTTAGCGCGATCTCTCTCTCCCACTTCATTTGACACCGACCGTAACTCTATAAATGGAACCTCTTCTAGAATACATACATAGAAAAAAGCAGCCCCTTCCATACTTTCTATTTGAGGCATAAAACCTTTTATAAGTTGCTCTGTTTTTTCTGGAAGGCCACTTACTGTTTGTACAGTAACAGCACAAGCTTGCCTATATTCCTGCATAGCTTGTTCGGCTTTTTTGCTTAGCTTGGGTGTATTTAATGCTCCATTTCGAAAAGGGTGAGTATCGGCATCTAATATTTTATAATCGAACAGAGTTTGAAAGCCAGAGAATGTCTCAAATCCTAAATCTCCAAAATATTCTTTGTTTATTCGTGCAACAGAGCCAATAGGAAAATCCTTTGTAAAACTACCAGCAATTCCTATGTTAATCGCAAGATCGAAAGGGCCTTCTATAGTATTAAGCATTTTTGTAAGCCTATAACTGGTACTTGTTGTTCCTATACCTGTGAGCATATATGTAATTTCGAATTTCTCTTGTTCAATTACTGATAATGAATTATATGCTTGCTTTGCAGTTATGAGTTCTTCTTGTTCGGCTGCTGTAATAAGTATTCTCATGCGATGTCTCTTTTTTTTTTGTAATTTTGCCCAATTATTTAATGGATTACGAAAATAGATATTTATTATGGCATATACAAAAGTAGATCAATACGACGAGGAGACTACAAATGCTTTGGCAGTACACTATAAAGAAATATTGAGAATTATGGGTGAAGATCCTGAAAGAGAGGGGCTTTTGCTTACTCCTCAGAGAGTAGCCCGCTCTATACAATTCCTTAATCAAGGATATGGAATGGATGGTGCAGCTATTCTTAATTCTGCAAAATTTAAAGAGGAGTATAAACAGATGGTATTGGTTAAAGATATTGAGCTTTACTCTACATGCGAGCATCATATGCTCCCTTTTTATGGTAAAGCCCATGTTGCCTATATTCCCAATGGATATATAACAGGTTTGAGTAAAATAGCTCGTGTTGTAGATGCTTTTTCAAGGAGATTACAAGTTCAAGAACGTCTTACTGTTCAAATTCGTGACTGTATTCAAGATACTTTAAACCCGCTTGGAGTTGCTGTGGTTATAGAAGCTTCACATATGTGCATGCAAATTAGAGGTGTGCAAAAACCAAATTCAGTTACCACAACCTCGGCATTTACTGGAGCTTTTATGAAAGAGATGAAGACTCGCGAAGAGTTTATGCATCTCATTGGCATTTCGGTTCATTAATTTAACAAATAGTTATATTTAATTTGTTCTGTATCCCTTCTAAATAATGCTTTTAAGGCCTAGTTCCTCTGCTTTAGATGCCATTAATTTTTGTGCATCCTCTCTATTATTGGATATTACCCCATCTAAGATTGCATTCTTTATGTACTCTTTTATTATGCCAACCTCTTTACCGGGTTTTATATCATAAATTTCCATTATGATCTCTCCTGTTATTGGGTTTTTAAAATTTCTGACTGTGTCTTTCTCTTCTACTTCTACAAGTTTTTCTCTTACTTGGGCAAAATTATTTTTATGTTTTTTAACAATTCCGCTGTTTTTGGAGGTGATATCGGCCTCACAAAGTAGCATAAGGTCGTCTATGTCGTCTCCCGCATCGAATAGTAATCTTCTAACGGCCGAGTCTGTAACTACCTCTTGAACTAGTGCAATTGGTCTTAAATGTAATTGTACAAGCTTTTGTACATATTTCATTTTTTCGTTCAGAGGCATTTTGAGTTGCTGGAATATCTTAGGTACCATTTTACCACCAATAAAATCGTGGCCATGAAAAGTCCAGCCAATTCCAGGTTCAAAATTTTTAGTTGCAGGTTTTGCTATGTCGTGTAGTAAAGCAGCCCATCTAAGCCATAGATTATCACTTTTCTCTGCTAAGTTATCTACCACTTGTAGTGTGTGAGAGAAATTATCTTTATGCCCTTTCCCTTCTATGTTTTCTACCCCTTTGAGCAACAATAACTGAGGGAGAATAAAATCGAGGAGGCCTGTATGTTCTAATAGATAGAACCCAACAGATGGTTTAGGAGAGAGAAGTATTTTGTTTATCTCTTCATTTATTCGCTCTTGGGAAAGAATTTTTATTCTCTCTTTATTTCTAATTATTGATTCTAAAGATTCAGGTACTATTGTGAATGAGAGTTGAGAAGAAAAACGTATTGCTCTTAACATTCTTAGAGGATCGTCGCTGTATGTTGTGTCGGGCTCTAAGGGGGTTTTTATTAAACCATCATTTAAGTCTTGAATCCCATTGAAAGGATCGGATAATTTTCCGTAATCTTCTTGTTGTAGACTTAGTGCTAGAGCATTAATGGTAAAGTCTCTTCTTAGCTGATCGTCTTCTATAGAGCCATCTTCAACTATGGGTTTTCTAGAATTGGATCTGTAAGATTCCTTTCGTGCTCCTACAAACTCTATTTCAAGATCTTTCCATTTTAACATTGCAGTACCAAAATTTTTAAAAACAGTAACGTTTGTTCCAATTGCTGAGGCAACTTTTTGAGCTAGTTCTATGCCACTGCCTTCAACTACAATGTCTATGTCTTTACTTTCTCTCTTGAGAATTGAGTCTCTTACATAGCCTCCTATAACATAGGCTTTCACATTCAATTCAAATGCTTGTTCGGAAATTATTGTAAATATTTTTTTATTTAGAAAGTTCATTGTAATGGGGTATTTCTGTTAGAAAAGCATACTCTCCAGTTTGAGTTGTTAATTTTGCAAGAAATGTTTGAAGTCCATTTGTAACAATTAAATAACTAACTCTAAGTGCTAGATTGTACCTTAGAATTTGATCGAAACTCTTTTTGGTTATTTTAATATTTGGTGCTTTACATTCAGCTATAAGAATAGGTTGCATATCTCTGCCATACAGCACTAGATCTCCTCTGTAGCTTACATTATTTATATTAATTGCAAATTCACAACTCATTAAATGAAGGGGATAACCTTTGCTTTCTGTAAGCTCTTTTATGAGCCATTGCCTAACTCCTTCTTCTGGAGTAAGCATTACTCTTTTTTTTCTTACTGGGTCGAAAATGAGTTCTTTCATTGAGATTTGAATATGTGACAAAGATATAAAATTTGCTCTGTTTATCCTTTTTGCATAATTTAGCGTTATAGATTATGGGTAAAAAAGAGATAGATAACTGCGTAAATTCCTTTGGGAATATAGTTACAGAAATTAGGGCTGGAGTTTTCAAGCCTTTCTACCTTTTAATGGGAGAGGAGCCTTATTACTCCGATGCTATTATTAAAGAGATAGAAAAAAATGCTCTTACCGAAGAGGAGAAAGGGTTTAATTACATGGTAATGTATGGGTCTGACGTAACTGCCGCTTCTGTAGTTGAAGCTGCAAGGAGGTTCCCAATGATGGCTTCTAGGCAATTAGTGATTCTTAGAGAGGCTCAACTAATGTCTAGCCCAAGTGATCTTGAGCATTATTTTAAACACCCAATGTCTACCACTATTTTGGTGGTGTCATTTACAGGAAAATCGATAGATAAAAGAACCTCTCTTTATAAATGGGCAGTAGCTAACGGATGTGTACTAGAATCTTATTCTCTTTATTCCGATATGGTTTATTCATGGATAGAGAGATACCTTAGATCAAAAGAGATTACAATTGTTCCCGAGGCAGCAATGCTCATGGCTGAATATTGTGGCACAGAACTTAGAAAGTTAATTTTGGAGTTAGATAAACTAATAACAAATTTGCCGAGTGGGACTAAGCGAATAGACCTTAATGCGATAGAAGAAAATATAGGAATTAGCCGAGATTATAACGTTTTCGAACTGACTAAGGCTATCTCTTTTAAAGAGCAGAATAAAGCTTTACAAATAGTGAAGCATTTTGGAGCATCGCCTCGGCAATTCCCATTAGTACTTACTACTGCTGCTCTCTTTTCTCATTTTACGAGAATACTTAAATATCATGCTATTCATAGCGGAGGGGCTAGGCCTTCAAAACCCCAAATTGCTTCATATATTGGAATTAATCCCTATTTTTTGCCTGAGTATGAATATGCAGGAAGAAATTATCCTTTAATTAAGTGTATGGAAGCAATTTCTCTTATTAGAACTTATGATTCAAAGAGTAAAAGTTCTCTTAGGGGAGAATCGGAAGATGGAGATATTTTGTTTGAATTAGTATATAAGATACTTCATTAATCTTATTCGGTAATTACTCTATCTATTCTAGACGAAACCGAAGTGAATATTTCATAAATTATTGTGCCTAATTCATTTGCTAGTTCGGCAGGATGGGGGTTTTCGCCAAATAATGTTACCTCATCGCCAATTTTTATGTCTGTACCGGTGATATCTAGCATAAGTGTATCCATGCAAATATCGCCTATTGTGGGAACTGCTACACCGTTAACATAAAATTTCATCTTCCCTTTACCTAGATGCCTATCTACTCCATCGGCGTAACCAACAGGAACTGTTGCTATTTTTTTTACTGTGCTGTCTACTACTCCTCGCCTTCCATATCCAACGCTCCCCCCTTTTACCTCTTTTACAAAGATTATTGGTGAGACATATGATGCAACATTTTTGAGAGGGGCATCTTTTAAGCAACTTGCTCCGTACAAGCCCATACCTATTCTAACCATATCCATTTGGGCATAGGTAAACCTATCTACTCCCGGTGAATTCAAAATATGTCTCATTGGAACATAATCTAACAAGCTGGTAATTTCATATGACATTTTACAAAAGAGTTCAATCTGTTCTCGGGTAAAATCATCTTGGTTAGAGTCGTCGGCAGTTGCAAGGTGTGAAAAGAGAGACTTTATCTTTAGATTATGATTGGCAGTTATTAATGTTTTTAATTGCTTCATATCGGAACTGTCAAAGCCTACCCTCTGCATTCCAGTATCTAATTTGATGTGTACGGGATACTCTTTAAGGTTTGCTTTTTTTACAGTTGCAACCATGGAGTCGAAGGTCTCTTTGTTAATAATACTAGGCTCAAGATTGTACTCTATGAGTTGATCGTAGCGGTCTACTCCTGGTGTAAAGACAATTATGGGCAACGTAATTCCAGCTTCTCTTAGTGTAATCCCTTCTGCTATAAAGGCTACTCCTAAATAATCGGCTCCGAACTCTTGTGCCAAGCTAGCCATTTGTATATCGCCAAGCCCATATCCATTCGCTTTTACTAAAATTAATATTTTTGTAGAAGGTAGTAGTTTTGACTTATAATAATTGAAGTTATGAAGAAGCTTTGATTTGCTTATTCTAAACTGAGTGTGTTTCATTTCTAATTGAATTTGGGCCCAAAGTTATAAATTGTTTTGAAAAGAGAGTTTTTAACTCAAAAAAATAAATTATTATCTTAGGAATCTTCATACATTTGAGCTTTGAAAATTATTACTTAAAATTTGTATTAAAATGAAATTAAGATCATTAATCGCTGTTGTTATTATTATTGCCGCAGCTGCATCTTGTTCGCAAAAAAAAACTAGCCTATCTGATCAACTGAACGGGCAGTGGAATGGAACAAATTATATGGAGATTACAATGATTGACAGTACAGGAAATACTGTTATTCAAGAATTAAATGCTCCTATAAAATTTGAATACTTAGCAGATTCTACATTTACAGCAGTTGTAACAATTACAGACGAGGTTAGTATGAATATTGGAGGAATTGTTTCTTTTGTAAATTCTTCTGCTACAATTAAAGGCTCCTTAAATTTGCAATCTGTAATGGACATTACTGGAGAAATAGGAATTAATGAAGATAACACCTTGTTTATGAAATACTCAGGTGAGAATACTACAGGGGGTCTATTTCACAAGGGTTCAATTACTGCTACTCGTCTAGTGGAATAAGGGCGTTAAAACAATGGCGGCAAATTGGTTCGTAGCTCTCTTTTTCTCCGAGAACAACTAATTTGTCGCTCTTTGTTAACCTGTGTGAGTGTTGTGCAATATTGCCGCATTTTACACAAATAGCATGCACTTTAGTTACATGCTCTGCAACAGCCATTAGATTTGGCATTTGCCCAAAAGGATTTCCAAGATAGTCCATGTCCAATCCAGCTACAATAACTCTTACTCCGTTAGCTGCCAATCTTTGGCAAACATCTACAATACCAGCATCAAAAAATTGTGCTTCATCTATACCTACAACTTCTACGTCTGTAGCATATAGTAGTATACTAGTCGATAACTCAACTGGTGTAGAGCGTATAGAATTGGAATCGTGTGAAATTACATGATCTTGTGAATAACGAATATCTAGCATAGGCTTAAAAATCTCTACCTTTTGATTGGCAAATTGAACCCTTTTTAGCCTTCTAATGAGTTCTTCTGTTTTACCAGAGAACATAGAGCCACATATGACCTCTATCCAACCTGCTTTTTTTGCGCTTTCAAGAAACATTTTAATTACTTTTGTATATGTTGCAAAGATAAAAAAGTTGAGATGCTAAACGA
>CAYIYT010000004.1:0-70571 GCA_964367735.1 uncultured Muribaculaceae bacterium
TTTTACTATTTTTGTTAAATGAAAATCTCTAATATATTGTTTTTTTAGCTAAAATAATTGATAATAAGAATATTATGAAAATAGAAAATATAAGAAATCTAGTAGGAAATACTCCTTTATTAAAAATTAAATTCTTGTATAAAGGAGAAGAGAGAGTTTTGTATGCAAAGTCAGAAGACTTTAATATGACAGGTAGTATAAAAGACAGAATGGCCTATTCTATTTTAAAAAAATCTTATGAAACAGGAGTTTTAAAACCCGGAGCAACTATTATTGAGGCTACCAGTGGAAATACAGGAATCTCATTTTGCGCTATGGGCAAAGCACTGGGTCATTCTGTTGTAATTTTTATGCCAAATTGGTTGAGTATAGAGAGATATAATCTAATTCAAAGTCTTGGTGCAAAAATAAATTTAGTTACTAAAGAAGAGGGGGGCTTCCTTGGAAGTATTAGAATGGCAGAAGAGCTTGCTAATAAAATAGATAGCTCATTTCTTCCTAGACAATTTTCAAATGAATATAATTCAAGAGCTCATTTCGAAACTACGGGTCCAGAGATATGGAGTCAACTTATATTTAGAAATATAAAGCCAGATGCATTTGTTGCAGGAGTAGGAACTGGCGGAACAATCATGGGCACTGGAAGATATCTAAAAAGTAAGAATCCAAAAATTAAACTTCATGCTATTGAGCCAGCTAATTCACCTACTCTTTCAACAGGACACAAGGTTGGTAGCCATAGGATTCAAGGTATTTCAGATGAATTTATCCCAGCTCTTGTTAAGCTAGATGAGTTGAACGAGATAATTCAGGTAGACGATGGAGATGCAATTATTATGGCCCAAAAATTATCTGCCGAGTTAGGTTTGGCGGTTGGTATCTCTTCTGGAGCCAACTTTATTGGAGCACTAAAGGCACAAAACATGATTTCTCCCATGGCAAATGTGGTTACCATTTTTTCTGACGACAACAAAAAGTACCTTAGTACAGATCTTATGAAACAAGAGCAGCTCAAAGATCATTTCTACTCAAAAGATATAGAGTTGCTTAGTTTCCAAGCAATAAAACGTGTGTGTGTTACTTGCTGCGACTCTCTAGAGTGCACAGAAGGCAATGATAATTCAAATTTAGAGATTGACAATTTACCAAAATGTATAAGAAGGTAAATGCCTAAGGAGGTACTAAGCTATGAACATTCCTACCATTGCTGCGCTCATTAGTGCCACAAGGGTTGCTCCTAGTAGTGCTCTGAAACCGTAGGCCGATAAAATAGGCTTTTGATCTGGAGCCATTCCACCAACACCTCCAATAAGAATTCCTATTGAGGCAAAGTTGGCAAAACCACATAATACGTAAGTAGCCATTATAACAGATTTGGTAGATGCAAACACACCATCTTGTATCATTTGTGCAAGACTTTGGTAGCCAATAAATTCAGTCATAATTAGTTTCTCTCCAAGTAAACGACCCACAAGGGCTATGTCGCTACCAGATACTCCGGTAAGCCAAATTACAGGTGCGAATATATAGGAAAGTATAAATTGCATTGAAAGCCCGTTATATCTACCAGCAGTAAGATCTGCAATTATAGGATTTAGAGATGTTAATGAGCCAATCTTCATAAAAATGGCGTTAAAACCAGCTATAAGAGCATAGAAAACAAGAAGCATTGCACCTACATTTGCTGCTAGCTTAAGACCTTCTGTGGTTCCATTGGCAATAGCATCAAGTACATTTTTACCAATTTTCTCCTTAGGAACCTCTACACTATTGTCTATCTCTTCGGTTTGAGGTTTTAAAATCTTGGCCATTGCAATAGCCCCTGGAGCTGCCATTATAGAGGCCGAGAGAAGATGTTTGGCAAACTCTAGCTCCAATGCCTTGTCTCCTGCTCCCAACATGCCTATGTAGGCTGCAAGCACTCCTCCAGCCATAGTGGCCATGCCTGCGGTCATGATTAGCATTATTTCACTCTTTGTCATTTTAGGGATATACTCTTTTACCATTAGAGGAGCCTCTGTTTGGCCTAAGAATATATTACCAGCTGTAGATAGCGATTCGGCACCAGTTAAGTTTAGCCCTTTTGTAAGAAGCCAAGCCATTGCCCATACTACTCTTTGGAGTATTCCCAAATAAAAGAAGAGGCTAGTTAGTGCGCTAAAGAATATTATTGTAGGAAGTATTTGAAGCACAAATATAAATCCAAAATTATTTATATCCATAAGTGAGCCAAATAAGAAGGTAGAACCGGCTTTTGTCCAATCTAATACTGCAACAAACAAGCTCCCAAGGAATTCGAAAATTGATTGGACGGCTGGGAATGCAATAACAGAGACAGCAATCATAAATTGCATAAGTAACGCAAAGCCAACTGTTTTCCAGTTAATTCGTTTTCTATCTGTGCTAAAGAGCCAAGCTATAACTATTAATGAAGCCATACCCAATATACCCCTGAGAATTGATATCCAATTAAAAGAGATCTCTTTTTTAGCTAAAATCTCTTTATAGGGATTTTCTTTTACAATAGTAACATCTTGCTCAGTAATCTCTTGTTCAACAATCTCTGGATTAATAATTTCTTGGTCAATAGTCTCTTGCCTTGCAAGATCTTGTTCAACATTCTCTTGTGGAGTAATAGCCGATGTAGTGGCTTTAGCAAAAACAGCCGATGCCGCAAAGAGAGAAAGGGCAAATATTAAAATTATTTTTTTCACTTGTATTCGTTTTTGAAAATGCATTTGAAAGCAAATATAGCTATTATATTATTATCTTTGAGGGTTGTTTAGAAAAGAATATGAGATTTGAAAAGATAGCGCAAGACCTAGGTTCTTCGGCGAGATGTGGGCTTTTATATACAGATCATGGTGTAATTGAAACACCTATTTTTATGCCCGTTGGAACGATTGGTTCTGTAAAAGCAGTGTTCCATAGAGATCTTAAAGAAGACATTAAGGCTCAAATAATTCTGGGAAATACTTATCACCTATATTTACGACCGGGTTTAGATATAATTAAAAACGCAGGGGGGTTACATAAATTTATCTCTTGGGATAGACCTATTCTTACAGATAGTGGGGGTTATCAAGTTTTTTCTCTTGCTGCCAACAGGAAGCTTACAGAACAAGGATGTACATTTCAATCTCATATAGATGGTTCACGCCATCTTTTTACTCCCGAAGGTGTTGTAGATATTCAGAGGGTAATAGGTGCCGATATTATTATGGCATTGGATGAATGCACCCCTGGCGATGCCGATCATAATTACGCCAAAAAATCTTTGGATCTTACCAAGCAATGGTTAGAAAGGGGAATTAAACATTTTGATTCAACAGAGCCTATATATGGTTACTCTCAAACATTTTTTCCTATTGTACAGGGCTGTGTCTACCCAGATCTTAGAACAAGTGCAGCCGAGCATGCAGTTGCTTTGAATAGAGAAGGGTATGCAATAGGAGGGCTCTCTGTGGGTGAACCTGCCGAGGTTATGTACCAAATGCTAGAGGTACTTGACCCTCTTTTACCTAAAGACAAACCCCGTTATCTAATGGGAGTTGGTACACCTGCCAATATTTTAGAGGGAATAGCTAGGGGAATAGATATGTTCGATTGCGTTATGCCTACTAGAAACGCACGTAACGGCATGCTATTTACTTCTAAAGGAACCATAAACATTAGAAATAAAAAGTGGGCAGACGATTTTTCTCCTATAGATCAAGATGGCACCTCATTTGTAGATACTATCTATTCAAAAGCATATCTTAGACATCTGTTTATATCTGGAGAAATTTTAGGAGCTCAAATAGCAAGCGAACATAATCTAGCATTTTACCTCCAATTGGTTAAAGATGCAAGAAACCATATAAAAGCAGGTGATTTCAATTCCTGGAAAAATAATTATGTTAAAGATTTGGAAAATAAAATATAGGGATGAACTTTAAAATTAGCATCTTAGATAAGTATATAATAAAGAAATTTATTGGAACCTACTTTTTTGCGATATTAATTTTTATCGGGATAGTAATTATATTTGACGTAAGTGAGAGAATAGACGATTTTGTAGAAAAGGGGGCCTCTTTGAAGGCTATAGTTGTGCAGTATTATGCCAATTTTGTTCCCTATATGATGAACATGCTTAATTCACTTTTTATCTTTATATCTGTCATATTCTTTACATCGAAATTGGCCTCTCATAGTGAAATAATAGCGATGCTTGCAGGAGGAGTGAGTTTTAAAAGGTTATTATATCCATATTTTTTATCGGCCCTTGTGATAGCTTTATTCAGTCTTTTTTTAAATTTAATTGTAATACCCCCTGCCAATAAAGTGAGGTTAGAATTTACCGATAAGTATATAAAAGATAAATTCATAAATACAGATAGAGATATCCATTTACAGCTCTCTCCAGGGACATATGTATATATGGAGTCGTTTAACAGTTGGAGTAATGTTGCATCTAGATTTACTTTGGAATCTATTGATGGTCATACTATAACCTCTAAGTTAAGTGCAGAGACTGCTGCTTGGGATTCTACTTTTAATGGCTGGAGGCTGTATAATTATTACATCCGACAAAATAAAGAGACAGAAGTAGAAATATCTAGAGGTAAAACTTTGGACACAGTGATAAATCTTACAGCAAAAGAGCTAAGCCAAAGAGATAACTTCGTGGAGTCGTATAATTATTTTGAACTCAATGACTTAATTGAGGTTCAAAAGATGAGGGGCGATAAAATGGTTATCTATTCTCAAATAGAAAAACATACTAGATTTGCCCTTCCATTCTCGGCTTTTGTACTTACTCTCATAGGAGTATCCCTAAGCTCCAGAAAACGAAAAGGAGGCATTGGGTTGAATATAGGAATTGGTCTTATGCTCAGCTTCTCTTTCATTTTATTCTTGCGTTTTAGTCAAATGTTTGTTCATGCGGCTGTTTTGCCCTCATGGATTGCCATTTGGTTGCCCAATATACTATTTGCATTAATTGCAGCATTTCTTTACAGAATAGCACCCAAATAGTATTTGCAAAAAAAGCTCCTAAATCTAAGATTTAGGAGCTTTTTTAAATATCTCTTTACTTCTATAAAGATAGTTTTGCCGATATTTTTTCTAGCATATCTTTTGTCATAGACGCTAAATTCCAAGAAGGATTCCAGCCCCACTCTTCTCTTGCGCATGAATCGTCCATAGAGTCTGGCCAAGATGCCGATATGCCCGTTTTAACAGGATCGGGATCGAAACTGAATTGTGCATCTGGCACATGTTTTTTAATCTCTGCAAATAATTCATTTGGAGAAAAACTCATAGCTGTCACGTTAAAACTGTTGCGGTGAAGCAATTTTGAAGGGTCGCAATCCATAAGGTCTGTAGTTGCTTTAAGTGCGTCTGGCATATATAGCATGTCCATGTATGTATTGGCAGGAATAGGGCAGGTATATTTTTTAGATTTAATTATTTCATAGAAAACCTCTACAGCATAGTCTGTAGTGCCGCCTCCGGGAAGGCATCCATTAGATATTATACCAGGGAATCTAACACTTCTAGCGTCAACTCCAAAACGAGAAAAATAGTAATCACTTAGCAGTTCCCCCGAAACCTTACAAACACCGTAAATAGTGTTTGGTCTCATAATTGTGTCTTGAGGAGTATTTTTATGAGGAGTTGAGTGCCCAAAAACACCAATTGAGCTTGGTGTAAATACAGAACAATTGAACTCTCTGGCAAGTTCCAAAGCATTAACAAGTGCTCCCATATTTATTTGCCACGCAACCTGTGGTTTTGTTTCTCCAACAGCAGAAAGTAATGCCGCTAAGTTATATATTCTATTGATTTTGTGTTTTGAAATGATATCTCGGTAAGACTTTAGATCCAGTGCATCTAAAACTACTGCTCTTGATTTTTCTTTGAGCCTGTTTACGTTTTCTTCTTTGAGATCTGCAGCGATTACATTATCTTGCCCATACAAAGATTGTAAATGAGGGGTCAATTCTGCACCTATTTGACCTCCGGCTCCTACTATTAAAATGTTCATTAAATTTATATTTAAATATATATTGCGAGTATAATGGTATACAAAAGTAAGCAATATGTAGTGATTATTGATATTTCTTTAACTAATTTTGCTTAATGTCTTCACAAAAGTTACATACAGCATTATTAAAGAATGCAAAGGAGTTGGGATTTGTAGATTTAGGGACAATTCCTATTTCTTTAATGGATACCGAATGTGACTCTCTAGATTCCTATTTGAATAAATCTTTTCATGGAACAATGGGTTACATGGCTAGGAATATGGATATAAGAAGAAACCCCGAACTTCTTTTGCCAGGTGCAAAAAGCATTATAGTTGTTTTGGCTCCCTATAAACCTTCGGTGAAACAGAGTAATGAAAAACCTGGGATTGCCTCTTATGCTTACGGGATAGACTATCATTATATAATTAAAGAACGTTTAAATAGATTGGCGCATACACTTAAAGAGTATGATAGCAATGTGGAGTGCCGAGTCTTTACAGATTCTGCTCCAATTTTTGAACGTAGCATGGCGGTTAAAGCGGGGTTGGGATTTATTGGTAAAAATAATTTTTTAATTAGTAGAGAACACGGGCTTCACACTTTTATTGGTATAATTATTACTAGCCTAGAGATGGAATATACAAACAACAAGGCCCTAACTAGTAATTTTTGCGGTTCTTGTACAAAATGTTTAGATGCTTGTCCAACAGGAGCTTTGGTTGCTCCATTTAAATTAGATGCTCGTAAATGTATATCATATAAAACAATAGAATCAAAAGAAGAATACGATATATTGGACAAAAATGACAAAAGAGCAGGAATGATATTTGGCTGTGATATTTGCATGGAAGCTTGTCCTTGGTCAAAAAAAGGAGAGATTGGAAACTGGATAGAATTTTCTCCTCTTATGTTAGAGTCGGGCTATTCTTTATTAAAAGCCGATGCCTCTTATTGGTTGGCTTTGGATCAAGAGACATTTAAAAAAGAGTTTAGACATAGCCCTTTATTTAGAGCAGGATTAAAAAAAATTAAAAACAATGTAGAACATGATATGGCAAACAAAAGTTGATATAGTACCTCTGAAAGAGAAAATTTCATATAACGATAAAATCTTATTTATGGGTTCATGTTTCGCCAATGAAATTGGAACTCAAATGAATGATTTGCGGTTCGATGCCTTAGTAAACCCATTTGGGGTAATGTTTAATCCTGCCTCGGTTGCTTTGTCTTTAGAAAGATTAGATAAATGTAATCTGTTTGTAGAAGAAGAGTTATTATTTGCTGGAGATATATATAAGAGTTTTTATCATGGAAGTGAGTTTGCTTGTGAATCTAAAGAAGAGTTTTTAAACTCTAATAATGAGGCCCTTGTAAAGGCTTCTAAACACTTTCACGAATCTAATTATATTATTATAACCCTTGGTACTTCATGGGTATTTAAAGAAATAAAGAGTAATCGAGTAGTTTCTAACTGTCATAAATTACCTGCATCACATTTTGAAAGGATTTCTCTATCAAGTGAAGAATCTGCCAATCTTTTCTATCCAATTATAGAAAAGCACAAAGATAAACAATGGATATTTACTGTTAGCCCGGTTAGGCACTTTAAAGAAGGAGCACATGGCAACCAACTTAGTAAGTCAAGATTATTAATAGCATCTGATTTGCTTGAGAATTCTTTCCCAAATGTTACTTATTTTCCTACCTATGAGTTATTTATGGATGAACTAAGGGATTATCGTTTTTATGCATCAGATATGGTGCATCCTTCTGTAGATGCTATAAAATATGTTTGGAACTGCTTTGTAGATTTTGCTATAAATAATAGATGCTATACCAAATTGAAGATGGTAGAGTCTCTAAATCAAATGTGCAAGCATAAACCATTGTTCCCTAGGAGTAAAGATTATAATGAATTCTTAAAAAAAATAAAACAATTAGAAGAAGAAATCACTAAATTGCCTTTCTAATTGCTTGGTATGGCAAAGCAAGCCATAATCTCAAGAGCATTAAAGAAATATTAAGCAATAGTCTATTAATTTTATACTATATATAAACAATATTTTGCTTTGTTTATAAAATTAATAACTATATATTTGTGTCGAACACAGTTAACTAAACATCCTAACAAATAAATTATGAATAAGGCAGAATTAATCTCAGCAATTGCAGCTCAATCAAATCTAACTAAAGTTGATTCCAAAAAAGCTTTGGATGCATTTATAAATGTAGCAGGAGAAACTCTAAAGAGTGGAGATAAACTTACACTTGTGGGTTTTGGTTCTTTTTCGGTAAGCGAAAGGAATGCTCGTAATGGACGTAATCCACGTACTGGTGCAAAAATTGAAATTGCCGCTAAAAAAGTGGTAAAATTTAAACCAGGTGCAGAGCTTGAAGATCTGGTTAAATAGACTTTCCTCTGTAAAATATTAAAAGACACTCTTGCACAGGAGTGTCTTTTCTTTTTATATACCTGCTTAAAAAGAAAAAATGGTTTTAATAGGCAGAAAATATAATTACTGGGCTAGTTATTGAGAGATTTAATTCGTAGAAATCCCCTTCACATTCATTAAGAGTAGCTTTCCACCAGCTATTAAAAACGACATTGTCTAATGGATATTTTAATCCTTTAGATTGGATTCGTAAATTACTGTCTAGTGTAAATAGAGAAATCTGTTTCCCTATATGAGAACAAAACTTACCCCCTTCAAAAATAACCTGAAATAGGCCTGTATTAGTATACATCTCTACAGGAATCTCTGTTTGAGCTGCATAGTTAGCCAATAAAGAGATGTTTCCTAAAGAGTGATCTTCTCTTTTACCGGTTGCTCCTAAAATGGTTATTGTTTTGGGCTTTAGTTTTAGAGCATAATTAAAAGCTTTAGTTAAGTCATTACTTTCTTGGCAATCATTTTTAAATATAATATGACTGTACTTTTGTTGAATTTTGGAAGGGAGAGAGTCCATGTCTCCAACAATTGCAGTGGGCTCCATACCTGCTTGAATTAACTTTTCTGCTGCACCGTCGCAACAAATTATGCTTTGTGCGCTTTTGAGTTTATTAAGAGGAGTTTCATGTGAAGGGAATTCACCATTTGCAAGAATTACTATAGATGGTCTATTGCTACTCATTTTTCAACCGTTTAAATTAGATGTAAAATGAAAACTAGGTGCATCTCTTAACCCAGCAAGAAATTCTTTTATTGCTAACCTTTTTTTTCCTGCAGCTTGTAATGATATTATATTCAAAATGCCGTTGGCACAACCCACTCTTAGATAATTTTTACTATCTGTTTCAATTTCTCCTGGCAATAATTTACATGTTGAAACAGATGGTTCTGCTTCAAATATTTTTACAGCAATAGATTTGAGATCATTCTCAAGTAGAGAATGTGCTGCTGGATATGGACTTAAGCCTCTTATAAGATTAACTATTTTAGAACAAGATAATTCCCAGTTTATTGCACCAGTATTTTTGTCTAGTTTTGGAGCTATCTTTAATTCTGTGCCATTTACTCCCTCCTGCTGTTCCACTGCACTTATTGAGCCCTGCAAAAGAGCTTTTGCTGTTTTAACAACGAGTTCTGCTCCAATATCCATAAGTCTATCGTGTAAATCTCCAGCGTTGTCGCTCTCTTTTATTTCGCTCTCTTGCCTAAATAAAATTTTGCCGGTATCTATTTTCTCATCTATCAGAAATGTAGTTACTCCACTTTTGGTCTCTCCGTTTATAATGGCCCAGTTAATTGGAGCTGCTCCTCTATACATGGGTAGGAGTGATGCGTGTAGGTTAAAGGTGCCTAGTTGGGCTATTGACCACACTGTTTGAGGTAGCATCCGAAAAGCAACAACTATGAACAAATGTGCCTCTATGGCCTTTAGTTGCTCTATGAATTGAAAGTCTTTGAGGGATTCAGGTTGAAGTACATTTAGCCCATGCTCTACAGCAAATTTTTTAACATCGCTTTGTGCTATCTTTTGCCCTCTTCCTACGGGTTTATCTGGAGCTGTGACAACAGCACAAATGTTAAAACCCTCTTCTAATAAGCGCTTTAAAGGAGCAACTGCAAATTGGGGAGTGCCCATATAAACAATTTTGCTGTTTGCTTCTTTAAGTGATATATTGTTATTTTTCACCTTTGTATTTATTAATGCGAGTCATCAATTTTTCAAAAAACAGAATGTAAGAATCGGCGTTAAACAGAGAAGAGTCTTTAGTAGATTTCCAGGTTAGATAAACTCCTATTGGAAAGAGTATTATAGATGATATTAGAGTTCCCATTGCAGGAGAAACAACTCCGTCTATAGCAAGTTTTTTGCCACTTATATCTATAACCCAGTAAAAAACAAAGAATAACATAGAGACTATTACAGGTGTACCAAGCCCTCCCTTTCTTATAATTGCTCCAATGGGTGCTCCTATAAAGAAAAATATTAAACAAGCTATAGAGAGTGTGAATTTACGGAAAGTTTCTATTTTAATTTTTCTCAATGGGTATACGTACTGCTGTTCTTCGAGTTGAAAATTATCGAGTAAACTTATTGCGCTTTCGAGCCGGCCTGTAATAATTTTGAGGCTTTTGCTCTCCTTTTTTAAAGACTCCCATTGAAAAAGCGAATCGTATTTAGCGGTGCTTGTGTAGCTCCCTATATTGGCAGTATCTAGTTCTTTTCCAAGTGTTAATCCGCCACTAGTAACCAAATTACGGTATTGGAATATTTTTACTTGGTTGTATGACGAATCTAAAGAGTCTTGTGCATTTTTCAGTTGATTTAGATTTTGTGCCATAATTTGGTCGCTGAACCTGCCCTCGTCACTTCTTTTAAATGCGTAATTAGAGAGTGATATTATTATCTCTTGTTTTTTGAACGCTATACGTTGAAAAGTAAAAAGAGTATCATTATCGCCATAATTACGGGGCTCTTCTTCATATGAATATCCATCGTTTAAAGTGAATAGTAGGTTTTGTTTATTGGCTGTAAATTTAATTACTCCAGAATCGGCAAGGGTTAGGCTGATATTGCCCTTACCCTCTTGGCTGTGAGTGTATACCATAACATTATAGATAGATCCTGTTGCTTCGTTACGGCTTCCTATCCTTATGCTGTAGCCATCTATACCATTATAAAAAATACCTGTAGGAATTCTTATTTCCTCTTTTGTATTGGTTATATCGTCTCTTAAAGAGTAGATTTTATTGTAAGATATTGGTATTAAATTATTAGATGCAAAGAAAGCACCTATACTTAAAAAAATAGAGACAACAATTAGTGGCCTAAGAATTCTTTGAAGAGAAATTCCTGCAGCTTTCATCGCTAGCAATTCATTATCTTCTCCCATTCCTCCAAGTGTCATAATAGAGGCAAGAAGGGTTGCAATTGGTAATGCCAGTGGAATGAGAGTGGCAGAACCCCACGCAAGAAACTCAAGTATAACTAGAGCACTTAATCCTTTTCCTACAAGCTCATCTATATATAGCCACAGAAACTGTAGCATTAAAGCAAACACAACAATGAGGAATGTAAGGACAAAGGGCCCTAGAAAAGATGAAATTATAAACCTGTCTAACTTTTTCAAGAGTCTGTTTTTTATTCTTATGCCTGTTTAGAGGCAAGCTCTATTAGTTTTTCCATTGCACTATCTATGCCTTCAACCTTTTTTCCACCGGCAGTAGCAAAGAAAGGTTGGCCACCTCCGCCACCATCGATAAGCTTAGATGCCTCTCTTATATCTTTAGAAGCATTGTACCCAAGAGCAATTAAATCATCTGTATACATAAGTGCAAGATACGGTTTTTCTCCTTCTGTGTAAGCTGCAATAAATGCCGATTCTTTTATTTCGCTTCTAAGGAAAAATGCAACATTTCTTACTACTTCTGAATGATACTTTCCTTTTAGGAGATAGATATTTACACCATTTATAGTCTGTTTAAGAGACAAGATTTTATCTTTAAGTTGAATAGCGCGATCTTTCATTGCATCTTCAACTTTTTTGCGAAAAACCTCATTTTCACTTACAAGCTTTTGTATTGCCCCTACCATATTAGGGCTGTTGCTTAAAAGTATTCTAGCATTTCTAAGTATGTCTTCTAGGTCTTCAACTATTTTTTCTGCACAAGATCCGGTGGTAGCTTCTATCCTTCTTACACCGGCCGCAATTGCACTTTCAGAAATGATTTTGAATAGACCTATATTGCCAGTTGCCGAGGTGTGAGTACCTCCACATAACTCTACCGATTCTCCAAATTTGATTACCCTTACATTCTCTCCATATTTTTCTCCAAATAGTGCTATTGCACCCATCTCTTTGGCTTTGATTACAGGAACCTCTTTAATTTCTGTCTGTGGAATATTTGAACGTATATAAAAGTTTACAAGATTTTCAATTTTTCGCAAATCTTCATCTGAAATTTTCTCATAATGGGAAAAATCAAATCTAAAATGATTGGGGCTTACCAAAGACCCTTTTTGTTCTATGTGAACACCTAAAAGATCGCGAAGTGCTTTGTGAAGAAGGTGAGTTGCAGTATGGTTGTTAGCAATATTTACTCTTCTCTCTTTGTTAACGCTAGCAATAAAGGTATCTTTTAAATCACTAGGTAGTTTTTCACAAATATGAATGGTTAAATTATTCTCTTTTACTGTATTAATCACAGAAATAACTTCTCCAACTTGAGAGGTAAGAACTCCTGTATCTCCTAATTGTCCACCGCTCTCGGCATAGAAAGGGCTCTTGTCTAGAACAATTTGGAAGAGTGTTTTGTCTTTATTTTTAACACTCCTATAACGTACAATTTGAGATTGATCTTCGAGTTTTCTGTACCCAGTAAACTCTAGCTCTACATTTGGCTTTATTTGAATCCAATCTCCCTCTTGAGAAGTTGTAGCTTTACGGCTTCTCTCCTTTTGTTTTAGCAACTCTTTTTCAAATTGGGTATGATCTATCGAAAATCCTTTTTCTTTGGCAATTAATTCACTTAGATCTATTGGGAAGCCATATGTGTCGTAAAGAGTGAAAGCATCTTCTCCAGAGATTTCATGATTGATTGCATTTTTATCCATTAAATTGTCTAGAAGTTTAATCCCTTTATCTAAAGTCCTTAGGAAAGATTCTTCTTCTTCTTTAATCACTTTTTCTATAAGATTTTGTTGAGAAACAAGTTCGGGGAAGGCTTCTCCCATCTCTTGTACCATTTTTGATACTAATTTGTATAGAAGTGGTTCGGCACAATCTAAAAATGTATAGGCATATCGTACAGCACGTCTAAGAATTCTACGAATTACGTAGCCTGCTTTTACATTTGAAGGTAGTTGCCCATCTGTAATAGAAAAAGTAATGGCCCGTATATGATCGGCAATAACTCTCATTGCTATTTCTGTCTGTGGGCTTTCTGTATAGTTTTTGCCGGTTATGGAAGCTATTTCTGCTATCATGCCCGAAAAAACATCGGTATCGTAATTGCTCTGTTTGCCTTGTACTGCCATGCAAAGTCTTTCTAAACCCATTCCAGTATCTACATGTTTATCGGGTAGTTGAGCTAGTTGGCCATTTGCTTTGCGATTATATTGCATAAATACAAGGTTCCAAATTTCAATTACTAAATGGTGCCCTTGATTTACCAATGTTGCACCATCTATTTGAGCTCTTTCTTGGTCACTTCTTAAATCTATATGAATCTCGCTGCAAGGGCCGCAAGGGCCAGTCTCTCCCATCTCCCAAAAATTATCCTTTTTGTTGCCATTTATTATTCTACTTTGAGGTAAATACTTAAGCCATTCATTACGAGCTTCGGTATCGGCAGTTAATCCATCTTCTTGGCTACCCTCAAATATTGAAGCATATAGCCTATTACTATCTAGTTTATATACCTCGGTTAGCAATTCCCACGCCCACGCAATTGCTTCTTGTTTGAAATAATCTCCAAAGCTCCAATTCCCAAGCATCTCAAACATTGTGTGATGGTATGTATCGTGCCCAACTTCTTCTAAATCATTGTGCTTCCCGCTTACTCTAAGGCATTTTTGAGTATCGGCCACTCTCTTATAATTTGGTTGAGAGTTACCTAAGAACCACTCTTTGAATTGGTTCATCCCGGCGTTTGTGAACATTAAGGAGGGGTCCTCTTTAACTACCATAGGGGAAGAAGGTACTATTGTGTGTCCTTTACCTTCAAAAAAGCGTAAAAAATTGTCTCTTATATCTTTTGATGTCATAATCGCTATAGAAATTAAATAGAAATGATTATTAAATATGCACAAAAATAGGTTTTTATTTAAAATTATATAAATTTGCATTGAATAAAGAGTCTATTTTTGAAATGTCTAAAAATAAAAGATATAAATTTAACAGCGAAACCTTAGCTTACGAGATCCATAAGATACCCGCAAGAGCTAGATTATCAAAGGGTTTCTTGTTTTTTTTGGTTAGTGTTGTAATTTCTTTGGGTTATTATTTTATTTACACAGAATATTTTAATCTAGAAACTCCAAAGATGTTGTCATTAAAAAGAAGTAATGAGGAACTTGCAAGCCGTTTGGAGTTGATTAACAGGAGGTTTGAGGGTCTAAACAAGTCTCTTTTCTCTCTGCAAATGCGAGATAACTCAATTTATCGTCCTGTATTTGGTATGGAAGAAATTCCTGAAGATATTAGAAATGCTGGATTTGGAGGTACAGAACGCTATTCGTACCTAGAAAATTTTGAGAAATCGGGTATATTGAGTAAAACTGCATTTAAATTAGATGTGTTGTACAAAAAAGCCTATGTGCAGACTCGTTCTTTTGACGATCTTTTGCAACTGGCTCATAATGCAGACGAAATGTCTTTGTGTGTTCCTGCAATCCCTCCCGTAAATATTGCTAGCAAAAGGATTCGTTTTTCTAGTAGCTTTGGTTATCGTAACGATCCTTTCCATGGAGACTTTAGAATGCATAGTGGAGTAGATATCTCTGGCCCTGTTGGGGAGGCAATTTATGCTACGGGCAATGGAACTATTATTGAGGTTGGCCATGATTTCTTTGGCTACGGTAACTTTGTTATGATAGATCATGGATTTGGTTACAAAACAAGATATGCCCATTTAAAAGAAGCAATTGTAACTATAGGCCGTGTTGTAAAAAGAGGGGAGCAAATAGGTCTTATGGGGAATACGGGTCGTTCTAAAGGCCCTCACGTGCATTACGAGGTTATTTTCAAACAAAGACCTGTAAATCCGTTGAATTATTACAATAGAGATGTAGATGAAGAGGGTTTTCATGCCCTTATTAACTCTGCAGTTTAGCAATGAGTAAATATAAATTTAACAAAGAGCAGCTCGAGTTTGTAGAGGAGAAACGTGGGTTGTTTGGTAAGTTTAAGACTTTGTTTATGTACATTTTAGGGAGTGTACTTTTAGCCGTGTTGTATTATTTAATTTTCGCCTTGGTATTAAATACTAAGGAAGAGGAGAGGATTCAAAGAGAGAATGAAATACTAAATGCAGAATACAGGCGGTCACTTGAAAAATTGGATCTCTTAGACAATGTAATTTTAGATCTTCAGCAAAAAGATAGAGAGATTTATATGAATATCTTTAAATCTAGCCCTCCCGATTTGTTAAATGAGTATAATCCCAAGCTCTATATGCAATTAGATTCGGCTACAGACGTAGCTTTGGTTAATCATACATCGGATAGAATTAACTTCAATTCTTTTCTTGCCCAGGAGCAAGTTAAAAAGATTGAAATGATTTTTAAGGCATTAAAGAAAAGTGATAATTTAAACTATATACCGGCTATATTACCAATTAAAGGAATGAGTGTCTCGCAAACAGGCGCTGGAGTTGGTCAGAAAATACACCCATTTTACAAAACTAAAAATGAGCACACAGGTATTGATTTCTTAGCAGGTTTAGGTACAGAAGTGCTTGCTACAGCTCAAGGCGTTGTTATAGAAATTTTACGAACAGACAGGGGGAGAGGTAATCAAATAAGGATAGATCATAATGGTAAATATCAAACTTACTATGCGCATTTGGGAGATATTTTAGTTGGAAAAGGGCAAGCTGTCTCTAGAGGGCACGTTATTGCAAGAGTAGGAAATAGTGGCCTCTCTTTTGCAGCGCACCTACATTATGAAGTGAGTATGAGCGGGAAAACTGTAGATCCTGTTAATTTTCTATTTGCCAATCTTAACCCGAGTGATTACAGAGAACTTTTTTTAACTGCGCTCAATAGCGGTCAGTCACTAGACTAAAATATTTGAAGTAATAATTTTTAAACTTTAATGTTATGTCATATAAGGAGTTTAAAGTAGAAAAGCTTTTCTATACAATTGGAGAGGTCGCAGAAATCTTAAATGAAAATAGCTCTTTGGTAAGATTTTGGGCTCAATCATTCCCTGAATATATTAAGCCTGCTCGGAATAAAAAAGGGAATAGACTTTTTACTGCTCAGGATGTATCCAATCTTAAGGTTATACATTACCTTGTGAAAGATGTAGGGATGACTCTGGAAGGAGCGGCTAAAAGGCTCAAGGATAATAAAAGTGGTGTAGATAGGAGGGTAGATGTAATTAATCTTCTTACTGGCATAAAGGAAAATCTTGCATTGGTGTCGGATTCTTTATAAATAATATGAAAGCAAAAGATATAATTACTCTTTTAGAAGAGTTTGCCCCTTCAAATATTCAAGAGAGTTGGGATAATTCAGGACTTATGGTAGGAGATGTTTCTTTGGAGGTCAATAAGATTCTTCTTGCTCTTGATTTTACAGAAGTGTTGGTAGAAGAGGCAGTAGAAATTGGAGCTCAAATGATAATCACACATCATCCACTAATTTTTAAAGGAGTTAAAAAAATAGGTACAGATACATATATTGAACGCATTATCACTAAACTGATAAAAAATGATATTTTGGCTTACTCTATGCATACCAATATAGATAAAGTTCCCGAAGGAGTGAGTGGTATTATGGCAAACAGAATTGGATTGTTAAATCAGGAAATTCTAGAGAATGGGATACAGGGGGAGATAGGTCTAGGTATTGTAGGAAATTTAGAAGTTCCGTTAGATGCCCATGAGTTTTTAAACTTGATAAAAGAGAAGTTCTCTTTGCGTTGTATTAGAAGTTCTGCATTAATAAGTTCGAAAATTAAGAGAGTTGCGCTCTGCGGAGGTAGTGGTTCTTCATTAATTCCTTCTGCTATTAATTCCGATGCCCAAGTATTCATTTCGGGCGATATCTCATATCATAATTTTTTCTGTGAAAAAGAGTTTATGATTATGGATATTGGACATTACGAAAGTGAGATAGAGGTGTTAGATTTAATGATGAATATTATTTTGAAAAAAATACCTAACTTTGTAGTTCGTAAAAGTCAAATAAATAGTAATCCAATATATTATCATTAATAGATTATGTCAGCAGCCAAAACAAAAGAACCTATAGAGACACCGTTAGACGGTGGTACTTTTATATCATTACAAAAAAGTTCGGCAGAGAGTGATCTTTCCATGGAGTATAAGCTTCATTTGCTTTACAAACTCCAACAGACCGATTCACAAATAGATCAAATTCACTTGTTAAGAGGAGAGTTACCTCTAGAGGTACAGGATTTGGAAGATGACATTCTGGGACTTTCAACCAGAACAGAAAACTTGCAAATGGAAATCAAAGAGATAGAAAAGACAGTATCTCAAAAGAAAATTGATTTGGAGAATTCTAAAGCTTTGATCGAAAAATACACTGCACAGCAAAATAACGTTAAGAATAACCGAGAATTTGACTCTCTGTCTAAAGAGATTGAATTTCAAGGTTATGAGACACAGCTTTCCGAAAAAAGAATAAAAGAGAGTGCTCTTACCCTTGCAGAAAGAAAGCAGGTATATGCCGAAACGTTAAAAGCTCTTGAAGAGAGAAAACTAGATCTGGAAAACAAAAAGAAGGAGCTAGAGTCCATAGTATCGGAAACAGCTAAAGAAGAAAAAGAGTTAGATAAATACTCAGAAGAGATTCAAAGTCAAATTGATGCTCGTCTTTTAGCAGCTTATAAAAAAGTAAGATCAAATGCAAGAAACGGTCTAGCAGTTGTAACTGTACGCCGTGATGCTTGTTCGGGCTGTTTTAACAAAATACCCCCTCAAAGACAGATGGATATTGCTTCTAGCAAAAAAATTATCGTGTGTGAATATTGCGGAAGGATTCTTGTAAACACAGATTTTGAGGCAGAACCTGAAATAGAATAAATGAAAACTGCGCCCTATACAATAAGGGATCTGTTTTTCAAGCATATAGCGCTTACTTCCCCCTCTCCTTTGGGATTAGAAATCCAAAGGGCAAAGGGGGTTTTTTTATACACTCCCGATAATAGACAAATTATTGATTTGGTTTCTGGTGTCTCTGTTTCTAATGTAGGCCATGGTAATCAGGAAATTATTGATGCAGTAAAGATTCAGGTAGAAAAACATATGCATCTTATGGTTTACGGAGAGTTAATTCAGGCTCCTCAATCGGAACATGCTGCTCTACTTACATCTCTTTTAGACCCTTCTTTAAATTCTGTTTATTATGTAAACTCTGGAAGTGAAGCCAACGAAGTTGCAATGAAGTTGGCCAAAAGAGCAACTGGCAGAAGAGAGATGATCTCATTTTATAATGGATATCACGGAAGTACTCATGGAGTGCTCAGTATGATGGGGAGCGAAGAGTATAAGAATTCTTATCGCCCTTTATTGCCAGGAGTTAGACATATACGTTTTAATTCTTTCGAAGATCTAGATCTTATAACAGATAAATGTGCGTGTGTACTTGCCGAGCCAATTATGGCCGAGGCAGGAGTTCTGGCTCCAAAAAATGACTATCTAAAAGCTCTTAAAAATAGGTGCAACAAAACAGGCACCTTACTAATTTTTGACGAAGTTCAGACTGGTTTTGGGAGGACAGGCTCTATGTTTGCTCACCAAAAATACGATGTTGTGCCAGATATTATGACTCTTGCCAAAGCTCTGGGAGGAGGAATGCCATTGGGCGCAGTAGTGGCTTCAAGTGAATTGATGAGCAAATTCCAGTACAATCCTGTGCTTGGGCATATAACAACATTTGGTGGACATCCAGTCTCTTGTGCGGCAGCTCTGGCATCGCTTAAAATTCTACTAAAGGAAGATTGGATTGGCAAGGTTAATGAAAAGAGTGTTATATTTGCACAAGCCTTAGAGGGCCATCCATTAGTAAAAGAGATAAGGGCACAAGGGCTTCTAATTGCAGTAGATCTCATTAAAGAAAGCTATGCTCTTGAGATTCTTCCCCTTCTAATTGAAGAGGGTATATTGAGTGATTGGTTCCTTTTTTATGGCTCTGCATTTAGAATTGCTCCACCTCTCTGTATTTCTGTAGATGAAATAGAGGAGGCAATTAAGGCGATACTCCGGGCATTAGACAGAATAAAGAAATAGGATTGATATGGCAAAAAATATAGGGAGAGGGAAACCTAAAAGTGAGACGAATTTTGAATCTCTGGGACTAGAAATGGGTAAAAAACCACCTCAAGCCCTAGAAATAGAAGAGGCAGTTTTAGGAGCACTCATGTTAGAACCTTCTGCCGTTACCGATGTGTTAGACATTATAAGCCCAGAATGTTTCTATAAGGAATCTAATAGAAAGATTTTTTCTGCAATATCTTCTTTGGCATCTAAGCATGCTCCTGTAGATTTATTTACTATCTCAGAAGAATTAAAAAGCCGAGGCGATCTTGAGATTGTTGGTGGAGTATCGTTTCTTAGCCAGTTAAGTATGAAGATAGGCGCTGCTGCGCATATAGATTATCATGCTAAACTTCTATTACAAAAATATATTCAGAGGGAGCTCATCTCAATTTCTTATGGAGTTCAAAAAGAGGCATTTGACGATGCTGTATCTGTAGATGAGTTACTTGACACTACTCAGCAGAAGATTTTCACTCTTTCCGATAGAAATATGCGTAAAGATTCTCAAATAATTCAGTATGTAATTAGTGAAGCAATAACTGATTTAGAGAAGAATCAATTGAGAACCGATGGTTTAAGTGGACTCCCATCTTGTTACACATCTATAGACAACGTTACCTTAGGATGGCAACCATCGGATCTTGCAATTGTAGCAGCTAGGCCTTCTATGGGTAAGACCGCTTTTGTTTTAACAATGGCCAGAAATATGGCGGTTGATAGGCATATACCAGTGGCTTTTTTCTCATTAGAAATGTCTAGTATTCAGCTTGTAAAGCGTTTGATGATTAGTGAAACAGGGTTGGATGCTCGTAAAATTAAAGGTGGAAGCAAACTTCAAGACTACGAATGGGAACAACTTAATACAAGATTAAAAGACTTAGTTAAAGCCCCATTATATATTGACGATACCCCATCCCTTTCAATTAACGAACTGCGCTCTAAAGCAAGAAAACTTGTCTCTATTCATGGGGTAAAAATGATTATTATAGATTATTTGCAATTAATGACTGGCCCTCCAGAATTAAGAGGAATGAGAGAACAAGAAGTTTCTGCAATTTCTCGCTCACTTAAAGCGATTGCAAAAGAACTGAATATTCCAGTAATAGCTCTATCTCAATTGAGCCGAGCTGTTGAGACAAGAGGAGGCACAAAGAGACCTCAACTTAGCGACCTTAGAGAATCTGGAGCGATTGAACAAGATGCCGACCTTGTTCTCTTTTTGCATAGACCAGATTATTACGGAACAGGCGAAGAAAATCCTGGAATGACAGGAATGACAGACATTATTATTGCAAAGCATAGGAATGGTGCTGTTTGTGATGTGAAACTGCGATTTAGAAGTTCCGAGGTGAAATTTGAAGATCTTAACGATGCCGATATGTCTGGCAATTCTTTTGGAGGAGCCATAGAAACCTATCCATCTAAAATGAACCAAGAAGAGTTTCGTTCCAACTCTGAATTCGAATCCGAATTTTAACATATGAGATTATTATCAACAATTATACTTATCACTTTATCTTTTACAGCTCTTGGCGCTCAGCAGAAACAAAAGCAAGAGCCACCTTGCGTGCCGGTTAAGAATATTTCGGAAGAAAACCGTGCATATAAAGATGGAGAACTACTTGTTTACAAAATATACTATGAGTGGGGTATGATAAAATCCGATGTAGGAGAAGCTAGAGCTACTCTTATAAGAAAAAATGATTCTCTCTATGGAGATCACTTTCACTCAGTAATAAAAGGAGAGAGTTACCGTTTCTATGACTTCTTTTTTAAAATAAGAGATCTATTTGAGGCAAAATTCAATACAACTAACGGTAGACCATATTACTTTCATAGAGATATTGCCGAGGGTAAGTATAGAATGAAAAATAGTTATAAATACAATAACGACTATTCTATTCAAGCCAATGTTCAACGAAACAACGACCCTGCTATTGATACTCTTTTACAAGGTAGAGAGTGCACCTTCGATCTTGTATCGCTTTTTTATTTTGTTAGGAATTTTGATTTTTCAAAAACTCCTATAGGAGAAAATCAGCCAATTTCATTTGCAATTGACAAAGAGATCTTTAACGTATATTATAGATATGAAGGGAAAGAGATAAAAAAGGTCCAAGGTATGGGACATTTCAATACTCTTAAATTTGCTGTGAGGGTTGTTTCAGGAGAGGTGTTTGCTGGAGAACAAGAGTTGGTAGTATGGGTTACCAACGATAAAAATAAAATACCACTTTTGTTTGAAACTCCTATTAAAGTTGGGCGCGTAACAGGTAGGATAGATAAAGTTAAAAACCTTAAATTTCCCTTAACAAGTAAGATTAAATGAATACAAAAGAGATAGATTATATTGACCATCAAGGAGAAGTAATAGAGGTGAATTCCGCTTATATTTCTGTTGAGATTATTAACAAATCGGCTTGCTCTTCTTGTCACGCAAAGGGGGTCTGTAGCTTAGGAGATATGAAAGCAAAAGTTATTGAAGTTGAAAATAGTGGTATAGATATTTTTAACGTTGGAGAGATAGTAAATGTTAAACTAAAAAAATCTTTGGGATACAGGGCATTATGGTTTTCGTACCTAATTCCTCTTATTATTCTTATGGTTTTATTATTATCTTTGCACGCCGTTGGATTATCGGAACCTATCATAGGACTCTCCATAATTGGCGCTATTTCTCTATACTATCTCGTAATTTGGCTCATTAGAGAGAGATTAAAAAAAGAGTTTATTTTTGTTGTTGAGAAACTATAACGAATAATGACAAATACATTAATTTTTACAATTTTAAGTTTAACGCTTCTAGGTCTAATTTTGGCTTGGATTCTTTATTTGGTAGCACAAAAATTTCAGGTTCAAGAAGATCCTAGAATCGATAATGTAGAAGAGATACTACCTGGTGCTAATTGTGGTGGTTGTGGTTATGCAGGATGTCGTGCTTTTGCCGAAGCTTGCGTTAAGGCTCAAGATTTAGAGCCTCTTTTTTGCCCTGTAGGTGGGAACGATACTATGAAAAATGTTGCCAACTTTCTAGGAATGACAGTAGCCGAAAAGGCAAAGCAAGTGGCAGTAGTAAGATGTAATGGTAATTGCGATGCAAGAGAAAAATTGAATCATTACGATGGCTATAACTCTTGTGCTGTAATGGCAGGTTTGTATGCGGGTGATACTGGATGTAGTTACGGGTGCTTAGGACAGGGAGATTGCGTAGTAGTTTGCAATTTCGATGCAATAAAAATGGATCCCAGAACAGGTTTGCCAGAGGTAGACGAAGATAAGTGTACAGCATGTGGCGCTTGTGTAAAAGCTTGCCCCAAATCTATAATTGAACTTCGGAACATGGGTCCTAAGAATAGGCGTATTTTTGTTTCGTGTGTGAATAAAGAGAAGGGAGGGATAGCAAAAAAAGCTTGTGATGTTGCTTGCATAGGATGTTATAAGTGTGTGAAAGCTTGCCCATTCGAGGCTATCACAATTACAGATAATCTAGCTTATATAGATTATAATAAATGTAAGTTGTGCCGTAAATGCGTTATAGAATGTCCTACACACGCTATTTGGGAAGTGAATTTTCCAATAAGAGTTCCTAGAAAAGAGGAAATTGAAGAAATCGAAAAAAATGAACAGTAATATCACATTATAATATGAGTAAAACATTTTCTATTGGCGGTATACATCCTCATGACAGCAAGATATCTGTAAATGCAGCTATTGAAGATTTTCCCATTATGGATATGGCATATATATCGGTATCTCAGCACCTTGGTGCTCCTGCCGAGCCTAACGTTGCCATATGGGATAAAGTTAAAGCAGGCCAGTTAATAGCTAAGGCCACTGGGTTTATATCGGCAAATATTCACTCGTCTGTTTCGGGTACAGTTACCTCTATAGAGATGTTACCCGATATATTTGGAAATCTAGTTAAACACATTGTTATTAAGGTAGAGGGCGATGATTGGGTAGAGTCAATTGATAGAACCCCCAATATTATTAGGGAAATAAAACTTTCTCCAAAAGAGATAACAGCAAGAATTGCAGAGCATGGAGTTGTGGGTCTTGGAGGTGCTGCATTCCCAACACACATAAAATTAACTCCCCCTCCAAATACAAAAGCAGAGTACTTGCTTGTAAATGGATCTGAGTGTGAGCCATATCTTACCTCGGACTATAGAATAATGATAGAAACTCCAGAGCAGATACTTATTGGAGTAAAAATAATGATGATGGCTCTTGGGGTAGAATCTGCCTTTTTAGGTATTGAAGAGAATAAACCCGAAGCTATCAAAATAATGAAAAAAATAGCTTCGGAGCTATATCCTCAAATCACTGTAGTCTCTTTAAAAAAGAGATATCCTCAAGGAGGAGAAAAACAGCTTATAGATGCAATTCTTAAGAGAAGGGTTCCCTCTATGGGATTACCTATAGATACAGGAGTGGTTGTTCAAAATGTTGGAACTGCACTTGCTGTCTATGAAGCAGTGCAAAAAAACAAACCTCTTTTTGAGGGAATTGTAACTGTTACAGGTAAATGCATGACCGAACAGAGAAACTTCCGTTTACGAGTTGGAACTAGCTTAGAGAGGGTAATGTATGCAATAGGTGGTTTTCCTAAAGATGCAGTTAAGCTTATAAGTGGTGGCCCTATGATGGGTAAAGCAGTCTCTAGAATGGAGGCAGCATCGGTAAAGAGCACTTCGGCATTTCTTTTACTTACAGAGCAGGAGACCAAACGAGGTGAAGAGAGCAACTGCATTCGTTGTGCTAAATGTGTAGATTCTTGTCCTATGGGATTAGAACCATATTTGTTGAACAGACTTTCTCGCGCAGGTCGCACAGAAGATTTAGAAATTAATATGGTGCAAGATTGTATTGAGTGTGGCAGCTGTATGTATAGTTGCCCTGCCAATATTCCTTTGTTGGATACCATTAGATTGTCTAAGGCACAGGTTATTAAAATAATTAGAAGTAGACCAAAAAAGTAACAGTTATCTTAATATGAAAAAATTATTAGTATCACCTGCACCACATTTACACGGAAAAGAGAGTACGAGCGGGCTCATGAGGGATGTAATTATAGCATTGGTTCCCTCTTTGCTGGTATCGATATACTTTTTTGGGTTCTCGGCTATAAAATTAGCTGTTGTAGGTGTAATTGCGTGTGTTCTTGTAGAGTATGTAATTCAAAAACATATAATCAAAGCTAAGGTTTATGTAAATGACTATTCAGCAGCTCTAACAGGGCTTTTACTTGCACTTAATTTACCTCCCAATTCACCTTGGTGGATTATGTTTATAGGGTCTGTAGTTGCAATTGGAGTTGCAAAAATGAGCTTTGGAGGGTTAGGGCAAAATTTATTTAATCCAGCTTTAGTAGGCCGAGTTTTTCTTCTAGTCTCTTTTCCTGTGATTATGACAGATTGGAGCATTCCCGTTTCTTGGTTTAGAGAGGGAATAGATGCCTACACTGGAGAGACTGCTCTTTCAATTGTGAAAGAGGGGCTTTCTAAAGGATTAACTATGGATCAGATTTTCATTAATAACGATTTCTCTTATTTTCAGATGCTCTTTAGCAAAATGGGGGGCTCGGTAGGGGAGGTTTCTACCCTTGCTCTCTTATTAGGTCTAGCATATTTACTTATTAGAAAAGTTATAAGACCTCATATTCCCCTTACAATTATATCTACTGTAATTATTTTCTCGGGAATCTTCTGGCTTATAGATCCATCTCATAACCCCGACCCAATTTTCACTATCCTCTCTGGAGGTATACTTTTGGGATCTATTTTTATGGCTACAGATTATGTTACTTCTCCCATGAGTACTCGTGGAATGGTTATATATGGAATAGGAATTGGTATAATTACAGTTCTTATAAGAAATTTTGGAGCATATCCAGAGGGTATCTCTTTTGCGATATTAATCATGAATGCAACTGTACCTTTATTGAACAGTTATTTTAAACCAGCTAAATTTGGAAAGGAGGTTAGAAATGGCTAAGGAATCTACATTAAAAAACATGTTAATAACATTAGCATCTGTTACTTTTATAGCATCGGCGGTAATGGGAGCAGCCTATGTTGTAACTAAAGGCCCTATAGACTTGGCAATGACTGCTAAAACAAATAGTGCTATAGCAAGTGTCTCTCCAGCTTTTGATAATGATCCTTCGGCCCAACAATTTCTTATTGAACTATCTGGGAAAAATTACAAGGTTTACCCTGCTAAAATGGGAGATATTATAGAAGGCTATGCTGTAGAAACTTATACATCAGGTTTTGGTGGAAGATTACTTCTAATGGTGGGTTTTGATACAGAGGGACAAATTAAAGGCATTTCGGTTCTTTCACATTCTGAAACGCCAGGCTTAGGCGATAAAATTAATCCTTCTAAAAGCGATTTTAGTGTTCAGTTCCAAGGGAAAGACCCCAGCACATTCAAACTGTTAGTTAAAAAAGATGGAGGTGATGTAGATGCTATAACTGCTTCTACCATAACTTCAAGAGCATACTGTGATGCAGTAACTACGGCTTGGGAGGTCTTTAAAAAATGTGGAGTACAAAACAAAGAGTTGGAGGTAAATCATGAGTAAACTAAATTTAATAACTAAGGGTATAATTAGAGAGAACCCAACTTTTGTTCTTTTACTAGGTATGTGCCCTACTTTAGGAACAACAACCTCGGCAATAAATGGTTTGGGAATGGGTGTAGCTACCATGTTTGTATTAATTTTATCTAATATGGCTATAGCTTTTATATCTGGTCTAATCCCGGGTAAAGTTAGAATCCCTGCCTATATAGTAGTGATAGCTGCGTTTGTAACTGTATTGCAGTTTGTAATGCAGGCATACACACCTGGTTTATACGAGACTTTAGGTATTTTTATTCCATTGATTGTTGTTAACTGTATCGTATTAGGTAGAGCAGAGGCTTTTGCGTCTAAAAATAGTGTAGCAAACTCTGCAATGGATGGAATTGGTATTGGATTAGGCTTTACATTAAGTTTAACTGTTTTAGGTGCTGTTCGTGAAATATTGGGAAGTGCCTCATTGTTTGGCTTTAAATTTATGGATGGCGATGGTATGTTGGCCTTTGTTCTTGCTCCAGGAGCCTTTATTGCCCTAGGGTACCTACTTGTTTTATTTAACAAACTTAAATCCCGTATAGAATAATAGATTGTATTATGGAATATATATTAATAATTATTTCGGCAGTTTTTGTCAACAATATAGTTTTATCTCAATTCTTGGGAGTTTGTCCCTTTCTAGGGGTATCCAATAAAGTAAGCACAGCTGCAGGAATGTCTGGAGCTGTAACTTTTGTAATGGCAGTGGCAACCCTTGTAACCTATATCCTTCAGTATTATGTTTTGGTCCCTTTGGGTATAGAGTTTATGCAAACTGTTACTTTTATTGTAGTAATCGCGTCGTTGGTACAAATGGTAGAGATAATAATGAAGAAAATTAGCCCTGCTTTATATCAAGCTTTAGGGATATTCCTTCCATTAATTACCACCAACTGCGCAGTTCTAGGAGTTGCCATTATAGTTGTAACTAAGGAGTTCTCATTTGGAGGTTCGGAGCCTGCAATGTTAAATATGGCCCAATCTGTAGTATATGCAACAGCAACAGCTTTGGGTTTTGGTCTTGCTATGGTGCTTTTTGCAGGTCTTAGAGAGCAGTTAGAACTCGCAAATGTACCAAAACCATTTAAAGGGATGCCAATTGCGCTTATTACTGCTGGTATCTTGGCACTTTCATTCATGGGATTTGCCGGTCTTGTCTAATAAATTAATTTAAATTCCCTCGAAATGACAAAAAATCTAATGGAAATAGAGCAAATTCTCCGTAATGAGAGTGCACAAAAGGCTCATGACGAGCTTGAAAAGTTCTTAGAAAAAGAGCCCGACAATGCCGAGGCATGGTATCTTATGGGAGGTATCTTAAGAAGGGAACAAAATTGGGGTGAGGCAATTAATGCATTCAATAAGGCTAAATTTTTAGATCCTGCAGGCCCTGCAGCCCATGCTATAGAACATATTTATGAAATTCTTAGTTATAGAAATACAGATTTAATGAATCCGTAAAGTATCGCCATTTTTTATACCTTTGTTTTACACAAAAATCAAAATTCATATGTCTAGGTTTAAACAATTCATTACTATTGCAGCTGCAGTATTAATAATGAGTGTGCAGCTCAATGCCCAAGGGCGTCCTCTCTCTCGAATGACTACTCAGGATACTACTGAGCAAAAATCGGCTAAAGATTCAACAAAAACTGTTGCCCAGAAGGCTCCTGCATCAATTGAAAAATTTATTAAACCATCAGTTAAGCCCATGATTGGTTTAACTACTGTTTATAAACAAGATGGCAAGTTTTTCTTAAATGTTAATGATTCGCTTTTTGGAAGAGATTTGATGCTAGTAACTAGAATCTCTAAAGCAGCCGAAGGAATTCGCTCTAGTTTTGATGGCTACTCAGGAGACCAAATAAATTCTGGCGTGTTTCGATTCGAAAAGGGACCTAACAATAAAATTTTCTTAAGGAAGACATATAACGGAGACCGTTCAAAAGATAGTACTCAATCTATGTTTGCAGCAGTAACACGTTCAAATTTGGCTGCTATAATTTCTACTTTTGATATTAAAGCTCAATCTAAAGATAAAACAGATAACCTCATTGACGTTACAGATTTTTTTGGTTCAGATTCCGAGGCGTTATTTTTTAGGAAAGGAACAAAAGGTGCTTTTAAACTTGGAGGTATTCAAAAGGAGAGTAGTTATATTGGTAACATCACTACATATCCAATAAATACAGAGATTAAAACTATTAAAACCTATATGCGTACAGATAGAGGAGAAACAGCAACTTATGAATTAAACAACTCCTTTGTATTGTTACCCAAAGAGCCTATGACACCACGTTATGCCGATGATAGAGTAGGCTATTTTGCCACCGGTTATACCGATTTCGACCAAAACCCTCAAGGTGTAAAGAAGGTAAGAATGATTACTAGATGGCGCCTAGAGCCAAAACCACAAGATATTGAAAAATACAAAAGAGGAGAATTGGTAGAGCCTGCTAAACCTATTGTTTTCTATATAGACCCAGCCACTCCAAAGGAGTGGGTACCTTATCTTATACAAGGGATTAACGATTGGCAACCTTCATTTGAGAAAGCTGGTTTTAAAAATGCAATTTATGCACTAGAAGCACCGTCTCCAGAAGAGAACCCAGAGTGGTCTTTAGAAGACGCTAGATTCTCTGCAATTGTATACAAACCATCTGACATTCCTAATGCCAGCGGCCCTAACGTAAATGACCCTCGTAGTGGGGAGATTTTAGAAAGCCATGTTAACTGGTATCACAATGTGATGTCGTTAGTGAAAAACTGGTATTTTGTTCAATGCTCACCTGTAGACCCTGCTGCTAGAAAAATGCTGTTTGATACAGAATTAATGGGTCAATTAATAAGATTTGTCTCTTCACATGAAGTTGGACATACTTTAGGACTAAGACATAATTTTGGAGGAACTGCTTTTTATACTACAGATCAGTTGAGAGATCCTGCATTCCTTAAAGAGAATGGGCACACCACCTCTATTATGGACTATTCAAGATTTAATTACGTGGCACAGCCAGGCGATAATATTCCAAGAGAACTTCTATTCCCAAGCATAAGTCACTACGACCATTGGGCAATTGAGTGGGGTTACCGTCGCTTTCCAGATATAGATAATCCTATTAATGAGCTTCCTAAAATTAATAATTGGATAATTGAGAAAACTAAAGATACTAGATATTGGTTTGGTACCGAGAGTAGTGCACACGACCCTCGTTTACAAGCAGAAGACCTTTCTAATAACCAGATGGAAGCTAATGCTTTGGGTATAAAAAATCTTAAGTTTATAATGACACACTTAGGTGAATGGACAGCTACTCCTAATGAAGGATATGAAAATCTTAGGACACTGCATTCCGAGGTTAATAAGCAATTTGAAAGATATATTGGACATGTTGTTAAATGGGTAGGTGGAGTATATCAGGATCCTAAAACTATTGAAATGCCAGGAAATGTATACGAGGTTGTAGAAAAAAGCAAGCAAGTAGAAGCAATGGATTTTTTAGATAATTATCTATTTGTTAATACTCCATTGTGGCTTGTGCCCCAAGAGTATCTTAGTAAGTTTCCAAGCCGCGCAGAGAGATTTTTGGAGAACGCATACTCAACTGCATTCTCTAGTTTATTGAGCAGACGTGTAATCATGAATTTAGTTACTGCCGAAACTTCCCAGGGAAAACATACTTTTACAGCAGAAGATATGTTTAACAGATTAAATCAATCTATATGGGCAAACCAAGGCCGTTCTGTAGATACTTATAAACGAGTAATGCAAAAGATTTACTTAACTACATTGTGCGACTTATACACAGGCTCTTCGTCATCTGGAATGGGGGCAAAACCATCGGCTAGCCCAAAAGATATGACTGAGTGTACTGCAATTGCTTTTAACCAAATTAATGATATTCTTAGAACATTAGAAAGAGTAAATACTTCTGATTTTGCAACAAGAGCGCATAATCAATATCTTATAAATTATATCAATAAGACATTAAGCGCACCTGTTACTTTTTAGTTGCTTATTGATTTTTGGTAACTTAATATTGATTTTTTGATACCTATTAAAAAGGAGAATATAAATGCAGCAGTGGTTACTTTTTTGATAACCACTGCTCTTTTATTAATTGTAAACTATGTACCGCAAAAGCCTCTTTTACTTGGAGCAAGACTTTTTAAGGGGGGTGGGTTAGTTCAAATTGGAGTAATCTCAATTTACAGTGCTTTTTTATCATATAAAATGCAAAACCGTAAAGAGAGATCTCTTTGGCGAATTAGAAGTTGGTTATTGTTTACTATTGTGTTTTATAGCCAGTTGATATTGGGAATAACAGTAGATGCACTCTTTTTACTCTCTGGAAATCTCCATTTACCTATTCCTGCTATTATTTTAGCGGGTCCTATATATAGATTTAGCTCTTGGTTTATGGTTATTCTCTTTTTTAGTACAATTTTACTAACCGGCCCTGCTTGGTGTAGCCACTTATGTTACTTTGGAGCAATTGATGGGTATAGAGCTCGAAAGTTAAAGGATACAAAGAGATCTAAAATGCCAGAGGCTATCTATAAAAACAGAAACATTATTAAAATTGGATCTCTACTTACCATAGTAGGTGTGGCATTGATTTTAAAGATATTTACAGCAGACCCAGGTTTCGCAACACTATTAGGAATTTTTGCAGGCATATTAGGACTGTTTTTTATAATGATTTTCTCTAAAAAGTGGTCTACTATGGCAAATTGCACTCTTTATTGCCCCATTGGTACAATTGTAAATAAAATAAAATATATCTCTCCATTTAGATTTAAGATAGGCAATTCGTGCCTCAAATGCAATGCATGTATAGAAGCTTGCTCCTATATGGCGTTAACAAAAGAGGGGATTGCTCAAAATAAAATAGGAGCCACATGTACCTATTGTGGAGATTGTATAAGTTATTGTGCTCATAATGCCTTTGAGTATAATTTTTTAGGGTTATCCCCCAAAACTGCCGAGAAACTCTGGATTGTGTTAACGGTAATTCTACATTCCTTGTTCCTTGCTGTTGCAAGAATTTAACTTAGTTAGGTATTTACTTACCTATTATTTAGCTTTTTAGCCACCTCCCAAAGGACAATGCCAACAGATACAGAGATGTTTAATGAATGTTTAGTCCCATATTGCGGAATTTCTACAATTGTATCGCTCATATCTACAATTTCTTGATCTACTCCTTTTACTTCGTTGCCAAAAATAAAAGCATACCGCTGCTTGGTAGTAGGAGTAAAGTTATCTAGCATTTGGGAGTTTTCTGTTTGCTCTACAGAAATTATTGTATATCCCTCTTCCCTAAGTTTTACTATAGCATCGGAAGTGTTTTTAAAGTACTGCCAATGAATACTCTCCTCGGCACCAAGAGCAGCTTTTCTAATTTCGGCAGATGGTGGAGTAGCGCAAATACCGCATAAAAAAAGTGCTTCAATTGCGAATGCATCCGAAGTTCGAAAAGAGGAACCTATATTGTGTTGGCTTCTTATATTGTCCAAAACAATAATAATTGGTAACTTTTCTTTCTCTGTAAATTCTTCTAGTGACGCTCTGTTTAGCTCGCTATTCTTAAGTTTTCTGAACACTTTACTCTTAGGATTTAGTATATTTGCAAATATAGGGAATAATAAAAACAACTTAAATTGTATTGATATGGAAGCAAGTGTTAAAATCAAACTTATTCAAAATGGCCCTGCTAAAGTTGAAGGTAATGTTACAGTAATTCACCCCGATGGAAAAGAAGAGCAGAAAGATGTTTGTTATATATGCCGCTGTGGCCGTTCTAATAGCCAACCGTGGTGTGACGGTTCTCACGCTAAAAAATAGAATTTTTTATTAACTTTATTCCTAGCACTATAGTATTTTTTATAATAGAAATAAGACTTTCTGTTAAACCTTTTCTATTTATGCTTGTCCAAGTAAAGATAAAATGACCATAAATGAATAAAACACAAAAGTATCTACTTTATATAAGTATTCCAGCACTTTTTGCTCTTGCATTTTTTGCCTACAACACTTTTTTCAAAGAGAAGGAAGTTGTATTAGCTAATAATAAACCTCAAGGAGCGGCCCAAACTGGGCGGCAGAGTAAATCCTTACCCGTTTCTATTCACATAGCCGAATTGATGGCTAGAGAAGATGGCTTTTTAAGAATAGGCAACCTTGTTGCTAACGAGAGGGTAGAGATGGTTAGCGAACAATCTGGGAGAGTCATTTCAATTAACTTCCAAGAGGGGCAATTCGTTAAAAAGGGACAACTTCTTATAAAACTCAACGACGATGAATTGCAAGTACAACTTAAAAAAGCTGAGTACCAGCATGCATTGCTACAAGAGAGATTAGAAAGACAGCGTATATTGCTCGAGAAAGATGCTGTGAGCCGCGAAGATTATGATAAGGTACTTACCGAGTTCAATGTTTTAAAACAAGATATTGAGCAACTTAAAATAAGAATTGACAAGATGCATGTGAAAGCTCCATTCGATGGAGTGGTTGGTTTTAGAGATGTTAGTCTAGGTGCCTTCCTTCAAATTAATTCAAAAATTACCACACTAGTAGATATCGCTAACCTTATTGTAGAGGTTGCTATTCCAGAAAAATATGTAATGGATAAACTTTCTGGAGCTACTGTCAATTTCAATGTAGAAGGGATGGTCAATAATTTTTCTGCAGTAATTTATGCCGTAGATCCACAAGTAGATGTAAATACCAGAACCATAATGGTTCGAGCAAGATACAAAAATAGCAATAACCTGCTTAGACCAGGAATGTCTGCAAAAGTAATGCTTAAGACTGGAGCAGAAGACATTAATGTTTATGTACCTAATCAAGCAGTTGTTCCCGTAGTAAACGGAAGGAGTGTGTGGATTCTTAAAAATGGCAAGGCAAAATTTGTCCCGGTGCAAACTGGCAATAGAACAGCCGATATGCTAGAGATACTCTCAGGAATAGAGAGAGGAGATACAGTAATTACAACTGGCCTTATGCAGTTAAGAGAGGGTATTGCCGTAACTCCTGTAAATATTTAAAGTAACCAAGTATGAGTTTATCAACCACAACTATAGACAGACCTGTTCTAGCAACAGTAATGAGCCTGCTCATTGTTATTTTTGGAGCAATAGGATATACCTCCCTTGGCGTAAGAGACTACCCAAGCGTAGATAATCCTGTAATATCTGTAAGCTGCTCTTTCCCAGGAGCAAATGCCGATGTTATTGAAACACAAATAACCGAACCATTAGAGGCAGCTGTAAACGGGATTCCCGGAATTCGTGCAATATCTAGTACAAGCAGAGACGGCGGAAGTTCTATAAATATAGAATTCAATCTAGAGGTAGATATGGAAACCGCAGCTAACGATGTGAGAGACAAAGTTGCTGGTGCACAAAGGAGATTACCTCAAGATGTAGACCCCCCAGTAGTATCAAAATCTGATGCCGATGCTCAGCCAATATTTTCTATAACACTCTCTAGCGCAACTAGAGATATTATTGATTTAAGTGAGTTTGCCGAGGTCAATTTTAAAGAGAGGCTTCAAACCATAAGTGGTGTAAGTAATGTTGGAATATGGGGCTCCAAGAGGTTCTCTGTAAGGATGAGAATGGACCCCATTTTATTGGCTGCCTATAAAATTACACCTTTAGATGTTAGACAAGCAGTCTCTAGAGAGAATGTAGAGTTACCCTCGGGCAAAATTGAAGGTTCTACAATGGAACTCTCTGTACGAACTCTTGGACGGCTTAGAACCATAGAAGACTTTAATAACCTTATTATATTACGTAATGAAGACAGAGTTGTTAGGTTTTCTGATATTGGAACAGCCGAGGTAGATGCAGAAAACACCAGATCTATTCTAAAAAGAGATGGAGTCCCAATGGTTGCTCTTATTTTAGTACCTCAACCTGGAGCCAATTACATTAATATTGTAGATGCTGCTAAAAGCGCTATAGTTGAGCTTGAGAGAAATTTACCAGAAGATATTGATGTAAATGTAGGCTTCGATAACACAATCTTTATTAGAGACTCAATAAGTGAGGTTAAAACTACTATATTTCAAGCTTTCTTTCTTGTTGTTTTAATTATCTTCCTTTTCTTGAGAAATTGGAGAACAACGCTTATACCTATTATTGCAATACCTATCTCTTTGATAGGATCTTTCTTTGTGATGTATATGGCAGGGTTCTCTATCAATATTCTCACATTATTGGCATTGGTGCTCGCAATTGGACTTGTGGTAGATGATGCCATTGTTGTGATGGAAAATATTTATACCAAAATAGAACGAGGCATTAATCCTAAACAAGCTGCAATAGAAGGGTCTCAAGAGATTTTCTTTGCTGTTATTGCTACTACCGTTACACTTGTGGCAGTTTTCTTCCCAATTGTGTTTTTACAGGGAGTAACAGGCAGGCTTTTTAGAGAGTTCTCTATTGTTATAGCTGGTGCCGTAATAATTTCCAGCTTTGTAGCGCTTACTCTAACCCCAATGATCTCTAGTAAACTCTTGAAAAGAGGAGCAAATGAAGGTGCGTTCTATAGATTTACAGAACCATTTTTTATTGGATTGAATAATATTTACAGCAAATCTCTTTCGGCTTTTATGAAAAGAAGATGGATTGCTGTTGTGTTCTTAATTTCTTCATTAGGAATCATAGTCTATTTCTGGTTTACTATTCCATCTGAAATGGCTCCTATGGAAGACCGCTCTATGATCTCAATTTCAAGTACTGCTCAAGAGGGTGCAACATTTGACTATATGTTAAAATATTCAGATCAAATGTATGAGCTAATAGAAGAGGATATACCCGAAAAAGAGCAAGGGATGCAAATGGTTGGAATGGGAGCTGGTAACAGAGCTAATTTTCAGATACAACTTGTGACTCCATTAAATCGTAAAAGAACACAGCAAGAGATTGCAGATGAGATCTCCCCTAAGGCATCTATGCTCACTGGTGCTAGGAGTTTTGTTACTCAGCAGCAAACTTTTGGCGGAAGAAGAGGAGGAATGCCGGTTCAATATGTAATACAGGCAAACAGTTTAGACTCTTTAAAAGAGATAATTCCACTATTTATGGCAGAGGTTGCCCAGAGTGAGGTTTTTGCAAACTCAGATGTTAACCTTCGATTTACAAAGCCAGAGCTAAGTATAAGCATAGATAGAGATAAAGCATCACTTATGGGTGTCTCAATTCAAAATATTGCTCAAACACTTCAACTCTCTATGAGTGAACAGCGTATTGGATATTTTATAAAGAACGGCAAGCAGTACCAAATAATGAGCCAGATAGACCAGAGTATGAGGAATAAACCTGTAGATTTAGCTAATATATACGTTAGAAATGATAAGGGAATTCTGGTTCAATTAGACAATCTTATTAAGATGGAAGAGAGCAGTACTCCACCTCAACTATATAGATACAATCGTTTTGTTTCGGCAACAGTTTCGGCTTCTCTTTCTAAAGGTTATACTTTGGGACAAGGTATTGAAGAGATGAATAAAATTACTCAAGAGGTTTTAGATCCAAATAATTTTACTACATCACTCTCTGGCCAATCAAAAGACTTTGTAGAGAGTACCTCTAGTTTGCTCTTTGCATTTATTTTGGCACTTGTCTTAATCTATCTAGTTCTTGCAGCACAATTTGAAAGTTTTAGAGACCCACTTATTATTATGTTTACGGTTCCACTTGCTCTTATAGGGGCTTTAGTTTCGATATATGCATACGGTCAAACTCTGAATATATTTAGCCAAATTGGACTTATTATGTTAATAGGTCTAGTATCTAAAAACGGTATACTCATGGTTGAGTTTGCCAATCAAAGAAAGCTTACGGGGTTAAATAAATTTGAAGCCATTATGGAATCGGCAGCATCTAGATTCCGCCCTATTTTAATGACTAGTCTCTCTACAATATTGGGGATAGCTCCAATGGTTTTTGCAAGCGGGGCAGGTGCAGAGAGTAGAATTTCTATGGGAGTTGCTGTGGCAGGAGGTCTTATTTTCTCTACCTTCTTTACTCTGTATATTATACCAGCCATGTATTCATTTATTTCTTCTTCTAAAGCCAATTTTAATGAGAGCGATCAAAGTATATAATTATTTAGTAGCACTATTGGTATTTCTGATTTCTGCTAATAGTGTAGAGGCAGTAGCGCAAGAGAGTAAAGTAAAATTGCTCTCTCTTGAAGAGTGTGTTTCAAGAGCACTTGAGGCTAATTATTCAATTATTATTTCAAATAATAATTTACAAATAGCAGAGAACAATGTAAACTTGGAACCTTTTTTGCCATCTATCTCGGCAAGTTCTAGATATAGCGACAATAGATTAAATCAGAGGAACTATAACACTACAGGAGATATTGAAAAAAGCAGTAGTAGATCTACCTCGGCAGTGAATGGAGTGAATTTAGGTTGGAAGCTTTTCGATGGTTTTTCTATGTTTGCTACTCGGGAAAAACAGATTGAGTTACTAGCTCAGGGCCAATATAATTTTCGCTCTGTGGTAGAGAATTTGACTATGTCTGTCTCTTCTAAGTACTATAGAATAATAAGCTTACAGAACCAGGTGAATTTATTGACAGAGCTGGTTGCTATTTCTGAAACAAGATATAATCAGGCACTTACTCGATATAACATTGGGAGTGATTCGGGGCTTGAATACAAGCAAGCAAAGATTTATTTGAACAGTGACTCTTCTAGTTTAATGTTGCAGAAAGAGAATTTAAAGAATGCCTATATAGATCTCTTTAAAATGATGAATATTCCTTTAGATTCAAAGCATTCTGTTAGAGATACCATTATTCCGGAACCTCAATTACAGCTACCTATTTTATTAGAGTTAGCAAATTCCAATAATACTGGTTTAAACTCTATGAGGGCGGGAGAAAAAATTGCGGAATTAGATATGAAGATTGCTAAATCTTATAAATATCCATCACTAGATTTTTCTGCAGGATACAACTACAATTTTAATCGTAGCCGCATGATTCCATCAAGTTTTGATGAATCTAATGGTTTGAATTGGGGTTTTACACTTTCTGTTCCAATTTTTATGGGTGGGCAGTTGAATAGGAGGGTTAAAAATGCCTATCTATCTAAAGAAAATGCATCGCTATCTCTTCTTAAGGCCCAACAAGACCTGGAAAGTGAATTGAGACAACTCTATAATCTATATAATAATAATTTGAGGCTAATCGATTTTGAGGAGGAGAGTAGAGAGTCGGCATTTTTGAACCTAGAGGCTGCTATGGAAAAATATAAGCTTGGCTCTCTATCTGGCATTGAATTTAGAGATTATCAAATTTCATATATGAGTGCCTCCGATAGAAAATTAAAAGCACTCTACGAGGCAAAACTATCTGAGATTACACTCCATTTAATGGCAGGAGAGCTATTTTAAACTTGGGAATATAGCTTTTATCTGTTGTCTTAAACACAATGAACTTTTAATAGGCTCTTTTGTTTATTAAAAAAACATAAATTATGAGACATCAGAGTTCTATCTCTTTAAATAGATATAAATTTTTGGGCAGTGTCTACGTTGTAGCTATTGCCTTTTTTTTCTTCTCTTTAACTTCTTTGAATGCCGAGGAGCAAAAATTATACTCCATTAAGGGTGCGATTATAGACAAAGTTACCAGAGAACCTATTGAATTTGCCACAGTCTCAATTTGGAAGGGATCTTTATTTGCTATAACTGACGCTAAAGGTTCTTTTTCAATTAATAACGTTACTCCTGGTGCTTATAGAATTCAAGTAGATATCCTAGGATATAATCAATATATATCTGAGCAGATAATGGTATCTGCAATGGAGAGTTATATAAGAGTAGAGTTAGAAGAAGAGAGTACTTTACTCAGCTCCATTACTGTAAAACCAAAAGCCAATCCTTTTAGGAGAATTCCAGAGAGCCCCCTTTCCCAAAAAAGTCTTGGAGTTCAAGAGATTGAACGGAACCCTGGTGCCAATAGAGATATTTCTAGAGTAATTGGCTCTTTGCCAGGTGTGGCAGGGGTTGTATCAGGTGGATATAGAAACGACCTTCTTGTTAGAGGAGGAGGCCCTTCGGAGAATAAGTTCTATTATGATGGAATTGAGATACCTACAATTAACCATTTTAGTACTCAAGGTGCATCTGGTGGCCCTGTAGGGATTATTGATGCCGATTTTATTAGAGAAGTAGATTTTTATACTGGGAACTATCCAGTATCTCGTGGAGGCTCTTTGAGTTCTGTTATAGATCTTAAATTAAAAGATGGTAATCCTCTAAAAAATAATTATAAATTTACTCTAGGTGCATCGGAAGCAGGGATTACTTCCAATGGCCATTTATCTAAAAGAACCAATTATTTGGTTTCGGCAAGAACTTCATATCTGCAGCTACTCTTTAAGGCTATAGGATTGCCCTTTTTGCCCTCTTTTACCGACTTTCAGTTTAAGGTAGAGACTAGATTCAATAATAACCATGAACTCTCTTTTATTGGTATTGGTGGATTAGATAATATGACACTCAATGATAATACTGGAGGGAAAGAATCTAGTGAATATATCCTCTCTTATCTCCCAGTAATTGAGCAAGAGGTTTTTACTATTGGGGCAATTTATCGTTATTTTTACGGAAATAATAGATTAAACCTCTATTTAAGCCATAGTTATCTCAATAATAGAAATACAAAATATAGAGGCAATGATGAAACCTCTCCCGAGAACTTAATATTACGTTATCGTTCTGTAGAGCAAGAGACTAAATTTAGGTTAGAAAATATAACCAGAATACAAGACTTTAGGTTTACTGCTGGTATTGGCTCAGATTTACCACTTTATACTAACAATACATATCAAAAGATTTTTTATGAGCAACCAGTTACAATCAATTATGATACTGATTTATCTTTTGTAAAATATGCTTTTTTTGCCAATCTAAATTACATTTCACCAAATAGAAAATTCACTGCCAATGCAGGAATAAGAGCAGACGCAAATACCTTCTCTAAGAGTATGTCTAACCCATTAAAACAATTTTCTCCAAGAGTATCTATCTCTTATGAGGTTGCTAAAGACTTATACCTTAACGGATCGGTTGGGAGATATTATCAATTGCCTCCATTAACCGCGTTGGGCTTTAGTAACAGTTCGGGAGATTATCTAAATAAAGAGATGAAATATTTAGGTTCAGACCAGGTTGCTGTAGGAGTAGACTACCGTAATAGCAAAGGGCTACAGCTTGGGTTGGAACTCTTTTACAAATCGAATTTTAACGGCATGTTCTCTCTGAAAGATTCAATCCCAGTAGAAGGTAAAGGAACAAATTACGGTTCTGTGGGTAATGAGTTTATCTCTTCAGATTTAAAAGGACGCTCTTATGGAGCTGAGTTTTCACTCAGGTGGTTTGTTTCAGACAGGCTTAATTTGATTAGCTCCATAACAATTTTTAGAAGTCAATTTAAAGATTTAGATGGTAATTATAGAGCCACTTCTTGGGACAATAAAAGACTAATGACTCTTTCGGGAGGATATAAGCTACCAAAGAACTTTGTGATAGGTGCCAAGTTTCGATATTCTGGCGGAAGCCCATACACACCATTAGACGAGGATAGATCTTCTTTGGTGGCAGCATGGGATGCTTCTGGCCGTGCATATAGAGATTACTCTAAATATAATTCAATATATCTAAAGCAATTTAATCAGTTAGATTTACGTGTAGATAAAGAGTTCTATTTCGAGAAGTTTGCTCTTAAAGTATACATTGATATTCAGAATATACTTAATAAAAAGTATAAAGATGCCGATGTACTTATAAGCACCGGAAGAGTTATAAATTTGAATGACCCTATAAATGAGCAAAGATACGAAATGAAAAGGCTTGAGCTACAAAGCGGCACAGTATTGCCTACGATTGGATTGACCGTAGAGTTTTAATTGGATCAATCGATATTTTAAAAAGATCTCTTTCTGGCCATTCAGAAACTCTTTGCATAGCTCCTTTAAAAAAACCATCTATGCTTCTAGGGAAGGCAGAACCTTTCCATGAACTTGTGTTTGTAATAAAAACCCAAGAATAGCCGTTACTATTATATTTAATTAGAGCGCTTGAGCCAGAAAGTGTACCTGTTCTTGTCCAATCTCCTGTTGCTGTACATTTTGCCCAGCCTATTGGTAAAGTTGCTGGAGCAGAGAATGTCATTTTTTCTATACTCTCTTTAGTTAAGATATCTTCTACAGCATCTCTTCCATCTATTAGAGATACAAATTTTAACAGTTCTACTGGAGATGCAACCCATGCTCCTGCACCTAAGAGTATTTCAATATTATTACCTCCGTAGCACCTTGGTAATAACTTATCACTTCCATCAAATGCAGCTATTGGTTCTTCATTGGAAGCTTCATAATATTTGACTTCGTCGGGATATTTTTCCTCATAAAAATTATGAGCTAAGTGCATATCATAGATTCCGTTAGGCGTTAATATGCTATCTTTTATGTAAGTTTCATACTCTTTACCAGTAACCCTTTCAATTATCTTAGACAATAGGAAATAACCTACATTTGAATAACTAGTACCTGCACCAGGCGTAAAACCGAGTCTTTTATTCAATATGAATTCAATAAGTTCTGCTTCTGTAACAGCTCTTTTAAGATTTAATTTTGTAGATATAGCTGCCAAAGAAAACATAGGATCTCCTGCGCGTGTAGAAAACCCCCCTTTGTGCCTTAAAAGATGCTCTATAGTAATATCTCTCACTCTTTGATCGCGAAATGTACTCTGTTTTAGATAACCATTAGAACCAAAGATTTTATCATTAAGAGATAATCTTCCCTCTTCACAAAGCTTCATTATTGCTACTGCAGTAATTAGTTTTGAAAGAGATGCTATTCTAAATATATGTTTTACCTCTGTCTCTATATTTTGCTCATAATCTGCCCATCCATATCCTTTTGCATAGATAAGCTTCTCATCTTTCATTATTGCAAGCGAGGCGCCTTTAATTTCCCACTGTTTCATGAAATTATTAACTTGAGCATCTAATTTGGCAGTTGCTGGAAGGTTAGAAAACTCATTTGAAAGCAAATGGTTTATAGCAATAGGTATTTGATCTTCTATTAGTTCTTCGTCTTCTAATTCTATGTTTGAAGATTTACTGAAGCCCAAAAAAAACAGTGTAGTAAGGGCAACTATAGTTAGGAATAGGTATTTATATTTAGATTTAGGAAAATTCTTTGTTTTCATGGTCCAAATTTAGAAAAAGAGAACGAGAATTAGAAGTTTTTACTTTAAATCTTGTGATAAAAAGGGTAGAAGCAGTTAAAAGCCCAAATGCAAAACCGCTCATTAATCCCATCTCTCCCCAGTTAAAAACAAACCCAGCAAGATATGCAAATGGAACAGAAATTATAGTGTAGGATATTACAGCGTATATCATTGCACGGTTCACATCCATGATTCCCCTTAGAGCACCTAAAGCTGTTACTTGCAAACCATCGAATATTTCAAAAACTGCAACAACAATAAATATTTTACCACTAATTTTAATTACCTCGGGTGAAGATGTGAATAACATAGCGATTTGTTCACCAAAGAAAAGAAAAATTAACCCTGCAATAGTCATTATTACCAAAGAAATATGCATGCCAGCAAAGCCATGTTTGCGTACATTATCTCTGTTTTTTTCTCCAAAAGCATGGCTTACAAGTATTGTAGAGGCTGCAGCAATTCCATTGGAGATCATAAATGTAAGGTTAATCATAGTCATTACTATTTGATTTGCAGCCAGTGCTTTAGTTCCTATCCATCCCATCATAATAGTAATCATGCTTAGAGATAAAAACTCAAGAGACATTTGTCCAGAAATGGGTAATCCCATCTTTATTAATTCAATTTGTTTTTTGATTGAGAAGTGTGCTTTTCTAAAAAAAAAGAAATATTTTTTATATAAAAAATTTCTGCTCATGACATACCAAAATGCCAATGGCATAAAGAGCCTAGATATTAATGTTGCCAATCCAGCACCATCTATTCCCATTTTAGGGAAGCCAAATTTTCCAAATATTAGTAGGTAATTAAGTACAATATTTATAACAATAGCTATTAGAGTTATGGTCATAGCTATCTTGGTGTTGCCCGTGCCCTCTAGAAATTGTTTAAAAGAGAGAAATACCATAAATGGTATAACAGAGAGTGCTATTAAAATATAATAAGTTCTTGTAATATCTAGAACTTCTTTTGGCTGTCCAATATTATACAATAGAGGTAGGAATGCGAAGAGAACCAGTGTGAGCACAAGAGATGCAAGGAAATTTACAACTAGAGAGTTCTGAAAATAAATAGAGACGCTTTTAAAGCTATTTTTTGCCCAAAAACTTCCAGAGATAGGAGTTAGACCTAGAGAGAGTCCTATACCAATTACAAGTACGTTCATAACCACTGTACCGGCAAGAGAGACTGCGGCTAATTGCGTCGCACCAAGCCTACCTGTCATTACACTGTCTGCTACCTGCACTAAAGCTTGACCCGCAAAAGATAGAATTACGGGTATAGCAATATTGATATTTTTTAGATAGTATTTTCTTTCTAGAAATGTCATTAAAATTTGGTCAACTGTTTTCTAAATTGTCCAGGTGTTATCCCTGTCTCTTTTTTAAATGCTCTAAGAAAAGAGTTTACAGAAGCAAAACCAGATTCATTCGAAACATATTCTAAAATATATATGTTTGGGTGTAGAAGGAGTTTTTTTGAATAATCTACACGATAGTGATTTATAAGATCGCAAAAAGAGCTTTGAAAGTCATTACTAATTACGCTGGAAACGTATGTTCTATTTGTTTTTAGCATACGAGAAACATCTGTAATTCGTAAATCGGGATTTTTAAAAATTTGATCTTCTTCTAAAAGATGAGCAATGTCTACATGAAGTTTAGATTTTAAAGAGTCGCTATTTATAATATGTTTTGTTGTTTGATCTGCCAATAAGTCTTGTTGGTAATCTTTTATAGAAAAGGCTTGGTTAGTTCCTAAAAAACCTATGAAGTACAATAAAATAGAGAATATAATAGATGGGATAAATACTAAAGTGTATTCGTCAATAAAAAACGGTTTTCCTAATAGATTGAGTATGAGGCCAAAAATCGCAGAAATTACAGTTGCAATAAGTAGATTCCCAGTCCATGCAAGAGACCTATCTTCTGTTGCAGAATAGAACTCTTTTATTTTTTGTTCATATTCTAAGATATATTTCCAACTGAAATAGGTACTATGAATTAGTAAAAGTGTAAAGCACAAACTCTTAAAGGAGTGAAGTAAAATTTGTAATTTAAAAAGAGTAGAAGTCTTATATACCAAGGTCTCTTTGTATAGATACCCATGCACAAATTCGTGTAGTTCATTTTTAGGGAGTAGTATAAAAACAATAGCAATACTAATAGATAAAACAAGAGCAGGAAAGAGTATCCATAAAGATTTAAGGGAGAAAGACTTTTCTTTTGTGAGAGATTTTATATAGAGATAAAAAAGAGGAAATACAGAAAGATTAGCAAATGTGTATATTGGATCTAGTATTGTGTATACCATGTAATCTTTAGAAAAATAAACAGCATGGCCTCCATATAGAAATGTGGCAACAGTCATGAAAGTAGCTAGTATTCTTTTAGGAGTACCTGCTTTCTTTACTCCTAACCAAAGAGTTACTGCCCAAAATAGTGTAGAAAAAAAAGGCAGGATAAGAACTATATCTTTAAGCATTTATTAATATTTATACTCGCCAAAGATAGTAAAATAGATTATCAAATAGTAAATTCCAAGTTAATGACAAATCTCTATACGGCTTCTACCATTAACTATTTTGTTTACTTTTATTTGTACTCCAACTCGTTCTGTCATCTCTGCTACATGAGATATGACTCCAATTTTTCTACCCATGGTTTGCAATCTCTCTAGAGCATCTAATGCTGTGCGTAGGGTGTCAATATCTAGAGAACCAAACCCTTCATCAATAAATAGCGATTCTATCTTCATTTTACTAGAAGAGAGAGAAGAGAGCCCCAAAGCTAGAGCTAGAGAGATTAGGAAAGATTCGCCACCAGATAGGGAATGAACAGTTCTTACTTCTCCCATCATATCTAAATCGGCAACTTGTAGCCCAAGAGTCTCTTCTATTTTTTGTAGCTCGTAACGCCCACTAAGCTCTTTTAAATGGATGTTGGCATAGGTTAGTAGTGCATCCAATGTATAACCTTGAGCAATCTCTTTAAACTTACTCCCATTTGCCGAGCCATAAAGTTCATTTAACTTTCTCCAATTTAAGCTAACACCTTCTCTTTTATTTATCTCCTTAATGTAACTCTCTGTTTTTGCTCTGTTCTCTTTGTGGTTCTCTATAGCTCTATGCACGGCAATTTGTTTATTTCTAGCCTCTTTAAGAATGATATCCTTACTTTCTACTAAAGTTTTAAGACTACTCGTAGTCTCATAACTATCATTTAAATTTGGTCTTGAGGGCTCCTTTTGATGATTGTCAAAGTTGTTTTGCCGCTCTGCTACTGTAGCTTTTAATATTTTTTGTGCATCTGTTAAGCCGAGTATCTCTTTTTGGGTCTCTTTTATAATATTAATAGGAGTAAGGAGCACATTGGCAGCTTGTTCGTAAGTTAAAACTTTACCTAGGGTAGCATTGGTGTTATTATAACTGTGAATCCACTGATTAATAGTAGTAAATAAAGTATCTATCTTAGAGTTACTTTTTGTAATTTCTTCTAATACTTGACTTATAACCCCTTCTTTAGAAGACTTTTCAACTTCTAGACTTTTATTTAAAATATCTGCTTTTTCTATGGACTCTTCTATCTCTTTAGATCTCTTGCTATAAAAAAGTTCTGTAGCTTGAACAGATTCTCCATTAAGAATACTCTTTCTTTCACTTGCAACTGCTTCTGTTTGCTTAGTTAGTGTGCTGGCTCTCTCTTGTTTTTCTATTAAAGTCACATAAACTGCTTTGTAGTTTTGATTTTCTAACCCTAGCACCACTTCCAGCTTTTTTATTTTTTCTTGACCATTAGTGAGTTCTTTGGTGTGTCTATCCCATAAACTATAGAGTTTTAGCAATCCACTTTGAAGCACTTTCTCTTCTAATTTTATTTTCCAATCTGCTATTTCTCCTAGGATGTTATCTATTGAAGCGGTTAAATTGGTTTTTGTTTGAGAATGTCCAATAGCAGATGCTTCGGCACTTATTGCCTCTTTTTCTGTTATTTTAATAGTGTCCTCTGTTCTTTCAATTTGAAGTGCAAGCTCTTTTTTCTCTCTATTTATTTGTTCTTCTTGCAATGTTTGTTGCGATGTGTCATCTATTAATGAAGAGTGCGTGAATGGATGATCTATGCTACCGCAAACGGGACATGGCTCTCCTTTATGAAGCTTCTCTCTTAAAACGGTTACCTCTACAGGGAGCATTTTATTTAGTATTTCTACCCTCTCTTTGAGTGACTTAAGTAACTCTTTTTGGGTTACAAGAAATTTTAGACTTTTCTCTTTGAGATTAGTAAAATTATCTGCCATTTTAGCGGCAGTTGTGTAGTCTTCTAAATAATTATTGAGACTCTCTTGTCTAAGAATAATTGATTCAAAACGTCTCTGTTTAGATAGAACAGATTGGTGATTATCTATCTCTTTTTTTGTGGATTCAAATTCTAGCTCTATCTTTTTTATCTCTTTTTGAGATATCTCTATTTTTTCTTGAGCTATTTTTAGCTCTTTTGTAGCCTCTCTCTCTTCTCTCTTTAAATGTTCAAAAGAGAGATCTAGCTCGGTTGCTTTTTTTATCTGTGGCAGTGTGCTATTATATTCAGATAAGAATCTTTCTTTCTCTTCTTTAGCCCGAATTAATTTTTTGGAAGAGTCCTCTATTAATTTTTCAAATATTTCAATCTCTTTTTTAAGATTAAGCTTACTCTCTCTTTTAAGACTAATCTCTTTTTTAAGAACTTCTAACTCATTAAAAGGATCTCTAATTTCTTGAAAATTATTGTATTGAGCAATTAATTCAAAATTTGGTGTTGCTATTTTAATTATCTCTTCAATATCTACTAGCTCCTTTTTAGATTTATCAAGATTTGTAGAAATAGTGTTATTGTCTGCTATCCATTTAAGTTTCTCTAAAACTGTTTTTATCTCTTTTTCTAATAATTCTATTTCTATTTCTAAATTTTCTTTCTCTTTTGAAAAACTCTCTAACTGCTCTGGTGAGAGTAGTTCGGTCTCTTTTATCTTATCTTCTAAAACCTTAAGTTCCTCTTGGGACTCTTTACTTTTCTCATAAATAGCAATGGAAATTCGGGAGTAGATATCTGTTCCTGTAAGTTTCTCTAAAAGCTGGGCCTTCTCTCCTTTTTTTGCTTTTAAAAAAGTGGCAAAATCTCCTTGAGCAAGTAGTACTGCTCTGGTAAATTGCTCAAATGAAAGCCCTGTTAAATCTACAATTTTTGCTAGTAATTCTGTTTTTGTCCCTTGCTCTTCTATTCCTGTACTAAGGTTTGTAAGCCTCATCTCTACTCCTTGTAAAGAACCCTCTGCCTTTCCTCTTGCTCTTCTTACACTCCATTCCGATAGGTACTGATCTCCGTTAAGAGAAATAAATTGTGCCGCTGCATAGCCCTCGGCAGTTCCTCTTCTTAAAATTGTTCTACTGTCTCTTTGGTTAATTTTACTTTCGTTTACATCTCTTATGCTTATGTTCTCTCCAGCGCTATTTGTTCTAGGAGTATTGTCATATAATGCAAGGCATAAAGCATCTAAAATTGTAGATTTTCCCGACCCTGTACTGCCCGATATTGCAAATATCCCTGCCGATTTTAGTGGTTCTTGAGTAAAGTCTATATTGAAATCTCCCTCTAGAGATGCTAGATTTTTACCTCTTATTGCTAGAATTTTCATTTTTGCACCTCCTCTATTGCTTTAGCAAATAGTTCTTCCATCTCTTGAGGCATTTTGTTCCCTCCATATTTTTTGCCAAATAGATCTTGTGCAATCTCTAGTGGGCTAATGGTTTTGAGTTGTTCAAATGTAATAGTGCTCTGCTCTGTCTCGTGCTGTTTTATGACAGCCTCTATTCTTGTGAGTTTTACAGCTTTATCTTTTAGGGCTTCTTCTATTGTATGCCTTAGTGCTGGTTCGGGTTGTTCAATGGCCACTTTAATCTCTAAATAAGGCGAAAATTGGGTAATCTCTCCAGCTGGTAATAGATCAATCTCTTCTAGAATTATTTTTAAAGGAGCGGGCGCTTTGGTAAGTGAAATAAGCTTTGCTGGTGGCTCAAATTCTAGCCGAGTAATTACTAGGTTATTATTGTGCTCGCCCGAATCGTTCTCAGAAAACGATCTATCTGTTGTAAATGAAATAAGGTTCACTCCTTTTTTATAATGTTTTTCGGAAAAAGAGATAGGTAGTGGCGATCCTGCATATCGTATATTATCTCTGCCCGATACTTTTTGTGCTTTATGTAAATGACCTAGTGCTGTATAGAGTGTCTCTTTAGAAAAAGAATCGGGAGAGACAGCTTCTAAGCCACCAATAATTGTTCTTTCGCTTCTGTCATTATCAGAAATCTCGGAACCAGTCGCTTGCAAATGGCCCATCGCAATTATTGGTAGGTCTTTATATGTTTTGATAATATTGTTTTTAATCTGTTCGTAAATTTTTTGATACATAGCTCTTACTCCTGTAGAATAACTATCGGAAGGTGGGTAATCTCCTTGTCTTAAATAAGGTACGGCAAGACAAAGAGCAGCAATCTCTCCATTTTTATTCAGCGGCACAATCAAATCATTAAAATCAATTTCACCCTCGGCATCTTTTTTTATAACTCCCCTTACGATAATATTCATCTCTTGTAACAGTGGGTTGGGAGCTTCTAAACGAGCTGCAGAGTCGTGATTCCCTGCAATAATAACAATCTGTAAATTTGCATTTTGTGAAGTTATCTCTTTTAGAAATCTATAATACATTTGTTGAGAATCGGCCGAGGGGTTTGGGTTGTCAAAGATATCTCCCGCTATTAATAGAGCCTGTATGTTATTTTCTTTAATGGTGTTGGCAAGCCATTCTAAGAATATCAAATGTTCGGCTTTGCGGTCGTAGTCATAAAATTTTTGCCCAAGATGCCAATCGGCAGTATGTATAATATTCATAATGCGAATTTAGCCAATTAGAGCGAAAAATATTTTATATTTGAAGTTAAATTATAAATTGATAAAACTTAAATTAATTAGGCATGAGAAAATTTTCGGTATTGTTTTTATTAATATTTGCAACAACTCTATTGTTTGCACAAAAAGAGGTGCAATTAAAGAGTGGTTATAAAGGGATTGTAGAGGTAGGCTATCAGTTTGGTACTGGTTCATTGAGCCCAGATAGATTAAAACTAGATTTTATAAATAGTTACCAATTCAACCCTTATTTTTCATTAGGTATTGGAACTGGGATTAGATATTTTTTTAGTGGAGATGGAGTATTAGTTCCTGTTTTTGGAGATTTTAGAATAAATCTTGCAGAAAAATTTATTAAAAATAAGTTTTTACCATATTTTGCATTAGGGCTTGGCTACTCATTTGATGCAACTGAAGGTTTTTATGGAGCAGGGCTTTTTTTTAACCCTGGTGTAGGTGTAAAAATAAAAGTTTCAGAAAAATCTAGTGTGAACGTAGGCCTTGGGTATGAAAGGCAAAAATATGCCCTTACACAAGATTCATACTTAGCAGTAGGAGCAATAAGCCTTAATGTAGGAATTTCCTTTTAGAATTATTAAAAATTACAATAATGATGAAAAAAAGTAGACTGCTTTTTCTGTCATTTTTTTTACTGATTTGTTCTTGCCAAAAAGGGGAAAGTCCTGCAATTTATATAGACCAAATAGAGTTTTCTATCTCTGATGTAGGTGGTTCGCAGGATATTTATTTTGCTTCAACTGTAAACTGGAGTGCAAAGTCATCTGAGATTTGGTGCACTACCTCTCTTTCGAGTGGAGAGGCATCTGTAAGAGGTATTATTGCTACTATTTCTCCAAATGAGAGTTATGAAGCTAGAAGTTGCATTATAACTATTACGGCGGGGAGTGTCTCTAGAACTTTGACTATAAATCAGAGTGCCCAATTAGGGATTCTTGTCTCTCCCAATAGATATGATCTTTCAAACGATGCTTTTACCATAGAGATGGAGATTAAAGCCAATGTGCAATTTGATTTCACAATTTCGGATGATTGGATTTCAATAAACAGCACAAAGGGATTGTACTACAGTAAGGCTCTTGCTTCTTCTAAGCTCTATTTTGATATAGCTAAAAATGGCTCTAATGATAATAGAGATGGCACTATTACTTTTAAGCAAAAAGATGGGCCATTAACATCTATTGTTAAAATCAATCAATCTCGGTAAGATTACTAGATTAAGAAATTTTCTTTTTAGACTATCTAAAATTTATGCCTAAACAACAAATCTCCCAACTTTTGTTCGTGATCCATAGTGAGTGGCTTTGAAGTTGGGTTACAAAAAAAGAGACTTATCAGATATTTGATAAGTCTCTTTTTGCTCCTTGTCTAGGACTTGAACCTAGGACCCCCTGATTAACAGTCAGGTGCTCTAACCAACTGAGCTAACAAGGAATGTTTCTTGCCCGTTTTGGGACTGCAAATATAAGTTGATTTTTTAAAATTACAAACTTTTTGCTCCAAATTTAGAAATATTAAAATATGAGAGATATAATGGCAAATTTTATAACTTTGTACAATGGCTATAAAAAACATGGATTTAGATTTACTGTCAAATATTTTAAGAGAACTTATTCTTATTCATAATAGGGTTTCGCTACCTAGTATGGGTAGCTTTATTGCAGAGAAAGCTCCTTCTGTTTTTTCTGACAGAGCAATGGTAATTCACCCTCCGTTTAGAAGAATACTTTTTCGTCCAAGCGAAATTTGGAACGATGGTTTGCTAGAAACTGCATATAGTAAAGAAAAGGGCTGCGAACTTGAAGTAGCAATAGATGAGATAGCCCAGTTTGTTAAAGCTCTTAAGGTAAATCTTAATACAAACAAGAGTTTTAGGATTCCAAATTTTGGCACAATGCGAGCAACAGAGCAAAATGATTATTTTTTTGTAGCCGATAATGATTTATTTAACTGCTTAGAAGTTTTTGGTTTAGAGCCTGTTAATGTTAAGATACTTCCACGTAGAGGCGAGATAGAATCTCTTGATGGCAAGCCTTTAACTGACTTTTTTAAAAAAGATATAAGGAGTATGCCTAGTTCTACAAACTCAATAATAGAGGAGGTAGTTCAGGAGCAAGAGCCTGTTATAGCCAAGCTTAAAGATCCAATAAAGAGTTCTAACTCTTCTAGATTTATAAAGAGAGTACTAATTACCTTATTGGTTATTTTCTCAATTATCTTAATTATGGTGCTTTTGGTGATTTTTAAAGAAGAGTTGAACCCTTTCTGGGAGTGGATCTTATATAATAAAGAAGAGAGAGAATTAATAAGATCTTCCCTCTCTTTATTGTAGTACACTCTCTCTTGATAGTATAAAACTAGCTAATGGTGGCACCGTTATCTAGCTTCTCTTCGGGAGTAATAATTCTCATCTTGCCATTTTCTTCCTTTGCCATTAGAATCATTCCATTAGATTCAATACCGCGTATTTTACGAGGTGCTAGATTTGCCAATATGCATATTTGTTTACCAACCATCTCTTCTGGGGCATAGTATTCTGCAATACCCGAAACAATTACACGGGTATCTACTCCAGTCTCAATTGTCAATTTAAGAAGTTTGTCGGTTTTTGGTACTCGCTCGGCCTCTAATACAGTAGCCGTACGTATATCCATATTCATAAATTGATCGTAGGTGCATTCATCTTTTAATGGGAGCACTACAGGAGAGGTTAGCTCCACTGGTTCTATTTGATTAGTAGCGCTTGCCGAGGTGTTTGCTTCTTTAGTGGAGTTAAGTTTTGCTATTTGGAACTCTATTTCGCTATCTTCGATTTTCTCGAACAATAGACTAGCTTCGTTAATCCTATGACCTGCAGGCAGTAGAGTATAATTCCCAAACTCTTCCCAATTACTCTCTTTCATATTCATAATAAATCGAAGTTTTTGAGTTGTGTGAGGTAAGAAAGGTTCGAAAGCAATTGCAAGGTTGGCGCAAATTTGAAGAGAAACGTTCAAAATAGTGGCAACTCGCTCCATATCTGTTTTTGCAACTTTCCAAGGTTCGGTTTCGGCCAAATATTTATTTCCAAGACGAGCAAGGTTCATTGCCTCCTTTAAAGCTTCGCGGAAACGGAAAGCCTCTAGACTATTTTCAATGTTCTTTTTAATAATTGGTATTTGATCTAGAACTTCTTGTTCTGCTTCGGTTATTGTCACTGCAGAGGGAACTTCTCCAGCAAAATATTTATGAGTGAGAACTACAGCTCTATTTATAAAATTGCCAAATATTCCTACCAATTCGCTGTTATTGCGGGTTTGGAAATCTTTCCAAGTAAAATCGTTGTCTTTAGTCTCGGGAGCATTGGCACAGAGTACATATCTTAAAACGTCTTCTTTGCCTGGGAATTCATCAAGGTATTCGTGTAGCCAAACAGCCCAGTTACGAGAGGTAGAGATTTTATCTCCTTCTAGGTTAAGAAATTCGTTTGCAGGCACGTTTTCGGGTAGGATATAGCCATCGCCATAGGCTTTTAACATAGCAGGGAATACAATACAGTGAAATACAATATTGTCTTTACCAATAAAGTGAACAAGCTTAGTATCTTCACTTTTCCACCATTTCTCCCAATCGTTTGGCATTAGCTCTATGCTGTTAGATATGTACCCAATGGGTGCATCGAACCAAACATATAGCACTTTACCATTGGCGCCTTCTATAGGAACAGGAACACCCCAATCTAAATCTCGGCTTACTGCTCTTGGCTGCAACCCCCCATCTAGCCAAGATTTGCACTGGCCATATACATTTGCTTTCCACTCTTTGTGCCCTTCTAAAATCCACTCCTTAAGCCATGGCTCATACTCATCTAATGGTAGATACCAATGCGATGTTTTCTTCTTTATAGGAGAATTACCACTTAGGGTAGATTTAGGATTCAAAAGTTCGTTAGGAGAGAGTGTGCTGCCACATTTCTCGCACTGATCTCCATAGGCGTTTTCTGCCATACATTTTGGGCATGTGCCTGTGATATATCTATCGGCCAAAAAATGATTGGCCTCTACATCAAAGTATTGTTCGCTCTCTTTTTCAATAAAACTACCCTGTTCATATAGCTTTGTAAAAAATGCCGAGGCTGTTTTGTGATGAGTGGGGGAGCTAGTTCTTGAATAGATATCGAAACTTATACCAAGTCTTTCAAATGAATCTTTAATTATAAGATGATATTTATCTACTATCTCTTGAGGGGTGCAGTTATTTTGCCTGGCTTTAATTGTGATAGGAACCCCGTGCTCGTCTGAACCACAAATAAAACGAACATCTTCTTTACGCATTCGTAAATATCTGGTGTAGATGTCGGCAGGTACATATACCCCGGCAAGATGGCCAATATGGACAGCTCCATTTGCATAGGGTAGAGCTGCGGTTACTAGATGACGTTTGTATTTATTATCCATTATTGTGATGTTTTAAAGATTAAATGGTTAGTCTATTGAGTGCTTTTGCAAAAGAGTTGCGTATGTGCATCAATACCTGTGCCTGTTTCATTAATTCTTCCTGTTTTTCTGCCTGGTTTTCTTTCTCGGCATTGGCCAGTAGGTTGCATATGTTTTGATATGCAATTGCTGTAATTTTAGCTTTGAATATTAAGATTGCTTTAGGAACAACAACAGATAATAGTTGCTCTTCTGGAGTCATAGATTCTACAAAAACCTTTATTGTAAGAGAGTGTTCCTGATGGAGAATATCTAAAGTAATTCTTACAACATGGGGGTCTTGGTGGTTAATAAAGTGTTTTTGAATATATTCTTGCCCTTTCTCTTTCTCTTGATAATATTCGTCGAATATTTTCTTATACACTAAGTTCTGAAGCTCTAGATCGTCGCTTTGAAGCTCTGTAAGTATGAACTGCGATACTGTAGCAGTTCCAAGGGTCTCTTGATCGTCTATTCCATAAAGAGGCGATTCTCCAAATTTAATTAGATAATAGAGAAGCTCTTTTTCTGCTGGTTCGCAGTAGGTGTCTGTAATAAAATCGGGGAGTTTTTCTCCTGTCTCTAATAGTGGGAAATGGTGAGGTGTGCCAAAATTGACACTGGGTTGGCTATATTGGGCATTAGACCCATAGGCTCCATATTGCTTTTTCTTGCGTAGCTTATTAATTTCCTCTGAAAGGATCTCTTCGGAGATATTAAGTTGTGTAGAACACTCCTCTATATAGACAGCTCTGCTAATTGCGTCGGGTATTACAGCTATACTTGACACCACATCTGAGATAAGCTGCACTCTTTTAATTGGGTCTTTTTTAGTCTCGTCGCTTAATACTCTAGTTTTAAATGCAATAAAATCTTCTTGGGACTCTTCCAGGAATTTTTGAAGTGCTTCGGCTCCGTTTTTTCTAGCATAGGAATCGGGGTCGTCTCCATCGGAAAAAAGTACAACTTTTACTCTAAGTCCCTCTTCTAAGAGCATATCTATTCCTCTTAAAGAGGCTTTTATTCCTGCAGCATCGCCATCGTAAAGAACGGTTACTTCTGGAGCGAATCGCTTTATGAGTCTTATTTGATCTGTAGTGAGAGAGGTACCGCTAGATGAAACTACATTCTCTATACCACTTTTGTGGAAAGAGAGCACATCTGTGTAACCCTCTACTAGAAAGCATTTTTGATTCTTGGTTATAGCACTCTTTGCTTGGAAGATTCCATAAAGAGAACGGCTTTTTATATAAATCTCGGTTTCGGGAGAGTTTATATACTTGGCTATTGCTTTATCTGTTCTTAGAGTTCTGCCCCCAAAGGCAATAACTCTGCCCGATATTGAAGTAATTGGGAACATAACTCTATCGTAGAAGCGATCTATTAGCTCTTTGTTGCTCTCTCTTTCTATTGAGAGCCCCGAGGCTATAAGGAATTCCTTTTTGTAACCAGCTTTTTGAGCTGCAGTGCTAAAAGTTTCTCGTCCATCGCGCCCAGAAGGGGCCCAACCAAGGGCAAATTTTTTAATTATGTCATGGTTAAAGCCTCTCTCTTTAAAATAGCTTAGCCCTACAGAGATCCCCTCATCTGTCTCCCATAAAGCTTTAGTATAGAAAGTAGCAGCAAATTGAGTTACAGCAACAATAGATTCGGCACGAAGCCTGTTTTGGGCATCTTCTGGGTTCTCGTCTTTATCTACAACTTCTATCCCGTATTTTTTTCCTAAGAATTTAAGAGCATCTACATAACCGAGCTGCTCATGTTCCATAACAAAGTTTACAGAGTTGCCAGCTTTTCCGCACCCAAAGCACTTGAATATACCCTTAGACGGCGACACAGAGAAGGAGGGTGTCTTTTCATGATGAAAAGGGCAGCACGCCATGTAGTTTGCTCCCCTTCTTTTAAGTGCCACAAAATCACCGATAACATCGACTATTTGAGCAGCATCATTTATGCGGTCTATTGTCTCTTTACTAATCATCGAATTATAGGAAGCTTTTAAAGCCAACTGCTTTTCTTACCTCCTTCATAGTTGACTGCGCACTCTCTCTAGCCTTTTCGGTTCCTCTAGCTATAACTTTGCGCAAATAGGCTTCGTCATTATATACCTCTTCTATTCTAGCTTTTATAGGCAGAGTTTGTTTGCAAATGTCTTGTGCTAACTGTTTTTTTAGATCGCCGTAGCGAATAGTGCAGTTGTTGTAACTCTCTGTAAAATGCGCAACAGTAGAAGGGTCAGATACTATTTTAAGGAGAGTAAAAAGGTTTGCAATAGGTTCATCCATAGTGGAGTTGGGTTCTGTTGGGCCACTATCGCTCACTGCTCTCATCACTTTTTTAGTGATAGTTTTTTCGTCGTCGAAAAGATAGACTCCATTTCCTTCGCTTTTACCCATTTTGCCACTACCATCTAGCCCAGGCACTTTAATAAGATCGTTGCCAAAGTTAAATGCCTTTGGTTCAGGAAATATCTCTGAGTTGTACATAGTGTTAAACCTTCTGGCCAAGACTCTTGCCATTTCTAAGTGCTGCTCTTGATCTTTACCCACTGGTACCAAATTGGCCCTGTGAATAAGAATATCGGCAGCCATTAAGACAGGATAGGTGAGTAACCCCGCGTTTACATTCTCGGGGTTCTGTCTCACCTTATCTTTAAAAGATGTTGTTCTTTCTAGTTCGCCCTTATAGGCAATCATGTTTAGAAGTACATATAATTCCGATATCTCGGGAACATCGCTCTGAACAAAAATTGCCGATTTTTCTGGATCTAAACCCGATGCAAGGTACTCTGCAAGAATTGTTCTCACTCCCGCATGCAAAGAGTCTGGATGGGGGTGTGTGGTTAACGAGTGCAAATCTGCTATAAAGAAATAGCAGTTGTAGTTATCTTGCATCTTAATGTAGTTCCTAAGTGCACCGTAATAATTTCCAAGGTGCAGGTGCCCGGTAGAACGAATCCCGCTCAGTACAATTTCCATCTTTCTCTCTATTCTTTTTTTAGTCGTGACTCTCTATTAGTTTTTGACGAATTTTTGCCTCTATCTCTTCCATAAGTGCAGGGTTGTCCAAAATGATTGTTTTTGCCGCATCCCTTCCTTGTCCTAGCTTATCATCGCCATAACTATACCATGAACCGCTCTTCTTAATAACATCGAAATCAACTCCAAGATCTATAATCTCTCCAATTTTAGAGATACCCAATCCAAAGACAATGTCAAATTCGGCTTTTCTGAAAGGAGGTGCTAGTTTGTTTTTAACAATTTTAGCTCTAACTCTATTACCAGTAGCCTCATCGCCATCTTTAAGTTGGGTTATTCTACGAACATCTACCCTTACAGATGAGTAAAATTTAAGAGCATTACCACCAGTAGTGGTTTCGGGGCTACCAAACATTACTCCAATTTTATCTCTAAGTTGGTTGATGAATATGCAGCAAGTGTTTGTACGGCTTATGTTTGCAGTTAATTTTCTTAATGCTTGACTCATGAGTCTTGCTTGAAGCCCCATTTTTGAATCGCCCATCTCTCCCTCAATCTCTGCCTTTGGTGTTAATGCAGCAACAGAGTCAATTACAATAATATCAATTGCTCCACTGCGAATTAAAGCGTCTGTAATTTCTAGAGCTTGCTCTCCATTATCGGGTTGAGATATTAATAATTTATCTACATCTACTCCTAAGTTTTTTGCATAAGTTCTATCGAAGGCGTGCTCGGCATCTATAATAGCTGCTATTCCTCCTAGTTTTTGCGCCTCTGCTACTGCATGAATCGCAAGTGTAGTTTTACCACTAGATTCTGGGCCGTAAATTTCTACTACCCTTCCTCTTGGATATCCTCCAATTCCAAGCGCATAGTCCAATGATATTGAACCCGATGGAATAGTAGATATTTCCCATTTTGGCTGTTCTCCCATCTTCATAACCGCTCCCTTCCCGTAATCTTTCTCAATCTTGTCTAAAGTTGCCTGCAAGGCTTTTAGTTTTTCCGGGCTAATTTCTCCACCTGTTTTTACTTCTTCACTCTGCTTTGCCATAATGTTATAGTTTTAAATTCATGCAAAAATAACAAATGATTTCTAATTTTCTCTACATTTGTAGAATGAAAAAATGGTTACTGGGGCGTACCCCCCAAGAGATAAGTAAAATAACAGAAAATCTGTCACTTCCATCATTTACGGCTAAACAGATAGTTAACTGGTTATATGTAAAAAAGGCACGTTCTATAGATCAAATGACCAATTTGTCTAAAATTGCAAGAGAAGCACTATCTGTAGATTATGAAGTGGGAGGCTTTGCTCCTTTAACAGATTCACTCTCTGTAGATGGAACAAGGAAATATCTATTTCCTTCACTAAATGGCGCCAATATAGAATCTGTAATGATACCAGATCAAGAGAGATCTACGCTTTGTATCTCTTCTCAAGCGGGTTGCAAAATGGGATGTAAGTTTTGTATGACTGGTAGAATGGGCTTTACTGCCAATCTAACTGCTGGTGAAATAATTTCCCAAATAATTAATGTAGAAGAGAGCGACAAACTAACCAACATTGTATACATGGGAATGGGAGAACCATTAGATAATTACAAGGAGGTACTTAAAAGCACTATTATATTAACTTCCGATTGGGGATTTGCATGGAGCCCAAGAAGGATAACCGTTTCTACTATTGGAATACATGCACCATTAAAAGATTTCTTAGATAACTCAAAATGCCATTTGGCTCTATCTGTCCATAATCCCTTCGATGTAGAAAGAGCTCAAATGATGCCTGCGCAAAAGGCTTGGTCTCTAGAGCAAACGGTGGAACTTATAAAAGAGTATGATTTTTCTGGGCAGCGCCGAGTTAGTTTCGAGTACATTATGTTCTCTGGCTGGAACGACACAAAAAGACACGCCGATGCTCTATATAGAATGCTTCGTGGTTTGGAATGTAGGGTAAACTTAATTAGATTTCACGAGATTCCAGATTTTCCTCTTAAATGTTCACCCGATTTAGTAATTGAAAAATTTAAAGAGAGACTAAATAGCAATGGAATTATTGCTACAATAAGGGCTTCTAAGGGAGAAGATATACTAGCAGCTTGTGGAATGCTAAGTACTTCGAAACAAAATAATTAATTTAAAAGTAGATCAACTAATTTTATAGTGAGTTACGGTAAATTTAATAAGAACAATCTAGAGCAATCTGGTTCACTAGCGCTTAAAAATCCAAAAAAAGCATTAGGTACTATGCAGAGGCTCTGTTCTATGAGAGAATATTGCCGAAACGATATTGCTACAAAACTTAAAAAATACGATTTAACTCCACAAGAAAGCGCGCAAATAATTGCTTCTCTCGAACAAGATAAGTTTCTGGATAATTCGCGATATGCAGCAGCTTTTGTTAGAGATAAAGCAGCTTTTAATGGATGGGGGCCAGCAAAGATAAAGTGGTCATTAAAGTCTAAAAAAGTAGAAGAAGAGATAATAGATGAGGCAATGAAACAACTACCACAAGAGAGTGAGGGAGAAAGATTATTATTGCTTTTAAATAAAAAATTAAAGACACTTACTAGAGAGCAAGACAAAGCTAAAGTGAAAGTTAAGCTTATACGCTTTGCAATTTCTAGGGGCTTCGATTACGATAAGGTAATTACAGGGGTGAACAAAATTATGGTTAGCTTTGTAAAAGACTTAGAATAAACGTTATTAACGAAATTACTATGTATACATTGGATCTTAACAAAGAGATCCGTCAGCGGATATTGGCGCTGGGGAGGTCTCTTTGACATCGATAAAAAAAGGGAAGAACTAAAAGCTGGAGAGTTAAAGACTCAAGAGCCAGGGTTCTGGAGCAACTCTTCTGAGTCTGAAGAGTTCTTAAAAAAACTATCACCTATAAAAGTTTGGGTAAAGAGCTACAATGAGTTAGAGTCTCTTTGGGACGATCTTTCTGTCTTAGTCTCTTTCTATAAAGAAGACTCCTCGCTAGAAAAAGAGGTAGAGACTCACTACAATAAACTTTTGAGCAAAGTTGATGCTCTAGAGATGAGAAGTATGCTTGGTAGCGAAGGCGACAATCTTGGCGCAATTCTAAAGATAAATTCTGGAGCAGGAGGTACAGAGAGTAACGATTGGTCTTCTATGCTAATGAGAATGTATGTTAGGTGGGGTGAGAGAAACGGCTATAAGGTAAGTATTTACGATATTTTAGAGGGAGAAGAGGCCGGGATAAAATCGGCTACAGTAGAATTCGAAGGTGATTACGCCTTTGGATATCTTAAGGCAGAGAGTGGTGTTCATCGCTTAGTTAGAATCTCGCCATTTAATGCTCAAGGTAAGCGTCAAACAACCTTCTCTTCGGTATATGTATATCCTGCAGTAGATGAGACTATTAATATAGATGTTAACGCTGGAGATTTGGAGTGGGATACTTTCCGCTCTGGTGGTGCCGGTGGGCAAAATGTAAATAAGGTAGAGACAGGAGTAAGAGTAAAGCATATACCATCTGGTATTGTGGTTGAAAATACAGAATCGCGTTCTCAATTAGATAACCGCCAGAATGCATTGCGTATCTTAAAATCTCATCTTTATGAAATTGAACTTAGAAAAAGAAGAGAGAAAGAGGCCGAGTTAGAGGGGAAGAAGTTAAAAATAGAGTGGGGGTCTCAAATAAGAAACTATGTTCTACATCCATATAAATTGGTGAAAGATAACAGAACAGGCTATGAAACAACAGATACTCAAGAGGTTTTAGATGGTGGCCTGAACGATTTTATGAAAGAGTTTTTATTGAATAATTCAAGTGCTTCCAATTAGTTTGGTATGCTCTTTGGGTATTTTTGTATAAATATTTTAAACATTTAGAGAGATGGAATTTAAATTTAATGAAATGTTCCCGTTGGGAAAGGAGAGAACAGAGTATCATCTTCTTACAAAAGATTATGTTTCTGTGTCACAATTCGAAGGAGAAGAAGTTCTTAAGGTAGATCCCAAGGGATTGAGACTTCTTGCCAAACAAGCAATGCACGATATAGCATTTATGCTCCGTCCAGAGCATAACGATATGGTGGCTAAAGTTTTAAATGATCCTGAATCTAGTGTAAATGATAGAGCAGTAGCTATTACAATGCTACTAAATGCCGAGATCTCTGCAAAAGGAGTTCTTCCTTTTTGCCAAGATACTGGAACAGCTACCATTGTTGGCAAAAAAGGCCAAAGAGTATGGACAGGAGCAAACGACGAGGAGGCTCTTAGCCATGGAGTATTCGACACATACACTACAGATAACCTTCGCTATTCTCAAACAATAGCATTGGATATGTACACAGAGAAAAATACAGGAAATAACCTACCTGCTCAAATAGATCTTTACTCTACAGAAGGGGATGAATATAAATTCCTTTTTGTTGCTAAAGGTGGAGGAAGCGCAAACAAGAGCTATCTTTTTCAAGAGACAAAAGCTCTTCTTAACCCCGATACACTAGAGAAGTTCTTAGTAGAAAAAATGAAACTTCTTGGAACCTCGGCTTGCCCTCCGTACCATATCGCTTTTGTGATAGGTGGCACATCGGCAGAGATGTGTATGAAAAATGTAAAATTGGCTTCGGCAAAATATTTAGACGAGCTTCCTAAAAAAGGTGGCGAAGAGGGTCACGCTTTTAGAGATCTTGAATTGGAAGCAAAACTGCTTAAAGCTGCCAATTCCCTAGGGATAGGTGCTCAGTTTGGAGGTAAATATTATGCTCACGATATTCGCGTTATAAGATTGCCACGCCACGGAGCTTCTTGCCCTGTGGGAATGGGTGTCTCTTGCAGTGCCGATAGAAACATTAAAGCAAAAATTAATAAAGAGGGTATTTGGTTAGAGACTTTAGACGCTAATCCTGCTCGCTTAATTCCAGAAAAATACCGTGTAGCAAATGCTACTCACGCAGGTGGTGTAAAAGTAGACTTGAACCGCCCTATTAAAGAGGTTCTTGCTACTTTATCTCAATTCCCAGTCTCTACATTTTTACTACTTAGTGGTACAATTGTAGTTGGTCGCGATATTGCTCACGCAAAACTTAAAGAGAGAATAGATGCTGGCCAAGGCTTGCCTCAATATATGAAAGACCATCCTATTTACTATGCGGGCCCAGCAAAAACTCCTAAAGGATTTGCAAGTGGATCGTTTGGCCCTACAACAGCAGGCCGTATGGACTCTTATGTGAGCCTATTACAAGAGAATGGTGGTAGCATGATTATGATTGCAAAAGGTAATCGCAGCCAACAGGTAACCGATTCATGTAAGAAATATGGTGGTTTCTACTTAGGAAGCATAGGCGGCCCTGCAGCAATTCTTGCCCAAGAGAACATCAAAAAGGTAGAAGTTCTAGAATACCCAGAACTTGGAATGGAAGCAATTTGGAAAATTGAAGTAGAGAACTTCCCGGCCTTCATTCTAGTAGACGACAAAGGCAACGATTTCTTCAAAGGACTTCTCTAAGCACAAAACAGCCAGAGAGAAATCTCTGGCTGTTTACTTTCATCGCCGTGGTTTTTGTTAATCTATTCTATTGAATATTATAAATTCCACCTACTAAAATTTTCCCTTCAGGAATTTGTTCTGTCAACTCAATATACTTATTGAATGTGCGACCTATTTTTACTTTTGTCTTTTTGAAGTAGTAAATAGAGTCTATTTCTTTCTCATATATTAATAAATAAGAATCATTTTCAGAAGTTATAATTGCTGTTTCTGGAACAGATATGAGTGAATCTGTAGTGGTGTAAACTTCGCCTTCTGCAAATTGATGGCTAACCATATTTAGACTTTTAGGGTTATCTATAACAGCGAAGCACTCAATAGACTTTGATTCTGAAGCAATTGCTTTCCCAACTGCGTTTATAACAGCTTTATATTTTATAGATTTATCTCCATTTAAATAAAAAGATACTGCTTGTCCTTTTTGGATTTTATTAATATTCTTCTCAAAAATGAAGAGTTTTAGTTTGAAAGAGCTTTCATCTATTATTTGTGCAATCCGTTGTTGAGGTTCTATATATTGACCAATTGTTGCATTAATGTTTGAAATAAAACCATTCATAGGAGATTTTATAGTATATGACTCATAAAATTGACCCTTCTCAATTTTAGCAACATCTAGTCCCATGTTTACTAGCTTAATCTTTAGTGCTTCATAATTTGCATTCTGTGCATAATAGTTACTTTGTGCATAAGTAAAATCTTTTTGGGTAGCAATATTCTGTTCATACAACTCTTTAGCTCTTAAGAAATCGCTCTCTAACCGGGAAATAATTGCACTCGACTCTGCAAAATCTTTTTGCTGGTCTATAAACCCATGGCCAGAAACTTCAAACATTATTGAGCCTTTGCTAATGATTTGCCCAGGGTTACAATAAATTTTATTTATTATTCCAGGCAAGGGCAAACTAATTTGTGCTTCTCCACTAACGGATGGGATAATAGTTCCTGTGAAATAAAGTAGATCTGAAAACGAGTTCAAGGAGGGCTCTCCAATTACCATGTTTTCAGATTCAAATTGTGCTTTTGTTATCTCAACAAAGTCAGAATTATTTTCTATAGGTTGTTCTGCTATGTTTTTGCACGATACTAACACCACACTAAGAACAAGTACTATTATTAAATTTGTTTTCATACCGGTTGCTTTTTATTTTGAAAAATATTTTATTGCCAAAGTCGTTTGATTGTATTTCAATACATTATCAAAATGTTCCAATTTGATTTGCACTGCTGTCTCGTAGCTATTTACAAACTGATAAAAATCTATCTCGCCAAATTGATATGACTTTAGTGCACTCTTCATTATCTCATTCATTAGAGGCTCTCCATATAAATTAAAGTTATTGAGCAGTGCCTTATATTTTAATTGTTCATCTAACAATTGGGTTAACTTATTATATATTAAGGTTATTTCGTTTTCCATTAATAAATTATTAGAACTAGCAGAAAGTTTTGCTGCATTTATTCTCGCTTTATAACTTCTGTAGAACAGGGGTATAGCAACACCCACTTGAAATCCATGATAATACTTACCATTTTCGAATTTATTCGATCCTAAAAAATAATTTACAGAAAGATCGGGTAATGTTTTGTTCTTTTCAATACTCACAAGTGAATTATAATAATCTTTCTCTCTGTTCAAAAAATCGATAATTGGCAAATTGTTAGGTGTTTCCGTAATTTCTTGCAATAGTTCTAATGATATAGGAATAGTAAAATCACTTTCGTAATTCATTAGCACTTTTAAACGTTTATTTACATTTACAATATCAATTTTTAGAGAGTTAAGTTGAGTTAAAACTTGATTTTTTTTTGCTTTAATATTCAAAACTTCTAATCTGTTAATATCTCCTACTTTAGCTTTTTTTTCGGAATTTAATTGCAATACATTGAAAAGACTATCTAGAGCTTCATACAATTTTTGCTTGTTCAAAAGAACTTGGTAGTCTAAATATGAAAAGGAAACATTTTGTATAAGGTCGTTTGTTTGAATATTCAAATTTGCTTGAGCCATCGAAATTTCAATTTTTCTTGATTTGCTTTCTGCTCTATACAGTGTCGGAAAATTAAAATTTTGCTCTACGCCCCAAATCTTTAATGGATAACCTTTTTCTGCAATATTATTTTGATCTGTACCATAGCTAAATATGGTTTTGTCGGGTGCAAAAGCACTTTTTTGTAACATTTCACTCTCTTCTACTTTAAGCATATAAGCAGCAATTTGTTTATTGTTATGTATAGCTATCTCAATTGCATCGTTTAATTTAATAGTAGAACTTTGTCCAAATATAGAAGTTGCTGGAATACAAATTAAAAGTAATGTGATTAAAGTTTTTGATCTAATAAAACGCAATGGGAAAAACTTTATTCCCTTAACATTATAAAAAAGTTCAAACATTAAAGGCAAAGCAATCATAGTTAACATTGTTGAGGTTATAAGCCCACCAATTACTACAGTAGCCAGTGGCCTTTGAACTTCGGCTCCTGCACCAGTGGAGATAGCCATAGGTAGAAATCCCATAGCAGCAGCACTTGCAGTAAGTAATACTGGACGCAACCGGTTTTTAGTTCCGGTAAGTATTAATTCACGCATATTTGTCATTCCACTATGCTGTAACTCTTTCAAATGTTCAATAAGAACAATGCCGTTTAGTACAGCAATGCCAAAAAGTGCAATGAAACCAATTCCAGCTGAAACGCTAAAAGGCATTCCTCTTATCCAAAGAAAAACCACACCACCCACTGTAGCTAAGGGTATTGCTGTAAAAATCATAATAGCATCTTTAAATGATTTAAATGCAAAATGCAGAAAAATAAAAATTAATAATAGTGCTACTGGAACGGCAAGCATTAAGCGGTTAGTTGCATTTTGCAAATTTTCGAATTGACCGCCATATTCAATATAATTACCTGCTTGTAGTTTTATGTTGGTTTCAATTTTATTTCTAATATCAACAATAACCGACTGTAAGTCACGGTTAAGAACATTAACACTTACAACCACTCTGCGATGTCCGTTGTCGCGCGAAATTTTTGCTGGCCCTTGAGTGTACTCAATATTGGCAAGTTCGCTTAAAGGTATCATTTCCCCAGATGAAATAGGTACTTGAAGTTGGCTAATATCATCGATATCTGTTCTGTGTTGGCTATCTAGTCTCATTACCAAGTCGAATCTTTTTTCACCTTCAAAAACAACACCGGCTGTTTTACCACCAAATGCCGTAGATAAAAATGTATTTAAAGTGTTAATGTCAACACCATAATAAGCTATTTTACTTCTAATATAATTAACTTTTATTTGAGGCAATCCTTCGGTTTTCTCCATAATTATATCGGTTGCTCCTGGCACATCGGCAATCAGATTTTTAATTTCAAGAGCTTTGTTATTTATATAATCTAGATCTTCACCAAATACTTTAATAGCAATATCGGAACGTACTCCAGTTATTAATTCGTTAAAACGCATCTCTATGGGCTGTGTAAATTCATATTCTATACCTGGAATTACTGAAAGTTCTTCTTTGAATTTTTCTGCCAATCCCATTTTACTATTTGCTGCTGTCCATGTTTTTTTTGGTTTAAGTTTAATGATCATATCAATTTCTTCCATGGACATAGGGTCGGTAGGTACTTCGGCAGCACCAATTCGGCAAACAATTTGGTCTACTTCGTTGGGGAATTTATCTATTAAAATATTCTCCATCTTAGTGGTCATTTCCACAGTTTTTGTGAGAGATGTTCCTGTTTTTAATACTGGCTGTATCACAAAGTCACCTTCGTCTAGTGTAGGAACAAACTCACCTCCAATGCGGGTAAATAGAAATCCGGTAAACAGTAGCGAAACAATAGCTGCTCCAAGCACAACACGTTTATGACAACAAGACCATTTAATTACTGGGTAATATGATTGATGGATTTTATCCATAATCCAATCAGAAATATTTCTTTTTTTTGATTTATTTGGCTTTAAAAAGAGAGAACATGCAACGGGTAGCCATGTGATACCTAATATCATAGCTCCAACTATGGCAAAAGAAAATGATAATGCCATTGGGCGAAACATTTTACCTTCTACTCCACTTAGTGATAAAATAGGGATAAAAACGATAAGAATAATAACCTGTCCAAAAATAGCAGATTTCATCATTTTTGAAGCTCCAGAAATAGAAATTTTATCCAATATAGATTGCCGTTCATAGTCTTCAATTGACAATATTTCATCTTTTTGTAAGCTCATTCTTATGACAATGAACTCTACAATTATTACTGCACCATCTATAATTATTCCAAAGTCTAAAGCACCAAGGCTCATTAAATTGGCATCGATACCAAAAATAAACATTGCTCCAATAGTAAATAACAGTGCTAAGGGAATCATAGAGGCAATAACCAATGCCGATCTTACGTTACCCAAAAGTAAAATAACAATTAGAAGTACTATTATTGCGCCAAGTAAAAGGTTCTCAATTACAGTGAACGATGTTTTAGAAATAAGTTCACTCCTTTCAAGAACTGGATTTACAAATACGCCTTCGGGAAGATTTTTTTGAATATCGGCAACCCTATCTTTTACTTCGTTAATTACAACTTTTGAATTTGCATCTTTTAACATCATAATTTGTCCAAGCACGGTCTCTCCCTTTCCATTAGCAGTAATTGCACCAAAACGATTTGCAAAACCAAATTGAACCGTTGCCAAATCTTTTATAAGAATTGGTGTACCGCTATTATTTGTAACTACAATGTTTTCAATATCTTCTAAACTCTTCGCTTGTCCATCTCCCCTAATAAAGTAGCTTTGATTTGTTTTTTCAATATAGGATCCACCAGAAATGCCATTGTTATTTTCAAGCGCTGTGAAAACATCCATTAGGTTAATACCAAGGCTTTTAACTTTAGCAGGAATAACGGAAACTTCATATTGTTTTAAATTTCCTCCCCAGCTGTTTATTTCTACCACACCAGATATCCCAGATAATCTCCTCTTTATAATCCAATCCTGAATTGTCCTTAAATCTGTGGGAGTATATCTATCTCTAAATTCAGGTTTTACATCTACAATATACTGGTAAATTTCTCCTAACCCAGTGGTTATAGGCCCCATTTCTGGAAATCCATAAGCCTCAGGAATATTTGCCGATGCTGTTTTGATTTTTTCTGCTATTAATTGCCTAGGTAAATAAGTTCCCATATTTTCTTTGAAAACCACTGTAACCACAGAGATCCCAAATTTAGATATAGAACGTATCTCTTCTACTCCGGGCAAATTTGCCATCTCCATTTCTACAGGAGTTGTAATAAATTGCTCAATTTCTTGAGTAGATAAATTACTTGAAGTAGTAATGACCTGAATTTGATTGTTTGTAATATCGGGCACTGCACCTACGGGAATGTTTAAAACTGCATACAATCCAAAAGCAGCAATAGTAAGCGTAAATAGTATAACTATTAGCTTGTTCTTTACGCTAAAATCAATTATTTTTCCCAACATTATAATGCAATTTTGAATTAGATTAGTGGCTGTAAATTTGTTTCGCTAGGTTTTAGTCAATCTAAAGTTATGAATTTTTAGCAAAAAAACAATTACTTGTCTAATGGATTATAACGATTGGGCCGGCATACTATTAAACTATTAATGGAAGTTTATCTATAGGGGCTCAGTGTGAATAATTATTTGGGTCTCTTTGCCAAATCGTCGTCTTAGTTCTACTTCGATTTCGGTGGCAATATCGTGAGATCTTACAAAGGTTATGTTCTTGTCAAGTTTTATGTGGACATCTATTGCATAGACACTACCTATTTTACGGGTTCTTAGATGGTGAAATGTCTGAACATCTAAATGGTTCGTGAGCACCTCCTCTATCTCATCTTCTACGTTTTGTGGGAGAGAAGATTCAAGTAACTCTTTTATACTTGGTAAGATAATGGTGATTGCTACTTTTAAAATAAAGATACTTACAATAACACCTGCTATAGGGTCTAATATTCTCCAATTTTCTCCAAAGAAAATTGCTCCACCTATGCCGAGTGCTGTTCCAACAGATGAAAAAGCATCACTTCTATGGTGCCATCCATTGGCAATTACAGCATCACTTTTTATCTCTTTGCCAACCTTTATTGTATAATAATATAGAGCTTCTTTAAAAACAATGGAGACTACGGCTGCCCAAAATGCAATCATACCCGGCTGGGGTAAGATATTGCCTTTTATTGAATAAAGAATGTTTTTAGCTCCATTGAAAAATATGCCAGCAGCAACTCCAATTAGGACTAAAGAAATTAGCATAGCTGCGAAAGTTTCAAATTTTCCATGCCCATACCTGTGATTATGGTCGCTCTCTTTGCCAGATATATCTACAAAAACAATAACCACAATATCTGTTGCAAAATCTGACATTGAGTGAACAGCATCGGCAACCATTGCAGCACTGTTTCCTATTATACCTGCAGCCAATTTCGCTGCCGATAGAATAAGATTGACAATAAAACCTATTAGTGTTACCTTTTTTGCTGCTTTAACTCGTTCTTTCATCTTTAATTACCTTTTGAGTAAACAAAGCATAAAGATATATGTTTTATCTGTTAAAGTTTTAAATTATTACTTGTTAAATTTTTAAATGAAATATATGTTTTTCCTGATAGTGTTGCTATTTACCCTATCGCTCAATGGTTATGTTTTTATAAGAGGATGGCAAGTGTTGCCACCCTTTTTTACTGTAAAACTGTTTTATGCTTTAGTTTTCTGGGGGTTAACTCTCCTGTTTTTTGTGAGAATGTTTTATGGTGATAAATTTCCACCAACGATTTCTCCATTAATCTCTTCCTTAGCATTTACGTGGCTCATTGCTGTGGTCTATTTTGCTCTTATTGCATTAGGGGTAGATATTCTTAGACTTTTTAACAGCTTTTTAGGGTTTTTCCCTCAAGTAATAAACGAGAACCATTTAGCCTCGGCGCGCATTACCGTTATAGTTGTGATCTCTTTTGTTTCGCTGCTGCTTGTGTACGGTAGTTATAATTTTAATAACCCTACTGTTACTAAAATAGCTGTAGAGCTAAACAAACCTTTGCCAGACAAACAAATGCGTATTGTACTAATTAGCGATATTCATCTTAGCTCTTACATTAATGGGAACAATTTAGATAAGTACATAAAACTTATAAATGCTCAAAATCCTCAGCTAGTTCTAATAGCGGGCGATATTGTAGATCGTGATATGAAACCCTTGGTAGATTGGGATATAGCTACAAGATTTAAGAAGATAGAGGCTAAATATGGTGTTTTTGCCATTAGTGGAAATCATGAATATTATGGTGGAAATAGGGAACGTTTGTATGACTATTTAAGAAGCGCTGGTATTACTTTGCTACTAGATTCTGTGGTGGTAGTTGGTGGTACTGTTCAAATTGCAGGTAGGGAAGATAGGACCAACTCAAAAAGAAAAGAGTTAAAAGAGATTCTTGTAGGAGCAGATAAAAGCTTACCGCTTATTTTGATGGACCATCAGCCGTTTGGGCTAAGCGAGGCGATAGAAAATGGTGTAGATTTACAACTTTCGGGACACACTCACAATGGACAATTTTGGCCTGGCAATTTAATAGTTAAATGGATGTATGAAGTGGGTTATGGATATAAGAAAATTAAGGATACTCACTTTTATGTTTCATCTGGAATTGGTCTTTGGGGACCAAAATTTAGAATAGGAACTAAGTCAGAAATTGTGACAATAGATTTAAAAGAAATTTAAAGTAAAATTAATCTACTTTAATTGTTCAAATACAATTAGCTAATTAAATCATCAATTTGAGAGTAGGAAAAAAAGAAAGATGTAGTCTAATAATTATATTAGATTGAGTTTACAATAGATAATGATTAAAAACTCTAAGAGGGATTAAGAATATACCCTAACTTTATACAAAATAACGGCATAAATAACTATGAAAAAACGACTTTTATCTCTAATTACTATTATTTTACTAGGATTAACTTTTGCACATGCTCAAACCTATGTACAACTGTCTCTTGACCAATACTTAGAGAAGATTCGCATTGGTAATTTAGAATATGCAGCCGAAAGGCTTAATATTGAAATAGCCGAAGCTCAAATTATTTCGGCTTCGGTATTTAATAACCCCTCAATCGGATTTACCTATTATAATGATGAGTTAAGAGGCATGCAAATGGGGCATGGAGTTTCGGGAGAGATCTCTCAAACAATCTCTCCTGGCCGTAGAAGGGCTTTTGTAAATCTTGCTAAAAGTGAGAAAGAAGTAACTCAAGCAGTTCTTGTAGACTTCTTTAGATTATTAAGAGAAGAGGCAACTGTGACATGGTTAGAAGCGATTAAAGTGAGGAAACTCTATCAGATAATGAAAGAGAGCTATGTAGATCAAATAAAGTTATTGACTTCGGATAGCCTTAAACGTGGCTCTGAATATTTACGTGATATAGATATTCTTCAGAATAAAGTAGAGACTGGGCTCCTTTGTTCTCAAATTTTAGAGATGGAGAATGAACTGAACGAACTCTATGTTACAATTACAAACCATTGTGGTATAAGCAGTGCAGACACAATTATTATTCCAGAAAGGAAAAATATATGGAACGATAAAAATTTTATTTTAAGTGAAATAGTAGAAACAGCTTTAAACAATAGAGCCGATTTACTTGCGACAAAAAAAGAAATTGATTTTTCAAAATATGCCATAAATGTAGCTAAGTCACAAAGGATACCAGAATTTGATATCTCTTTGGGATATGGTATAAATGCCGAGGCTAGAAATGAAATGGCTCCCTCTCCAAGATTTACAGGGTTTGAAGTGGGATTGTCCTTTCCAATTCCTCTGTTTAATAGGAACAAGGGAGAAATACTATCTGCCGAAGCTCAAAAAAGGCAAGCTGAATATAGATATCTTAAAGCCGAAATGCAGGTTAAGAGTGAAGTTGTAAGTGCCCATAACTATTTTGTAGTATCAGACAAAAAGATGAATCTTTTTAGAAGTGGTTTGGTCAAAAATGCAAAAGATGCACTTATTCAAAAGAGAGAAGAGTACTATAAAGGTAATATTCACCTGATTGAAGTACTTGACGCACAAAGAAGTTACGACGAGGTTCTTTCCTCATTCCATTCAGCTATTTACGGTAAATCGCAAGCATTAGTTAAACTAGAGAGTGCTATAGGAGTTTGGAATATTAGCATAGAAGTATCGAGTAATTAACCTCAAGGGGTTAATTACCAACTTCCACCAGCTCCGCCGCCGCCAAATCCACCCCCACCAAATCCACC
>CAYIYT010000005.1:0-66805 GCA_964367735.1 uncultured Muribaculaceae bacterium
GAATAAGAATAAAAAAGTGATTATTAAGAATTTAATTGATACAGGCTTTATCATAGATATTATTAACTTTTGTCAGAATCTTTCCTTGTGCCAATAGGAAGATTTGTTTTATCATCAAAAAGTATTTTTTTTCGATTGTAAGGTTTGCTGTTAGAGTTTGGCTTCTTCTCTCTGTCACCAATAAGTCTACTACCACTATCATCTGATGCACCAGCAGAATATTTCTCTCTAATATGATTGTCTCTTCTACCCGCAAAAATTTCATATTTGCGCATTTCACACTCCAACGGACCGTTAAACAATGGGAATCTTTTAGATGGCTTTAGCCCGATACTTACTAAATTCTCTTTATTATAGCCCAGTACATAAGCATTGTAGCCAGTAAATACATTTTTCAAGCTATCTCCAATCATAATGTACAGCGCTTCAATATCGTCTACTTTTAGTCGTTCGCCGTAGGGTGGATTTGTCATTAATAGACCAGGAGGTTGGGGAGCCTCGGCATATTGTTCAAATGATTTTACCTCTAGAGTAATATAATCTTTAAGCCCCGCATTCTTCACATTCATCTGTGCAACTGAGATAGCCTCGGCAGACATATCAGATCCAATTATCTTATGATCGAAGGTTTTAGCACTACTATCGTCATTATATATTTCGCTAAAAAGATCGCTATCAAAGTCTTTCCATTTTTCAAATGCAAAGTTAGCACGGTGAATCCCTGGAGGAATATTCAGTGCAATCATTGCAGCCTCTATGAGCAAAGTACCCGACCCACACATTGGATCAATAAAATTGCATTCCCCTTTCCAGCCAGATTTTAGAATCATACCTGCAGCCAACACTTCGCTCATTGGAGCATCCGTTTGAGCAATACGGTACCCACGCTTGTGCAAAGATTCGCCCGAGCTATCTAAAGAAAGCGTGCATTTGTCTTGTGCTATGTGAATATTTAAAACAAGATCGGGATTAGTTAAACTAACCGATGGCCGTTTGTCATATTTTGCATAGAAATAATCTACAATTGCGTCTTTCACTCTAAAGGAAACAAATTGAGAATGAGTAAAAAATTCCGAAAATACAGCAGCATCTATTGAAAACGTTTTTTCTAAAGTTAAATATTGCCCCCAATCCATCTTTTTTATCTCTTCGTAGAGTTGGTCAGTTGAGTTAGCCACAAACGTATGAATAGGTTTGAGTATACGTACAGCAGTTCGGCAGTGCAAATTTGCTTTATATAGCAATGCATTGTCACCTGAAAATGAGACCATACGAGTTCCTATTTGAACATCATTGGCACCTAATTCTATTAATTCTTGAGCAAGTATAGGTTCAAGTTCTGCCATGGTTTTGGCAACCATCTCAAAGTTATCATTTCTCTTCATCAGTTATTCCTCATTTTATATGAAGCAAAGATAATGATTCAGTGCTCATAAGCGTGTTTTTTTTACTATTTCGTGCAAATCTATCTAAGCAAAAAAATACAATAAATTAAACTATATCCAAACAATATTGTCTTAATAAAAAGAATAAATTTACTTTTTTAAATAAAAACATTAACCCCTATATCAATGAAAAAAATACTACTATTTTCTAGTATGCTTATTTTAGCGCTTAGCACTAACAATTATGCTTTTTCACAAACCAAAGAACAAGCTGCCGAAATATCGGCAAGTGTCCCTGAATTAACTAGCTTCCATTCAATCATTTATCCTATGTGGCATAAAGCATATCCTGCTAAGGATATAGCTGCATTAAAAGCGCTTATTCCACAAATTAAAGCGAATATGGAGAAAATGAATAGTGCAAAACTTCCTGGTATTCTTAGAGAAAAAGAGGGTCAATGGAAGGCCGAACTAGTAAAGTTTAACGCACTTGCCCAAAGCTATTATAAAGCAAGTGAAGAGAATAACGATGAAGCATTACTTTTAGCTGCAGAGAAGTTTCACTCTGCATATGAAGCTATGAACAGAGTTGTTAAGCCTTTTGTTAAAGAGATGGACGCATATCATCAAACACTTTACGTAATTTATCACAAGATGTTGCCAGAAAAAAAATACAGTGAAATTGTAGGTGTAATGGATGAGTTTATCGCCCAAGCAGATGCAATGATAAAGTACCCCGAAGAGAAATTGGTAAAAAGGTTGAAAGACAAAACTCCTAAATATTACGAAATCTCAAAGGATCTTTATGATTCTACCGTAGCTTTGAAGGAAGTACTCAAAGGTAATAATGATAAGGAGAAAGATGCTGCTGTTGAAAAAACACATACTATCTATCAAAAATTGGAATCTGTTTTTGAATAATTTTTAGAGCTCTTTAATTATAAATGATTTTAAATGCCTAGGTAGCTTGGAAAGTTATCTAGGCATTTTTCTTATTAGTAAATCAATATTGTAAAGTATTGCATGCTCTGGCGGCATCATTGCATTAATCATCTTAAAGTTTGAATAATTAAGTAAATCACTCACATCTATTTTACACTCAAAAATAGCCCCTTCTGCCAATAATTTCTGACGCATAGTTCCATTAAGCAAAAAGGAAGTGGGCGTATACCAGCTATTATCTTTTTTAAAAATCAAATTAGAATACCGAGTATCTGTAATCAATCCATTTTGCACAATAATTGGCTCGGCATCTAAATGATCCAAAGAATCTAGAGATCTTCTCTCTTCAAACTTATAGGCGTAATCAATATTATGCCGCTCAACCAAATAGAATTTAGAAATTAACCTTATTGAATATGACAGAATTTCCAATTCAACAATTTCTCTTAAACTATATACTATACGTAATTTAAAAATGCCACTATCTGAAAAAGAAAGTTCTCTAAGAATTAAATCTAACGAGAATGGGCATACATCTCCAGTAAACTGCATAAAAGTCTCATTCATTCTCTTTTGATGCCAAAATACATTTTGAGGGTTACCATTAACCACACGAATAGTTTCAATCCACTGGAACATATACTTTATCTATCATTTCTTGATACTCCTTCTCTACTATGCTTTGATTAGTTATCCCTCCCCCACTCTTATAGAATAAAGATCCATCTCTTTGCTCTATAAATCTAATCAAAACACAGCTATCTAAATTCTCTCCATCAAAAACACCACAAACACCAGTATAGTACCCTCTGTTATGAGTTTCAATGTTATCTATAATTTCTAATGATTTAGATTTAGGTGCACCCGAAATTGAGCCAGCAGGTAAAAGGCATTTAAATAACGAACCATAACTATTTTGAAAATCCTCTTTTAATTGACCCTCTATGTGCGAACTAACTTGTAGTAAGTTTTTGCCCTTAGTTTTTATATGATCTATATAACGATATCGCCTTACTTCTACTTCATTAGAAATAGAAGCTAAATCTTCACATATCAATTTTACCGCAGATGAGTGTTCGGCAATCTCTTTCTCATTGTTCAAAAGTACAAACTCAGCATTTGGTACAGATGCATCTATAGTTCCTTTCATTGGAAAACTAGCAATTCTATTCTCTTTTATTCTCACAAATATTTCTGGCGAGAAGCAGACAAACTCATTCTTGTAAAACACCCTATATTTAGCAGACGTTTGCTTAAATATACACTCCAAAGAGACATTCGCACAAAGCAGTGTTTCACAAGTTAAATTGAGCAAACAAACATTTTCTTTTTCCATTAAGAGTATAGCCTTTTCAAATTGAGACTTATAACTCTCAAAAGAAATAGGACTCTTACTAATATTGATCTCTTCTTTATCTGAATTCAAAAATGGCTTTTGTGGAAAGTGAATTTTTATATTATGCTCTTCTAACTCATCTAATCTATAAATCACAGGTTTTTGGCACTTATAATCTATCAGAAAAAAATAAGGCACTTTCTCTTTTGTCCAAAGATCCATCTGCTCAAAAAAAACATTACTCTCCTTCATTTAATCTCATTTATATTAAGGGATACAAATTTAATGAAAGAATGTTGAATCAATGCCAATCTCTATTATTATCCTATCTTTGCATTTCGTTTTTTTATTAACTATTTCATAAGAAATATAAAACTTGTTGACAAAATGACTAAAAAAAGCCGTTTTGCCCGTGCATTAGACACAATTGAAGTAGTAGGGAATAGATTGCCACACCCTGCAACACTCTTCTTAATGATGGCAGCATTGGTAGCCCTACTATCTTGGTGGGCATCTGCTGTAGGACTACAGGCTACCCACCCCTCCACCGGAGAAATCATTCAAGTAAAAAACCTTTTAAATAGCGATGGCATTCGCTGGATATACACCAACGTAGAGGGCAATTTTGTAAAATTCCCACCCCTAGCTCTAGTGCTAGTTATTATGATAGGGATTGGGGTTGCCGAGGGTTCTGGACTTTTTTCTGTCTTAGTACGTCAGCTAGTATTAGGTGCACCTCCAAAATTAATTACCGCTGCAATCATCTTAGCAGGAATCTTTTCACACCTTGCTTCAGAAATTGGATACGTAATTCTTATCCCTCTAGGAGCGATGATTTTTCATGCACTGGGGCGACACCCAATGGCCGGATTTGCCGCAGCATTCGCAGGAGTAAGCGCAGGTTTTGGATCAAATTTTTTAATAGGCTCCATAGACCCTATTCTTGCAGGCCTCTCAACCTCGGCAGCACATATAATTGACCCAACAATGAATATTAACCCCATGGTCAACTACTTTTTTATGGTCGCAAGTGCAATAATGGTAATATTTGTTGGCACTTGGATTACAGAAAAAATTGTAGAACCAAGGCTGGGTAAATACCACGGCAGTGAAAAAGCACTAGAGATAGAAGAGATTACTCCTCTCGAAAAAAAGGGTCTAAGATGGGCGGGTATTGGTACCCTTATTTTTCTGGCTGCAATGGCTTGGACTATTATTCCAGAGAATGGACTACTAAGAGATCCCGAAACTGGAGGTATTCTAAAGTCGCCATTCTTTTCTGGTATTGTAGTAGGACTTATGCTCCTATTCTTTGTGCCCGGAATTATCTATGGCATTATAGTAAAGACTATTAAAAACGATAAAGATGTAGTTAAGCATATGACCAACTCAATGAAAGGGTTGGGAGGTTATATTGTACTAGTATTCTTTGCAGCACAATTTATCTACTGGTTTAATTATTCAAACCTAGGCTTGGTTTTAGCAATAGACGGCGCCCAATTCTTAAGCCACATAGGCTTTACCGGAGTTCCTTTGATACTTACATTTCTACTGCTCTCTGCTTTTATGAATATGTTTATGGGAAGCGCATCGGCAAAGTGGGCTATTATGGCTCCTGTATTTGTACCAATGTTTATGATATTGGGTTACCATCCCGGTTTTACACAAGCAGCCTTTAGAATTGGAGATTCGGTAACCAATGTAATTACACCCATGATGAGCTACTTTGCATTAATCGTTACCTACGCACAACGCTACGACGAAAAAAACGGTATAGGAACAATCATCTCATTAATGATTCCCTACACCGTTATTTTCATGCTAGTTTGGGCCATTATGATAACCATTTGGATGCTACTTGGTATCCCAGTAGGTATTGATGGACCAATTCATATGCCAGTTAGTTTCTAAACACTAGACTATCTTCAAAGCAATCTACAGTTACAGGCTTCTCTTTATTGATGCTGCCCTCTAGCAAAGATTTGGCAAGTTCATTTACTAGCTCTCTTTGTAATATTCGTTTTACTGGCCTTGCCCCATAGGCAGGGTCATATCCCTTTTGGGCAAGATAGATTAATGCATAATCTGTAAATTCCAGAGTAACTCCCATCTGTGCCAACTTACTCTTTACCATCTCTAATTGTAGGTTAAGAATATCTTTAATATTACTGTCTGTTAATGGGTGGAATACAATTATCTCATCTATTCTATTAATAAATTCTGGCCTTACATTGTTCTTTAAAACTTCCATTACCTCTACCCTAGTTCTTTCGATAACTTGGTCTCGGTTGGCATCGGTCATTCTGCTAATATTAGCTTGAATTACCTCCGACCCCGCGTTGGATGTCATTATAAGAATGGTGTTGCGAAAATCTGCCGTGCGCCCTTTATTGTCGGTTAAACGGCCATCGTCTAATACCTGCAGTAAAATATTAAATACATCGGGGTGAGCCTTCTCTATCTCGTCCAATAAAATTACTGAATAGGGTTTTCTTCTAACAGCTTCTGTTAATTGGCCTCCCTCTTCGTAGCCAATATATCCCGGAGGGGCACCCACAAGCCTTGATACAGAGTGTCTCTCTTGGTATTCGCTCATATCTATGCGAGTGAGCATATTCTGGTCGTTAAACAAAAACTCGGCAAGAGCTTTGGCTAATTCAGTTTTACCAACCCCAGTTGTTCCCATAAACAGGAATGAGCCAATTGGGCGGTTAGAGTCTTGCAACCCTGCCCTACTGCGGCGAATAGCATCAGAAACTGCTACAATTGCTTCATGCTGGCCTATAACTCTTTTGTGAAGAGCATCTTCCATTCTCAAAAGTTTCTCTTTTTCACTCTCAAGCATTCGCGAAACAGGAATTCCAGTCCATTTAGCAACCACCTCGGCAATAGCCTCGGGGTCTACAAATTCATTAATCATAGTGATTTGGCCTGCTCCTTTTTTCTCGGTAAGGTTATCTATCTCCTTTTGAGCTGCTACTATTTTTCCATATCTAATCTCGGCAACCTTCCCGTAATCCCCAGCACGTTCGGCCTCCATTGCTTTGAATTTGAGCTCTTCTATCTCTATTTTTTTCTTTTGAATTTGCTCAATAATTTTCTTCTCTTCTTGCCAAACCGAGTTTTTTGCATCTCTTTCGGTAATTAGCTCTTTAAGGGTGGCCGAAAGCTCTTCGTTTTTCTTTTTATCTCCCTCTCGTTTAATTGCCTCTTTCTCAATCTCTAGTTGCCTAATTTTTCTATTGAGCTCGTCTATAGCCTCGGGCACAGAATTTATCTCTAACCTTAAACGGGCAGCAGCCTCGTCTATAAGGTCTATCGCTTTATCGGGCAAATGTCTTGAAGAGATATATCTATGAGATAAATCTACTGCTGCAATAAGTGCATCATCTTTAATTTGAACCTTGTGGTGGTTTTCATATCTCTCTTTAAGACCTCTCAATATAGAGATAGCCTCTTCTGGAGATGGCTCATCTACCATAACCATTTGAAACCGTCTCTCAAGAGCTTTATCTTGTTCAATATATTTCTGATACTCATCTAGTGTAGTTGAACCTACTGCTCGCAACTCACCCCTAGCAAGTGCAGGTTTTAAAATATTGGCTGCATCCATTGCCCCATCAGACCGCCCTGCTCCTACTAAAGTATGAATCTCGTCAATAAATAGTATTACCTCTCCCTCGCTTTCGATCACCTCTTTAATAACACCTTTGAGCCTCTCTTCAAACTCCCCTTTGTATTTGGCTCCTGCAATAAGAGCACCCATATCTAACGAATATAGAATTTTACTTTTAAGATTCTCTGGTACATCGCCCTGTACAATACGCTGCGCTATACCCTCGGCAATTGCAGTTTTACCAACGCCTGGTTCTCCTACCAATATAGGATTGTTCTTAGTCCTTCTACTCAATATCTGAAGCACTCTTCTAATCTCTTCGTCTCTTCCAATAACCGGGTCTAACTTTCCCGATTGTGCCATAACATTGAGATTCATGGCAAACTTATCTAACGATTGATATTTTTGATTATTCATAATTTCTCAATTTTTATAGTATATAGGAGCAACAAATCTGCCATGGTGTAATAACTGACAAAAAGGCATTTTTTTGAAACGAGTTATTATCTTTGTAAAAAAAATATATGAATATACCCGAACTCAAAGATGGAGCATTGCTCCCACTTGCCGAGAGTTTTTACACAATTCAGGGCGAAGGCCACAACACTGGGAAGGCTGCTTTTTTCATAAGAGTTGGCGGATGCGATGTTGGGTGCAGTTGGTGCGACGCTAAAGAGACTTGGAACCCCAAGCTCTACCCTGCAACCCCAATAGAAGAGATAGTAGCTCAAGCAATTGAATATAAAGCAAAATCCATAGTAATTACCGGAGGCGAACCTCTTACATACCCCCTAGACAAATTATGCGATTTGCTTAAAAAGAGTGAGATGGAAATTTTCTTAGAGACCTCTGGTTCACACCACATAAGTGGACAGTTCGACTGGATTTGCCTCTCTCCAAAAAAGAAAAAACCACCCATTGGCAATATCCATCAAATGGCGTCGGAGCTTAAAATAATTATAGAGAACGAAAGTGATTTTTTGTGGGCCGAAGAAAATAGAAAAAAAGTCCCCTCTTCTGTTATTTTATATTTGCAGCCCGAGTGGAGCCAACGCGATAAAATGATGCCTCAAATTATTGAGTATATAAAAGAGAACCCCCAATGGAGAATTTCTTTACAAACACATAAATACATGAACATTCCATAACATTACTCGTTTTTTTTGGTAACTTTGATCTTACTAACCATAATTTAATAAATAATAACAATACTTATGAAAAAAACATTTATTCTCTCCCTACTGCTATTATGGGGAGTTTCTGCCGTTAGTGCGCAAAACAACAAGACAAAAGAAGGTTACATTTTTACAACTGTAAAAGAACTTCCTGTAACTTCTGTTAAAAATCAAGACAGAACTAGCACATGCTGGAGTTTTTCTGCCATCTCTTTTTTAGAATCAGAACTTTTAAGAACAGGTAAAGGAGATCATGATCTATCAGAAATGTTCATAGTCTCTAACGCATACTATGACAAAGGGGACAAATACGTAAGAACAGGTGGTAACATCAACTTTGCACCAGGAAGCTCATTCGGCGACGTACTAGCTGTATGGAAAAACTACGGTATAGTTCCAGAAGAGATTATGTCAGGTAAAAATTATGGAGAAGAGATTCATGTACACGGCGAACTAGATGCTGCTTTAGGTGGATTTATTAAAGCAATGGTTAGAAATCCAAATAGAAAATTTACTCCTTCTTGGAAAGTTGCTTATAAAGGTATTATTGACGCATACTTAGGAGAAGTGCCTGCTACTTTTAATTATAGAGGTAAAGAGTATACCCCTAAAAGCTTTGCTAATGAGTTGGCATTAAATCCAGACGATTATATTTCTATAACATCTTTTAATCACCACCCATTTTATTCAGCATTTGCATTAGAAATATCAGATAATTGGAGATGGGATCTATCTTATAACCTTCCTCTAGATGAGTTTATAACTGTTTTTGATAATGCTATCCATAATGGTTACACTGTTGCATGGGCATCAGATGTTAGCGAAAGTGGTTTTAACAGAAAAGGTATTGCAATTGTTCCAGAAACAGAAGTTGCAAATATGACAGGATCTGATCAAGAGAGATGGTTAGGTGTTTCTAAATCCGATCTTAACAGCAAATTACTTAGCTTCGAAGAGGTTGTACCTGAAAGAATCATAACTCAAGAGATGAGACAAATTGCTTTTGACAATGGTCAAACAACAGACGATCACGGAATGCATATTTACGGAATTGCCAAAGATCAAAAAGGCAACAAATATTATATGGTTAAAAACTCTTGGGGAATATCTGGATCATACAAGGGATTTTGGTATGTATCAGAGTCTTACGTTAAATACAAAACAACAAATATTGTAGTTAACAAAAATTCTTTATCAAAAGAGATGAAGAGTAAATTAGGCATAAAATAAAACTACTTAACATAATTTTATCATGAGAAAGCTTAAATTATTCCTGAGTACTTTGCTTATTGCACTGTTTATCTCTGGATCTATAATTGGTCAAGGCTACGTTTTTACAGATGTTGTAAGAAACCAAGCAACTCCAGTTAAAAACCAAGCTAGCACTGGAACTTGTTGGGCATATGCCGCTGCAGGATTTTTAGAAGCAGAATTGCTTCGTACTGGCAAAGGAGAACATGACTTAGCAGAAATGTTTGTAGTAAGACACAACTATGTTAACCGAATGAACGACAACTTTATTAGAAGAGGTGCCGGGAATCTTGGTCAAGGCAGTTTGGCTCATATGTTCATTAATATTGTTAAAGAACATGGGATTGTTCCAGAAGAGGTATATTCAGGTATTAACTACGACTCTCCTGCACACAATCATAGGGAACTTAATAAGTTTGTTAACACTCTTTCCACTACTGCAGTTGCTCTTAAAGATAGAAGCCCCGAGTATTACAAACTTCAAGAATCTCTTTTAGATACTTATCTAGGGAGAATTCCTGAAAAATTTAGTTATAAAGGTAAAGAATACACTCCAAAATCATTTGCACAATCAACTGGTTTGAATATGGACGACTATGTTAGTATAACTAGTTTTTCTCATTTTCCTTTCTATGAAAAAGCTGTTATAGAAGTACAAGACAACTGGAACTATGCAGGATTTTATAACCTTCCAATAGACGAATTTATTGAAGTAATAGATAATGCACTTCTAAAAGGATACACTGTTTGTTGGGATGGCGATGTTAGCGAAAGAGGATTCTCTCATGCAACTGGCGTAGCTATTAACCCAGAAATCTCTAAACTTGACGATTATTCAGGAACAGATAGAGCTCGTTTCGAAAAACTTTCAGTTGAAGATAAATATGCTCAAATATTTAAATTTGAAAATATATTCCCAGAGATAAATGTAACTCAAGAAGTACGTCAGAAAGGATATGAAGCTTTTAATACCACAGACGATCACCTAATGCTCCTTACAGGTATTGTAAAGGATCAACAAGGTAATAACTATTATATAACCAAAAACTCATGGGGTTCCGCAAGAAATAAATTTGCAGGTTACCTACATATGTCTAAAAGTTATATAAGAGCAAAAAGCATCTCTGTAATGGTACATAAAGAATCCATTCCAACAGAAATAAGAAAGAAACTGGGCATTTAATAACTATGGGCATTAAGAAATACATCCCAAATACAGTAACTCTGCTAAACCTAACTTGCGGTACTCTAGCTGTAATATTTGGTTTAAAAGGGTGGCAGCTTTTCTCTATATATCTAATTTTAATTGCTGCAATCTTCGATTTTTTGGATGGTTTTTTAGCCCGTATTTTAAACGCCTATTCACCAATAGGAAAGGAGCTAGACTCATTAGCCGATCTAATCAGCTTTGGTCTAGCTCCTTCTATTTTAATTTACTACAGATATAATAATTTCATTGAATCTTATTCTAATGATAACTTATCTACATTATTTATTGGTATTCTTGCTTTTACACCTCTTGTAATAACATTAGCTTCGGCATTGAGGCTAGCTATTTTTAATGTAGATACAAGACAAACGTCTAATTTTATAGGTGTACCCACGCCTGCAAATGCAATACTTATTGCAATGTTTACTCATTACACATTATTTAATAGCACTTTAGACTTTGTCTATAATAATCTTTTATTTTACCCTATTGCCTCACTAATTCTATCATATCTATTAGTAAGCAACATCTCTATGTTTTCATTGAAATTTAAATCTCTTAAATATTCCGAAAATAAAATGAGATATAATTTTGGCATCTTAGCTCTTTTAATGCTCATGCCAATAGTTATCTATAAAGAGATATGGTCTTTATGGCTATTTTTAGTATTTGTAACTTATATACTATTTAATATAGCCGTTTCTATTAAAAGTCTCGTTTTCGATTCTGATTCAAAAAATCAATAAAGTGCCTTCTCAAAAAATCTCCTGTAGTAGCAGCTCCCTCCTTGGGCTCTTCTTTTTGTTTGCCATTATTTAGGAAAACAAGAGCTCTTTTATTTTCTACATCTACCCAAATCATACTTCCTTCTGGAGAAGTTGAGTTATACTGTAATAGAAGTGATGTAAAATTAGCTGTTTGAGGAGTCATTATTATCTCTCCTGCATATTGTCCTTTAGAAAATAGCATAGATATAAATTTTGTAATTTCTGTTGCATTGGTAAAGAGATTCTCTTTATCGAAATGGTAATTCCAAATTCCTATTTTTGAGTACAGCTCTTGAGTTACAAATTTATTTACAGAAAGTTTTGCTCTTTTTTCAATAATTTGTTTTAAAAGAGTATTATTTTTCTCTGAGTAGTGAGGCCCGTCTAATACTTGGAGCATGTTTCTATGCATAAGTAAATCGGAAATAAGGGTTTTTCCTTGAAGTTCTTCAAGCGACAAGAGCCCTTTTTCTTTCAAGATCATTGCAGATGGTAGTAATGTAATAGCAGCTCTAATGCGGTTCACATTTAATCTATCATAAGTGGTTACATTCCCATAGGAGCTGTTTAACACTACATCGCTACCTTCTAATAAAATTAGTTGTGCTCCAGAATATTTACCTCTTTCAATATCTTTAGAGATGATTGAGTCTGTATAACTCTTTAAATTTTCATAATTATAAGAGAGTGGCAATGGAACTCCATATCTAAGAGCATCTCCTACTTCTGTTAATTGAGAAAAGCCACAAGCATATTCACCAGCTGTTACAGATAATTTCCCAATTGCAGCAGAAGCACCAAAAATAAGATGAGCAGCAGCAATGTTATTATGAGTAGTGTTTTGATAAGCAATAATTAATGAGGTGAAGTTCTTATGCCCATTTATGAAAGGAATTGCCAATGGATTACCAAAATAAACCAATGTTACTTTATGATTTAGAGCAAAATCTGATATTAGTTTTATCTCCTCTATATCAATACCAAAGTCCTTTTGAGGCCTCGAATCGGTATTGTGCATGGCAATAATTGTGTGACTATTATTTTCAAACCTTACAAGGGCCTCTTGCAATTTAGTTTTACTAAACTTTCCTCTAAGAACAAGGGTATCTACAAACGCATAGTTTAGCAAATAGTTGGCAAATTCTTTCCCATTTTTATCCCCTCCAAGCGATAAATAACCTAACTTTTGATTAGATAACTTTGAAATAGGCAAATTACCATCTCTATTTTCCAAAAGTGTAATGCTATTTTGTGCAATAGTTGTAATTAAAGAATTATACTCTTGTTTATTTAACTGCTCATATAATTTGTTAGTAGAGATAGGGTTTTTATGTTTAAGAATGCCGAGTTTCACTTTAAGCATCAACATCTTTTTTGTTCTTATATTGAGGCTATGCATAGTTATCTCTTCTCTCTCTACTGCACTTTCCATTATATTCAACGCCTCTGTCACATTCTCTGGCATAAGTATAAGATCGCTACCTGCTTTGTATGCCTCTAATGGCAATCTTTCTGGTGCCATAAAAGTAGCTACACCTTTCATGTTTAAAGCATCTGTAATTATAAAACCATTATATTCCAATTCTCTACGCAATAAATTATTTATTATAGGATAAGAGATTGAACTTGGGCAACCTGTGCTGTCTAATGAGGGTATTTGCAAATGCCCTACCATAATCATATCTACTCCAGCTTCAATCATTTTTTTAAATGGATATAACTCCAAAGAGTCTAATCTTTGCTTTGTAAATGAAATTAATGGAAGAGCAAGATGAGAGTCGGTATCGGTATCGCCATGGCCCGGAAAGTGTTTTGCAGAGCCAGGTACACCTGCCTCTTGCATCCCTCTCATATAGGCTATTCCATATTTGGCAACTAGCTCTTTATCTTCTCCAAAAGAACGTGTATTAATAACAGGATTGGCTGGATTGTTATTTATATCAATAGAAGGAGCAAAATTTACATCTATTCCCAATCTTTTGATTTGTTCTCCTATTGCATAACCTAATTTAAAAATAAGAGAATCGGATTGTAAAGCTCCTAACTGCATTTGCCGAGGAAAAGCTACCAGAGAATCGAACCTCATAGAAGCTCCCCATTCTCCATCTAACGTAACTAATAAAGGTATTGTGGAATAAGATTGTAATAAATTAATCATATTCACTCCAGGCGTAAGTGGTGTGCCCATTATTATTACCCCTCCCACTCTCTCTCTTTTAACAAGATCTAGTGCCTCTATTGTGTTTTTATCTTTAGGATTAGAAGAAAAAGAGACAATAAAAAGCTGCGCAATTTTCTCTCTTGTAGTCATTTTTGATAGCACTGCATCTACTTCTGCAGATGAGTAGACTCCATTGCTATTTCTTTGAGCAAAAGCATCTTGAGAGATAAACAGTAAGATGAAATAAAATATAAAAAACGCATATTTAAAAGACATATGCGTTTTAACTCTATTATTTGTCATTTCATAGATTAGATTAAAGAGCAGATATTTCTGATATTAGTCGCTCTAACTTGTCTTCTAGCTTTTTATTGGCTTCTGCAAATTCATTTATAGAGTTTATCTTGGTTTTGACTCCAAAATAGAACTTAATTTTAGGTTCAGTACCAGAAGGTCTCACAGAAACAATGGTATTATCGCTACAGACAAATTGAATCACATTAGATTTTGGTAAATTTATCTTATATCTAAGATCGCTCACATTGTCTACGGTTTCCGATTTTAAATAGTCATGAACCAATACTACGCGCGCTCCACCTAAGTTTTGGGGTGGAGATTCTCTAAATCTTTGCATCATCTTTTCTATCTGAACCACTCCATCTTTTCCTTTCTTGGTTATAGATGTAAGGTGTTCTTTATAAAATCCAAACTTTACGTAAATCTCTAAAAGTAATTCATAAAGAGTAAGACCTTTAGATTTAGCCCATATTGCAGCTTCGGCAACAAAACAACAAGAGATTACAGCATCTTTGTCTCGAACAAATTCGCCTATATTAAATCCGTAGCTCTCTTCTCCACCTGCAATAAAATAACGTTTGCCCTCTTGCTCTCTTACTACCTGTGCAATAAACTTAAAACCAGTTAATACATTGTAAAGATCAATTTTATAACTATCACAAATAGATTTAATAAGATCTGTAGTAACTATAGTCTTAACCATATATCCTATCTTGCCATTTATATGGTCTAATATACCTTTTTCTTTTCTCCTTTCTAATATGTAATAAGTTAAAATAGATGCCATTTGGTTACCGTTAAGCAAAATCATTTTTCCCGAAAGGTCTCTAACAGCTATTCCTAATCTGTCGGCATCGGGGTCGGTTGCCATAACAATTTGAGCACCTGTTGCCTCGGCCTTCTCTATAGCCATCTTTAGAGCTCCTGGCTCCTCTGGATTAGGAGATTCTACTGTAGGGAAATTACCATCACTAACATCTTGTTCGGGAACATTTATTATATTTTTAAAACCTGCTCTTCTAAGAGCTTCTGGCACCATTTTAACACCTGTCCCATGCAATGGGGTATAGACAATCTTAAGGTCGTTATCTTCAGATATAAGCTCTTGAGATAATGTTAAAGAGAGAATAGCTTTGAGGTAAGCATCGTCTACCTCCTTTCCAATAACTTCTATATTATTTATGCAACCTTCAAATTTAACCAATGAGGGGTTTTCTACTTTAAGTACCTCTTCAATTATGTTTTTATCGTGTGGTGCAGTTACTTGAGCTCCATCTTCCCAGTACACTTTATATCCATTATACTCCTTTGGGTTATGAGAAGCAGTAATCATTACTCCTCCAACGCATTTAAAGTGTCTTATTGCAAAACTTAGCTCTGGTGTTGGGCTTAGTTCTTCAAAAAGATAGACTTTAAACCCATTCGCTGCAAAAACCTCTGCAGTTATCCTAGCAAAATACGAGCTCTTATTTCTATTGTCAAAAGCAATAGCTACAGAGAGATTATCTTTTTTTTGGAAAGATTTTAATAAATAATTGGCAAAGCCCTGAGTGGCCATACCTACAGTATATTTATTAATTCTATTGGTACCTGTACCCATTAATCCTCTGAGCCCACCTGTTCCAAATTCCAAGTTTCTATAAAACGCATCTTCAAGCTCTTTAAACCCTTCTAACAACATCTTATTAACGATACTTACAGTATCACTATCAAAACTGCTAGAGAGCCATAAATTGGCTCTATCAATATAATTTAATGGCATATTTCATTTATTAAATACTAACAAATTTAACCAAATCATTTCTATTATCAAAAATCAGTTAAAGTACATTATATTTGCACTATGAATTTTAAAGAGTACTTGCCATTTTACAAGCGAAACATAACAATGGCGCTTCCCGTAATGCTTACTCAAGCAGGGCAAGTGACAGTTCAACTTGCAGATAACATAATGGTGGGGCAACTTGGCACAGCTCAGCTTGCTTCTGTCTCCTTTGCTAATTCCATTTTTATTTTAGGAATGGTTTTTGGCATTGGGTTCACTCAAGGGTTAACACCTCATGTAGGGCATAGCTTTGGGAAAGGAGAACATCAAAAAGTCTCTTCCTTACTAAAGAATTCAATTGTATTGAACACTATTGTTGCCTTTATTTTAGCAGGGATAATGTTTGGTGTGGGTGGAGCAATGAATTTAATGGGTCAAACAGAGCAAGTTGTCTATTATAGCAAAGAATATTACAATATACTTCTCTATTCTCTAGTACCTTTTCTTGTTTTTTTTGGACTAAGACAGTTCTCGGAAGGAATAGGCATTACAAAGTATGCAATGTATATTACACTTATTGCAAATTTCATAAACATTTTTCTTAACTGGGTTCTAATATATGGGCATTTCGGTTTTGAAGCAATGGGAGTAAGAGGTGCGGCAATAGCAACACTTATTAGTAGAATAATTATGCTAGTTCTTTTTGCATACCTATTTATAAAATTAGATTGCTATAAAAAATACGTTAGTAATTTTAAATCTCCTCTAATTAATATAACACTACTGTTACAGGTATTAAAAACATCTGTTCCACTCTCGCTCCAAAATTTAGTTGAGATAACAGCATTCAGTTTAAGTGCGATTATGGTTGGTTGGCTTGGCGAGGTATCTTTGGCGTCTCATCAAGTGGCTATGAGTATGAGTAGCTTTTCATTTATGATTGCACTAGGTATTGGAGCTGCTGCAACAATAAGAGTATCTCACCAATATGGTTATGGAGATTACAAATCTATGAGAATTGCTGGTTTTGCATCAATTCATCTAAGTATGGTACTTATGGGTATTTGTGGTATTGCATATATTATATTTAGGAACTATATACCTATCATTTACACTCAAGACCCTCTTGTAAGAGAGATGGCCGCTACTTTATTAATAATGTCTGCACTGTTTCAAGTTTTCGATGCAATGCAGTTGTCAAGTCTTGCCTGTCTAAGAGCTTTGGCCGATGTTAAAATACCTCTTATGCTATCTATAATATCGTACTATTTAGTTTCTCTACCTATGGGGTATTTCTTTGGTTTTATTTTAAATATGGGCCCTGTAGGTGTATGGGTTGGTCTACTGTTAGGGCTAGCTTTTGCAGGGATTCTATTTTCATATAGGTTTAATTATCTAAGCAAAAAACTTATTCGTAGGCAAGATGAGAGTAACAGACTATAATTATAAAAAAGCCGTTATGGCTCTTATTATTATTGGGGCAATTGTAAGAGTTACTCTTGCACTTATCTTAGATTTGGGAGAGTACGAGGCATATTTCAGAACATTTGCTCTATTTCCTGAACTAAGCGATTTTGACAAACCACCAATGATTGGTTGGATGATACAGCTTTTTACAAATAACTTATTTTTCAATAGTGAGTTTGCAATACGGCTATCTTCAATCTTTTGTGGAAGTGCAAGCATGTGGGTTATCTACATTATAGCTAGGAGATTAAACGGAGAAGCGGCAGGTTTTTATTCTGTTTTACTCTTTACCACCTCTTTTTATTTTAGCATTTACTCCTCTTTATTTGCACTACCAGAGTCTCCTCAAACTCTTTTCTACCTTTTATCTCTCTACTTTATAATTGAAGCTCTTTTACCTCGTAGAAATGAGTGTGGCGAATCTATCATAATTTGCAATATGGCATATATCCTAGCTGGTATATTTATAGGATTTAGTATTCTTTCTGAATTTTCTTCGGCAGTGATATGGCCGGCAATACTGCTCTATATTGCACTCTTCGATCAAAAACAGTTTAAAAATCCAGCTCTTTACCTATCTGTAGTAACAAGTTTGCTTTTTTTAATACCTGTCTATATTTGGTATTTTGGATATAACTTACCAGGTGCCGAATATATAAACCTTATAGTAAAATATAATGGATCGTTTCCTATTGAAAAAATGCTAAAAGGAATCTGTTTAGTTATTTTAATTAATAACCCATTGAATCTAGCAATAATTACAACTTCTTTAATCAAGCAAATAAGAGATAAATCTTTAAATGAGAATAAATACAGACTACTAATTACAATCTCTGCTATAACAGCTGTTACTTTTTTATCACTTTCTATTTTCTCTGGAATGTTTGTTTACTCTATTTCTCACGCATTTATTCCATTGATTTTTATAGCAGGAAACCAAATTAGTAAATTCATAAAAAGAGAAAACAAATCTTATTTTACCTATTCTCTTAAAAGCTCTATATATCTGTTTATTATTATATTATCTATTATTGTTATAAATAATTACACTGGTTTTGTCAACAATAATATATTTGTTAACGAGAACATCTTTTCTTCAAAATCAAATGATTATTTAACTCATCAATATGGCTGGAAAGATCTAAATTCAAAATTTGGCTCGTTCTTAGAAGAAGAGAAAACCCATGGTAACAACAATACATTCTTTTATATTATAGAAGATAATTATAAGAAAGCTGCTATTACAGATTATTACGTTGGCGCACCAAACAGTATGTACGTAAAGGCGGTTGGCACATTGCCTCAAATAAGGAAATATGCTTGGATTACTAAAAAACTTGGTTTTTTTAAAATAGGAGATAATGCTTATTATATAGATGATAGCTCCTCTCCCGAAAAAGCATATCAATTTGGAAAAATTTATTTTGAAAAAGTAGAGAAAGCTTCCGATATCTATATAATGAGATTTAACAGACCAGTAAGAAGATTCACTGTTTATCGATTTCTAAATATGATAAATATTCCGGTTCAAGACCAACTTAGCGATGATTAGTACAGAACTTGCCCAGTTCATAGCAACGCACAAAGATGCAAACTCCACAGAAATCATTCTTTCTCGTGACAAGTACCCTAATTTAGATCTTAAGCTAGCTGCTACTATTATAAGTTCAAGAAAAAAGCTACTTCACAAAATGCCACAGTGGTCTTCTCGTGAAGATCTTATCTTTCCTTCTACCATTTCCATAGAGCAAAGTAGCTCAAACCTTACAGCAGAATATAAACAGAGATATAGTACAAATGGTATCGTATTAGATATTACAGGTGGGCTTGGTATAGATTCTTACTATTTCTCTAAAAACAATAAAAAAACTTACTATTTCGAAAGAGATAGGTCTCTTTATGAAGCAGTTAAATATAATTTTAACTGTTTAGGTATAACTAATGTCATTTTCTCTAATATAGAGCTTACTCCATCTAATTTAGAGGAAACCCTCTTGAATTTACACATAGATGATTATGATAAAGATGAAGTTATTATTTATTTAGATCCTTCAAGAAGAAAAAAAGATGGCAGTAGAGTAATTGGTATGGCAGACTATGAACCAGATATTATTCATATTAAAGAAATTCTATATAAATTCACTAATAGAATTATAATTAAACTATCTCCAATGGAGGATATTAAGGCTGCTATGACAGAATGTGAAAACGTTATCTTGGCAGAAGTAATCTCTATAAATAATGAATGTAAAGAGCTTTTATTACATTTAGATAGTAGAGCTAACGAAAATAATGACAGAGTAGAGATAAATGCAGTATCAATCACAAAAAAACAAACTGATTCAATATTTACTTTTATTTATGAGCAAGAAAAAGAGGCATTCTGCTATTATACAGAAAATGAGTTTGAAAAATATCTATACGAACCCAATGTCTCTTTATTAAAAGCAGGTGCTTTTAAATTAATAGCTCAAAGACTTAATCTAACCAAAGTTGCATGCAACACTCATCTATATAGCGCTTCTTTTACAAACCTCACTTTTCCTGGTAAAATATTTGAAATAAAAGAGGTTGTAGATTATGGCAAAAAAGCCATCCACAACCTCAATAAAATCTATCCAACTGCAAATATAGTAACTAGAAATTTTCCTCTAGATGCCAATGCCCTAAGAAAAACTCTTAAAATTGGCGATGGTGGCAACATTACAATATTTGGGTGCACGTTAAACTCCGGCGCTAAAAAACTAGTTATAGGTCAAAAAATAAATTAAGAGTCAATTTTCTCTCTATTTTTGTCTAACCAAGTCACTTCTAACAGAGAGTTATCTGTAGAAGCTATAAGCTTGATATTGCATTTATATTTGAAAGACCATTTCCTAACTATGCTAAACAAACCTTTTTTAAGGTATGCCTCTAGTACTGGATTAACTTTCAATACAAACTTTTTATAACCTTTCTCTTTTACATAAAACGCCAGTTCTCTTTCTATAGTTTCGTCTACAATAACTGTAGAAGAAATCTTTCCTGTTCCATTACACGAAGGGCATACTTCGTTAGTAGTTATTTCTGTAGTAGGTCTTACTCGTTGCCGAGTAATTTGCATAAGCCCAAATTTTGTAACTGGTAAAATATTGTGCTTAGCTCTATCTTTCTCCATTAAGTCTATCATATGTTTTAATAGCTTAATTCTATGATCGCTAGTCTCCATATCTATGAAGTCTACGATAATAATTCCACCCATATCGCGAAGGCGAAGCTGACGAGCAATTTCGTCTGCAGAGTGCATATTCACATCAAAAGCATTTTGCTCTTGGTCAATCCCGGATTTTGCCCTAATCCCACTATTTACATCTATTACATGCAGAGCTTCTGTATGTTCAATAACCAGATATGCTCCTTGTTTTATTGGAACTACTTTACCAAAAGCACCTTTAATTTGTTTTGAAACATCGAAATGATCAAAAATAGGCTCTTCTCCTTTGTAAAATTTAACAATTTTCTCTTGCTCTGGAGCAATTACAGAGATATAATCTTTTACTTCATTAGCAACATTCTCGTCATTAATATAAATGTTTGAGAATGAATCGTTAAGTAAATCTCTTAAAATTGTTGTAGTTCTGCTGTTTTCAGTGAAAAGTAGTTGAGGTGGGTTTGATTTTGCTATTTTGGCCCAAGAGTCTTCCCATTTTTTAATGAGCGACTTAAGTTCTCCATCCAATACAGCTGCTTTTTTACCTTGAGCTGCAGTTCTTATGATAACTCCATAATTAGGTGGAAGAATACTGTAAACCAATCTCTCCAATCTTTTTCTCTCTTCTCTGGAAACAATTTTTTGAGAAATATGCACCTTGTCGGAAAATGGTATTAATACCATATTTCTTCCGGCAATTGAAATTTCTGAGGTCAATCTAGAACCTTTAGTCGAAATAGGTTCTTTAACGATTTGCGTTATTATGTGTTGACCAGGCTTCAGGACATCTGCAATTTTACCCTCTTTTTCAAGAATATCACCCAGCTTCACAGATGAGTAAAACTCTTTATAAGTCTTGTTGTTTTGGTTGATGTGCCTGAGAAAATAATCTAGGGCTTTAAAGGATAATCCGAGATCTAGATAGTGAATGAATGCGTCTTTCTCGTCTCCGATATCTACAAATGCGGCATTTAGAGCAGGCATAATACGCTTTACTCTACCGAGATACACATCTCCTACCGAATAACTACCATTGTTTTGCTCTTTATTTAACTCAATAAGTCTATGACCTTCGAGTAGAGCAATAGATACCTCCGTAGAACTTACATCAATAATTAGATCTTTATCCATCTACGATTTTAAAATAAAACAATCTAAAGCAAATCCAATGAATTGCTTTAGATTATTACACATTGAAGACCAAAAAAGCAACTATTTTTTCTTTTTATGTCTGTTTTTACGCAAACGTTTTTTGCGCTTATGAGTTGCCATCTTGTGTCTTTTCCTTTTCTTTCCGCAAGGCATAATTAAATATTTAAAAAATTAAAAATTATTTTTTAACGTTATTTTTAACTTTATTCATAAACACTTTAGCCGGTTTAAATGATGGGATAAAATGTTCAGGAATAACTAACGTTGTGTTTTTAGAAATATTTCTAGCAGTTTTCTGTGCGCGTTTTTTTACAATAAAACTACCGAAACCACGTAGGTATACGTTGTTGTCTTTTGAAAGTGATTCTTTAACGCTGTCCATGAAACTTTCAATTACATTTTGCACAGCAATTTTTTCCATTCCAGTTGCTTTAGCAACTTCGTTTACGATATCCGCTTTTGTCATGATAATAAAAATTAAAGGGTTAGTCTATTTAGGACGAACAAAAATACTACTATTTTATTGATTTATGCAAACATTAGACCAATTATTTAGCTTTTATCATAATCTTAACCAATAAAGTAGAGATTATACTTATATTTGAATATGAAAAAAATGCTGAGAATTCTATTTATTTTAACCCTCCTCCTTTTAACTGCAGACAAAATTTTTTCTCAGGATTATTTTTTCATTTCAGAGATTACTGTATCTGGTAATAAAAAAACTGGCCTTAATACAATATTAAGAGAGCTACCATTTAAGCGTGGAGATGTTATAAAAGCTTCTTTACTAGAAGGATTAATGGCTAAAGGAAGTGAAAACATTACCAACCTCTCTCTTTTTACCTCTGTCTCTGTTTCTCATATTCTTAACGATTCTATTGACTCTAAGTACTGCAACATACAAATATCCATTATTGTTTACGAAAGGTGGTATTACTGGCCTAGAGTAGGAATGAGGTTAGAAGAGAGAAATTTTAGTAGTTGGATAAAAAATCCTGATTGGAATAAGATTACTCTTGAGACAGGCTTTACAATCCAAAACATTGCTGGTCGTAATCAAACGTTAAGAACATTATTAACATCTGGTTTAAATAAAGGATTTATGTTTGATTATACTAATCTATCACTAGATAGGCCAGGCAAGCACTTTTTGGGGTTCAATTTTACAAGACTATACTCAAGAACACAAAATTTATCTATTAAAGACAATGCTCCGTTATATATTAAATCCGATACTTCTTTTTTAAATAGTAGTTATGCTCTGTACTTAACATATACATTTCGGCAAAAACTAAGATTATATCACAAAGTAAAGTTAAAATTCACTTATTCTGAATTAGACCCTTCTGTTTTAGAATACAACCCCAACTACTGGGGATCTCAAAAGCTTAATAGTAGAGGTTATTCCATAGAATATGATTTTGTTCTAGATCAAAGAGATAACATTCAATATCCATTGGCAGGCTATTATATTTATGCTGGCATAACCGGTTATACCGACAATAGAATGGATATAAAATATTTGCAAATTAAGGGTGACCATCGTTATTATGCCAACTTGTTCCATAATGGTTATTTTTCTGCTAAAGTTCAGTATGGTATTTCAAAAAGCAATGTGAATGGATATATATTTAACAAAGCTATAGGTTACGATCATATAAATCTTAGAGGATATGAACTATATGTGGCAGATGGACAGCATTACTTTCTATTTTCACCTACTATTAAATATAATTTTCTACCAAAAACCTATTGCAATTTAAAATTCCTCTCATTTTTACCTCGTTTCAGCAAAATACACCTTGCTCTTTATGGTAAGGCTTTTTCAGATATTGGCTATGCATGGCATAAATATGCCTCTATAGAAAATGGATTATCAAATAAATTACTTAATAGTTGGGGAATGGGAATAGATTTAGTTACATACTATGATATAACCCTCTCTGCCGATTATTCTTTTAACAACATAGGGAAACATGGATTCTTCATTTCTCTAGCAGCACCATTAAGATAGTTTGGCATAAAGATTGACCATCTATTATATAGATGGGCTATGTAATATTATGCGTTTGCCTATGACATTTTGACATTTAATTAGAAGTATAAATATGAAGTTTTCAGAAATATTCTTACAACATACAGTAGCAGACGATGTGAATATTATCCCGGTAATGAATTTGGAGGGAGAGCATGATTTAGGAGAAACCGAGCTTCCCGAGACGCTTCCTATAATAGCACTCAGGAACGCTGTCCTTTTTCCTGAGACAATTATACCTATTACTGTAGGAAGGGAAAAATCGATAAAACTGGTAAGAGAGGTATATAAAAACAATAAAATTCTAGGAGCAGTATCTCAAAAAGATGCTAAATTAGAAGATCCCAAATCTACCGATTTATTTGAGATAGGTACTCTTGCAAAAATAATCAAAGTAATTGAGATGCCCGATGGTGGCATTACAATAATATTACAAGGAATTAGGAGGTTTAAGATTACTAAATTCGTTAGTAACGATCCATATTTCTTGGCACAAGTTAAATATCTTACCGAGGATAAGAATCCAAAAAACACTAAAGAACTTGAAGCAATATCTAGTTCCATAAAAGACCTTGCTCTTCATATTATAAAGCTCTCTCCACACTTGCCGCAAGAAGCAGCATTCGCAATAAAGAACATTGAAGGATATAGTTTTCTAATCAATTTTATCTCCTCTAGTATGGAGTTAGAGAGCATGTTAGATAAAATAACTCTATTAAGAGAGAATAAATTAAAAAACCGAGCTTTAAAATTACTAGAGATTTTAAACAGACAAATAGATCTTCTAAAGTTAAAAGACGATATACAGCAAAAAGTTAGAGTAGAGATAGACCAGCAACAAAGAGAATATTACCTTAATAGCCAGCTTAAAACAATTCAAGAAGAGCTGGGTATGAATAGTAATAGTCAAGACTTTTCGGATCTAAAGCAATTAGCTTTAGAGAAAGAGTGGCCAATATCTGTAGAAGATATTTTTGAGAAAGAGTTACAAAGGCTTGAAAGAACAAGTCCTAACTCTCCCGATTACAATATACAGCTCTCCTATTTAAGATTTTTGGTAGAATTACCTTGGGAAGAAAAGAGTGAAGATAACCTTGATCTTAAATCGGCTCAAAAAACATTAGATCAAGATCATTTTGGCTTAGAGACAGTAAAGGAGAGAATAATTGAGCATCTAGCAGTTCTAAAATTAAAAGGAGATCTAAAATCTCCAATCTTATGTTTATATGGCCCTCCTGGTGTTGGTAAAACATCTTTAGGGAAGTCAATTGCAAAGGCATTAGATCGTAAATATGGAAGAATATCTCTAGGTGGCCTCCACGATGAGTCCGAAATTAGAGGCCATCGTAAGACCTATATTGGTGCAATGCCTGGTAGGATTATCAATACAATCAAAAAAGCAGGAACATCCAATCCTCTTATTGTATTAGATGAAATAGACAAAGTGAGCAGCGATTTTAGGGGCGACCCTGCCTCGGCACTTCTAGAGGTATTAGATCCAGAACAAAACACTGCTTTTCACGATAACTATCTAGATATTGATTACGATTTATCTAATGTTCTCTTTATTACTACTGCAAATAACATTGGAACTATACACCCTGCATTACGTGACCGTATGGAGTTAATAAATGTGAGTGGTTATCTTGCCGAGGAGAAACATTTTATTGCTAAAGACCATCTTATTCCTAAGCAAATAGAAGCACATGGTTTAAAAACAGGTCAACTTAAAATTAATAAACAGGGAATAGATACTGTTATTAATGAATATACTAGAGAGTCTGGTGTAAGAGAATTAGATCGTCAAATAGCTAAAATAGCACGTGTTACGGCTAAAAAAGTAGCTCTGGAAGAGGAGCGTCCTACTTTATTAGGTACTAAAGAGGTTAAGGAGATATTAGGACTTCCTACATATACACCCGATATTCAAAAAGGTAATGAAGCTCCAGGAGTAGTAACTGGTCTTGCTTGGACTCAAAATGGTGGCGAAATTCTATTTGTAGAGTGTAGTCTTAGTAAGGGAAAAGGATTATTAACTACAACCGGTAATTTAGGCGATGTTATGAAAGAATCTGCTACAATTGCCTATCAATATCTAAAAGCAAATCCTAATTATTTAGATCTTACATCTAAAGAGTTTATGGAGAGAGATATTCATATACACGTTCCCGAAGGAGCTATACCAAAAGATGGCCCTTCTGCTGGAGTTACAATGATAAGTGCAATGGCATCGGCTTTTAAGAAAAAGAAGATTAAGAGCGGAATAGCTATGACAGGAGAAATCACTTTAAGAGGTAGAGTTTTACCTGTTGGTGGAATAAAAGAGAAGATTTTAGCTGCCAAAAGGGCAGGGATAAAGACTATTATCTTATCTGAAGATAATAAAAAAGATATTAAGGAGATAAAAGAGATTTACGTAAAAGGGTTAGAATTCCATTACGTTAAAAATGTTTCGGATGTTCTCGATTATATCTTCAGCTAAATAGGAATATAGCTCATTATCCAGATAGGCAAATAACCTTTTATTAAGATAAATTATTCACTCTCATTATGGAGGTTAATATAGAACGCACCTGGAAAGAAGTATTAAAAGATGAGTTTGACAAAGATTATTTTGTCAAACTCACTTCTTATATTAAAACCGATATTAAATCGGGCATTATTGTTTACCCTAAAGGATCGGAAATATTCAACGCATTTAATTACACCCCTTTCAATGAGGTCAAGGTTGTTATTTTAGGGCAAGATCCATATCATGGAGCGAACCAAGCACACGGGCTTTCGTTTTCTGTACCAGAAGGAGTAACTACTCCTCCATCTCTTGTAAATATATTTAAAGAAATAAAAACAGATATTGGAATATTTCCTGCCTCTTCGGGTAATCTAGAGAGATGGGCAAAACAGGGAGTTTTTCTGTTGAATGCAGTACTCACAGTGCGTGCAGGTCAAGCAGCTTCACACAGCAAAATAGGTTGGACACAATTTACAGATACTGTAATTAAAGAATTGTCCGATAAGAGAGATGGAATTGTATTTTTATTGTGGGGTAATTTTGCGAAAGGGAAAAAAGATCTAATAGATTCCTCTAAACATTTTATTTTAGAAGCTGCACACCCCTCTCCTCTTGCCCGCGGTGCTTTTTTTGGAAACAAACATTTTTCGCAGACCAATAAAATACTTATAGATGCTGGTATAGAACCAATTAGATGGTAACTCTTATATATATCAATTATAATCTATCTATCACCAAAAACTAAAGATCCAACTCTAACAAGAGTGCTGCCCTGTTCTAGTGCAATAAGATAATCACTAGACATTCCCATAGATAACTCTTTAAAATTAGAATCATTTAAAAACAGACCATTTTTCAAAGTGTCATATATCGTTTTTAAGTTTCCAAATTCAGAGGTAACAATAGCTTGATTAGAGGTAAAGGAAGCCATCCCCATAAGACCACAAATTCTTACATTAGTGTATTGCTTAATATTTTCAACAATCTGCTCTAGCTCCTCTACAGATAGCCCTTGTTTACTATCTTCTTTTGCAATATAAACTTGAAGCAAACAATTAACTGTGATACTACGTTTTTCCGCTTCTCTATTGACTGCAGCCAATAATTTTTCGCTATCTATAGAGTGAATAAGATGAACTTTATCTATTATCATCTTAATCTTATTGGTTTGTAAATGGCCAATAAAATGCCACTTAATATCGCCTGGCAGTTCATCCATTTTTTTACTTAGTTCTTGCGGTCTATTTTCTCCAAAATTTCTTAGTCCATAATTATAGGCCTCTAAGATTGCTTCATTAGGTTTAAATTTGGAAACTGCCACCAGTTTTGATTCTGATGGCAGATTTTCCAATATTATATCTATCTCTTTTTTATTTATCATCTTTTGTTTTTTCCTTGCTGTTGCTGTTGTTGCTGTTTATATGCAGCATCTAGCCTCTCTTGGAATTTTGATTTCTTCTTAGGAATAGCTGCCTTTGCATTAAGCTGTGATAAGATTTTCTCTTCATCTACAAAATACTTTCTTATAACCCAAGTTTGTCCCATTGTGATTAAGTTAGAAAGAAGGTAATAGTAACTAAGCCCACTGGAAAAATTGTTTCCTAAAACTAAAAGGAATAGAGGCATAAAATAGAGAGACATATATTTCATCCCAGCCATTTGAGGGCCTGCATTCATTTGATCCATGTTCATTCTTGAGTAGAAGTACATAGATATTGCCATTAGCAGAGCAAAAAGGCTTACATGATCTCCATAAAGTGGAATATTAAATGGTAAATCCAATATAGAATCGAACGCACTTAAATCTTTTGCCCATAAAAAGCTCTCTTGTCTCAATTCAAAAGAGGCAGGAAAGAAACGGAACATTGCAAAAAGAATTGGCATTTGAAGCAACATGGGTAAACAACCTCCAAACATGTTCACTCCAGTTTTTTTATAGAGCGCCATAGTTTCCTGCTGTTTCTTTACAGCATCTGCTTGATTTGGGTATTTTGCGTTTATCTTATCTACTTCTGGCTTTAAAACTCTCATTTTTGCAGAAGAAAGGTATGATTTTAGGGTTAAAGGAGAAATTACCAGTTTAATTAAAAGGGTAAGAAGAAGGATTATAAGCCCATAACTATCTATAAAATTACCTAAAAAATCAAATACCAAGATAATAAGATATCTATTAATCCAGCCAATAATCCAGCCACCTAAAGGTACAATCTTCTCAAATCCCATATCGTAGGACTTAAGTGTTTTAAAGTGATTCGGGCCAAAGTAAAACTGCAATGGAACATTTACTATTTCGTCTCCATTATATGGTATTTGCATACTAGCGCTGCAGTTCATTAAGTTCTTATCTGGATTGTCTTCTGTGTACATCCTATAAGAAAGCAGCCCACTAGTAAAACTTTCGTTAGCCACCAATATTGCAGAGAAAAACTGTTGTTGAAAAGCAACCCAGCTTACTTTTGTTCTAATATCTTGAGAAGCATCGTCTTTTCTAAGACCAAGATCTTCTACGGAAGTAGAATTTGGGAACTTGTAAACTACAGTAGAGTAATTTTTTTCATTTTTAAAGCCTTTTTCTTGCCTAGGAACGTCTAGAGCCCACTCTAAGTCAATAAATGCCATATTCCTTGGAATATGCCTATTCATACCCACAACTTTTACATTGAGGTCTACCATATAGCTTTCTTGAGCTAAAGAATAGTTATACTCAATATAAGATGTAGAGTCTATATATAGTCTATAAACAAGAGAATTAGATGTAGAAGAGTATAGGTCGAATCCAAAATTAGAGGTAGATAGCTGTTGCCCTGCATAAAAGTTCAATGCAAAGTTACTTCCCTTCTCTTTAACTAACATTAAATCTAAGCTGTCGAAGGTGTAAAAGTTTTTAACCTGCACATTTTTAGGTTGTGCCCCAATATTAGAAAACTCTATTTTAATCAATTTGTTTTCTAAAGTAGTTCTTCTATCTTCAGCTGTACTTGCGGCAGACAATAAAGTATCTTTATAGATATTTTCGTTTGTGCTATATTCTGAAGTGATCGTTTGACCTGTATTCACAGCAGAGACCGAAACTACTGTTTGGGATTCTTTCGATTCTGCTTTTTGAACCAAACCTTGAGCCAGTGCAATTGAATCTTGCTGAAATTTTATCTTTTCCTGCTCTTTGAATTCCTTAGTGTTGTACCAACTAAATGCAATTAATATTGCTCCTATTAATACAAAACCAAGAATAGAATTTTTATTCATCTTTAACTATTCGTATTGTTTGTCAATTAATTTTATCTTCTCTTCTAATTGCACCATCTCTTCTTTAGCGTTAGAGATTTTATTTTCCATATCGCTAATAATATTGTCGGCATTTTTAGATTTTGCGAAAAAGCCCATATTGTTTTCCCAAAGACTAATGTCTTGCTCTAGACTACGGAATTTTTGAAGAAGCTTATCTCTTTCAAATTTAACTCCTCTTTCACCTTTTGGAGATGTTTTAACCTCTTTAATATGTTTTTTAAATCTATGAAGTTTAGTTTCACTTTCGTTTATGTTAACATCGGGGAATTTAGCCTCTATAGCTTGTCTATATGCAGCTTGAACAGCTTCTTTATCCTTTAAAGGAACGTATCCAACTTTAGACCATCTACTTTGAAAATCTCTAAAAGCAGCAATATTTTCAGCGCTATTGCTATCTCTTTTATATTCATTAATCTCTTTAATAAGATCATTTTTCACTTTAAGATTATCTTCATAACCCTCTTCTACAGAAGAGAAAAACTTAGACTTACTTTCAAAGAAAAAGTCACAAGCACTTCTGAACCTTTTCCATACAGCATCGGATTGTTTCCTTGCTACAGGACCAATCTCTTTCCATTTTTTTTGTAAAGAGATAAGTTGATCTGTACTTTTTTTCCAATCTTGGCTCTCTTTAAGAGATTCTGCTTGTTCGCATAATGCAATCTTCTTTGCAAGATTTTCTTGCATTATCTTTTTAAAGTCAGAATAAAAATCTCTTTTGCCATTGTAAAAAATATCGCAGGCTTCTCTAAACCTATCATATATTTTTTGATTTTCTTTTTTAGAAGCAAATCCTATTGTTTTCCACTCTTCTTGCAATTCTTCCATTTGCTTCGAGAGTAAATTCCAATCTTTATCTTCAGTTTTATTTTGAGCTATAGCCTCGGCTTTGACACATAACTCGGCTTTCTTTTCGAGGTTATTTTTATGTTCAGATTTAAGCCCTTCAAAATAATCTTGTTGGCGTTTATTTATATTTGTAGTTGCTGTTTTAAATCTCTCCCATATCTCTTCTCTAAGTTCTTTTGGGACAGGCCCCATCTCTCTCCACTCTTCATGTAATTTTTGTAAACTTCTAAATGAATGTACAACATTTGGCTCATTCATAAGCTCTTCGGCTTTATCGCAGAGCTCATTTTTCATTTCAAGATTTTTCTTTAGGTCCAAATCTCTTAATTCATTGTTAATCTTAACAAAGTCATAAAACTTTTCTACAAGAAATTGATATGTTTCCCATAAATCCTTATTGTATGATTGAGGTATTGGGCCAACAACTTTCCATCTATTTTGAAGCTCTCTAAAAGTTGGGAAAGTATATTGCAAATCTTCTTGTTTTTCGAGCAACTCTTTAAGTTCCTCAATAATTTGATTTTTTTTCGCTAAATTATCCTCTTTTTGTCTCTCTAGAATATGCAAATATGAAGTTCTTTCAATCTTATATCTATTATAGAGCTCTTTAAACCCTCTCTCTAGTTCTGCAAAAGGGTTCTCAGAAATAACTTCCTCTTCTAGTTCCTCATCAGTTTCTTCTTTTAAACCTCCTTCCTGCAAGGGGAACACCATTCCTGTAGCAATCTTCTCCTTTTTAAGGGTTTTATAAAAGGCCGCCTTTACGGAATCGGCATATTTATACATCTCCTGTTGATCTCCTTTTTCAATCATATCCTGAAAGTATTGTACAATATCTTTCAGATTCATTTCATTAAAATTGGCAGAATCCTTTTGCGGTTCTGTATTTACTACACTTTCAAGGTTTTTGTTCACCTCGAGTTGCTCTTCTTGAGCAAGGTTTTGAATGTCCTGGGTCATAATTAAAGACAAAATAGATTTATTAACTCGCAAATATACAAAAAAAGTTTGCTAACCTTGTGGTTTATGTAAATTTGCACAATGATTAGAATTGATATACTTACTGTATTACCCGAACTTCTTGAAAGTCCGCTAAATCACTCTATAGTCCAAAGGGCTAAGGATAAGGGATTAGCCACAATTGTTATTCACAATATAAGAGATTACGGGAAAGGAAAATATAGACAAACAGATGACTATCCATTTGGTGGAGAGGCTGGTATGGTAATAATGATAGAACCAGTCTACAAAATAATAACTCTACTTAAAAATGAGAGAAATTACGACGAAATTATTTATATGAGCCCCGATGGAGAAATTTTAGATCAAGGTATTTCTAATTCTCTATCGCTTAAAACTAATTTAATAATTCTTTGCGGTCACTACAAAGGAGTAGATCACAGAATAAGAGAACATCTTGTAACAAGAGAAATTTCTATAGGTAACTATGTTTTAAGTGGAGGTGAGTTGCCTGCTGCAATCCTATGCGACTCTATAATAAGACTTATCCCTGGTGCAATATCCGATGAAACCTCGGCGCTTAGCGATTCATTTCAAGATAATTTACTAGCACCACCTGTTTATACAAGACCAGCCAATTTTAATGGATGGGAAGTTCCTAATGTGCTTCTTAGTGGAAATCCCAAACTAATTAGCGAATGGAAAGAGTCTCAATCTCTTGAAAGAACCAAGAAACTGAGACCCAATCTTTTAAAGTAAACATTAAGTTAATTAATCTGAGCTAAAATCCAAAATCGTCTACCTTTACCTCTTCTTGTTTGTCCAAAGAAGGTTTTTGAGCAGTACCTTGTATCTCTAATGCATGTACAATCATTGCCTTTTCGGGCAAAGCAGGGCAAATATACTCGCACCCCCCGCAACCGATACAAAATGCTTGTTTTACACTAGGCAAATAAAGTCCTTCTTTTCCAAAAGGGATCATGGTTATTGCTTTTGTTGGGCAATGCTCCTCGCAAGCTCCACAGGCAGTACCATCTGTGAATACAATACATTTTTTAGGAAAAAAGTGTACTGTACCTACTTGTGTCAGCTTTTTATCTTCCAAAGTAATGGGCATAATTGCATTATTGGGACAAACTTTAGAGCATTCATTGCACTCATAACTACAAAAATGATTTGCATAGCTAAGTACTGGGAGTAAAACACCATCAAACCCATATTCCATTGATGCTGGCTTAATAATATTGTTTGGACAAGCAGCAACACAAGCATGACATGAGGTGCAATTCTGCTTAAGATGCTCTATGCTTATAGCACCAGGAGGAGCTATTCCAGTTATTTTAGGCTTTGCTGTTAATACAGGGCCAATTTTTATTGCTTTTGTAACAAAAGCTGTACCCATAAGACCCATTGCAATTAATACCCTTCTTCTATCTTTTGAAAGAAGATTTTCTTCTTGCGAAGAATCTGTAATTATCTCTTTGTTTGATTTAGCGTTTTTCCATGTATAACTATAGGTAATTGAGCCATTTTTACAGATTGCTACACAATTCATGCAAGCAACGCATCTACTAGCATCTACTGTTTGTGTCTTTAAATCTATACATTGTGATTTACAATTAATTACACAAAGTTGACATTTTGTACAACTCTCTTTATTTATAATAGGTCTAAATGCAGAAACTTTAGATATCAATCCAAGGAAAGAGCCTACTGGGCAAATTGTATTGCAATAGAGACGGCCTCTAAATGCGCTAAATAAAATAATAATTAGTAGAAGAGATGAGGCAAAAACAAATGACCCCACTACAAAATGAGAAAAAGTTCTAAAATAAATAGTGTCGGGGAACAAAAGTGAAGCTCCATTATGAATAATTTGCTCAGATCTATTCAATATTTCATTTGAAATAATACCCCATATTGAATATGGATCTAAATAAGCCAAAGGCAAGGATATTCCAAAAATAAAGAAAATAGCAATAATGACTAATATAATGTATCTATACTTTTTGGGTTTTTCAAATGAGAACCTTCTGTTTTTTTTCTTTTTAAATAAATTTGCAACTCTTGTAGTTACATCTTGAAAAACTCCCAGTGGGCATAAGGTAGAACAATATACCCTACCAAATAAAAGAGTAAGAAGTAACAGTAAGACAAATACTATAGCACCACCAGTAAAAATTCCAAGTAGCGATGGTACAAATTGTAATTCAAGAAAAAATGAAAAAAATGAAGTCTCTCTATTAATATGATAAATGAACGAAGCGGTTATTGATAATAAAAAAAATAGTGAAACCGCTACTCTGGTTTTCTTTAAAGCCTTATACATATATTATCCTATTCTAATTCTCTCTACTTTAAGTGAGTCAATATTTGTAGTTCCAACATTCAATTTTTCTGCTAAACCAATATGACTAACCTCTTCTAAAGTCATCTCTCTAAATTGTGCAAAAAACTTCAAAGCAGCAGTATCGGCAGCAACAATGTCTGTAGATATAAAGAGTGCTTTTGCAATTTTAACATCTTCTATACTTTTGCCTTTAGGTCCATTCTGCGTCATTATTCTGTATGCATCTACGATGTTTAATACTGGCATTTTTGCATAAGTAGAGCAATCTGCTATACATTGCTGTAAATCATTTGCATGCCAAAACCTTCTATCCCAAACTATTCCCATAAAATTCTTCATTGAAGCTGTCATTCGTGCGCCCCCATGAGTTTTAAGAATAGGTACATTTATCCATACATCACAATCTACTATAGCTTCATGAATCTTGGCCTCTTTCAACCTTACTCCGTTAGGTAGTTGTACAGATTTATAATATTTCTCGTCATGTGCAAATGCTACTTTAGCTCCTGCATCTTTAGCTGCTTTTTCTATCCCACTGTTTTTATAACATGCTTGCCACTCATCACATGTATGGTCAAACACTGTAACTTCCGATGCTCCTGCAGCAAAGCAATCTTTAATGATTGCCGAGACTAAATCTGGGTTTGTGTTGGCAGCTAGGTCTGGTGTTTTATCCCAGCCAATATTTGGTTTAATTGTAACCTTAGCTCCTTTTTTAACATATTTAGAGATACCACCCATGGCATCAATTGCTTTTTTGTACATTTGGGCTGGCTCCCCTCCCATAACAGCAACAAGATCATTAGATACTGAAACACTCATTTTTTCTCCAGCAAAAAGATCATTGCTTTTTAGCTTTACTGCACCGGCTAATCCACCTAAAATTGCAGTTTTTATAAAATTTCTTCTTTCCATAATATCAATAATATTTATACAAATATAACATAACCTACTAACATTAATAAAAACTCTCTACCTATTTTTAAAAATAATATTATCTTAGAGCAAAATTTAACCATGAAGAAGTCTCTTATTAAACGTATCTGGCTTTTTTATTATGAGGGCTTTAGAAGCATGACTATAGGAAAAACCCTATGGATAATCATTCTTGTAAAGCTCTTCATAATGTTCCTGATTTTAAAGCCTTTTTTCTTCAAAAATGCACTTCGAGATTATTCTACTCCAGAAGAAAAAACAGAACATATAATCAATAACTTAACCGAAATTGATTGATATAATTAAATATATTGTACAAACTTAAACAATGAAACTATGCTATTAGCATCTTTATTAGACCTTTCAAGACTTCAATTTGCGCTTACTGCTATGTTCCACTGGCTCTTTGTCCCTTTAACAATTGGGCTAGGATTCATTATTGCTATTATGGAGACATACTATGTAAGATCGGGAAATGAATTTTGGAAAAGAACAGCTAAATTTTGGATGAAAATATTTGCTGTCAATTTTGCAATTGGTGTAGCAACTGGAATTATATTAGAGTTCCAATTTGGTACTAATTGGAGTAATTACTCATGGTTTGTTGGAGATATTTTTGGTGCACCTCTAGCAATAGAAGGTATATTTGCCTTCTTTTTAGAGAGTACTTTTTTTGCAATAATGTTTTTTGGTTGGAATAAAGTAAGCAAAAAGACTCACTTACTTGCCACCTGGCTTGTTGCTATAGGTACAATCTTATCGGCGTTATGGATTCTTATAGCAAACGCTTGGATGCAATACCCTACAGGAATGCATTTCAACCCAGATACTGCCAGAAATGAGATGATGGATTTTTGGGCAGTGGCGCTTTCTCCTATTGCAATAAATAAGTTTATCCATACAGTTACAAACTGTTTTGTAATAGGTGCTGTGGTAGTTATTGGAATCTCTTCCTGGTATTTACTAAGAAAAAGAGAGGATGAATTTGCTCGTAAAAGCATTAGAATTGCATCTGTATTTGGGCTTATTTCTTTAATTATCTTAATATGGTCTGGCGATGGATCGGCCTATCATGTAGCAAAGAAACAGCCAATGAAGCTCGCTGCAATGGAAGGAATGTATAGAAGCCAGGTTGGTACTCCAATTATTGCCTTTGGTATACTCAATCCTAAAAAAAACATATCTAAGTTAGAAAGCGATTCGTTGGGATATGCTTTAGAAAAACCATATCTTTTTAATATTTCAATACCTCAAGGCCTATCTCTATTGGTAGACAGAAAGATGAATACATTTGTTCCTGGAATAGAAGATATTATTCAAGGAGGTTATACTTATATAGATGAACAAGGGAAAGAACAGATAGCTCTTCCAGTAAGAGAAAGAATGAAGAGAGGTAAAATTGCATTGGAATCACTTGCCCTATATCAAAAAGCAAAGGAAGCTGGAGACGATGAGGGTAAAGAGATGGCTCTTTTGCTTTTACAAGAAAACTATTCTCATTTTGGATATGGATTCCTTGAAAAACCTACAGATGTAGTACCTAATGTACCTATTACATTCTACGCTTTTCATATTATGGTTATTCTTGGAACTTTCTTTATTTTGCTTTTTGGGCTTGCCATTTTTTTAGACAGGAAAGAGTTGCTAACAAGGCACAAATGGTTCCATTTTCTTGCTATCGCAAGCATACCTTTGGTTTATATATGTACTCAGGCTGGTTGGGTAGTCTCCGAAGTTGGAAGACAGCCATGGACAATACAAGATATATTAACTAGTAACGCTTCGCTTTCTGGAGTTAGTTCCGATGCTGTTCTAACAACAATTATTATGTTTTTTGTTCTCTTCACAGTATTACTTGCAGCAGAACTCACAATATTATTTAAAATCATAAAAAAAGGACCTGCTGCTTAATTTACTAACTTAAAACGATTATTATTATGCTATATATGCTACAACACTATTGGTGGTTACTAGTTTCACTGCTGGGCTCATTACTTGTATTTCTAATGTTTGTCCAAGGAGGTCAATCTTTACTATTCGGTATTGCAAGAAGCGAGAAGGAAAAAACATTACTTGTTAATGCCCTAGGCCATAAGTGGGAACTTACTTTTACCACACTAGTTACTTTTGGAGGTGCAATATTTGCTTCTTTCCCATTATATTATGCTACAAGTTTTGGAGGTGCCTATTGGTTATGGATGGCTATTCTATTTCTATTCATAATACAGGCTGTTTCATTCGAATATAGAGGTAAAGCAGGCAATCTATTAGGTAGCCGAACTTACGAAATATTTCTTTTTTTAAATGGTTTTTTTGGTACTATTCTCCTAGGAGTTGCTGTTGGTACATTTTTTACCGGTGGCCCTTTTGTAATGGACAAAATGAGCATTACAAATGTAGTTAACCCTACAATTTCTTACTGGACCAATACATGGCATGGCTTAGATGCCATTACAGTTCCATTTAACCTACTAATGGGCATTGTTGTCTATTTAGCTGCAAGAACCCTAGGCCTTCTTTATGTAATAAAACAAATTGAATCAGACACTTTAGTACCCAAGGCTAAGATTCAGCTTAAGGTTACAGGGATTGCTTTTATTCTTGGTTTTGTAAGTTTACTTGTAGCGCTATTTACAATGACTGGTCACTCTGTAAATATAGAAAATGGACTCATTTCACCTGTTAGGTATAAATATTTCTTTAATATGATAGAGCTTATATGGCCAGCCATTATGCTTCTCTCTGGAGTTGTATTAGTTCTAATAGGTATAGGAACCTCTCTATTTTCAAAAGGTAAATATAGCTTCTTCATAACAGGTGGTGGAGTTGTTTTAGCTGTTTGGAGTATATTAATATGCGCTGCATTCAACAATACTGCTTTTTTTGTTTCAACCGTAGATATCCAGCAATCATTAACCTTATACAATAGCTCTTCAAGTGCATTTACCTTAAGGGTAATGGCCTATGTATCTCTCTTTATACCAGTTGTTATAGCTTACATTGCCTACGTTTGGAAAGCCCTTACCAGAACAAAAACAAGCGAACAAGACTTAAATAGTACCGATAGTCACAAATATTAAATTATAGATTATTAAATAATCTACTTTCTTATTTTTTAATACCGGTTACTACAACACCTTGTTCGTAGTCGAATTCGCTCCCAGCTGTGCTGTGGGGTATTGTGTAAATGAGTAGGGTAATTGCCGCTGCCATTGCATAGAGATATCTTCTTCTAGTAGATTTTTTTGGTCTCCAATTTAAAGCCAAAGCAGCAATCCATACTAAAACTGCTACTAGTGTTTTGGTATCTGTAAGATCTTTTCCAAATGGCCAACCTGTCCAGTATGCACCAAAAGCAGCTTTCTGCACAAGAGGGCCAAAGAATAGGCCGCCAGCTGCTAGTAGTATTATAGTAATAAGTGCATATCTATTAACTTTTGGAACATTGAAAAATGAGAGAATGCCAGTTAAATTGGAAAATAGCATTGCAATAAACATTAAAATAATGTGAGGGATAAGTATTTTAGAACTTACTGGAGCCTTAAATCTCATTATTATCCCATGTTTATCTTCGGGCATTACTTTGTTACCATCTTTTACAAACAATGGATAATAGATAATTTTACCTGCAGGTGGCTGAGATGGCATCTCTATATAATAGGAGCCTTCTTTAAATATAGCTTCAATGGTTTTTAAAGAGTCATTCCCAGGATATCTTCTATATAAAACAAAGCAAGAGATATCACTTTCTACAGGTTCTAATTTAATTTTTAATTCAGAAGAAACTCCTCCTCTATTTTCTATCTCGTTTAGGCTCACTAATGTCTCTAAACTTCTTGGAAATTTAGTTTTATAGCTTTCGCCATTAAGAGTAAAGGTTGTTTTAAGTGGATTTGTAGGTCCTGTCATTCTTTGATAGACAACTGCACCCAATGTTACTAACACGGCTAAGAGCCAAATAAGAAAATTTCTCATAAAAAAAGATAAGATAAAAAATTAAAAAGTAATAACTTTTATAGATTTGACTCCATCACGGATAATAGCAATTTCTACTTTTTGACCTTTTTTAAAATCTCCTAACGAAGACATATAGTCATATATATTATTGATCTTTTTCTCTCCTATTTTAGTTATTATATCTCCCTCCTTCATATCAGCTTTATGGGCAGGCCTCCCTTCCGATACTGGGCCAATTTTAAATCCATCTCCTTTTTCATAGGTAAAGTCTGGGATTACTCCTAGAGTAACTTTAAAGTTAGTTGTTTCCATTGCAGATGCTGGCTGTTCTATATAACTATATTCTGGAATAGAACTCCACGATTTAATTGAATTAACAACACTTACTACATAATCTGTTACAGATTTTAAACCAGTGAAATTAATATATGAAGAGCTGTCGGCTGGAGTGTGATACTCCTTATGTACTCCTGTTGTAAAATAGAGAACAGGTACTTTCTTAGAATAAAATGATGAATGATCTGATGGGCCCATCCCCTCTTTGGTAATAATTAAATCAAAGCCATGCCCTTTATTAGATTGTGCAAGTATACTCTCTGCCCCATTAAACGTACCTGCACCTCCGGCTTGAAGCTTATTATCTTTGAGGCGACCAACCATATCTAGGTTAATCATTAAAGTGGGTAAGTTGTTTAATTTTAACAGAGAATCTGCAAGAATAGCCGATCCTATAAGCCCTTTTTCTTCTGCTCCAAATGCAGAAATGGCTATGTCGTATTGGGAACTATTTTGATCTATTTTAAAATCACCGCTAAATAATCTACCAATCTCTAGAATTGCAGAGACTCCGCTTGCATTATCGTCTGCTCCTGGGTGAACTTCGTTGAGATTAGGGCTCATACTCCCACTCCCTTTACCTCCAATTCCTAGATGGTCGTAATGGGCTCCAGCCAAGATATATTTTCCTTTATTGCCTGGAGTAATCCCTGCAACGTTATATGTTTTGGCAAGATTAATTTGAGTGATACTGTTAATTTCACAGAAGGCAGAAGGGTTATTTGATAAATATTGGGCATAATCTGCCGAAATCATAACAACAGGAATTGCGCTCTGCGATCCCTTCAAGTTATTGTAAGGAGTAAAAGTGGAACTGTCATAAAACATAACAGCACTAAATCCTTTTTCAATTAATGGAGTTATTTTAAAATTAATAGAATCTTTAGATGAATGTATAAGTGCAATTAAATCTTTATTATTTACAGAGTTACCGGTAGTATCCAAAGAGACCTGGCCTTTAATGAAAACAGTTGGAGATAGAGGCGAAATAGAGTAATCCTTCTCTTTGATTAAATGGTTATTGTTGAGTTTAATATATGAACCCTCTGCTGCACTTCTATTTAGACTTAAGTAAAATGGAACAACATAAGAGTCTCCAATTAAAGGGACAAGCCCCATTTTCTCCATTTTGTTGGCAATATAATATGCCGCAACAGAGTCCTCTACTGTACCTGGGTACCGTCCTTTTAATGAATCTGAGGCTAAAAAATTAAGGTTCTCTTTTAAAAAACTTATATTGGAGCTAATGTTCTGTGCATTAACACCTGTGTTTATAAGAAAGAAACCAGATAAAAGGCATAGAGATAAAGTTAAATTTCTAATTTTTAACATAGCCATTTATTTAGCTGCATTAAGAGTATTCTTTAATAAAGAGATAATTGTCATGGGGCCTACTCCTCCTGGGACTGGTGTAATGTATGAGCACTTAGGAGCTACTTGGTCAAATGCAACATCTCCAAGAAGTTTAAAGCCCGATTTTGTCTCGGCACTTTTAACTCTTGTTATTCCCACATCTATGACCACTGCACCCTTTTTAACCATGTCTCCTTTAAGAAATTCTGGCACACCCAGTGCTGCAATTATAATATCGGCCGTAAGGGTTATTTCTTTTAGATTTTTGGTTCGGCTATGACATAAAGTTACTGTGCAGTCTCCAGGTGTGGTTTTCTGCGAGATTAAATTTGCCATAGGCCTGCCAACAATATTGCTTCGGCCAATAATTACGCAATGTTTACCTCTAGTTTCTATTTGGTACCGTTCAATTAAATCCATAATGCCCGAAGGGGTAGCAGAGACAAAGCAGGGCAATCCAAGTAACATTTTACCCACATTTACTGGGTGAAATCCATCTACATCTTTTGCTGGATTTATGGCCTCTATAACTTTTTGTTCGTCTATATGCTTTGGGAGAGGTAACTGTACAATTAACCCATCTATGGCAGGGTTATTATTTACCTCTTCTATGTGGAGTAATAGCTCTTCTTGAGATATACTTTCGGGATATTTTAGTAATGTAGAGTCGAAACCAACTTGCCTACATGCTCTCTCTTTATGACCCACGTAAGTTTCAGAGGCGCCATCTTCTCCAACTAAAATTGCTGCAAGATGAGGCCTTTTTCCTCCATTATCTACTATAGATTTAACCTTTAAGGTTAATTCTTCCTTAATTATATCTGCCGTAGCTTTTCCGTCAAGTATTATCATTTCAATCTGTTTTAAAGTTGTTTTTATAAAAAACGTAACAACAGCTATTTTCTACGAATAGAGCCCATTGCTCTCATGGCTTTACCAGCACCGCCTCCGGCCATGTTTTTCATCATTTTTCTAGTATCTTCAAACTGTTTAACTAATCTATTAATCTCTGCTATTGAAGTTCCACTTCCCTCGGCAATCCTTTTTCTTCTGCTTCCATTAAGTAAAGCAGCATTCTCTCTCTCTTCTACTGTCATTGATTGAATTATAGCCTCTATACTTTTAAAAGAAGAGTTATCCATATCTACATCTTTAAGAGCCTTTCCCATACCAGGTATCATAGATGCTAAATCTTTGATATTACCCATCTTCTTAATCTGCTGAATTTGGCTATAAAAATCGGTAAGTGTAAATTGATCTTTAGCAAGTTTTTTCTGTAATTTACGGGCTTCCTCTTCATTAAATTGCTCTTGAGCCTTCTCTACCAAGGAAACCACGTCTCCCATTCCAAGAATTCTATCGGCAATCCTTTTTGGATGAAATACATCCAATGCATCCATCTTTTCGCCTGCCGAGACAAATTTAATAGGTTTATTAACAACTGCTCTAATAGATAGAGCTGCTCCTCCCCTTGTGTCGCCATCGAGTTTTGTAAGAACTACTCCGTCAAAGTCCAATCTTTCGTTAAAGACTCTTGCGGTCTCTACAGCATCTTGGCCAGTCATAGAGTCTACCACAAAAAGAATCTCTGTAGGATTTACAGCTTTTTTAATAGCCGAAATCTCGTCCATCATCTGTTCATCTACAGCCAAACGCCCTGCGGTGTCTATTATAACAAGAGAATATCCCTCTTGCTTGGCTTTGGCTATTGCATTTTTTGCAATCTTAACAGGATCTTTAACTCCCTCTTCATGATAAACATATACTTCAGTTTGTTCACCTAGAATTTTTAACTGCTCTATAGCAGCAGGACGATAAACGTCACATGCCACTAGCATTGGCTTTAAACCCCTTTTAGTTCTGCTGTTTAGAGCTAATTTCCCACTAAAAGTAGTTTTTCCCGAACCCTGCAAGCCAGCAACAAGAACAATTCCTGGGTTACCTTTGATATTAATATCAGTAGCTTCACTCCCCATAAGCTTAGCAAGCTCTTCATGAACTATTTTAGTCATCATTTGTCCTGGGCGAACGGCCTTTAAGACATCTTGTCCCAACGCAATTTCTTTAACATCATCGCAAAAGGTCTTTGCAATTTTGTAACTCACGTCTGCATCTAAAAGAGCCTTTCTGATATCTTTTAATGTTTCAGCAACATTTACCTCTGTAATTCTTCCCTCTCCTTTAAGTAATTTAAAAGAGCTTTCTAATCTGTCTATTAAGTTTTCAAACATTTTCGAATAAAATTAAACTACAAATTTAGTCATTTTTGAATAAAAGTCCTTAGTATTTCTCTCCCATCGTTATTAACAATAGCTTCTAAATGATATCTCACCAATTCTGAATGGAATAAAAATGGATCTCTAAGGAAAATATATGTACCATCCCAAGAATAAATCTTTGCCATAGCAGAAGTAAAAAACAGAGTTATGAGCTCTTTGTTTAAATCCTTCCTATAAACTCCTTCAATAATTCCTCTTTCTAAATTATCTTTAATAATTCTAGAATAAAAACTCATTCGATTAGTATGATCTAGAACTTTCAAATCTGGAAGAAATTTTGCGGAGTCATTGAGAAGAAGTGGACCCAACTCCTCTATCGCCTTATTCATCATTTCACTGGAATGAAACAGAGCTTCTATGGCGTTTTTTCCATGATTCAAAGAGAGATTTATTTTAAATTCAATATCTTCAAAAACATGTTGCATCACCGTTCTCATAAGCTCCTCTTTACTGTTAAAATTATTGTAAAGTGTTTTTTTTGTAAGCTTTAAATCAAATGCAATATCATCCATTGTAAGCTTCAGCCCTTTTTTACGATAAAGTTCATATACTTTTGCTACATAACGCTCTTTGGAGCTAACTCTTGCCATATCGGTAAAATTTAAATTATTGAGAGTAATGTTCAGGTGCTAAATCTTTTTGGTTATACTTCATAGACATAACCTGCCCATATGCACCTGCAGATCTAATTGCTATAATATCACCTCTACTCGTAAGGGGTAAAGAGATGTATTTCCCAAAACTATCACTCGATTCACAAATTGGACCAACAACATCATATTTGGTGGTTTTTCCAACAGAAGTAAGATTTTGGAGCTTGTGTGAAGCTTGATATAGAGCAGGACGTATAAGATCGTTCATTCCAGCATCTAAAATAGCAAACTTTTTTCCCTTTCCAATCTTCACATAAAGGACTCTAGATATCAAAGAGCCACATTGAGCAACAATTGCTCTCCCAGGCTCAAAATGAACAACTTGTTCAGGAGATCTTTCCAATCTTTTATCTATAATTGAAAAGTAAGAGGCAAAATCTGGAATTAAATTAGCATCGGGGTCATTATAGTTTATCCCAAGCCCTCCTCCAAAATTAATATGGTGGGCAAACATTCCTCTCTCTTTAAAAAAAGCTACAATTTCATTAACCTTTATTGTTAAAAGATCAAATACCTTATAATCGGTTACTTGTGAACCTAAATGAAAATGCAGCCCAGCAAAATGGATGTTTTTACAACTTTTTATTTTTTCAATAACTTCATTAAACATCCAATAGCTTATACCAAATTTATTTTGAGATTTTCCTGTTGTAATATACTTATGAGTATGAGCGTCTATATCTGGATTTATCCTTAGAGAGATAGAGGCAATTTTTCCATATTTCCCCGCAATTTCGTTTATAACTTCTATCTCTGGGATAGATTCACAGTTGAATGAAAATATATCTCCTTTTAGTGCAGTTACTATCTCTTTATCGGACTTTCCAACTCCAGCATAGACTATTTTGCTAGGATCAAAACCTAATTTGAGAGCAAGTGATATTTCATTCCCACTTACGCAATCGGCACCCAGACCATAGCTTTTTATCAAATCTAAAATTGGAATATTTGCATTTGCCTTAAATGCATAATGGGCAACATAGTTATATTTATTAAGCTGTTCTGTATAGATATCCAGCGTTTTCTTCAAAAGCTGCATATCATAATAGTAAAAGGGAGTTTCAATAGTACCGAACCAATCTAAAGTTTTTAGGTCGAACATGTGAAATAGCTTAAAGTGTAGTTATATATAGCAAAACAATGATTACAAAAGTAGTAAAAATCTTGTTCTTAATTTAAAATATATATATTTGTAGTTATAATAATGTAATTATAAAAAAAGTATAGAAGCATGAAACCAACAAAAAAAGAGTTGCTTAAGGATACTATTAAGCACATAGACATTACAGCATTTGACTCTACCTATCTCATTGATTCAATGAGAGATATGTCATTTGCATCGAGAGATACGGCCTCTGCGGCAGATACTTTGCAACTGATGATCCAAGACAAAGAATCTACCAACTGGCTAATACTAGCAGGAAGTACTTCTGCTGGTGGATGTATGCAGGCCTACGTAGATATGATTCGGTTTAATATGACAGATGCAGTGGTAGCTACAGGAGCATCTATTATAGATATGGATTTCTTTGAAGCACTTGGCTATAAACACTATAAAGGCTCTCAATTCATAGAGGACACACATCTTAGAGAGCATTATATAGATAGAATCTATGATACATTCATTGACGAAGAAGAGCTTCAACATTGCGATGCTACAATTAAAAAAATTGCCGATTCTTTAGAACCTCGTGCCTACTCTTCTAGAGAATTCATTCAAGAAATAGGGAAATGGCTTACTAAGAATTCTGTTAAGAAAAACTCTCTCATTCAAACAGCTTACGAGAACAATGTTCCAATATTTGTTCCCGCGTTTAACGATTGCAGTGCAGCATTTGGCCTAGTAATGCATCAAGTAGAAAAGATGAAAGAGAACAAACCATACTTAACAATTGACTCTATTGCAGACTTCCGTGAATTAACAGAAGTTAAAATGGCAGCAAAAAGCAGTGGTCTATTCATGATTGGTGGTGGAGTTCCTAAAAACTTTGCACAAGACACAGTTGTATGTGCAGAATGTCTTGGTTTTGATGTACCTATGCATAAATATGCCGTTCAAATTACCGTTGCCGATGTTCGCGACGGAGCATGCTCCTCTTCTACCCTAAAAGAGGCTAACTCATGGGGCAAAGTAGATACAGCACACGAACAGATGGTATATGCCGAGGCAACTACTGTAGTTCCTATTATCTTAAGTTATGTATACAACAAAGGAGATTGGAAAAAGAGAGAAAAGAAAAACCACTTATTGATGTTCAAAAATGGTACCCGTGGAGAGGGACTTCTTTTAGGCGAATAAGAGTAAGAAGTAATTATAAAAAAGCTTTTCAAAATTCCTATTAGGGTTATTTTGAAAAGCTTTTTTTATACTATATTAATGATGTAGATTAGCCAATGTGCTCTGGCCTTAGCAGATCAAAAACAGTTTTAACAGGAGTAAATGTTGAAGTTGGAACTTCTATAAAAATTGTGTTCCAACGGCTCATAGCACCATTCCATAAACCCGGCAATTCCAATGCTTTTACAGAGACCCCCTCAATACTTTTAATAGAGATAAATCCTGTTTCAGGATCTACATATTTAGGCAAATCAAATTTATGTCCTTTATAATTTTTAAGAGAGCAAACTAAATCTACGGGATTGAAATGAGTAGATTTACTTACTAACTCTTTAACAGCAATATTATTCATATCTATTTGAGCCTCCTCTAGTATCTGTAACGAAACTGTACCATCGGCATCCTTTGTAAGAAAAGGGCCACCACCAGGTTCTCCGCTATTTTTAACCATACCACACACTCTCAGAGGTCTGTTTAATCTAGAGATTAAAAACTCTTTCTCAATTTTTCCAGGAACATCTGGAAGATTTATGCAGAGTTTCTCTTTAATAAATTTCTTAATTTCTATAAGAAGATCTTCATTTCTCTCTCCATCCAAAGCACGCAAATAAGCGAAAATTTGTTCCTGAGTATCTAATAAGTAGCCTAGCAAGACCTTTTTCCACCACACAGTATCTGCAGAGAACTCCTCTTTTGCTACATTATCTATATTTTTGATAATAACTAAATCTGCCTCAATATCATTTAAATTTTCTATAAGAGCCCCGTGACCACCCGGCCTAAACACTAATTTCCCCCTAGAATCTTTTACTGGATTATTGTTTAAATCTACAGCAATTGTATCTGTAGAAGGTTTTTGTATTGTGAATGATACTTGGAAACTACAGTTGTAAAGGTTTTCATAAAAGTGAAGATTCTCTTTTAGGCCTTTTTGGAACAAAGAGAGATGTTCAGGAGATACAGAAACCACCAATGTTGCCACTCCACTTGAATTGACTGCATATTTAGAAGTTTCACATATCTGCTCATCAAAAGCACTCCTCACACACTCCTTATATAGATGAAATTTAATTAACCCTTTTGGCAGATTTCCATAAGCCATCCCCTCTTTAAGCAGAAGCGCTTTTAGAATTTCTATATCGGATGCCTTATTAATATTTACATACTTAAGCAACTCTTTATAGAAAGGATATTTATGAATCTCTTTGATAAATTTTTTAGCTGGGACATCATCTACTAACTCTTCATTGGCACTCATCTTGTTAATTGCTTCATAAAGATCTTTAAACATTCTTGTAGCTGCACCAGAAGCAGGAACAAATTTACATACTTCACCTTTAAAAAGTGAGTAGCGTTTCACAAATAAAACCTGTTCTTCTTTTGAAAGTATCTTTATTCCTCTATTTGGTGTCGCAGGAGAGATAATCACAGGCATATCAAAGCCATTTTCAAACTGCGAAAGTTGATGTTGAATTTTCTCTATAGAAGAGCCCCTCTCTTCTATCTGTATTAACTCATCTTTACTTAACATAAGCTTTCTAATTTATGTAAATATGTTAGATGATAAATATACGAAAAACAATTTACTTACTATGAAACAATAGCCTTTCTAACTCGCAAATAGCACTCTGCGATAACTCCCTTCTATACACATACTCCATTCTAACTCTCTCAAACTCGAAAGGTTTATTACGCAGTTGTAAGTCAAGATCCCAAATTGGAAAAAAACCAAGTAATATTTTCACAGCAGATTCAATTGGGCTTGCATTAACACTGTATTCATAGTCACTCTCTACTAATAATGGAGCCTCTATTTGAAAGCTTTTCAAACTCTCAATTTTAAAAAAGTGAGCAAAGCTTAAAACAGTCATGACAGTTGCATTAATCTTCCCCTCTAAAGAATAACCAGCTATGTGTGGGGTAGATATATCGGTAATAGAGAGAAATTTATTATCAATAAGGGGTTCATTTTTCCAAACATCAATAATTAAACCGCCTAGTTTCTCTGAGAACTCCATAACAGCATCTTGGTCTATTACCTCTCCCCTAGAGCTATTCACCAAAATTGCTCCATCTTTCATCTTTTTTAAAAATTCACGAGAACAGACATTTTTTGTTTCAGAGTTAAGAGGAACATGAAGTGAAACTATATGAGAATTGGCTAAAACATAATCTAAATCGTAATATGGGATATTCTTGTTAACTAAGCTTTTGGGAGGGTCACACCTAAGAACAGAAAATCCAAATTTCTCCATAAGCAGCGCCAATCTCTCTCCTACATTCCCAGCTCCTATTATACCAATCGTTCTTCCTTTAAAATCTAAGTTACGCTTATGTATAAGTGCTAAAATAGAGGTTACAACATACTGAACAACTCCATTTGCATTGCAACCTGCAGCATTAAATACAGAGATATTTTGCTTCTTACAATAATTAAGATCTATATGATCACTCCCAATGGTTGCAGATAAGACAGCTTTCACGGAACTTCCATTTAAAAGCTCTTTATCACAACAAGTTCTAGTACGAATTATTAAAGCATGGGCATCTGCTACAACTTTGGAGTTAATCTCATCCCCTTTTATGTAAATCACAGAACAATAGGGTTCCAAAACTCCCTTTATAAAAGGGATATCCGAATCTATAATTACCTTCAAATCATTCATCTAATTTCTACTTTAAAATAAGCGCTTTAACAATTTCACTGCCCAGTATTTTATTAATCCTTTCAATAACAACTAGTCTATCCATAAAGAGCTGGTTTCTAGCAGTGGAAGAAGATAATCTACAAATAAGCCTACCATCTTTAAAGTATTTATCTAGAGTATACTCATTAAATTTTGCACCAACCACACTATCCCAAGCCTCAAACACACGTATCCTTAATACTCCTTGATCTAACCCAGATTCCTCTAGAAAATCCTTAAAGATATCTCCAATCAACTCTACTTTTTGCCTTCTCATAACCTCACTTAATAATACCAGAGTCTATCTCAAATAAGAAAGAGCTACCGTTAATTTTAGCTAACATCTCCTGAACTCTCACTTTATTACTATCTGTAATAAAAATTTGACCAAAGAAATTAGACGATACCATATTTAACAAAGATTCCACTCTACTCATATCTAATTTATCAAAAACATCGTCTAAAAGTAAAAGAGGAACTCGTTTGTGCATATCTCGCATTATCTCGAACTGTGCAAGTTTTAAGGAGATTAAAAAAGATTTTTGCTGCCCTTGGGAGCCACAAATACGAAATAGATGATCGTTCATATTAAAAACAAGATCGTCCCTTTGAATACCTACAGTAGTATATTTTAATAGACGGTCTCTATCTCTATTTTTCTTTAGTAAGTTCTCTAAATTATCTGTTTTAAGATCTGATTTATACTCTATTGTAATATCTTCCTTCCCGCCAGAGAGCATATTATAGTATCTATTCACAATAGGGAAAAGCTTCGTGACAAACTCATCTCTTTTTTCAAAAATATAACCAGCGTTCCAAGAGAGTCTTTCAGAAAAAGTATCTAAAAGGTCTTGGCTATAATTATCTGATTTGAGCAACTTATTTCTTTGTGCTAACAATTGATTATAATTCTGAACTCTTCTAAGATACTCACTATCTATCTGAGATAATATAGAATTTATAAATTTTCTCCTCTCTTCTCCCGATTCATTAATGAGACAGTTATCGTAAGGAGAAACCATAACAATAGGGATCATTCCAATATGATCAGATAATCTAGAATAACTTTTAGAGTTACGTTTAAATTGTTTTGTACCCTCTCGCTCTATTGTAAAAGAGATAAGATCCGAGGTTTCGTCTTCTCTATTGTACTCCCCAGCTACTCTGCATAAATCCATATCATAAGCTATAGTATGCATGTCCAATCCAGAAAAATAACTTTTAGTCATAGAGAGATAATAAACAGCATCTAGAAGATTAGTTTTCCCCGACCCGTTCATCCCCGTTATACAATTTAATTTAGGAGAAAATTGAATATCTGTCCCGGAAATATTTTTAAACCCAGAGATAGTTATTTTTTTTAAATACATTTGTGAATAAGTTGATAGACAAAGTTACGACATTTATCCATTTAAAATTTGAGATTAGATAAAAAATTGTAATTTTGCACCCTGCTAATAAATCGTATACATGTCAAAGAAAATTAAACAACAGGATCCGGAAGAAAGTGTAGAGAACGTTTTAAATGTTACAGAACATTTTTTAGAAAAATACAAAAACGCACTTGTCTATTCCGTAATTGCAATTCTTGTAATTGCTATAATTGGTTTTGCATATCAGCACCTATACCGCAAACCGCTAAAAGAAGAAGCATTAGGCCAAACTTTTGTTGCCGAACAATATTTTCGTGCAGACTCTTTTGAAGTTGCACTTAATGGAGACGGAAACTCACTTGGGTTTAATCAAGTAATTGATGAGTACGGCTCTGCTGCACCTGCGTCGGTATACATGTATGCTGGAGTTTGCGAACTTCAACTAGGTAATTTTGAGGAGGCTATTTCTTATTTAAAGAAATTCAAATCTAAAGATCCTATAATGCAGGCAAGAGCTATTGCTAATATTGGAGATGCCTACGCTGGCCTAGCTAAAAACAAAGAAGCTTTAAACAACTATCTAAAAGCTGCAGCTTATTCCGATAATATATTCGCAGCCTCATATATGTTAAAAGCTGGAATTATGCAAGAAGAGCTTGGCGACACAAAAGCTGCAATAAAAACATACGAAGAAATTAAAGTTAAATACCCTCAAAGCCAAGAAGGTAACGAGGCCGATAAATATATAGCACGAATAAATGCTAAATAAGGCCAAATATCTTCTTACTCTTTTTGAGGTTAAATAATTAAACAATGGGAAGAGCTTTCGAATTCAGAAAAGAGAGAAAGATGAAAAGATGGGGCAATATGTCCCGTGTCTTTACAAGATTAGGAAAAGAGATAACAATTGCAGCAAAAGGAGGCGGACCCGACCCAGACAATAACCCGAGACTTAGAGCAATAATCTCTACAGCACGCTCAGAAAATATGCCTAAAGACAATGTTGAAAGGGCTATAAAAAGAGCAGTAGAGAAAGAACATTCAGATTACAAAGAGGTAGTTTATGAAGGTTACGGCTCACACGGTATCGCTTTTCTGATAGAGACTGCAACCGACAACCCTACTCGCACAGTTGCTAACATTAGAAGTGTTTTTAACAGAGCTCCAGGTGGTTCTTTAGGTGTATCGGGAAGTGTTGAATTTATGTTCGAACGCAAATCGGTCTTTAAAATCAGATCTGAGCAACCCATAGATATAGAAGAGCTAGAGTTAGAGCTTATAGATTTTGGTGCCGAGGAGGTTTTTAGAGAAGAAGAAGAAATTGTAATTTATGGAAGTTTTGAATCTTACGGCTCTCTTCAAAAATTTATAGAAGAGAAAGGTTATGAACTTATTAGTGGAGAATTTGAAAGAATTCCAAACACAGAACTAAAAGAACTTACCGAAGAAGAGAAAGCAGATATAGATAAAATGATAGAACGGTTTGAAAACGACGACGATGTTCAAAACGTTTACCATACAATGGCAAATTAAATTTCATGAAGTTAAAGTGGTTGATCTCTCAACCACTTTTTTTTGTCATAAACTTATAATTTCATATCTTTGTTAGATATTTACTAAAAAACTATAATCAATATTTATACTATTATGAAACTATCGCATATTGAGCACATCGGTATCGCAGTTAAGTCTTTAGATACTGCTATCCCTTTTTATGAGCAGAAACTGGGTCTTAAATGTTATTCAGTAGAAGAGGTTGCAGAACAGAAAGTTAAGACTGCATTTTTCAAAGTTGGTCAAACCAAGATAGAGCTTCTGGAAAGCACAGACCCCGAAGGTCCAATAGGTAAATTTATTGAAAAGAAAGGAGAAGGAGTACACCACATTGCATTTGCGACAGAAGGTCTACAAGAAAATTTAGATGAACTAGCAGAAGAAGGTGTTCAACTAATAGATAAAACTCCACGCAAAGGAGCAGAAGGATTAAATATAGCATTCCTACATCCAAAATCAACAATGGGTGTTTTATATGAACTATGTGAAAATCCAAATAAAGCCGCCAATAATTAATTTTTAATCGAAAATATACAATGAGCCAACAACTAGAACAGGTTAAAGCGCTAATTCAACTTCGCGAGAAAGCGCGCTTGGGAGGTGGTCAGAAAAGAATCGACTCACAGCACAGTAAAGGTAAATATACCGCTCGTGAAAGGATTACAATGCTTCTTGATGAGGGTAGCTTTGAAGAGTATGACATGTTTGTAACACACCGCTGCACAAATTTCGGAATGGAAAAAAACAGTTTCCTCGGAGATGGTGTAATTACGGGATTCGGAACAATCGAAGGTAGACTTGTGTATGTATTTGCACAAGATTTTACTGTATTTGGGGGTTCTCTATCCGAAAGCTTTGCAATGAAAATTTGTAAAGTTATGGATCAAGCAATGAAAATGGGTGCTCCTGTTATAGGAGTTAATGACTCAGGCGGTGCTCGTATCCAAGAAGGTGTGAATGCACTTGCAGGCTATGCTGAGATTTTCCAAAGAAACATTCTCGCTTCTGGAGTAATCCCTCAGATATCTGCTATTTTTGGCCCATGTGCAGGTGGTGCTGTATACTCCCCTGCCCTTACAGACTTTAACATCATGACAAAAGGGACTAGCTACATGTTCCTTACAGGTCCTAAGGTGGTAAAAACTGTTACTGGAGAAGATGTAACTCAAGAACAACTAGGTGGAGCAAGCGTGCATGCAACAAAAAGCGGTGTAGCACACTTTGCTGTTGAGACAGAAGAAGATGGAATTCAAGTAATCAGAGACCTTTTAAGCTATCTGCCACAGAATAACCTAGAGGAGGCTCCAATTGTACCAACTAGCGACCCTATTGACAGATTAGACGACTCTCTGAACGACATAATTCCAGATAGCCCAAACAAACCATACAACATGTTTGAAGTTATTGGTTCTATCGTAGACGAAGGTAAGTTCCTAGAGGTTCACAGAGATTATGCTACTAACATCATTGTTGGATTTGCTCGTTTTAATGGCACTTCTGTAGGCATTGTAGCAAATCAACCAAAAGTTCTAGCTGGTGTTCTAGATATAAATGCATCTCGTAAAGCTGCTCGTTTTGTAAGATTTTGCGATGCTTTTAATATTCCTATTGTAACCTTAGTAGACGTTCCCGGATTCCTTCCAGGAACTCAGCAAGAATATGGTGGAATTATTCTTCACGGAGCAAAACTTCTTTATGCATATGGAGAAGCAACAGTTCCAAAAATCACTATAACTCTTAGAAAATCTTATGGTGGCGCATACTGCGTAATGAGCAGTAAGCACCTAAGAGGAGATATCAACTATGCATGGCCAACTGCAGAAATTGCAGTAATGGGCCCTTCTGGCGCAATTGAGGTTCTTTATGGAAAAGAAGCTGCAGCAGCAGAAGATCCAGCAGCATTTGCAAAAGAGAAGGAAGATGAATATAGAGATGCATTTGCAAATCCTTATAATGCAGCAAGATATGGCTATATAGACGACGTAATTGAGCCTAGAAATACAAGGTTCCGTATTATTAGATCTCTACAGCAACTTGCAACCAAAAAGTTGGTTAATCCTCCTAAAAAACATGATAACCTTCCATTATAAACAGCCCACAAAATGAAGAAAATAAAATATAGTATACTTTTATTGTTGGGATTTCTAGCCATAACATTCAATGTTACAGCTCAAAACATGTCCGATATGTGCATCAACGAAATATTGGTAACTAATACCGATGATTTCGTAGACGATTACGGACATAAAAATGGCTGGATAGAACTCTTTAACACCTCTTACGGCACTGTAAATATTGGAGGATGTTACCTTACAAATGATCCCAATGATCTTACAAAATACATGATCCAAAAAGGAGATGTGCTCACAGCAATAAAACCTAGACAGCATATACTTTTTTGGGCCGATAACCAACCACACAGAGGCACTTTCCATATTAACTTTACTTTAGAGGAGTCTAAAGAGATTCTTTTAGTAAGTAGCGATGGAAGAACAATTATTGATAGGATAATAATCCCTCATAATACTCTTTCAGAAAATATTTCATATGGTAGAATCCAAGACGGTATAACAGTTATGGGTGCTAACAAAACTCCAGATATAGATAAAACTTGGGCTATTCTCTCTAGGACGTCGCCTAGTACCAACAATTATGGAGCCAACAAAGAGAGTAAAGGCGTAAAGTTACTAGCTGTAGACAAATATGGAATTATAATGGCTATTACAGCAATGTCTGTTGTTTTCCTTTCTCTTATACTGCTCTATTTTGTCTTTAAGAATATAGGCAACTATAATATAAGAAAAAGCAAACAACGTGCAATCATTGCCTCTGGAGGATGTATAGGTGAAGCAGCAGTGGCATGCAACGAAACTTCGGCAGAAGTATACGCTGCAATTTCAACGGCAGTACATTTATACTTTGAAGACGACGAGAATCACGATATTGAAAATACGATTCTTACTATAGATAAGGTAACTCGTAATTACTCACCTTGGAGTTCCAAAATTCATACTCTTCGTGAGACACCTAATAAGAAATAGATTATAACCTGTAAATCGAGATGAAAGAATATAAATTAACAATTAATGGTAATAAATACGCAGTAGCGATTACCAATGTAGAAGATTCAATTGCAGAGGTGGAGGTAAACGGAACTCCATTCAAAGTAGAGATAGAAAAAACTGCAAAAGACAAACCGGTTTCAGTAATAAGAATGAATAAACCGGCACAAGTAGATGCAACAGTTAGCCGCCCAACAAACGCTGGAGGCGAAACAATTATCTCCTCTCCACTTCCAGGTGTTATATTGGAAGTTGTGGTTCAAGAAGGCGATGCCGTTAAACGAGGACAAAAACTTATGGTTTTAGAAGCCATGAAAATGGAGAACGTCATTGAAGCTACTACCGATGGCAAAATAGTTAGTGTTAAAGCGAACAAAGGAGACTCCGTACTTGAGGGAGCAACCTTAATAATAATCGGATAACATGGAACAAAAAGGACTTTTTTCATTATTATCAGATAACCTACAGATGTTTTTGCAGTATACTGGGTTTGCTAATGCTACTCCTGGTCATATACTAATGATTCTGATTGGGTTACTTTTTATTTACCTAGCCATAAAAAAAGATTGGGAACCTCTTCTTTTAATTCCTATAGGATTTGGAATAGTAGTAGGCAATATTCCTCTTTTCGATGGACTTCAAATTGGAGTTTATGAAGAAGGATCTGTCTTAAACATTCTATACCAGGGTGTTCAAAAGGGTTGGTATCCACCATTAATTTTTATGGGAATTGGAGCAATGACAGACTTCAGTGCATTGATATCAAATCCAAAATTATTATTGATAGGTGCTGCTGCTCAATTTGGTATATTTGGCGCATACGCTATAGCTTTACTAGTAGGGTTTGGTCCTGCAGAAGCAGGTGCAATAGGAATCATTGGCGGAGCCGATGGCCCTACAGCTATCTTCTTGGCTTCAAGATTAGCTCCAGACCTCTTAGGTGCTATTGCAGTATCGGCATACTCCTATATGGCTTTGGTCCCTCTAATTCAACCTCCTATTATGAGGTTGCTTACAACAAATAAAGAAAGACTAATTAAAATGAAGGCTTCAAGAGCTGTTTCTCAAACAGAGAAAAAACTCTTCCCTATAATTGGTTTTTTATTAACTGCTTTTATTGTTCCATCTGGTATACCTCTCTTAGGCCTACTTTTCTTTGGGAACTTACTTAAAGAGAGTGGAGTAACAAGAAGATTGGCAGAAACTGCCAGGGGTCCACTTATTGACGTAGTTACTATTCTTATTGGTCTTACTGTTGGATGTTCTACACAAGCCGATAAATTCCTTCAAGTAACCTCAGTCTATATCTTTATAATTGGAGCTGCTTCGTTTATTATTGCAACAGCTGCCGGAGTAATGTTTGTAAAACTATTTAACCTTGTACTTAAAGATGGTAATAAGATAAACCCTCTTATTGGTAATTCAGGTGTATCGGCAGTGCCCGATGCCGCCAGAGTTTCAAATGTTGTAGGTTTAGAATATGATAAAACTAACTACCTTCTTATGCACGCAATGGGTCCAAATGTGGCCGGAGTAATTGGGAGTGCTGTTGCAGCCGGGATTCTTCTTGGATTCCTCTCATAAAGTGGTAGCATAAATTACTCAATTTGATTAAAAAAGCGCCACAATTAGTGGCGCTTTTTCTATTTTTTTATATCTTTGATAAAATTCAAAATTTTAAATAATATGCAAAATAAATTGCAAGAGCTAACGGATAAACTCTACTCAGAAGGCCTATCAAAAGGTAAGCAAGAAGCGCAAGAGCTTAAAACAAAAGCAGAAAAAGAGGCACAAGAGATAATAGCTAAAGCAGAAGAAGAATATAAAAATATCTTAGAAAAAGCTAAAAAAGATGCCAATGATTTCAAGTTAAAAACAGAGAACGAGATCAAGATGGTAGCTAAGCAGGCTATTGCAACAATAAAGCATAATATAGAAGAGATACTCATAGTAAATGCAACCCAAAAGCCAATTAAAGATTCATTAGATAACATAGAGTTTTTGGGTACAATCATTAGAGAGGCAATCCAATCATTTAATCCAACTAACAGCGATGCTGTTAATCTTGAAATATTGCTTCCTGAGAGCAGAAAAAACGAGCTAGATAGTTTTATTAAAGCCAACTTTAAAAACCAAATGAATTCAGGAGTGGAATTTGGCTACGACAAAAAATTCCAAACTGGATTTAAAATTGGGCCTAAAGGTGATAGTTATCATATAAGCTTTACCGATAAAGATTTTCAAAGCTTACTCTCACATTACTTTAAACCAATTACTCGCGAATTTTTATTCTCTGAATAATAATGGGAAATTATCACTATATCATAGCAGGTCTCCCCAATATTGTCCTTGATTTTGAAAGTTCGGGTTATGATTTTGATGCTCTTTTTGGACATATCTCAGAAATGAGTTCAGAACAAGATAGACGCTGCATGGATTGGCTCTTTTTTGGCCTAAACGAAGAAAATCTTAGTAACCACTTCTACAGAGCAGTAAAAGAATCTAAAAATAAATTTATTAGGGAGTATTTTACATTTGATCTAGAGCTAAGAAATTTTCAAGCTGCATATATTGCAAGAAAAAACTCTCTAGACCCAGCAGACTATCTTATAGGTGATAATGAAGTTATAGAGCAACTTAAAATAAGTAGAGCTCCAGACTTTGGACTCAATTTTTATTCCGATAATGCTTCACAAGTATTCAAGATTCTGGACAATAACAATATCTTAGAAAGAGAGCATCTGCTAGATAAATTACGATGGGAAAAAGCCAATGAAATTTGCACCTTTAATTACTTTGACATCAATGTTATCCTAGCTTTTTTACTAAAAGCAAGTATCGTAAAAAGATGGCATAACCTAGATAGAAAGAGAGGCGCTATTGTATTTAAGCAATTGGTAGACGAAGTTAGGGGCACATTTAAACTAGATAATAATTACTAATAATATATGAAAACCACAGGAATAGTTACAGGGATTATCTCTAATCTCGTTACCATTGAAGTAGATGGCCCAGTTTCTCAAAACGAGATATGCTATATAGATCTCTCCGGAACTCTATTGATGGCCGAGGTTATTAAGGTAACAGGTAAAGAGGCATTTGTTCAGGTGTATGAAAGTACCAGGGGGCTAAGAGCAGGAGATAAAGCAGAATTTCGTGGGCACATGCTAGAGGTAGATCTTGGGCCTGGAATACTATCTAGCATATATGATGGTCTACAAAATAATCTAGAGACAATGGAAGGCGTTTTCCTTAAAAGAGGTGATTACACCCCTGCTTTAGATTCAAAGAAAATGTGGGAGTTTACTCCAATTGCAAAAGTTGGAGACCAAGTAATTGCTGCAGATTGGCTTGGAGAGGTGAAAGAGGGTTGGCTACCTCATAAAATAATGGTTCCTTTTGCTTTTACTGGAGGTTATACAGTTAAATCTATAGTAGAAGCTGGCGAATATACCATTGAAGATTCAATTGCTGTTCTTATAAATGAAGCCAAAGAAGAGCTAAATATAACAATGAAGCAAAAGTGGCCTGTAAAAGTTCCTATCACAAATTACAAAAACAAGCCAAGGCCATACAGAATTATGGAAACTAGAGTTAGGGTAATAGATACTTTTAACCCTATAGCCGAAGGCGGTACTGGATTTATACCTGGCCCTTTTGGAAGTGGCAAAACAGTACTACAGCAAGCAATTTCGAAACAAGCAGAGGCCGATGTTATCATAATTGCAGCTTGTGGCGAGAGAGCAAACGAAGTTGTAGAGATATTCACTGAATTCCCACTACTTGTAGACGCACGAAGTGGAAGGATGCTTATGGAAAGAACTACAATTATCTGTAATACATCAAATATGCCAGTTGCAGCAAGGGAAGCATCGGTTTATACAGCTATGACTATAGGAGAATACTATCGTTCTATGGGAATGAAAGTACTCCTTCTTGCCGACTCTACTTCTAGATGGGCACAAGCTCTACGCGAAATGAGTAATCGTATGGAAGAACTTCCAGGAGCAGACGCTTTTCCTATGGACCTTCCAGCTATTATATCTAGCTTTTACGCTAGAGCGGGTATTGTAAATCTTAATAACGGAAATACCGGTTCAGTTACATTTATAGGAACAGTTTCTCCTGCAGGAGGTAACCTTAAAGAGCCTGTTACAGAATCTACAAAAAAAGTAGCTCGCTGCTTCTTTGCATTATCTCAAAACAGAGCAGATAAAAAAAGGTACCCAGCTGTAGACCCTGTAGATTCATACTCTAAGTACTTAGAATATCCAGAGATTATAGAAGACCTACATAAAAAAATAGGTGAAAATTGGATAGAGAGAGTGGCTCGTGGCAAAAACATAGTTTTGAGAGGAAAAGAGGCGTATGAACAGATTAACATTTTAGGAGACGATGGCGTTCCTTTGGAATATCATGAAAGATTTTGGAAATCTGAACTTATAGATTTTGTAATTTTACAACAAGATGCTTTTGACGATATAGATGCAAATTGCCCTATGGAGAGACAAAGCTATATGTATAATCTTGTTTTGGATATCTGTGAAAAAGGTTTTGAATTCGAAGATTTCGAAGAGTGTGCCACTTTTTACAAAAAACTTATAAATCTTTTGCGTCAAATGAATTACACCGAATTTGAAGGTGCCGATTTTAATAAATATCTTGAGCAACTTAATAATGAGATAAATAATGGCAAGTAAAGCATTTCAAAAAATATACACCCAATTGCAGTCAATAACCAAAGCAACTGTAGCATTATATGCACAAGGGATTACCAACGACGAACTTGCTACAGTAGATGGAAGGCTTGCTCAGGTAGTGAAAGTAAAGAGAGACCTTATTACACTTCAAATTTTTGGAGGTACAGAGGGAATACCAACCAACTCAGAAGTTATATTTTTTGGAGAACCTCCAAAAATTAATGTTAGCGAAGATTTAGCTGGTCGTTTTTTTAATGCATTTGGAGACCCTATAGATGGAGGTCCAGCAGTAGAAGGAGAGAAAAGATTTATTGGAGGCCCCTCGGTTAATCCTTACAAAAGGAAGCAACCATCGGAACTTATAGCTACTGGTATTGCAGGAATAGACCTTAATAATACATTAGTATCGGGTCAGAAAATACCTTTTTTTGCCGATCCCGACCAACCTTACAATCAGGTAATGGCACAAGTAGCACTTAGGGCCGATGTAGACAAGATTATTTTAGGAGGAATGGGCCTTACTAACGATGACTACTTATATTATAGGCAAGTTTTCGAAAATGCAGGAGCACTTAATAAAATTATTAGTTTTGTAAATACAACAGAACAACCTCCTGTAGAGCGTCTTTTGATTCCAGACATGGCACTTACAGCTGCCGAATATTTCGCTGTAGATAAAAATGAAAAAGTACTTGTTCTCCTTACAGATATGACTCTCTATGCCGATGCTTTGAGTATTGTAAGTAACCGTATGGATCAGATTCCTTCTAAAGATTCAATGCCAGGTTCACTCTATTCAGACCTTGCTAAGATTTATGAAAAAGCAGTTCAATTACCCGAGGGTGGTTCAATTACAATTATAGCAGTTACCACATTGAGTGGAGGTGATATTACACACGCTATTCCAGATAATACAGGATATATTACTGAGGGACAGCTATTCCTTAGAACCGACTCCGATACAGGAAAAGTAATAGTAGACCCATTCCGCTCACTATCTCGTTTGAAACAGTTAGTTATTGGTAAAAAAACAAGGGAAGACCATAACCACGTTATGAATGCTGCAGTTAGGCTTTATGCCGATGCAGCAAATGCAAAAACAAAGCAAGAGAATGGATTTGATTTGAGCGACTACGATAGACGCTGCCTAGACTATGCAAAAGACTATTCAAATGAGCTTCTATCTATTGAAGTAAATATAAATATAACAGAGATGTTAGATACTGCTTGGATGCTTTTTGCTAAATACTTTACTAAAACAGAAGTTAGTATTAAAGAATCTATTACAGAAACTTACTGGAAGAACTGAAATCCTTAATTATGGCTATAAAATTTCAATTCAATAAAACATCTCTCAACGAGCTTAACAAACAACTTAAGGTCCGAATTAAGACTCTGCCTACTCTTAAAAACAAAGAGTCTGCACTAAGATTGGAAGTTAAACGCGCCAAAGGAAAATCAGAAGAGTTGTTGGAGCAACTAAACAGTGCTCTGCAATCTTATGATTATCTAGCAGGGCTATGGAATGAATTTGAACCAAGCTTAATTTCAGTTAAAGACGTACAACTAGATATAGTTAAAATTGCCGGAATTAAAACCCCGTTACTTAAAGAGGTTATATATGAAGTTCAACCCTACAACCTTTTTAAAAAACCTATTTGGTATAACGATGGTGTTTCAATACTAAAAAACCTTGCCCAATTAGGAATTGAATCAGAGATTTACCTTTCAAAAATGCAACTACTAGAGTATGCAAGAAAGAAGACTACTCAAAAAGTAAATCTTTACGAAAAGGTTCAAATTCCAGGATATCAAGAAGCTATACTCAAGATTAAACGATTCATGGAAGACGAAGAGAATCTCTCTAAAGCATCTCAAAAAATAGTTAAAAAAAGACAGCAAGAGGAGGCACAACTATGATTACAAAGATGAATAAATACTCTTTTATTTTATTTCATACAGATCTTAATCCTTTTTTAGAGAAGATTCAAGAACTAGGTATGGTAGATATTACAAGAGAGAATAAGGCCATAGATAAAGTTTCTCGAGAACTTTTTTCTACTAGCTCAAGATACTCAAAAGTTATTACCGGCATTGAAAACAGCTACAACTCATTCCCAAAAGAATTTCGCCTCCAAGTAGAAAACGAGACTAATTACTCTAAATTATCTCAAGAAGAATTACTTGTAAAAGCAGAAAGTTTACTCCAAAATAAAGATCATTTTAAGCAAGAGCTAGAATCGTTAAATAAAGAGTATAAAGAGAGTGTGCAGTGGGGTGTTTTGGATAAAGAAGATCTAGACCGTCTAAAGGAAATAGGATACAACATTCACTTATATACAGTTTCAGAGAAAAATTACAAACCTGAATGGGAAACCCTCTATCCAATACAGATATTGAATACCCAAAACGGAAGAATCTTTTTTGCTCTATTAAGTGAATCGGGAGTAGATTTTAACTTTATTCTTCCCGAGAGTAAAATGCCTTTAAGATCTTATGAGGTCATAGAATTAGAAATTGCCTCTTTACAAGAAAATATAGAGAAGAACAATAGAGATTTTGTCATAATCTTTGAAGAGCTTTCTCGCTTGAATAAAGCTTTGGTAGAGACAAAGGCAAATCTAGACTTTTATCTTGCAGGAACATCTTCTGTAAAAGAAGCCGAAGGTTCACTTGCTATCTTAACAGGATTTGCTCCAGTAGAACACAATAAAGAAATTGCGGCTCTTTTAGATAGAGAGAACACCTATCACTTTATAGACGAAGCTGTTGTTGAAGACAACCCTCCAGTAAAACTTAAAAATGGATTTTTCTCTAGTCTCTACGAACCTATTGGAGATCTATATATGCTACCAAAATATGGAGAGCTAGATCTAACTCCTTATTTTGCCCCATTTTACATGCTTTTTTTTGGGCTTTGCTTGGGAGATATGGGATATGGACTCACTATTCTAATTGCAGCGGGGCTAGCCAAATATAAATTTCCTAAATTTAAGGGTTATCTTTCTCTAGCTCAGTTTTTAGGTCTTGGAGCAGTAATTATGGCTGCTCTCTCTGGAGTATTTTTTGGAATGAAACTTACAGATATAATTCCAATGCCTCAATCAATTCAAGATCTATTCTTCTCGGACTTAAAAATGTTTTGGTTCGCAATTATATTTGGGATAATTCAAATAGTATTTGCTAGAATGCTAAATGCCATATTTTTAATCATAAAAAAAGGATGGCAATATGGAATGCAAAACATTGGTTGGTCTATTTGTATTATTTGGGCTTCTTGGTTTTATGCAACAATAGAGTCCGAAAATATTACCATGCCTGCTTTTATGCATTGGGTAGCAATAGCAGGTGCAGCATTAATAATCTTTTTTACATCTGATAGTGGCAATATCTTCGTTAGAATCTTTAAAGGTGCCGCATCCTTCTTTGACGTGACCTCTATTTTTGGGGATATGCTTTCATATATCCGCCTGTTTGGCTTGGGAACCGCTGGAGCTATACTGGGAATGGTAGTTAATTCAGTAGCTATAAGCTTAGCAGACATACCTTATGTAGGCTGGCTCTTTGCACTCCTAATGCTTATTGTTGGGCATATAATGGTATTACTTCTCTCTAGTCTTGGAGCTTTTGTTCACCCTATGCGTCTCACATTTGTAGAGTTTTATAAAAACGCTAATTTTGGCGGAGGCGGCAGAGCTTTTCGCCCGCTTGGTAAAGATTTAAATAAAAATAGTTAATCATATATAAATAAATAAATTAATAGAAAATTATGGAACAAACACTACCTCTAATTTTGGCTTATATTGGAATGGCATTGATGCTAGCACTTAGTGGCATTGGAAGTGCTATTGGTGTAACAATGGGCGGGAATTCAGCAATCGGGGCAATGAAAAAGAATCCCGATATTTTTGGCCAATCAATGATCTTATGTGCGCTCCCTTCTACTCAAGGTCTTTATGGATTTGCCGGCTTTTTTATAATGCTCAATCAGCTAAAAAGCATGACAGCTCTTTCTCTTAACCAAGGGCTTGCTATTTGTGCTGTAGGCTTTGCTTTAGGATTTGTTGGGCTATACTCTGCAATCAAACAAGCTTCTTTAGTTTCCAATGGTATTGTAGAGATGAGTAACGGACACGATGTTTTTGGCAAAACAATGATTCTGGGTGTATTCCCTGAGTTATATGCTATTTTGGCATTTGCGGCAGCATTCCTTGCTCTTCCAGCATAACTGTTCATTCAACTTAGATTGGGTGTTAAGGTTATATTTTATACCTTAACACCTTGTTTTTTTATTTATTATTTAGAATAAAAGTCTATTAACATGGCACTTATAAAATCTATTTCTGGAATTAGAGGAACTATTGGAGGGAAACCAGGAGACTCCTTTACTCCAATAGATATAATAAAATTCACCTCGGCCTATGCTGCCTTTATAAAAAAAAGAGCAGGAGAGAGAAGCCGATATAAAATTATTGTGGGAAGAGATGCTAGAATATCGGGAGAGATGGTAGAAAGTCTTGTTTGCGGTACTCTTACTGCATGTGGGTTAGATGTAATAAAAGCAGGTCTTGCTTCTACTCCTACCGTAGAGATGGCTGTCACTTTCGAAAAAGCTCAAGGAGGTATTATCTTAACGGCCTCTCACAACCCAAAAGAGTGGAATGCACTCAAACTGCTCAACGAGAAAGGAGAGTTTTTAGATGCAGCAGAAGGTGCACAAATTCTTGAAATGGTAAATAAAGGTGATTTTGACTATTCTTTAATAGATAACATTGGCATTATTTCTAAAAAAGATTTTACTAAGCAACATATAGAAGCTGTACTCTCCCACCCTTTAGTAAATACCGAGGCAATTTACAGAGCTGGTTTTTCTGTTGTTCTAGATGCAGTTAATTCTGTTGGTGGAATAGTAATGCCTGCTCTTTTTGAGGCTATGGGTGTTTCAGTTACAAAAATAAATTGCGATCCTACTGGTAGATTTGCTCATAATCCAGAACCATTACCCGAACATTTAACAGAACTCTCGGCAGCTGTAGTTAAAGAAAATGCAACTATAGGCGTTGCTGTAGACCCCGATGTAGATAGGCTTGCACTTATAAATGAAGATGGAGATCCATTTGGAGAAGAGTACACTCTTGTGGCTGTTGCCGATTATGTTTTAAAACACAAAAAAGGAGCTACAGTTTCTAATCTTTCTTCTACTAGAGCCCTTAGAGATATTACAGAAATTGCTGGCGAGAAATATTATGCATCTGCTGTAGGTGAGGTAAATGTAGTTACAGAGATGAAGAGAGTTAAAGCAGTAATTGGTGGAGAGGGTAATGGTGGCATTATTGTTCCCGATTTACACTATGGAAGAGATGCATTAATTGGGATCGCTCTATTTTTAAGCCATCTTGCAGTAGAACAATGTTCTGCTTCCGATTTAAAAAAGAGATATCCAGCCTATACAATATCTAAAAATAGAATTGATCTAGACCCCAATATGGATGTAGATAATATTCTACTTAAAATTAAAGAGAGATATTCTAATGAGAGAGTTACCGATATAGATGGAGTTAAGATAGATTTTGATAGCCAAAAATCATGGGTCCATCTTAGGAAATCTAATACAGAACCAATTATAAGAATATATGCCGAAGCTCCACAAAAAGAGATGGCGCAAGAACTTGCCAATAAAATCATTACAGACATTCAAAATTTGCAATAGATGTTTTCATTTAGAACTACACCACTGCTAGAACAACCCGATTTAGTTCTTAAAAATGGGAAAATAGCTTTGCTTTGCAATCAAACTGCTTGGCATCCCGATACTGGAGAATATCTTTTTGAAACTCTCTATAAAAGAGGAGTTTTAAAGCGAGTATTCATGCCCGAACATGGCCTTTTTGGAGAGCTTCAAGATCAAGTTAAGCTAGATAAGACTGAAAGATATGGCACTTTAGGAATGGACAACTGCGAGTTTGTCTCTCTTTATGGAACAAACGAAGAGAGCCTAGAGGCTCAAGTGAGTCAACTTACAGATATTGATGCACTTGTTATTGAACTTCAAGATGTTGGATCTAGATATTATACATTTAATACTACCATCTACAATCTCTTTAAAACTCTTAAAAAACATGACATTAACCTACCTGTCTATATTGTAGATCGAATAAATCCAGCAGGAAGGCAAGTAGAAGGAACTATGCTAAGAGAAGAGTACTCTTCTTTTATTGGCATTACGGGTATTTTACATAGACATGGGCTCACAACAGGAGAAATTGCTCTGCTCTTTTACAATGAATTTTATGCAAAATTCCCTCTACATATAATATCCTGTGATGCCGAGCGAGTAAATAAAGATCTTTTACCTTGGAGTATATGCCCATCACCAAATATTCCAGGACTATTTACCGCTGGTTTTTACAGCGGCCAATGTTTATGGGAAGGAACTAATGTTAGTGAGGGGAAGGGAACAACTAGGCCATTTGAACTTTTTGGAGCTCCATTTATGGAGAGCCTAGCTCAATTCAATCATAATAATGGGTGCGAAAATTGGAATGATCCAAAGAACCCTCTTTACGACCCTGCTATACTTTTAAGGTGGACTAAATTTATTCCTATTTTTCATAAACATAAAGACGAGACCTGTTTTGGGTTCCAGCTTCACCTACTACCTGGTCAAAACTATCACGCATTGGCACACAATTTGAAGATTATGAACTTTGTTGCCTCTAATTGCGATGGGTTTGAATTTAGAAAAGGGAAACACGAAGCAGGTAACGACAAAACTGCTATAGAATTACTAGTAGGAGATCCATTACTACTTGAATGGCTTAATAAAAATGCTTCATGGGAAGATGTAGCAGAGCATATGAAAATAGAAGAGCAAAAATGGATTCGAAAAGCAAAGAAAATATTACTTTATGCTGCTCCTCTTTTTAGATGTAAATAATAATCACTAATAACTAACAAAATCAAAAATGTCTAACCCTGTACTATCCGAAAGAGTTTTTCAAAAAGAATCTACATTAAGCCAATCGGCAACAATGACTGTAAAAGGTACAGCCATGAAATCTCTTGTATTAATATTCATGGTTCTTGCAGGAGCCTCTTATTCTTGGAAAGTTTTTTACGAAGCTATTAACCCAGCAAGTGTAAATCCGTGGATGTGGGGAGGAGCTATTGGAGGGTTTATCACTGCAATTATTATAAGTTTCAAGCCAAAACTTGCTCAATATCTAGCCCCTATATATGCAGTACTCCAAGGCCTATTCTTAGGTGCAATATCGGCAATGTTTAATGCTGCGTTCGCACAAACGGCGCCAGGAATAGTTATGAATGCAACTTTACTCACAATGGTTACTGCTTTGGTAATGCTACTCGTATATAGAATGAATATAATTAAGGTAGATGGAAAGTTTGCGAAAATTATGATGATAGCAATTGGTGCAATTGCTTTCTACTATCTTATAAGTATTGTACTAACCATGTTTGGTGTAAACCTTACTATGTTGCACAATAGTGGCCCACTTAGCATAGGAATAAGTATTGTTATTGTCCTAGTTGCAGCATTTAGCCTACTCATGGACTTTAATTTTATAGAGAAAGCGTCGGCAGCAGGAGCTCCTAAATATATGGAGTGGTATGGTGCATTTGGCCTTATGGTAACGCTTATATGGCTCTACTTAGAGATACTCAAACTGCTTGCTAAATTTGCAGGAAGCAAAGAATAATGCAACAAAGTAAATTAATCTTTGATAAGTAATATTTATTCATTACTTTTGCAGCCCTTAATAGTAAAAGTTAGCTCCATAATAATTAAAAATAATAACATGAAAACAGGTATACATCCCGAAAGTTACCGCCTTGTAGCTTTCAAGG
>CAYIYT010000006.1:0-64244 GCA_964367735.1 uncultured Muribaculaceae bacterium
TAGTTAATGTTCACTAACTTCATAATTATTTTAATAATAAATTATGAAAATTTGTTTTTAATTTTTCTGGATTAACCGTATGAGAGAACTAGTAAGCAACTTACCCTCTGAAATAAGGTCAAAACCAAATTTGGTGAATTGCCATTTTTTTACGAATAAACGCAAAGATCCCATTAACATAATTACTATATGGGCAGCTTCTACGTCTTTAGTAACTTCTCCCCTTTTTTGACCTTCAATCACAATTCCCAACAAAACTTTGGTATTAAAATCTATAACCTCCGAGATTTTCACTGTTAAAGATTTGTCGTTACGGAACAACTCTTCCGAAAAAACTACCGAGGAGAGAGCTGGCATTTTTGTAAATGTTTTAAAGTGATTTTCAAAAATACTTTCAATTTTTGCAATTATAGTACCTTCAACAACTAACTTTTTTCCATAAATTTGACTACTGTTCTCTTTTAGTAAATCTAGCAAGGCTACCAAAATAGCTGTTTTACCGTCGAAATGCCTATATATAGCAGGTTCCGATACGCCTACAATCTTGGCTATATTTTTAATAGTAAACCCTTGGATGCCCTTGCTGTTTATAAGTTCTACAGAAGCCTCTATTATTTCTTGCTGTCTCTCACTAACCATCTGTTATATTTTGAACCTTATTCGTTGTCTACAAATAGTTGGAAACGTGCTATAGGCGACATATCTGCCTTGTTTATAGTTAAAATATTATCTACAACAATGTAGTTATCTACTAATTGTAACATTTCCATAAACGCTTGTTCATCTTTAGCATCGGGGCAAGCCATTAAAGTAGATCCAGCTTGGCCTAACTTAATTTGATTCTCTTCAAGAATCTCATATTCACCAAAGAAATTATTACAACTATTATTGCCATAGAACATACCTGTTTCAACATTAAATAGAATAAAAGCAGTTCGGTCTTCTACACTGTTTTCAATAGTGTTCCCATTTAACTCTACAAGTATCCATTTGTGATCTTCCAACGAATAATCTCCTCTATTTTTTTGGATTCTATACTTAGCTTCCAAATCTCCAGATATTTTATTGCCTTCTTGGTCTAAGTGGAATAAAACATTCTCACCTACTTGATACATCTGCCTATCGTTCTCTCCAATTAAAGTAACTTTAGACCCACTATTATCCCACTCAAATTTCCCTTCGTCAAAAAAAAGACCATCTTGCTTTCCAATATACTTGAGTGTCCTATTATATGTACTATCTTTTTTAAGAGTTATTTTCACTTCAATTCCCTCACAATCCACACAAGGAATTACACCTTTATAAACACCATACCAATCCAACGAGTGCTGTGAAGAGTGAATATCTGCTATTTGTTCTTTCTTATTACTATTAAAGCAAGAGGCAAGAGTTAGTAAAGCCGAGGCTAAAATTAAAAATTCTACTATCTTTTTCATTTTAAATCTTATTAATTCATAATTGTTTTTTAGAGTTCTAAGTAACTCTCTGCAGAGCATTCTTCTAATATGCCCTCTTTTTTACAATAGCCACCATTAAAAATAAACTTCTGGTTTTTACCCGAGTGTTTCAATAAATAAACAAAGAGATTGTCGGGAGTAAATATGTCTCGGCTTACAGTTTTGGTTCTTTGCTTAATATTAATACCTACCATCCTAAAAGAATGGTAAAGTAGTTCCGAACAAAAAATAGATTCATCATCTTCTGTTATCCAGTCGTAGTCATACTCCCTACCTAAATAGTTCATAGCACCCAATATAAATTCAGCTTTATGTTTGGGCGAATCATTAAACGAGAAAGAGGCAAAATTGGTGAGGTAAGAGACATTCATCATATTGGAAAGTTCTTTAATTGAACGTACTCTAACCCCCTCGGCCGAACTATCTAAAACATAAATATCTGAGACATTCATGAGAGTATCTAATTTTTGATACAGTTCACTATTTACGCCAAAATATTGCTCTACCTCCTGCTTAGTACCCAAAAATATTCCTGAATGTTCCCATTTGCTGGGGATAAACTCTGTAATAGCATAATTTCTTGTGCGAGTAACAAAAATTGTTCCAGGAGTCAAACTATCAATTATCTCTAAAAGTTGATTATAAGAGATATCTATCGTATCGTTGCCTCCCACAAAATCTATCATAGGAATATCTTCCATCTTAATAGTTCCAAACCACTTTATTAGTGGCCTTTGGGCATACATTCTCACTTGGTCTACAACTTTAACCTTACTTGGAAACAACAGAGAGAAAACGATGCTAAAAACAAAAGCACCTAGAACTACCCATATTAATCTCTTAAAGAATTTCATAGCTGTAATGTAATTGTGTAAATATAAGAACAATTAAAAAACAGAGCAAACAGAATAGGTCTATAAGAGAATAAAAAGCCCTATAAAAAATTTACAGGGTTGAATAAACACTATTTAGGGAATCCAACCCTTGAACTGTAGAACCTTCAAGAGCATAAATTAGCACTTAAATTTCCGTTGGGGTTTTATCTAAACGCATATTGGGAAACCCCAACATCCATCTTAGTAAAGCATGAATAACAGCAACCGGAATAGATAATATACCTCCTATTTGCATTACTAATTCATAGCTCAATGAGCTATCTTTATAAGGCTTTCCTCTTCTCCTAGATTGATAGGCACTAAAAGGGATACCAAACATGTTCCCTGCTATCATCATTTGAGATGCACTTATAATGATTCTTGCTTTTTTTGCACCATACTCAGTTACTATAGTGTCATAGGCGTCTTTTTTAGGATAGCCCCTAGAGTCTGCAAAATGTTGTGCAAACATAATAGCTTTTGCCTCTTCATTTTGGACAAATTGATCTCCCCCACTCAAAAAAGTAGTAATCTCTTCATTAGTCATACCTGTTTTTAAAGCCATTAAAGTATGGGCATAAGAGCATGCTGGGCAGCCATTAACTTCTGTAATTGCCAATTGCAACCGCTCAATAAATTGTTGGCTAATTAAGTTGGCCTTTTTATTGCTTCTCAACTTTAATATTGCCCTTGGAGCAAGCACAAAAGATTTATATTGCTCTAAAAAAGTGAATTTTCTTTTGTACCCTTCACTTGCACCGAATGATTCCGAAAATTTAAATTTCATATTAATCTATTTATAATAATGTGCATATATACTAGCAAGTTAACAATTTTACATTAATAATATGTAATATGACTACCCATAAACGCAAATACAATTGTTATATATACAGTAAAGACAATATGATAAAGAAAAAAACATACCACATATCGGCAAGCATTGCCTCTAAAATACTATCTATCAATAACTCTAAGGATAGTAAACAACTTCAATTATGGTTAGACGAGAAAAAATCTAACCAAGATCTTTTCGACAAGCTAGATAATCCAAGTTACAGAGAATCGTATAATAAAAATATAGGAAAATTCAATGCCAATGAAGCTTGGGACAAGATTGAATACAAGCTATTAACTCCTACTAAGAAAAGAGTTATCTCATTTAATTTCTATAAATATGCTGCTATCTCTTTACTAACACTATCCTTAGGTCTTTCTACCCATTATCTTGTAAATAATAGCTCTCTATTTGTAAAAGAGAGTACTATTAGCTTAATCACCTCTTCCAAAGCAAGCTTAACTCTTGCAAATGGAGATGTTATAGATTTAACAAAAGACACTGCCTACGTTACTAAACAGCTTAATTTCACAGTAGATGAGAGGTCTGAAACTATTGTTTATAATATTAACGCCCAAGAAATTGGTAGCCAGAATAAAAAAGAAGAACAATATAACGTTATAAGCACAGATATAGGCAAAGATTATAGAATAGTACTCCCAGAGGGCACCATAGCTCATTTAAATTCTGGAAGTACATTAAAGTTCCCCACTCTCTTTTTAAGTAATAAAAGAGAGGTAGAGGTTTCTGGAGAGGTTCTTTTTGATGTACAAGAAGATAAGACAAAGCCATTCATTGTAAAAACAAAGAACATGACTATTGAGGTACTTGGCACTACCTTTAATGTTAACTCATACGAAGATAACGATGCTGTTTACACAACCTTATTATCTGGCTCTCTAAAGGTATCAGATTCCAATAATTCAGTTATCATAAGTCCAAACCAACAAGCCATATATAACAAAGTGAACTCTGCTATAACAGTAAAAGAGGTAGAGACAGAAGTTTATTCTTCATGGTCTCAAGGAGCCTTTGTGTTTAAAGATGAAAAATTATTCAATATTATAAAATCCATTAACAGATGGTACGATTTTGATTTTATATTCCGAGATCAAGAAAGTAAAGATATTCGCGTTGGAATGAATATAAGTAGAGAAGAAAACTTCGACAAAATATATGAAACCCTACAAAACTCTGGGCTCTTTAATATAGAAAAAAGAGGTAAAACATTAATATTCAGTAAAAAATAATTTAATTCTTAACTAACTACTCAAACTTTTATGATTAAGCACAACTATCTACTTCTACTGATAGCGCTACTATCTCTTCAAAACATTTTTCTGCCCACAAAACTAGGTGCAGCTCAAAATGCACAAGAGCAAACAGTGACTATCTCTATGAAGTCAATTTCCTTAGAACAGTTGTTATGGGAAATTAAAAAACAGACAAACGTTAAGTTTGTATATGGTACACAGGATATAGAAAAGGTAACAAACCTATCTATTAACGTAAAAAAAGAGACCGTTTTAAAAGTGCTCGATATTGCACTAGAAGGGACCTCTTTATTTTACGAACAAAAAGATGGTATTATCTATATTAAACAGCAACCATCATCTAGCAAGCCCATAATTGTAAAAGGATCTGTAAAAGGAGAAGATGGAGAACCTCTTCCAGGAGCAACAGTAATGGTAAAAGGAACCAGAACAGCAGTTTCTACTAATGTAAATGGAGATTTTACAATTACAATCCCAAAAGATTCTCCACAGATTTTACAAATCTCGTTTATTGGTATGAAAACCAAAAGTATTAACAAGCTCAGCAAGATTGTTAATGTAATTTTAGAGAACGATTCATTTGTAATGTCGGAAGCAGTTGTATTGAGTACCGGCTATCAAAAGGTAGACCGTAGGCTCTCTACCTCTTCTATCTCTTCTATTAGTGGAGATAATGTAAAGCAATCCAACGCAATATCTCTAGACAACATGCTAATGGGTAAAATCCCAGGCATGACTGTGCTAAATAACACCTCTACACCAGGTGCTTCAACAAAAATTAGAATTAGAGGAGTCTCTACAATATCTGGGAACAGAGAACCACTTTGGGTTGTAGACGGGATTATCTTAGACGATCCTGTTCCACTCTCTACAGAAGAGATAAACAGCTTAGATAATGTGAACCTAATTGGTAACGCCATATCGGGATTAAACCCAATGGACATAGAGAGCGTAGATGTTCTTAAAGACGCCTCTTCAACAGCAATTTATGGTGTAAGAGCAGCAAACGGTGTTATTGTTGTAACAACAAAAAAAGGAAAAAGTGGAGCACCACGTGTTAGCTATTCAACTACTCTAACAGCAACGGAAAGACCAAGTTACGGAAATCTTCATAGAATGAATTCATTGGAGAGGATAGATGTCTCTAAAGAGATTGAACAAAGAGGCCTTTTATATGGCTTTACTCCAGCAGCAGTTGGTTATGAAGGAGCACTCTTTGATCTTTACGACAGAAAAATAACTGAAACCGAGTTTCTTGAAAGAGTAAAGCGGATGGAAGAGGTTAATACAGACTGGTTCGACGCGCTTTTTAGAACATCTTTTAGCAATAAACACAACATCTCTGTTTCAGGAGCATCGGATAAAGTTAACTACTACTTCTCGGGAGCTTATACAGATGCAACCAATACAGTTAAAGGATCGGGCCTAAAACAGTATAATGCAAACATGAAGTTAATAATAAATCTTTCTAAGAACGTTACAGCAAATATTCAATTAAGAGGAGCTATTACCAACAAATCTTACCTTCACTCTTCAATTTCTCCATACCAGTATGCATACAATACCTCCCGCGCAATTTCACTTTACGACCAAGAGGGCGAACTGGAGTTCTATAATATGAGACAAGGAAACCAACAACAACTTGTATATAACATCTTAAATGAGATTGATAACACTGGCAATAAAATAGACAATAGCTCATTGAATTTTATTTCAAATCTAGAGTGGAAAATTACACCAGAACTTAGATTATCGGGAACATTAGGGTTGAATAACTCAGATACCCAAGAGAAAGAGTGGTTCAGTGAAAAGAGCTACTACGCCTCTAATCTTAGAAATCTAAACTACGGAGCCAAATTCCCAAGCATGGACCCCACCTCCCCATTTGTTAAGGAGCAATGCATACTTCCATATGGTGGCGGTCTAAAGAATAACAACACCAAGAACTTCGGTTTTACAGCACGTGCACAGGCCGATTATAGAACAACCTTAAATAACGATCACGAAATATCTGGAGCACTAGGTACCGAGGCTAGATCTAGTAAATACGAGGGAATAAGATCTACCCAGTTTGGCTATATGCCAGAACGAGGAGAGAAATTCATCTCTATAGACCCTGCTTTTTGGCCACAATACAACAAACTGATGATGTCTAACCCCAATGTTGTAGTAAATAGACTTTCAAATTTTGTTTCGTTTTATGGTATAGCAACATACTCATATAGACATAAATATATAGTAAACTTTAATATAAGAGCAGATGGATCTAACAAGTTTGGACAAGATAAAAGTGCAAGATTTTTACCAATATGGTCAATATCGGGAAAATGGAATATTTATAACGAATCTTTCATGAGAAATATTGAGTGGATGAATGAACTCTCATTAAAAGGATCTTACGGTGTTCAAGGAAACGTATCGGACGACCAAACCCCAAGCCTAATCATTCAAGGAGGCCCACTAGACCCACTCTCTCAAGAGTATCTATCATACCTATCTAAACTACCCAACCCAAAACTTAAATGGGAAAAAACAAAAGCATATAACGTAGCTGCCGAGTTCTCTTTATTTAAAAACAGAGTATCGGGTACTTTAGAGTATTATTATAAAAAAGGACACGACCAAATCATTTCCAAAGCTGTTTCTCCAACCACAGGAATGACCAGTATGTCTTTAAACGCAGGAGATATTACAAATAAAGGATATGAGGTAATAGTAAATGTTATCCCTGTAAGAACAGAGAAATATACATGGTCGCTCTCTATTAACGGTGCAAAAAACACTAATAATGTAGTAAGGTCTGGTGTAAAAGACGACTATAACTACTTAGAATATCTTAACGGAACAGCAATTTTAGAAAATGCTCCAATCAATACATTCTACTCATATAAATTTGGAGGATTAGATAATAACGGGATGCCACTATTCAAAGATACCCAAGAGAATGAAGGCGACTCTAAAGCAACAATGTATAATAAAGTTTTTGCTTTTTCTGGGAATAGAATACCCGATATTCAAGGAGGTTTAGGCACAATGTTTAAATACAATAACTGGTCTGTAAATCTATTCTTTTCATATAGCTTAGGCTCTAAAATAAGGTTAAACAATCTTTATAGCGACAGTGGGCAAAAACTTCCTCAGCCACAACAAAACATGTCCGACGAATTTAATAGAAGATGGAGAGTACCAGGAGATGAACTTAACACCAACATCCCTTCTCTTTCAGACCAAGCCCTTTTAATGACAGGATCGGCCTCGGGAAGACAAATAGTAATTGCAAACAACATGTGGCAAATGTATAATAAGAGCGACTTGAGAGTAGTATCGGGAGACAATTTGAGATTGAGAAGTGCCTCTATAAGATACCAACTACCAGCCAAATTTTGTGACCACATTGGAATTAACAATGCAAGCGTAAGATTCGAAGGAAATAACATATTTGTGATAGCGTCTAAAAAACTAAACGGACAAGACCCAGATCAAATTGCATTAGGAGCTCAAGCATCTCCACCACTCCCTTCTTTTTCACTTAGTATAGATATAACTCTGTAACATATAATAGATACAACAATGAGAAAAAATATAAAATATATATTCATCCTAAGTCTAGTTTTACTGCTGGGTGCATGTAGCAAATTTTTAGAAGAATCTTCCCAAGACGAGATAATTCCAAAAACAGTTAATGACTATAGTGAGTTGCTTTTTGGTGAAGCCTATTTAAGAGATTACAAAACTGTTCATGAGTATTTAGAACTAATGACAGACGATGTTAAAAGCTTTTACGCCAAACCCAAGCTAATAGCAAACGATACAAGAGAAGTAGGTTTTGGTTATTATACTTGGCAAGAACAGACAGAAACAACCCTTAGTGGCCCTATCTATAACGATAGAACTTGGCAAACATACTATAAATGCATTCTCATAAGCAATATGGTTCTAGACAACATAGATCAAGCAATTGGAGAACAAAACGATAAATATAAATTAAAAGCCGAAGCTCACATGATTAGAGCATACTCCTATTTTATGCTGGTAAACTTATATGGCAAACCCTACAACGCTAATAGCTCATCACAAGAATTAGGGGTACCTATAAATGAGATGACATATATGGAAGATATAAAACTCGATAGAAAAACCGTACAAGCTAACTACGACTATATCCTTGACGAAATAGAAAAAGCCATAGGCTATTTTGAGAAAGCACCAGGAAATAAAAACATCTATCGCTGGAGTCTAGGGGCAACCAATCTTTTTGCATCTAGGGTACACCTTTATATGAAAGATTACCCCAAAGCCGAGCTTTTTGCAACCAAGATAATGGAAACTAATCCTTCTCTATACGATTTGAATATAAAAGCAGCCGATGCTGCTACTGCCTCTCTCTACTTTTTAAACTCAACAAATCCCGAGATTTTATTCTCTTATGGAGATTATTACATCACTTACTACTCTACTGCCCCTAACGGATGCTTCCCTACCTCTGAATCACTAAAGAGCGCTTTTGGCAGCAATGACCTAAGATATAACAGAACAACCGGTGCATTTGTAAGAGAGCAAGGAAACTTCTTTGGCAAGCAGTACACTACATTTAAAAGCGGGTCTAAAACAGCTACACAAGCATACGGTTTTGCAGTAAGAACTGCCGAGGCTTATCTTAACAGAGCCGAAGCCTATGCTATGCAAGGAAAAGTAGAATTAGCAATGAGAGATATTAACCGACTTAGAAAAGCAAGAATAAAATCTAGCTCATATGCAGATCTTTCTGCTCCAAACCAAGAAGCAGCAATGGAACTAATAAAAAAAGAGAGACGCCTAGAGCTTTGCTACGAACAACATCGCTGGTTCGATTTAAGAAGATGGGACCAACCCCAAATAGTACATGAGTTTGTAAACGAGTATAGCCCATATAGCTCCAGCATCTATACTTTAAACGCAAACGACAATGCATATACACTCCCTATTCCGGTTTCAGTAATTAATTACCAACCCGATATGCCTAACAACCCACGCCCTAACAGAGTAAAAAATTAATAATAAATATAAAATTATTAAAATGAAATATATAAAATTAGCCTCAATATTACTTATATCTACTTTGATTACATCTTGTTACAAAGAAGGTAAAATAGAATCTGAGCTGGGCAAGCCCCATCACCAGATTGTATTTAAAGACAATCCTGTAGATTCATACATATTCAATGTTAACGAAAAAACAGGCGTTGTTATTTTATATGAATTTTCTGAGTTAGATTATAAATGGAACCTAGGATCTTCTTCGTTTTCAGATTATAAACTAAAATTACAACCCAATCGCGAAATTCTAGCAGATGGTATTAAGTACCTAGACAAAGTGCTTATGAGTAACTACGACGACAATTTCAAAAAGAAACATTTCCCTTTAAATATTCTTTTGTGCGACAGTCTTACAGAAACATTTAAGACCAATAGCTTACCTATAACCACTGGGAGAAATTATATTGCAATAGGGCAAATAAATAGTTCTCTTAAAAATAAAACAGCTCAAGAGTTAGCAGATTTAAAAGGAGTTATTAATGGAGAACTTTGGGGATACACAATATACCTTAATGGTTTAATGAAATTCCCTGCCGATTTCTTTGCTCCTGGAGAAGATTTATATGGTTATAAAATAGGATCTAAATCTGAAAATCCCGATTTCGATTCAAGAAAATTTGGGTTTTGGCATAGAGACGAGAGCACTTCAAGTGCTACCCATATGGCTCCTAGGAAAGAGGGAGATATTACCCAGTTCGTTCAAATGATAACCAGTAACAACGAGCAAGAAATCTTACAAAAAATGGAAGGATTCCCTATTTTACAAAACAAGTACACAATACTAGTAAATTACTTTAAAGCTCAGTATGGGGTAGACCTTCAAGCAATTGGAAATAATAAACCAACAACTATTCAATAATAAAAAATCTGAAGTTTAGAATAAGATATATGTTTAAAAAAATAATTTATACAGTTGCAACATTAGCAATTTGTTCTGGCCAAATAGTTGGACAAATAAAAACACCCGATGTTGCAAAAAAAGACTCCAGTAAAGAGTATAGTGGTATAATTACAAAAGATGCAACTAGCTCAAAAGGAGTAATTGACATCCATATGGTAAAGAATACCCTTTACCTTGAGATCCCGTTAAAGATAATGGGAAAACCAATGCTCTTTTCATCCAAAGTATCTCAAATAAGCGACAATAGAGATGTAATAGCAGGCCAAATGCCTATAGATCCTATGAATATAGAGTGGTCTTACGACAGCGAAAGGGTATACATGCACGAGGATAATAACAACAAATTATGCAACCCCAATGAATCTATATTTAATGGTTATATTAGTAACAACCTAACACCCATCTTTAAAGCATTCCCTATAAAATGCTTTAATACAGACTCCTCGGCAATTGTTATAGATGTAACTAAGTACTTCTTATCGGACGAAAAGCCTTTTTCTCCATTTCTTGAAGCATCGGCATACGATGCTCTTCTTGGCAATAGAAGAATGAGCGGAAGTTTTAAAGCAGATATGTCTTCAATACTATCATTCAACTCTTTTCCAGAAAACTTTAATGTTACTTCTAGATTAGTATTTGCTGTTTCTAAACAACCATTTACTGCTATTGTAACATCGTCTATGGTTTTGCTCCCAGAACAACCAATGAGAGCACGCTATGCCGATAAAAGAGTTGGTTATTTTACCGACGATAAAAAGAACTATACTACAACCGAAAACTATATAAAAGATGTACAATTCATAAATAGATGGAAGTTAGAGCCTAAAGCCGAAGATGTAGAAAAACATAAGAGAGGCGAATTAGTAGAACCCAAAAAGCAAATTGTTTATTATCTAGACCCTGCTTTCCCACAAGAGTGGCGCTCATTTATGAAAGAGGGAGTAGAAGATTGGCAAAAGGCATTTGAAAAAGTTGGATTTAAGAACGCCATCGTAGCTAAAGATTATCCTACCGACGACCCCAATTTTGACCCTTTAGATATTCGTTACTCATGTATAGTGTATGCAACATCAGATTTTGCAAACGCCATGGGGCCATCTTGGACCGACCCTCGCTCAGGAGAAATTTTACAAGGATCTGTATATGTATATCACAATGTTTTAAGTCTTTTACATAACTGGAGATTTATTCAAACTGCTACAGTAGATCCAAAAGCAAGAGAGAAAGTGTACAGCATGGATGTTATGGGGCCATTATTACGCTACTTAATTGCTCATGAAATTGGTCACACCATAGGGTTATTGCATAATATGAGAGGCTCATATGCTATCCCTACAGATTCACTTAGATCTCCAAGCTATACTCAAAAATATGGAACTACAACTTCTATAATGGATTATGCTCGGTATAATTATGTAGCTCAACCAGGCGATGGAGTAACTCAATTTTTACCTCCAAGACTAGGTGAATATGATTATTTTGCAATTAAATATGGCTATTCTACACTTTACGAAGCAGCCACTCCAGAAGATGAGACAAAAATCCTTAATAGCTGGCTAACCGCAGTTTGCAACAATCCAATATATAAATTTGGAGACCAAGCTATATTTAACTTGAGAGACCCTGCAGCACAAAGCGAATCATTGGGAGACGATGCTATTAAAGCAAGCGATTATGGTATAAAAAACTTAAAATTACTTGTAAAAAATCTTATAGATTGGACAACAGAAGATGGAGAGACTTATGACTTCGCATCTAAGAAACACGAAGAGGTTCAATTCCAATTTAAGAGATATCTAAAGCATAGCTCTGTATATCTTGGTGGCTACTATATTAACTACTCAGTTAAGGGCGATGGCCAGCAAGAGATAATCCCAGTTTCAAAAAAGAAACAAAAAGAAGCTTTAAAGTTTATTTTAGATCAGCTGTATGACTATCCCAATTGGATAATGAATAAAGAGTTGGATTTCAAACTTGCATATAGCTCAGAGAATATATTATCTATACAAAAATCTACACTCAGAAGTTTGTTAGATATATCTACACTAGGAAACATTGGCTCTATGGCAGAAATATCAAACGATCCTTATACCCAAAAAGAGTATCTAGAAGATATTTACAAAACTGTTTGGAACAAAACCAACAATGCAAAACCGCTCAATGAAAACGATAAAATCATGCAATATGTTTGGTTACATTCACTTTTAGGTTCTATGCAACTACTCCCAACGGAGGCCACTAAGACAAAACTTACAGGACCATTAGAAATTGGACATCAAAACAGCATGAATATGTCTACCAAAGAGTCTAATTTCAATATCTTAGCCAAACCACTGTTCTTCTCCCAAGTATCCAATGCCAGAAGAACCCTAAAAGCAGCAATTGCTCAAGGTGTAGCTAAGGATAAAGAGTATTACCAATATCTTTTATATGAACTTGAGAATCTTTTTACCAAATAAAAAGAGAAGAATAAAGTATAGAGAAAATTGACCTAGCGGTTTTAGAAAAGCAGGATATAACAAAAGTTTTTACCCAGAATGAGTTTTAACTTTTTATATGCCTGCTTTTTTAATGTGTGTACAGTTCCCTCTGCAATACCTAAGCTTTGGGCAATATCCTTGTTTTGAGCACCCATCATAGAAAGATCAATTATTTCACGCATTCTGTTTGGTAATCCCTCAACGGCTTTTCTAACCATCAACATTACCTCATGCTCAATAATAGAATCGTCAATATCTAAATCCATTAGAGGAAGGAAGTTCTCTTTCTCAGAAACAGTAGTGCTTTTATTGTTCTTTTTAAGAATGTTAAGAGACATGTTTTTTGTTACCACATATAGATAACCCTTTACTTTAAATAGATTCTCAAAATCTTCTCTATTCTCCCAGTATTTTAAAAGAGCCTCTTGAGCAACATCTTTGCACAAATCTTGATCTAAAACGAATCTTTGAGCATAGCTACAGAGTATAGGGAAGTAGTCATTAAACAACTCCCTAAATGCTTCTAAGTCTCCTTTTTTGATTCGATCTACAATCATAGACAGTTCTAATTATAATCCGAAATACCATGTTGCTACAGAAAAGTAAATAACTACACCGCAAATATCGGCAATTGATGTGATTAGTGGGGCACTTGCTGTGGCAGGGTCTAATTTAAGTTTAGTAAAGATAAATGGCAAAAGTAGGCCAATTAAACTGCCAATCATAACATTTACAACCATTGTTATAGACACCACCCATATTATCTCTGGAGCTCTAAAACTTGCAACAGCTGCCACTCCTACAGCCATAGTAACTCCTAAAAGCAATGATACTACAACTTCCTTGCCTATAAGCTTATACCAGTCTCCTAGTTCTACATCTCCTATAGCCAAAGAGCGTATCATAAGAGTTGCCGATTGAGATCCTGCGTTACCTCCACTGTCAATTAAAAGCGGTAAGAAGAAAACTAAAGATACTACAGACTGAATTATACCTTCGAAGCTAGATAAAGCAGCCCCCGAAAAGACATTCATAAACACTAAAAGCACAAGCCATACTATTCTATTCTTGTACAAAGAATAGATCCTTGCAGTTAAGGGTTCGGCAATTGCATCTCTAAAAGCACCAAACTTATGAAAGTCTTCTGTAGACTCCTCCTCGGCAACGTCCATCATATCATCTACAGAGACAATACCTATTAGAACTCCCTCGTCATTTACAACAGGCAGTGCAACTCTATCATAGTCACTAAATGTTTTAATAGCAGACTCTTGGTCGTCCATAACATTAAGTGCTATAAACCTATTGTCCATGAGTTCTTCTATCTTTTGCTGGGGAGAGGCTAAAATGAGCTCTTTAATTCTAATATCGTCTACTAGCTTCCACTCATTGTCTATAATATAAATAACATTTAAAGTCTCGGAATCTCTACCATATATTCTAATATGTTCAAAAGCATGTTCAACTGTAAAATGAGGTCTAATAGCGACATATTCTGGAGTCATCAAACGGCCAATACTATCTTCGGGATATCCTAAAAGCTGGATAGAAATCCTGCGCTCTTCGGGAGATAGACATTGCATTAATTGCTGAGTAACTTCGCCTGGCAGCTCTTCAAAAAAAGCAGTTCTATCGTCGGGCTCTAAGTCGTTAAGTAAATCGGAAAGTTTAGTAGTGCTTTGAGCAAGCTCTTCAATAATTTGCTCCTGCTCCGAATGAGAAAGCAACTGAAAGACCTCTTTGGCCTGCTTTCTAGCAAGCAGTCTAAAGAGAATTATTTTATCTTTTTCCGATGTTTCTTCAATTAATTCGGCAAGCTGAATAGGGTCGTATTCATTGAGTAAATGCTTTAGAGATTTCCACTCCTTATTCTTGATGAGTTCTAGGAATTTTATATCGAATTCAACCATTGTATTTTTTCCTTACATTTTATTCTGCAAGGAAACGCAAAGCCCCCCTACAGAAGTGTTAATATCTTAGTTCACTATGATAGGGATCTTCGTCCATTATATTGAATTTTATTTATATCGTTTGCAAAAGTAATATATTTAAAACAACGAGGCAATTTTTTAATATAGTCAAAATATAATAACTTTTATATTATATTTGAATATTGAAAAAATAACTCCTAGAAATATTTCCGTTAACAGCACCTTCGCAGGTTTTCATGCCTTTTTAAATAAATTATCATTTAAAATCTAAGTGCACTATGGAAGATCAAGAACATTATTCTGAACCCAAAAAACTTTCTCCTTGGTGGAAAAGGGGAATTGTTTTGATTCTAATAGTAGAATTTGCGGTACTTATTTGGGTAACAACCGGATATCATTACCGAGATACTAAACCTCCTATACCTATAAAGGTAATAGATGAAAGCGGGCAAGTTGTCTTTACCCAAACAGATATTGAAACAGGCCAGCAAATTTTCCTAAAAAAAGGGTTGATGAATAACGGAACTATATGGGGGCATGGCGCCTACATTGGTCCCGATTTTTCTGCCCAATACTTACACGCTCTCTCCATCAATGTGCGAAATCAAATCGCAGAGCTTACCACAGAGCAAGAAGGCACCCTTAGTACAGAGCAAGAAGGAGCGCTTATTAGCAGAACTGGAGATTATCTGAAAACAAACAGATATGATTACCACTCGCATATTTTAGTTTACACAACAGTAGAAATAACCACATTTGAAGAGCAAATAGAGTACTGGGAAAACTATTTTCAAAGTGGCGAGATTAATCGCGGCTTGTCAAAGACACTTTTAGTAGACAGAGAAGAACTCAGGCAATTAACTGCATTTTTCTCTTGGGCAGCATGGGCATCGGTAGCTACTGGCCCTGGCCGAGGCAGCTCATACACAAACAACTTCCCCTATGAGCCTCTAATTGGCAATGGCCCATCTACACCGGCCATTCTTTGGAGCGCATTAAGCTTAATAAACCTTTTGGCAGGAATTGGATTAATCCTGTTCTTCTTTGGCCGCTACAGCCACTTAGGATGGAAACGCTCAAAAGAACCAAAGCTCACACAGCTAATTCCTGGGAAAGCAAGTGCAACTCAACAAGCTACACTCAAATTCTTTTTTGTAGCAATTCTATTATTGCTGTTTCAAACTTTTGCCGGAGGCACAATGGCTCACTATTTTGCCGAGCCAGGGGTGTTTTTCGGATTCGATTTAACCACTATTTTACCTTCTAACATTCTTAGGACTTGGCATATACAGGCAGCCATTCTTTGGATAGCAACAGCCTTTGTAGGTGGTGGTCTTTTCATATCTACCATTCTTTCCCAAAAAGAGCCTAAAGGGCAAGTTGGTTTAATTAATTTCCTTTTCACTGCATTTGGGATAGTTATTTTTGGCAGTTTAATTGGTCAATATCTTGGTATTATAGATCTTTTGAAAGATGCTTGGTTCTGGTTTGGTAACCAAGGCTGGGAGTATTTAGAAATAGGCCGAGGTTGGCAAATATTGATGGCCATAGGCCTTGTTATTTGGTTCCTATTGCTTTATCGCTCGGTTAGACCTAAAAAAGAAGATGCCGATAGGGAGTTAAAAACACTGTTCCTTATTGCAGCTTTTACAATCCCATTCTTCTATTTACCTGCATTCTTCTTTGGTTCAGAAACCAATTTCTCTGTAGTAGACACATGGAGGTTCTGGATTATCCACCTATGGGTAGAAGGATTCTTCGAAGTTTTTGCCACTGTAATGGTAGCAATTATGTTCTTCAAAATGGGACTCGTCTCTAAGAACACAGCTACTCGCATAATATACCTAGACGCAGTACTATTCTTAGGCGCAGGCATTTTAGGCACTGGGCACCACTGGTATTGGAACGGGCAAACGAATGCCTCAATGGCAATTTCGGCATCCTTCTCGGCACTAGAAATAGTACCTCTAATTCTACTTACACTAGAAGCATCGGACTTTGGAAGGCTCATAAAAACACAACGAGACCAACATGGAGTTAAAATTCCTTTCCCACACCGCTGGACATTCAATTTCTTAATTTCTGTAGGAGTTTGGAACTTTATTGGTGCTGGTGTATTTGGTTTCTTAATTAATCTACCAGTGGTAAGTTATTACCAAACAGGCACTAACCTAACCGCCAACCATGCTCACGGAGCCATGATGGGAGTTTTTGGAATGTTAGCTGTAGCCTTTAGTGTGTTTGCTATGCGCCAAATATCTAGCGAAGCCAATTGGAAGAAAATAGAGAAATATGTGAAATGGTCTTTCTGGGGCCTCAACAGTGGAATAGCACTCATGATTATACTACAACTATTCCCAAGCGGAGTGCTTCAACTAATTGATGTAATAAATAATGGCTACTGGCATGCTAGAAGTCTCGAATTTTCGGGGCAAGCCCATATAGTTGGATTAGCTTGGCTAAGAATGCCAGCCGATTTAATTTTCATTATAATTGGCGTTCTACCGTTACTATACGCCATACTACTCACTTACATAGAGATGCTCAAGAACAAATTTGGGAAACCGAAACAATCATAAAATTGATGTTTTTTAATAAAATTGACGCAGAGCCAACCAAGGCTTTGCGTCATTTTTTAATGCTCAATTTTAATTTGCAAATGTTCCAAAGTCTTGCCAACTAGCGTTTTCTTACCCACACTCTTAAAACCCATTTTTAAATAGGTATTCAGAAATTTCTTGTTTCTTAATGGGTCTCCAACAAGTTTGATTTTTTTTTGATATAAGATTGCATATTATAGTTCAAAGCTTAATAGATGGTAGTTGGGATGGTTAATTAATACAGTAATCATATTATCATTAGGGCTACCTGCCATATAAAAAGGGACACAATTGATCTTATAAGTATTTAAAATGTCTCCTTCAAAGTTCATTCTTATAATGTACGAATGCTTCAGCTTATATAGTTGATTTTCAAAGTCTGTTACTGGGGTGTCATCCTTTTTTGCATCGTATACCAACAAATATATATAACTGTTTGTGACAATGCAATCTTTAAGAAGACCTCTCTCAACTTTTTCTTGATCCAATATTATATCTTTTTTATTAAAGTGATATATGGGTTCTACCAAGAACTTTCGCCAGTCAAGTTTTAAGGAGTTGTCTTCTATGGAAAAGCAAGATATTGAGTTTAAATCACTACATCTTAGAATAATCTTGTTTTTATTGGGAGCTACTTGTATAGAGGACTTATAAATAGAAGCAATATTATTGAAACTAGATTCGTTGAGTATGTTGTCTTCGTATTCAGAGATTATTCCCTCATGAATGTTATAAAGTACCAATTTAGGAATTTCACCATCCATTGACATGTATACGAATGTGGAATCATCAATAAAATTAATAAGCGATCCCCCTGTCATCATTGGTACGTCAAAAGTTTTTAACAACTGAAGAGTGTCATTTCCTAACAAATAACTAGACATCTTTTGGGTAATGATGTCATTAATATAGATGATGTTTTTTTCGTAATTAACATCAGTACAAAATGGCATTAAAAATTCATTGGGGCCTCTACCAATAGAACCAAAACCAAATATTTTCTTTCCTGTTTTGGAATCCCATAATTGTATGTAATTATTGTCTTCTTCTTTGCCAGCTATGTAGCCCATTTTTGTGTCAAACAATGAAAAGCCGTAATCCTCAAGTATTACTGGAAGAGTGTCCATAAATGTCATGCTGCATGTATCGGCAAATTTCATCCCGATAACAGAATGTCTCTTCTTGCCACATGAATGTAGCAAGAGGAGGGAAGCAACAAAGAGTATTGTAATTGTAATTCTCATTATTAATTTGGTTTAAACTTTACACGAATATAGTTATTGTTTAATTACAATAATAAGTATTAAAATTATTTTTGTTGGGTTAGTTCAATGGGGGAAAAAGAGTTACAGGGTTTGAACCTGTAACTCTTTTATTTTGAGGCTCCTTGTCTAGGACTTGAACCTAGGACCCCCTGATTACGAATCACATATTTTAATTTGCAAATGTTCCAAAGTCTTGCCAACTAGCGTTTTCTTACCCACACTCTTAAAACCCATTTTTAAATACAACCTCTTAGCATTTGGGTTTTCAATATCTACTAACAAACCTAGAGTTCTATTCTGCCTATTAACATATTCATCAACTAAAAACTTGAGAATTTCAGAACCAAGGCCTTTACCTTGTTGGTCTAAACTAACCCCAAAAGAATCAATGTAAAACTCTCCCGGCTCTGTCTCATCTTCCACTACTAACTCCCTATTGAAATGCTCTTTTATATATTTAATAATAGGCCATCTTAGCTCTTCCAATTTTCTCCCATCATATATATTAACAGTAGCCACAATTCTGCAATCACATTCTACAACATTATTATCTTGTTCTACAACCCAGCAATTTTGATATGAATATTGGTTATTTTCTTCTCTTACAAAATGCAACAAAAAAGCCCTAGCCTTCTGACTATCGACCTCTCCAATAAACTCATAGACAATCTCTTCCATTGCCAACAATAGATGTTTAACAATAGATTCAGAGTCTTCTAAAACGGCTTTTCTTATTTTCAATTTATTCTTATGATACTTTAGATTTCTGTGACAGTAATGCTCTTGCGATCTATGTGGTTTTTGAAGCTAAATTGGGGCATGCCTAGTGCCATTCCGGCATTTATTACGCCATCAATACCGAGAAGTTTTTCTAGTTTGTGCTTATTCATTTGAGCACCACTTAGCACAAATCCTGTGTAAAATTGGCTCACGCCTAAAGATTCGGCCATGAGAGAACCATTTTGATAGGCTAAATTGGCATCGGCACTTCCCATGCGAGAGCTTTTTTCAGTAACTATAAAGATTACTGCCTTAGCATTTCTAAGGATTTTATCACTACCTAATTCATAATCTTGCTGTAATCTTTCGAAAGCTGGTATATATTTAAATACATCTGGGATAACAAGCTTGAGTAAAGGTTTAAGTAGAGGATTTTTTAATAGCTTTAGTTTGCTCTCAAACGTTTCCATTGTAAAATCTGTTATCAGGCGCAATTTCTGGGGACTAGTAACTAGCACATACTTCACCTGCTGCACATTACTACCAGTAGGAGCTCTATGTGCTGCTTCTAAAATCATATCTAGGTTATCTTGGGAAATAGGCTCTTTAGAAAAAGCACGATTGGAGCGCCGGTTCTTTAACAAAAGCAATAACTGAGCTGGCGTAGGTAGTTGAGAATAATCTGTTTTATGGACTTTATCTACAGTAAAATAAGAGTGCAACACAGAATCTGTAGGGCAAACACCAACACAGTGCCCACACAAAATACACCTCTCAATAAAGTTAATTTCTATTGCCGAAGTTTTTTCTTTTTGCGAGAAAATTTCTGATGGGCATATTTGCACACATCTGCCACACTTAGTACAACTATTCCTATCTACTCTTAATGTAATACTCATATTAAAGCTATTAAATAATTATGCAAAAGCAATTAAATACTCAAAAAGGTTGTGGGATTTTAAAAGTCACCCCAAATCTAAAGCCGTTTTCCCACACTCTTTGATGGTGATTCCAATGCATTAATGGCAATAGAGAATGCACTTTTGTATAGGGGTTAACAAATACCGAAACTCCACCATCCCAATCGTATTTTAAACCAATACCCATTATTGCTCCAATACCAGATTGGCTATCAATGGAGCTATTAGAAGAGATATCAATATCTAAAAGAAGGCCACTATTTATAAAAAAGTACTTGAGAAAATTAATTCTTATGGTAGCAGGAATATTAATAAGAGAAAAGCTCATTTTGCGTGGCATAATAGTAATATTGTGGAAAATAGGAGGATTCACCATAACAAAGTGCTTAGAATATTCCAACCCAGTTTCTATCTCTACAAAACTATTAACGCCCTGAATATAATTGATTCCAATGTTAAAAAATTCATTGGATTCGTAACTAGTGGCGCCCATTAATTCGTTAATTCTAAAAACATCATTACTTCCAAAAGAAGAGAATGTAATACCAATTTTTGCGTTATTAAATTTTATTTTATTGTCCTGCGCGTTCAATAAAAAATGGTTACTCAGTAAAACAAGAACCAGTACAAATATTATTCTTTTCATCTAATTTAGTTAATTATAAACGTCACAAATATAAGAAATAGTAAGCATAATTATAATTTCATCGCCGTGGTTTTTAGCAATTGCTTGTATATCACTCATGTGAAGATTCATCGCCGTGGTTTTTGGTGAGTCTAAGAAATATTCTTAATTTACATGCATGGTTTACGATAAAAATAATTTGCATTTAGCACAATATCAGAAAAACTATTCTAGCAGTGGGCAAACCGAGAGTGATTCGGGCTCGGTAGTGTGTCTTTTGTGCCCTCACAACTGTGTGCTCAAAGAGGGGCAAAAAGGGATTTGCCGAACACGCGTTAATCACAATGGAAAACTATATACACTAGCATGGAATAACCCATGCTCTATTTGCATAGACCCTATAGAGAAAAAACCACTTTACCACTTTATGCCAGGTACTCAAATTTTCTCTTTGGCAATTGCAGGTTGCAATATGAGATGTCTTAATTGCCAAAATTGCGCTATATCTCAAGTTAGTCCAAATGCAATTCAGTCTTATAATTTAACTGCCAAAGAGATTGTAGATAAAGCAATTGAACATAAAACAGAGAGCATTGCATATACCTATACAGAGCCTACCGTCTACTTTGAATATATGTTAGAGATTGCAAAAGAAGCTCGCTCGCGAGGGATTAAAAATGTAATGGTCTCTAATGGATATATAAATAATGAACCCCTCTTAGAGTTATGTAAATATTTAGATGCGGCAAATATAGATCTCAAAACTTTTGATAGTGCCATGCATTTAAAGCTTACCGGCGCAAAACTACAGCCTGTATTGGAAACTTTAAAGATTTTAAAGAAGGCCGAGGTATGGCTAGAGATAACCCATTTAATAATTCCCGGCTACAGCGATAATTTAGACGTTTTTAAAGAGATGTGCCAATGGTTGGTAAACGAAGGTTTCTCAGAAACTCCTTTGCATATTAACCGCTTCTTCCCACAATATAAATTGAGCAATTCGCACCCCACCCCACTAGTAACAATAAAAGCGGCAGAAAAAATTGCAAAAGAATGCGGCCTAAAGCACGTCTATATTGGCAATATTTAAATACAAACAGCATTGAAATAGACTGTGAAATAGGCTATAAAATAGACTATGAGATAATTATGTAAAAACTAGGAAGAGTTTAGTGAAAAACAGTGTTATCAAATAATATTGACTGTAAAAATAGAAATCTTCGCACCTTTCCACCCATTCCACTCTAGACCAGCCTTGTCTCTAGCGCAATGCCCCAGATATTCCTCACAGCTCCATCCAGTTTCGGCACCCACTTGCGGTAAAAATAGCCCCGAACGGCCATCTTTTTCAATTTGAATTCCATGAATACCCATCTCAATTTCGTTAATATCCTTTATAAGACGCATTGGCGATAATATTGAGATTTCAATCTCTATTTCTGGAAGCTCTTTAGGTGCAACTTTATTAAACCTATTATCATAACACGCAGCAAGCACAGCAACATTGGCAACCTCTTGGTAAAGACAAGTTTCACTATATATATACCCTATACAACCTCTCAGTTTGCCTCTCTTTTTGAGAGTTACAAAAACTCCACATTTTTGCAAGAGCGAATCGGGCATCTTTATAGCTCCAAGTTCTTGTAAGATCTGAGCCTTTAAACCTTGGTCATTCAAACCTGGGCCATTTAAACCTCTTCCATTAAAATTGGAAGCTTCATTTACACCAATGGCATTCTCAATGGAACTACGGGCAATCCAGTGTAAAACGTCGCTATCTTTTGTAACAGCAATTGCCCAGTAGCCAACCACACTATCCAACTCTCCGTAAAGGGCGTTGTCTCCAGAGTTCTTATATTCCAAAGCATGATAGCTACTAAATTGGTCTTGCTCGGTTAAATAATTAAGAACCAGTACAGCGCTCCACCCACACAATGACGTTTGTAAATTTTTGATTCCCTTGCTTGCATTCTCTTTTAGAACCTTAAGTAAATTACCAGGATTATTACTTACAATAGCCTGCATTGTTGCCTTATCTACAGCGCCTGCATGTTCATAACCTGGATAGTGAGAAAAGTCACTGCTAATTATAAATAAATTTTCGCCGTTGTAATAAGGCTCTAAAACTTGTGCAATGCTCTGGCAATCTTGTGGAGTAACATTGCCCAACAATATGGGAACTACTTTATAAGTAGGCTTAAGAATATAATTAATGAATGGCAGCTGCACTTCAATACTATGCTCTTGGGAATGGTGTTTAGGATTTGAGGTAAACAAAGAAGGGTTTTGACTGCATAAAAACGCGCCAAATTGAGTGTCTACCTGTTCTTGGCCATATGGCATCTCAAAATTACCTTCGCAATAAATTGATGCTCCGGGGAATGAGCTCCGGTGAGAAGAGGCTATAATAAATACCCGCTCATACTCTTTTTCACGGTCTATTTGGTTAAATGCACTGGCAGCCACCCCACCAGAGAACAGATAGCCAGCATGAGGAGAGATAATTGCTCTCACATTACTAACTGTTTTGGGCAAAGCTTTTTCAAAAAGCAGCTTAAGCTCTTTTCTAAGTTCAATGTGAGTTGCAGGGTAAAAAGCACCCGCAACTGCAGGCTTTCTATTCATAAATCTACCTATTTATTACCTTCTAAAATAGATAAAATATCTTTAAAAAACCAACTTCATAGCTTTGGTTTTTTGGAATAAAAATTTCATTGAAAAATATTGGGAGAGTATAGTAGTTTATTTAACTTTGATAGATAAAGATTTTTGACTCAAATATTATGCAAAAAAAGGGCTTTTCCATTCCAGACCCACTGCTTCTTGCTCTAGGCCTCACATTTTTAACAATAATCTTAGCATTTATATATGGCACAAACCCAAGACCTGGCATTTTGGGAGCTGCCGATGTGCTCACCTACTGGACTAAAGGGTTTTGGGAACTTTTAGCATTTTCTATGCAAATGGTACTCATCTTACTCCTTGGCTACATGTTGGCCCTCTCTCCTGTTGTAGATAGGCTCTCTTCTATTTTAGCCGGGCTAAGTAGTAGACCCATTATGGGTACTGTTATTGTCATGATTGTAGCAATTATTGCAGGTCTTATAAATTGGGGGTTAGCACTGGTGCTAGGAGCCGTTCTTGTAAGAAAAATTGGAGAGCAAGCCAAACTTAAAGGGCACGCCATAAACTATGCACTATTAGGCGCCTCGGCATACGTATGTATGATGGTTTGGCATGGAGGCCTCTCTGGTTCTGCTCCACTATCGGTAGCTACCACGGGTCACTTTTTAGAGAAAACAACTGGCATAATCCCATTAACAGAAACACTTTTTTCTGGGATGAACCTAACAGCCTCGGCACTGCTGCTGCTACTTCTGCCACTAGCCACATGGTGGTTTGCCGCTAAAGGAGAAAACAGAATCCCGCCTGGACATTCCCTTCCAAAAACACCGAACGAACAAGGTATTGAAATTAATGCCGAGGAGAATAAAACTGTGTGGAAACCTACTATGATCTCGGTAACTGGGCTACTGCTAATTACTGGCTTTATAATTTTATCAATAACTAGACATGGGAATATAGGTTTAAACGAGGTGAATCTCATTCTATTCGCGCTAGTATTTATTGCTTTCCCTAAGGTAGGTGAACTCTCTAAAGCTACAGAAAAGGCTATTGGAAGCACTACGGGAATTATTATTCAGTTCCCTCTTTATGCGGGCATTATGGGTATAATGAACTATTCTGGATTACTAGAAGTTATGACTAATTGGTTTGTGGTGATATCTACAGAACGTAGCCTGCCTCTACTCTCCTTTTTGAGCGCCTCAATTGTAAATTTATTTGTGCCGAGTGGCGGAGGGCAATGGGCTGTGCAAGGGCCTCTTTTTATAGATGTTGCAGGATCCATTGGTGTGAGTCATGCCAAAATAGTACTGTCTATGGCCTATGGAGACCAACTCACAAATATGTTACAACCATTCTGGGCACTACCTCTAATAGGAATTACAGGACTCACAGCTGGCCAAATTTTCAAATATTCATGGCGCTTTATGATAATTGGTCTTATTATATTTGCTGCAGTACTATTGATTTTTTGAAAAATAGAAAATTATATTTCAAAACCAATACTTGGACTCATTCCTTTATTAATGATAACTATTGCAGTTGTATCAGTTAAACTTGTTTGATATATTTTACTTGGTTCGTTTGCATTTCCCAATCCAGAAAAATAGATCATATCTTGTTTATCGATCCATAAATCCATAGTGCAGATTCCTTTCTTAGAAATTCTTTCTATTGATTTTGTTGTTAGATTATAACTAAAAATTGCGCTTGAAGGGCCATTTAGCCCTTCAATATATTCGTCTACACCAGAATCGAATATTAGCGTTTCATTATCGCTGGCCATGAAGAATTTAGTTGAACTAGAAAAAAAGAATTGCAACCCTACTAATTCTAAAATATTATATTTTTGAATCAAATTACCATTTATATTAAACTTATAAAGGGTGCTCATATTATGGGCAAGAATAAACTCACCATCTTGGGTCCATGTAGGAGAATATAAATCGGTCTCTGAATCTGGCATAAGTGTTATATAATCTGAACTATTAGGCTTAATCACTCCAATATACCAGTGATTCAACATAATAGAAAAAGCTAAATAATCTCCTATGGGAGACCAAATAGCTCCATAATGATTACTATTATTTATGTTTAACTCTTTTTTTAGTGAATCTTTTGTGCTTATTAATTTAATAACTCTAGAGCCATCATTATCTATTACACCAGATTCTGTATATGCAATCCATTCCCCATCTGGAGAAATGCAAGGGTCGAAACCCTCTGTTAGATTTGCTGTCTCTCCAGTCGAAAAATTATAGCAACTAATAAATTCATCGTTCTGGAAAGCCAATTTTCTATTATCTATCTTAGTAGAAATATTATTGCATGAAGCAATCAAAATCAAGACTCCAATTAATAGTAATCCCTGTTTCATATTCTCTTATTTTTTTAAATTATTACGTTATGGAATCCAGTTGTTTTTAGTTAATTCTTTAAAAAATTTAGCGCTACTTTTTGGTGTACGCTTTAATGTTTTATAATCTACATGTACAATTCCATATCTATTTCCATACCCTGCACTCCATTCAAAGTTATCCATAAGAGTCCATAGAAAATAACCTTTTATTGGGACACCCTCGTTAATTGCTTGTTGAAATTCTAAAAGAGAACTACGCAAAAACATAATTCGGTCTGTATCAAATATATTGCCCTCGGGTGTAATAACATCATTAGTGCAGCATCCATTCTCTGTAATATAGATCTCTTTTGGGTTCCACAATTCCTGTGCTATTTTAGTAGACCAATACATAACCTCTGGCCCTAGACTATGCCAAACCGAGTGCATTTTAGGATGCGAACTGTTTAGTGGAGCCTCTTTATAACCAATTGAATCATTTGAGTGCTCTACATATGCTGTTGGTCTATAAACATTAAGTCCAACAAAATCTACTGGAGTTGCAATATCTCGTAAATCTTGCTCAGTATATTTAGGAGCATCCTTTCCAGCTTTGGCCAAATAGGCATCGGTATATTTACCCTCAAGCATAACTGTCAAATAGCCAGCATTATACTCTCTTGTAGCAATAGTTGCTGCCTTTATGTTTTCGGGAGTGGCAATTAACGGAACTGCTGTACTTATATTATCGGCCGGGCCACACTTTATTCCTGAGTTAGAACTAGCATGAATAGCCTTTACTGCCAACCCCTGCGCCAAAACAGCATTATGCCTTACCTGGTATAACTCACCATCCGATAATTTTAACCCTGGAGCCAATTCTATACTTGCTTTTCTACCGCCAACATCAATAGAGATACCCTGGTACCCCATATCTACGAATGAATAAAATTCATTCAAAGTAAAAATATGTTTAACCCTATCGCCTAGGTGATCAGCCACAAAACCAGCATACTCTGCAAATGCATATGCAGTTTCTCTAGATTGCCATCCACCATAATTATCCATTAACCCTTGCGGTAAATCGAAATGGTATAAAGTTGCAAAAGGCTCTATCCCAGAATTTAATAGCTCGTCTACTAGCCTTTTATAAAAATCTAAACCTTTCATGTTTACCTCCCCTCTACCTGTGGGAAATATTCTAGACCAAGCAATAGAGAACCTGTATGCCTTTGCACCCAAGTCTTTCATTAACTTCACATCTTCTTTATATCTATTAAAATGATCTACAGCAATATCTCCATTGCTCCCATCGCTTATTTTACCTGGAGTATGAGTATATGTATCCCATATAGATTTGCCTTTACCATCTTGGTTAGCTGCACCTTCGTTTTGATATGCCGCGGTAGCAATACCCCAAAGGAAATCGCCAGGGAATTTTGCTTTATTAGATTGATTTATCATTTTAATGAAATTTTAACAATATTTTTAGTTTCTTTAGTTTTAAGACTATTCAATTTTTAAATAATCATATAACAATTCAAATAATCTCTCTTTATTTATAGGCTTAGAAATAAAATTATCGCAACCACTTTGTAAAGCAAGTTGTTTATCGTACCCTGTTGAATATGCCGTTTGCGCAATAATAGGCAAATTAGGATAAATTAATTTAATCTCTTTGGTTGCCTCATGCCCATTCATTAAAGACATTTTTATATCCATTAATACTAGGTCTATCTCATTATTGTGTAAGCAAAACTCTAGTGCCTCTTTACCATTTTTTGCATGGATTAGAGTGTAATTAAAAGTAGACTCTAGCTTAAGTACCTGTTCTATATATAGGAAATTTACCTCCTCGTCTTCTGCAATTAAAATTGTATAAAGTTTAGATTTTGAAGCTGGTTCAATTCTAATAGGATCATTATCTAAAACTTTTTTAATAGCAGCTGGCTTGTAAGGTAGGATAATAAAAAATGTAGAACCCTTCCCTTTTACTGACTCTAATGTAATATCACCTCCCATTAACCGAGCACTCTCTTTAGAAATTGCCAAGCCTAAACCGAGCCCGCCATATTTTCTAGATAAATCCTTGTCTTCCTGAGAAAAGCGTTCAAATACCATACTGTGATTTTCGGGCGATATCCCTATACCACTATCTTTAACATACAGAACAATATTATTGGCTTCCAAATAGTAACCAATCTCTACAAATCCCTTTTCTGTATATCTAAGTGCATTTTCAATAATATTACTTAATATCTTGTTGAGTTTAGTTTTATCTAAGATTATTCGACTTTGACTATTAGGCAAAGATTTTTTAAAATTTAAAGAGACATCACCAATAGTTCTTTTAAGATTAAAAATTGCGAGAAGTTCTTCCAGTAATTCATTAAGATCAAATTCTGTTTCCACTATTTGCTTTTGTTTAGTCTCCAAAGTAGAAATCTCTAAAATATCGTCAATAATTCTCAAAAGTTGATAGCTACTATTCTGTACTGTCTTAGAAAAAAGGCTCCTCTCTTGGTCTGTTATATCAGGATTATTAAGTAGTTCCGAAAATCCAATTATCCCATTCATTGGTGTACGAATTTCGTGGGACATATTGTTTAGAAACTCAGTTTTAAGGCTATTAGATTCTTCGGCCCTTCTTTTAGCTTCTAACAATTCAAGATTTTGTTTTTTTAATAAGATATTGGCATTCTCCCTGTCTGTTACATCATCAAAAATTGCAACAATTTCGCCTGTAGATAACTTATATAAATGATTTTCCCTCCATCCTTCACGCTTGTCATCTTTATAATAAAAAGGTTTAAGGTGTAACTCCTCTCCTGTTCTTTCTACCTCTTGCAATGCCTTAAATAAAGGGCTATTACCCATATTAGGAAAAACTTCTAGCAAATGCTTATTAATAACATTTTCTCTCTTAGTTAGTGTGATCTCTTCTGCCGCTTTATTAAAATTTACAATTACAAAGTGTTCCCCATTGTCTAAACATTTATAAATAGCCACGCCCGTTGGCATATTTTCGAACAACATCCTAAATGTATTTTCTGATTGTAATAATCTTAAAGCAGTCTCTTTTTCTTGAGTAATATCTCTAGTTACTCCTATATTTATTATTCTATTATTTTCATTAAAAACAGATACCGATTTTGCTCTAACCCAACGAATAGTCTTATCTAGGCGCAATATTCTATAGTCGTAATTAAGTAAACTCTCATCTCCTAGCTGCTCTTTACTAAGAATATTCATTACTCTCTGCTTATCGTCAATATGAATTAAGTCTGTAAGAATATTGGGATTAAGGTATATATCTTCACAAGAAATTCCCCATATTTTTTCAAATACAGGGTTAATGTAAACTACTTTATTTCCAACACTAAACCAAAAAGCATCTTCTAAACTATCAATGAGCTTTATAAATATATGTTCATAATCACCAAAACTACTAGCAGCATTTTTAAATAGCTCTTTATTTTGATTCAATAACTCATTATATGCTTCTGGAGTACTCATATCATTTAGTTAAATTACTGTTTTTCGTGCGAAAGCGGAATAAAACGAGCAGCTAAATTAGGTTGTGTCATCTCTTTGTCTAACGGGTACATTGGGCGTTCAATTCTTTTGTATGGCAATCTATGTAGGTCTTGATCTACACCGCCAGGAGTAAGTGCCATAATCCAACCACCACGCATTTCGTATAACTCAGGTACTAAATAGCCAATTTTTACAACTACAATATCTGCTTTGCGAGGGTCTAGTCCTAGATTTGTGAAATCTGCTTCATAATGGTATGGCTTCCTTTTTTGAGTAACAATAACCTGTACACTTCCCACTCGAACCACTACCTCTGTTTGGGCAGTGTTATCTCCATGGCGAATCGCTTCTATAATGCCCTTAAGTCTTATAGGCCCTTCGTATCTATTGTCAATTTCTGCTCCAGCAAACTCTTCTATATTACCACCTACCCCTACTTCAATCGCTTTTTCAATGAATTTAGGACCAGGAATAGAAGCATAAATGAGAGATGGACCTCCTTTCTTTTTAAAAGCATCATTGTCTAGAATTTGCTTTAAAGTCCAAGTAACATCCCCAGCACCACCAGCAGTAGGATTGTCTCCCATATCACTAATTATAAATGGCTTATCATTACTCTGAATTGCCATTTTCAAACATTCATCTAAAGGAGCAACGGGAGCCACAAACTCAAACTCTTCACGAACATCCCAAAAAGATTGAGCTAAAGTTTCGGCCGATTTTTTTACCGCTTGTTTGTCATCTCCTGTAACCATTACTACCGCCCTATTGCGAGGCTCGTCTGCCCATGCATATCCCACCCAAATAGCAGCATCTAAAACGCCTACCTGTTTGGTAATAGGATCTACTTGTGCATAAAGGCTTTTTGCCGGCTCAATGCGAGTACTAGTTTTTTCACCAGGTAATAAAATTGGGACAGGAATCCACGCTTTAAAAGCGGGTTTGCCTTTTCCAGATTCTAACCTATCTATTAAGTTAACTAGTGCCCTTTTTTTAGATTCAATAGCATCTTCATGTGGAGCCAACCTGTAACAGGTGATAAGATCAGATTGGTGAGCTAATTCCCAAGAGACATTACCGTGTAAATCCATAGAGGTAGAGATAATAGCATCCTGTCCAACAACTTCTCTAACTCGTCTTATCATATCACCCTCTGGATCGTCTAACCCAACTACACTCATAGCACCATGAATATCAAAGAAAACACCATCGTACGGTAAGTTCTCTTTTAGCAACTGTAGCATCTCTACCATAAGTATATCGTATGCAGCACGAGTAACAATTCCACCTGGGATTGCATGCCCTCTTAATGCAGGGAAGTACTGAGCCCTTTGTCTTGTAATAGAGTCTTCATGTAGAAATGGGTAATAAGAGTATATCTCTTGGCCACGGCGAGCTCTAAAATCATCTACATGAGTTTGTGCCGGAGAAAATGTACTACACTCTATAGCAAGCCCAGCAATTGCAATACGAGGGTTACTTATTGGCTTATGAGATTGACAACTAAACAACCCAGATATTATTATTGAAACAGTTAATATTTTTAAAAATTTCATGTCTATTACTATTTTCTATTGTTAAATAAATTATTAAAAGTGATTAAATACATTGCTAATATAGCTCTTTTAACCAAATAATTCCATTATAATCTTATTTATTTTAGCCTCAATTTGCTGTATAAGTTTTCTTGAATTAACTTTGGTTATTAAAAACTAGTAATAAATTAAATTTCGTTTTATGAAACAGTTAACTTCTATAGTTCTAGCATTTGCTATTTTCGGTTTTTCGTGTAGTAGCAACCATTCACAAACCCCAGCAAATAAAGCAACAATTAGCGTTGGAGTATTTGACGGCCATGGCGGAGCTCAAACCTGTGTTTGGGAAACAGTAGAAGCCATTAAAATAGATAAAGAAATGGATGTAAGGCTTATTACTACATCCGATATTGCTAACGGATGCCTAGACAATCTAGACGCTATAATTATTCCAGGAGGGGGAGGTAGCCGCCAATACCTAAATCTTGGCCCCGAAAATCACGAAAGAATACGTAACTTCATTAATAATGGCGGAGGCGCTGTAGGTATCTGCGCTGGAGCCTATCTTTTTTCAAATACACCAGGATATGCAAGTATTGCAATAAACGGTGCACAAGCAATAGATATTGAACACGACAACCGTGGCCATGGGCTAGCAAAATTCACTCTATCTGCCGAGGGTAAAATTATATTTCCAGAACTAGCCTCACGCGACACCAATTTTGTAGTCTATTACGAAGGCCCTGTATTTATAAATGCACCCGATTCAATAGATTACACCTCATTTGCCACCATGGAAAGCGATGTGCACGAAGAGGGAGGCGCACCTGCAAATATGACTAATGCAAAACCATTCTTCATAGGCAACAACTACGGAAAAGGCAAGGTATTTAGTACAATTGCACACCCCGAGGCAACACCAGGAATGCGCTGGCTCATACCAAGAATGGTAAGATGGACTCTTGGAAAAGAGTATATTACATATAGCACCAATTCTGTTAGACCAGCTCTATACGAAAAAGAGATACTTTTCAACAAAGAGATGTTAAAACAAGAATCGGCATTTTATCCTATTTTCCTTTACGGAGAAGCCGAGGCAAAAGTAGAGGCACTAGATTGGCTAGAGAGCAATGTATCTTGGGATGCTAAGCGCCTAATTCAAGGATTACTTTTCGACTCCTCTTCTACCGTTAGAGTTAGAGCTGCACAGTACATTTCAAACTCGGAGTTTACCTATTATCTACCCGATGTTAGAGCTGCTTTCAACAATGAAAAAGATCAAGAAGCAAAAGCAAAAATAGAAGAAGCATTAAAGTTCCTAGAATCTATTTAATCTGCTTTACGAAGTTATTCGGTAGGCTGGGTAGATTCAGGAATCTCCTTCTCTTTAAGTGCTTTGGATGCTCTGTTTTGGCATGTTTTGCAAAGTTCAGAGATACCTTTTTGCTCCCACGACTCCTTAACGGTGCCGTTGTTTATTTCGTCTCTGCCAGTAATGTGCTGGCAATCTTCGAAAATATGGTATTTATTACCTGCTCTAGTCCAATAAACATTATCGTTATCGTAGTTTAACTCCTTTAAAACAGATGTTTGCTCATTAATCTCTTGAGTATATTTCTCAATAGATGCAGGGTCGAACTCTATACCAACAATACTTGCAACCACCAAAGCAATAGCTGCAACAGCACCTGCAATACCTTTTGTTTTCCCATCTATATCTTTATTCAAAAAGATAAGAATAACCAAAGGTAAGAATGCCAATACACCAATTATGGCTCCCAATTGGTTTTGAACAAAGAACCTAACCTTCTCTTTTTCTGAAGCAGGATCTAACTTATTTGCCTTTTTCCAAAGCAAAGAACCAGTAATAGATAAAGCTAGAATTACTACAATAACAACTACTAACCAAACTAGAGTCTCGTTGCTAATTAATTTTAAAATGGCAAAAACCTCTGCTCCTATGGCAATAATCCACGCCAAAAGGGCAAAAAGTCGCAATTGCTTTGCCTTACCTTTACTTTCTGCACTTGCTTTAAATACTTTTTGTTCTGTCATAATTCAGGTTTTTATTAATTTGTTTAAAATATAAACGCTTTTGTAACTATAAAGTTATAACTTTTTATCTTTACTTTATAAGTTTGCTTACATTTGATTCATTAATTTATTTGCCGGGTCCATTGAAAATAAAACCATTCTTTAACTATCGCATCTTTATTATGGTGTTACTCTTTCTTGCAATTGCAATGGGGGGAGTTTTCCTAGTTATTGCATATACTTATAACCTCCAAAAAGAGACAGAACAATATATAGAGGCATCTCGTATTAGCGTGAATAATGCAAAGGGAATGGAAGCAGAACTAACTGCTATTAAGGGGCTAAACTATATATATCTTATAAACAGGTCCGATAGGTGGCTAGACTCACTAAAACAACAACAAGCAAAATTTGTAGTATATCTTGAACGCGCCCGTAAAAGTTCTAACACTTCAGAAGAAGATATTCTAATACAGCGAATCTCTGCACTATTTTCTAACTACGAACAAAATATTCTCTTAGCTGCCTCATTGCTTAAAAACTCCCAAACAAACAAAGCAAATGCACTTTTAACATACTCGGCACAAGAACTTTTAGGTACTATAGAGTTAAAAAGCTCTGAATTTATAAAAATAAATAAACAAGCCGAGAACCTATATGAATTAGAATTAGCCAAAGCCAATTCATTTATAATAACTATTTTAATCTCTATGGGTATAGGTGGAATTGTTGCCGGAATTTTATTAGGGTGGCTTCTCTCGCGCATGCTCTTTAGCCCAATAAACCAATTAGTACTTAAGGTGCGAGGCTCTTCTGGAGGTGCAGTTTTCGAGAACATAAGGCTACCTCACGGCACAGAGTTGGAACAACTCGGAGATAGCATTAAAGAGCTCATAGAGAAATACGACAAAACAAATAAAGATCTATCTAGAAATAAAGAGCTATTACAATACTCCAATAAATTTGCAAACCTTGGCAAAATAGCCCCAACAATTGCCCACGAAATTAGAAACCCGCTAGCAGCTATTAAAATGCTAGTTTACTCAATAAGAGAAGAGGCACAAACCCCTAACGCTGTTAAAGAAGATTTAGATATTATCTCTAAAGAGATAGACCGCATAGATAAATTCACAAAAGACTTCCTTCGGTTTGCCAAGCCGAGCGACCCTGTATTTGCAAATGTGAATTTAGCTGAATGCATAGGAGAAGTTATACAGCTTTTTAAACCACGCTTTGTCAATAGCAACATAACAGTTCATAACAACACAGCTAAGGGCAACCAACTTGTTATGGCAGATGCTGGTCATCTAAAACAGGTATTTATGAATTTAATCTTAAATGCCATAGATGTTATGCCCAACGGAGGCGAGCTAGCCATAGATGCAACCACAACAGCCTATACCAAAGAAGAAATTGCCCAACATGATACTTTTAAACATAATACAAATGAAAATAGTAGCCTTAAAAAAAAGAGAGATTTCATAAAAATTGCATTTAGCGATTCGGGCCCTGGCATTCCCGAAGCAATTATGAAAACACTTTTTGAACCATTTATAAAAGGCAGCGACCAAGGAGTTGGAATAGGCCTCTCTATTTCTCAAAGCATTGCCAGTTTACACGGTGGGTGGATAGGTGCCCAAAACAAACCCAATGGGCAAGGAGCCATTTTCACATTTTATTTACCAATTACAACATAACTAACACACTATACTTTTCATATGCATAAATTACTTATTGTAGACGACGAGCAAAGCGTTAGGTACTCTTTCAAAAAGTTATTTAGCCCATCTTATTACACTATTGCCGAGGCAGGTAACAGCCAAGAAGCAATTATTGCATTTAATAAAGAGAAACCAAACTTGGTAATTCTAGATATAGAGATGCCAGGTAAAGATGGAATTGAAGTACTTAAAGAGATAAAACAACTATCTCCACAAACACCAGTTATAATAATCACAGCATATGGCTCTGGAGACCGAGTAATAAAAGCAATGAAATATGGAGCATATGAATATATAGAAAAACCATTCGATATTCCCAAGCTAATATTCACAATAGAAGATGCCCTCAAAAACACTAATGATTCAGACCCAACCGAAACCACCTCAAGTAAAAAGGCAGCCCCTTTTAAACGAGAAGATACAATCATAGGCGAGAGCAGCTCTATAAAGGAGGTATTTAAACTAATAGGCAAGGTTGCCACAAGCGATGCAAGCATCTTAATTGTTGGCGAGAGCGGTACGGGAAAAGAGTTGGTAGCTAAAGCAATTCATAAATATAGCGATAGAGCCAATAAACTATTTATTGCAATTAATTGTGCAGCCATTCCAGAGGCACTGCTAGAGAGCGAACTCTTTGGATACGAAAAAGGGGCTTTCACTGGAGCAGACAAACAGAAATCTGGAAAATTTGAAGAGGCCAACGGAGGCACTCTTTTTCTTGACGAAATAGGCGATATGAGCTTAGCTCTGCAGGCTAAACTCCTTAGAGTCTTACAAGAAGGCACTCTAGAACACATTGGCAGCACAAAGTCGCTTAAAGTAGATGCCCGAATTGTAGCAGCAACCAATCGTAATTTAGAGAATGATATTATAACTAAAAATTTTCGCGAAGATCTATTCTATAGACTCAAAGTAGTAACCATCTCTTTACCACCATTAAGAATGAGAAAAGAAGATATTCCTCTTCTAACCCAACACTTTTTAACAAAGCATTCTAAAGGGAATAAGAGCGAACTACTCTCGGTGCCTATCGAGTCTATGCAGCGCCTTATAGATTATCATTGGCCTGGCAACATAAGAGAACTAGAGAATGTTATAAAAAGAGCAATAATTCTTGCCAAGGGTAATATTATAAGCTCAAATCTCCTATTCGAAGGCATTGAAACATTTGAAATTAAAGACATTCCAGATAAATCTAAGCTATTTGCATACCTTACCCAGCAAATAATTGCAAGTGAAGGAGACATCTACAGACTTGCAATCGAAGTATTTGAAAAAGATCTATTGCAGTGGTCACTCTCAAAAGTAGATGGAAACCAGTTACAAGCAGCTAAACTCCTAGGAATATCTAGGGTCATGCTCCATGAGAGAATGATAAAGTACAAACTCAAATAAACTGGGCTGTTGTAAGTTTTTTTTGCACCCTGCAAACTTAACTTACAGCATAATAAACGGAAAACAGAAGCTCATTTAACGTCTAAGCCTTATAATCAGCAACTTAAATTTAGCTGCAAATCATTTGGTCTAATTAGCGCTTTCTCATTTTTCATTTCCCAATTTTATTGACCTTGCAACCCTCTGCAATACAATTAATTATACAGCTTGGCACTCCATTTGCTTAGTATGTATTTAGACATATTAAACAAACAAATAATAATTTATCCAAATGAAAAAAATTCTTGTAAAAATTTCTACAGTAGCCCTAATGGCTCTATTAGTAGTAGGTTGCGCAAAAGCACCAACAGCCGAATTAGCAACAGCAAATGCAGCTTTTGAATCAGCTAAATTAGTTGAGGCAAACCGCTACGTTGCAGATCAATTCAACGCTCTTCAAGATTCTTTAAACGCTATAAACGTTTTAATTGAAGAACAAAATTCTAAAACTTTTTTCTCACGCGATTACAAAGGAATTAGCGAGCAACTAGTAGCAATTACAGCAGAAGTAGAAGCTCTAAAACCAATAGCAGAAGAGAACAAAGCTCAAGTACGCACAGATGTTCAAGATAGCCTAGCTACTCTTGTTATTCTTATCCAAGAAGACAAAGACCTACTTGTTAAAGCTCCTAAAGGTAAAGAAGGTAATGCAGCTCTAGAAGCAATCCAAAACGACATTACTGTTTTAGATGCATCTGTTGCAGAAATCAACACTCTTATTACCAATGGCGACTACCTTACTGCTCAAGACAAAACTACAGCAGCACAAGTAAAAGCAACTGCAATCAAAGAAGAACTTAGCGCAGCTATTTCTAAAAGAAGAAGATAATTATTCGGGATTTTTCCGTTAATTTACAATCTTAAAACAATAAAGCCCTTTTGATTAAAAGGGCTTTATTTTAAACCCATTACAATGCATTTTCGTAAAATAAGAAAAAAAGTATTTTTTATAATTGGCATAGTTCTACTCCTTGCATCTAGCGCTTGGGTAGTTTCTCTTTATATACAAACTCCTCCTACAGAAAAAATTGAAGCAGGGCGCAAAGCAATTGCCCAAGCAATAAAAGAAGAGGCCGAGGTTTATTCTACTACTGAACTTAATCTTGCCCGAAAGAACTGGGAAGAGGCAATGATAGAGTGGAAAGAGAACAATAACAAAAATGCCATTTCAAGAAATTATGAAAAAACTATTATTCTAGCCGATTCTGCAATAGCCAATGCCCACATAGCAATACAAAACTCAATAGAAAAGAGAAAAGAGTACAAAGAAGAGATTGAAAATAGCCTCCCCTCTTTAAGAGAAAAGATTGCATATATAAAAAGCATTAAAGAGAAAATGCCCGTTACCCATAATGTATGGAGTAAATTTACACACGTTATTTTAAAAATGGAAGAGACAGAAAGTGCATTCAAACGCGGCGATCTCTTCTCGGCACAAAAAAACATTCAATCTCTAAATAGCAGCGTCAACGAAATTGAAAAGCAAACTACCATCCTTTTAAATAATTACTTTAGTAGTTATAACGACTGGATTAAGCTAGATAAAGAGATGAGGCAAAAGTCTATAGCCAGTGGGGCTGTGACTCTTGTCGTTGACAAATTCTCTAGAAAATGCATTGTGTACAAATCTGGAGCAAAATTTAAAGAGTACGATATAGAGTTAGGTGTTAACTGGTTGGGACACAAAATGCAGAAAGGAGACCGCGCAACTCCCGAAGGACGGTATTCTATAACATCTAAAAAACAAGGAAGAAACACCATTTACCACAAAGCACTATTGATTAACTTCCCAAATTCAGTAGATGTAGAACGATTCAAAAACAAAAAAGCCAATGGCTCCATTTCTAAAAACGCATTAATTGGTGGGTCAATAGAAATTCATGGCGGAGGCGGCAAAGGGATAGATTGGACAGATGGATGTGTAGCACTTACAAACAGAGATATGAATAGTCTTTACGCTCTTTGCTCTGTTGGTACACCTGTAGCAATTGTTGGATCTCTCATACCAATCGAAAAAATATTCAATTTAGCCCCTCATTAAAATAATATAGCTAAATTTAGATTATGGAAAAGCTCTCTAAAAAGAGAATACTGTTAATTTCGCTAGCACTCCTTTTCACTTTAGGAGTCATTTATCTATCTCTTGCCAAATCACAGGCATTAAAAGAGTTAGTAATCTGTTTCTACGGATATCAAGATTCTCCGGGCCTACTCGCACAAAAAGAGCCCGCCCAACTTACCAAGCAAATTAAAGATAGCCAAAGGCGAATTTCACTCCTTCAAAATAGGATGGGAAATCTTATTCCCAACAACCCTTATCTAATTATCAATACTACTAAGAATACCTTTGTATTGCGCACAAAAAAGAGCATTATTAGAGAAGGACTCTGCTCTACTGGTAGTTATATCTTATTAGATGCTGGCGACGGGCAACAGTGGATTTTTAAAACTCCAAAAGGCCAGTTACGTATATTAGGTAAAAAAACTAACCCTGTTTGGATTAAGCCAGATTGGGCCTTTATTGAAGAAGGGCTACCTGTTCCATCTATAGGAGATCCAGAAAGGCGCGAACCAGGCTCTCTGGGCGATTATGCCCTCACTTTAGGCGATGGGTACATGATTCACGGCACATTATATCAACGTTTCTTAGGACTCCCTGTTACACATGGTTGTGTAAGAATAGGCGACGACGATTTGAAAACCATATATAACAATATGGAAATAGGATCTAAAGTTTTCATCTTTTAGTAACAACCACAATGAAAAAACTAAATATCTCAAAAAAAGCAATTATCATTTTTTGCGCTATACAAGTTGCAATCTTCTTGATAATATTCACTATTATCGATTTTATTCCTGTTACCAGAGAGTATAAAGAAATCACTAAAGTGGTACAAACAAAAGGTATTGTCTCAGCAACTAAACTGCCTAAAGATATTAAAGCCTTAATAGATACAATTCGTATTAATGACCATCACGAGGCATATTTAAAGAACGCTCTAAAGCTGTCTAAAATAGATTCAATATCACTATTGATAGACCTCAGCGATAGTTTAGCCATTCTCTCTTTAAAAGGAGTTTCAATTTTTGAATCAAAAATTTCTAAAATTGAGATAAATAAAGGGCTCAAAAAACTCCCCTATTTTTTACGTGACAGCCTCTATTCTGGTCCTTTACAAGCAATAGAGAATCTCTCTAGTATAGAGAAGTTCCCCATTGTGGTAAAGAAGCCCACCAAAGACACCAGCGTAGTAAACAAAACCGAAGCTGCTCCTACCATCCCTAAACAACACGATGTTTATCTATTAATGGCACTAGAAAATAATATGACCATAGAGATTAACCAGCAAGAGAATGAGTTAGTAGGTAAAAATAGCGAATACAGAAAATATAGACGAAAATTGAATCGATGGTATTTCTCAAAGAATATGAGAAGTGCTTTTAACTCCCAAGAACAAGGATATATATATCGTCTAAAGATTGAGATCCCCCGCGAAGATGCCGGCTCTATATATAGAGCATTACCTATAAAACCATTTATATTAATTCGGTATTAATTCGGTAATAACCTATTTAGATAATCTTCTTTATAAGCTTAAAGTACCTAAAAGGAACATATTTAAAAGGTAAATCTATCCAAGTTGGCGTAGTTACAACCGCCCTTTTATTGCTAAAAGCCAAGAAACTCTCTTTCCCATGGTATTTACCAAGGCCACTATTCCCAACTCCACCAAATGGTAAATTGTGATTTGCCACATGCATTATAATATCATTCACACAGGCCCCACCAGATGATGTTTGCGCTAGCACCTCTTTTGCTTTTTTATTCTTGCCAAAATAGTAGAATGCCAACGGCTTTTCATGTTTATTCACATAACTAATTACCTCATCTATATGCTCAAAAGTCATTACAGGTAAAATTGGCCCAAATATCTCTTCTTGCATTATCAAAAAATGGGGCTCTACATTATCTAAAATAGTTGGAGCAATAAATCTCTCTTTAGCATCTACTTGGCCTCCAGTATGTATTGTGCCTTCATTTAATAGGCCGGTTAATCTATCAAATGCTTTATCACTAACAATACGCGGGTAAAACCTACTCTGCTTAATATTAGCGCCATGCTTAGGCACTGAATCGCCACCATGCACTTGCTCTACTTCACCACCATACATAAGCTCAATGTTGGCGGCCATTTTACTCAAAAGCTCCTCTTTAATAGACTCATGCACAAATAGATAATCTGGAGCAATACAAGTTTGGCCAGCATTAATTAATTTACCCCAAACAATACGTTTAGCAGCAACATCTAAATTGGCATTGGCATCTACTATACAAGGGCTCTTGCCCCCCAACTCTAAAATTACAGGAGTTAAATTTGCAGCAGCAGCTTGCATAACCACCTTGCCAACTTTGGGGCTACCGGTAAAGAAAATAATATCGAACCTCTGCGCCAATAAAGCAGTATTGGTATCTCTACCCCCTTGCACAAGAGCAATATAATCTGGTTGGAAGGTCTCTTTCACAATCTCTTCCATTACCTTGGCAATATTGGTGGCGTCTGGAGAAGGTTTTAATATACTGCAACAACCTGCCGAGATTGCTCCTACTAGAGTATTAAAAAGCAGTTGAAATGGGTAGTTCCAAGGCGCAATAATTAACGCAACACCAAGCGGTTCATACAATATTTTGCTTGAACTAGGTAACATGAAAATGGGAGTATTCACTTTTTTAGGCCTAGCCCATTTTTTCAAATGCTTAATATGATTGTCTATCTCGCTAATAACAATAGAGATCTCTGTTAAAAAAGCCTCTTCGGGCGATTTATGTAGATCTAGCCAAAGAGCTTGCTCAATTTTCTCTCTGTTTTTGATAGTAGCCTGCTTTAGGTTACTTAACTGCGCAATCCTAAAATCTATATCCCTAGTTTGTCCAGTCTCAAAAAAGGCCCTCTGCTTAGCTAGCCTCTCAATAATTATATCTTTCGCAGTATCTTTCATTGCTATTTCTTGTGCAGTATTTTTCATAGAAATATTTTAATATATCAGTTAGAATCTATGTATATTTGGATTATTAACTGTTCCCAAATTTATACAAAAATCATGATAGAATCACTTCTAGGAACACTCAAATCGCAAGTTGGCGAACAATTAACTAGCAAAACCAAGTTACCCGCTAGTAATTTAGACGATGTATTTTCTGTTATTGGCAACGTAGTTAAAAAAGAAACCACCAAACAACTTACAGGAGGCAACCTTTCAAACATTCTAGGCCTATTTTCAGACAAAACCAACAGCAAAACCTCTAAGCAACTAGGTGTAAACCTAAACACAGGCGTTGTTAGCGACCTCATAAGTAAACTGGGCATCTCTCCTAAACTAGCAAAAGAGATTGCCGCAATTGCAATCCCTTCTTTAATTGCACTAATAACCAAGAGCACCAAGCCTGCAGCCAGCACTAAGAGTACCAAAGCTACAGCTAGCGCTAAGAGTACCAAAGCTACCACTGGAACTAAAGGCACAAAAGCTGCAGCCAGCACTAAGAGTACCAAGCCTACAGCCAGCACTAAGAGTACCAAAGCTACCACTGGAACTAAAGGCACCGAACCTACCGCCAGCGCTAAAACCACTAAAGCACCCGCCAAAGCTACTGCTGCTAAAACCACTAAAGCACCCGCCAAGACAAAGAGTGCTTCTAAAGGCGCATCATCTGTACTTGAAGACCTACTTGGAGCTGCTGGTGGCAAGAAAGGCTCTTTAGGAAATATTGCAAAAGGCTTACTAGGGAAATTTTTTAAATAACAATTGCTCTGTTTGTCTTTGAGTTAATTATCTGTAAATTAGGTGATTGATTTTTGGGATTTTGCGTTTTACTAAAAAACCGAAAAATTATAGTGCTGTAAATCAAATTGTTGACTCAAAGACAAACAGATGACTAAAGTTTCCCACCTTGTAAATCAAAGTCGGGATCATTTTGAAGATAGACATACTCTGCTCTGGTGAAAGAAGGTGTCTGCGACGGAGGTTCGGTTAGGCTCTCCAAAGAAATACAACAAATTTGAGAGTGCATCCTGCAGATAGGCAACACCTGCTATGGTGGAAGAAGGTGTCTTCGACAGGAGTCTGTCTGCTGCGCTAAGCGTAAAAAGATTTCTGAATTCCGCTCTTTTTAAGGGAACATTCATTATCAATAAATTGACTTTTCTAATAGGCTGTTAAATGCCCTATTAGCAAACCTATCTAACTGATTATATATGCATTATAAAAAAGAGCAGAATGCGACAGTATTACTTGTCCATATTCTCAAGTGGGAAACTTTGGCAAATCCCTGCTTGTTTTGGAGAGTTGGCCATGTGGGAAACTTTAGCAGATGAAAACTTGTTGCCATTTTCTTAGGGTCGGAATCGTTAGCGTTTAAATATTGCTGGCCAAAAACAGAGTGCGTAAGCAAAAACAGGCCTATTGTTGGAATAATATGTTTCATAATTATTAATTGATTACTCAAAGATGAGCAACTTTGTATGAAAATTCTAGGAGTAAGAATAATAAAATAAGGGGCAGTCTAAAAAATGAGAGCCCCTTAAATATTATATAGATAGATAATAACCTACGGCTGTTTAGGAAGTTCAACCGTTGTAATGTCTACTGTAATCTCTTCTAGGCGTTTTGCTACTGCATCGGTTACACTCTCTTGAGAGCGCCCTCCTAAGTACTTTGCAAAGAATCTTTCCATGGCTACAATAGAGGCCATATTGTTTACTGGGTGGGCATATCCGTGCCCTTCGTCTGGGGCATTTAGGTACTCTACAGGGAATCCCCTATCGCGAAGCGCAATAACAATTTGATCGGACTCGGCCTTATTAACCCTAGGGTCGTTCTGCCCTTGAACCACTTGCAGTGGAGCAACAATTTTATCTGCCGAGAAAAGTGGCGATTGTCTTTTTATTTGCTCTAAGCCTTCTGGAGTATTAGGATCGCCCATGCGTTCATAAAATGTTTTACGACCAGCTTCCCAATAAGGAGGTAACGAATTAAGGAGGGTAACTAGGTTAGATGGACCAACCACAGAAACACCACAAGTGTATATCTCTGGAGTAAAGGCCAAACCTGCAAGAGTTGCATAGCCCCCATAAGAACCACCAAATATTGCAACACGCTCTTTATCTACTATGCCCTGCTCTACAAGGTATTTCACACCCCAGGTAATATCGTCTTGCATTAGATCTCCCCACTGCTTGTTACCAGCATTAAGAAACGCTTTACCAAAACCAGTAGAAGCTCTAAAGTTAGGCTGCAAAACAGCATATCCCCTATTAGCCAAGAACTGAGGGTATCCGCTATATCCCCAATTATCTCGTGCCCATGGGCCACCGTGAGGATGAACAACCAGTGGTAGATTCTTTCCATTACTACCCTTAGGCAAAGTAAGATAGGCTTGAATTTCTAACCCATCTGAAGATTTATAAGTAATACTCTTAACCGGCGAAAGGTTCTCTTTATTTAAATTAGGCCGAACTTTATATTGAAATGCTAACTCTTTAGTTTCTACGTTATAGATATAGGTTTCGCCAGGGTTAACGTCACTCCATATATTAACTATCCATAAATTCTCGTTGGCAGTTGCACCATACATATTCACCTGCTCGTTAGGGAACTGAGCCTCTATGCTCTTAATGCTCTCTTCAAAAGCTTTATCTTTATAGTAACGGCGGGTAAAATCGTAAGTGTAAGATGTGTAAAGTACATCTAAAGTTTTATCTGAAATTACTAAGTTACCAAAATCGGCTTTGCCCTCTGGGTCTTTCTCTACCAACTCCATATTACCCGATTCAATATCCATTAAATAAAGTTGAGTGAAATTTAGAGTGTCGCTAGCATCAGATACCATATAAAAATGCTGGTTATCTTTTTCAAAAGACAACGTATAAGCTGTTTCAAAAATAGACGACTCATAAAGTTTTGTTTCACCAACATTGTCTATACGCCACAGCTCGCTTGTTCCATCTACACGAGAACGTTCTGCCAACCTTAATTTAGCATCGTTATCGAATAACCAATTGGTGTACCTATTAGTGTTTTCTCTAATTAAAGTGAGCTCGCCAGTAGAAATTTTCAAGCTATATAAATCGTGCCAGGCCCTGTCTCTATCGTTAATGCCTAAATAAAGCATGTCGTGATTTGTACGTGGCATATCAAAAAGCATAACCCTAATACCACTTAAGTTAGTAAGGTTTCGCGCTTGAGGGATTACACCTGCAGAAGCTGCCGTAGGGTCAATAGCGTAAATATTATAATTCTCGTCACCACCATTATCCTGAATAAACATGATAAATTTACCATCTCTAGACCACATATAATTAGAAATTGGCCTCAAAGAATCCATAGAGATTGGTATTGCCTCTTCAAAGGGCTGGTTCATTCCCTTGATCCAAATATTACGAGTGCCCTGGTAAGGCTTTAGAAAAGATAAGAAGTTTCCATCTGGAGAAAGTTGCATTCCAGAAATTTCGGGATCGTCAAAAAATATTTCTCTATCAATTAGAGGAGTAGTCTTATTAGCTGTACAACTTAACAATACCGCAAAAAGCACTAATAACAATGTAAAATGCCGAGTTATTTTTTTCATAGTTTATTATTTAAAAGATATTACTTAAAGTTTAAGAACCTTCTTAGTAGACGATTATAATCGCTAAAAAGTTGCAATGTAAATTTATGTAATTTTCACCCATTGAGCAACTTTTTTGAGTTAGTAGGTTTTCATTTCAACAGCATTTTCCGATGTTACTTTCATAGTAGCTGGAATACTGTAAATAGTTACACTTCCATTTTTAAGCGAATAGACATCTAAATCTTTGTCATGAAAAAATGCTCCCTCCCGCACTGATATTAAAACTCTAGAAGCACTACTCTTCTTATCACTAATCTTTTTTAAAAAATCCGAAGTTTTCTTATCTACTTTAATGCCAGTGATCTTAATATTATCTTTAATCGTTTTAGATAACTTAGCCTCGGGCTTAACCAACCCCTCTGCAAAAAGCTTTTGGCTACCATTCCCTTTAAGCACCACCATCTCTCTTTTTGCACCAAACCCAGCATAAGCAATGCCAGAAATAATCTTTCCTTCCATTTGAGCAATCAATCCTTTATCTGATCCTGAATGCACCGCATAGCTTACATATTGCTCCATTATTGACATTTTTTCGTATTCGGCAAATAGTTCACCAGTAAGTCCTGCCTTTTCTTTTTTGTCACTAATAATTGCACCTTTAATCTCCGATATCATAATATTAGCAAGTGCTTCAGCATCGCCCTTATTAATGGCATAGGCAGCATCTACCAACGAAATTATAGATCCAAAACCGCCTAATTTCCCAAATGTAACGGTGCCCAGCACCATCCGGAAAAATCGTGCTTTCTCTGTATGAGGCCCCAATGGGTTGGATGCAAACCAAATAGAAAATGCATCAGCTGCTATTCCGGTAGGGATACTTATATAGGCTACAGCCCGGGGATGGGAACTTTCAAACACAGTTACTCCTTTTTCATCCACTAATGAAACTTTGATTTCATAGTTATTGTTGCCAGAGAATTTAGGCTTAACAACTGGATATCCCTTTTTCTTGAGAGAGTACTCGGGAATATATAATAAGTTTTTCGCCCCCTTCAAATTTTTAGGAATAAGAAGCTCCTCATAAAGTGGTTCCGGATAATTTTGTTCCCCCATTAAATCAAGCATATAGTTTGGCACAAAACCTTGTTTTTTAATTTCCAGTTTAACATTAAGATGCTTATCGCCACTACCATTTCCGACTCCCCAATAAGATAAGATTTTTTCTAAATCCATGTTAGGATTCCATTCGTCTTTAACTGTAATTTTGAGCGGAACTTCCTCTCCGGCATTAATTTCTTTACTTCCTTCGTAGCCGCTTTCAGCATTTTCCAGAACAATGTTTAATCCTGTAGTAACATAAGCCTTAAAAGGAATAACCATATTTTTTGTTTTTGCCTCTATGGTTTCGGTAATTGGTTTTTGGGGTGCCGAGGCAGCTGCATAGTAATAATAGACAGATGCCACCCCACTTGCGTCGGTCTTAGTAGTAATAGTTTTACCCTCTCTTCCTTGTGAATTACGGAGCATCCCAACAGGATTACTCTCTTTGATTGAGAAAACAACCTCTGTATTAGAAATAGGCTCAAGATTATCATCTAAAAAATTGGCAGTTATCATTGCAGGATACCGTCTATCTGGTGGGACAAAAGCAGTATCCGAAAGCAGATGCATTCCAGGCTCTGCCCACATTTTACCATTGTCGGTTTTAAAATTGATATAGGCCAAATCTTCTACTTTAAACTCTTCATTCCTAATTGTTACAGCAGTTGAAATTCTATTAAAGGACCGCATTTTTTCCAATAGTTCTGCTGTTGGCGCTGTATAAATAACTGTAGCCATACCGTTGGCATCAGTAACAGCAGTAGCAGACGATAGAGTCCCGGGCTTTACACCGTCCATCTCTTGAATTTTAAACGTTAGGGTTTTACCTGAAAGGGGTTTCGATGATGAATTATCGCCGGGGGTATATTCATAAAGAACAGCAGAAATCTGGGCAGTTGATTGCCCATCGGGTTTAATTCTAATCTTTGATGGAGTCACCTTTAGTGCAGATTCTGTTTCGTTATCGTTAACACTTTCTTCTACAAATTTCTTAGTTCTCTTAAACGTTGTGGGGTAGTAGTTAGTAAAATGTCTCTTCTTCTCATCAACAGGTGTTTTGTCTGTGATAAATTTTTCTGTAGTATTTGCAAGAATTCCATTTTGAAAATCAAAAACAAGCATTACTACTCCCCAAGAATCTTGAATGTATATAAAAGGCCGCTTGTAACTTGTTTTATCATAATTAAAGTAATGCCCATAAAACGTTTTACCATTAAAGGTGCTGTCCTTTATAAAATATTTATATTTGTCTTCTCCAAAGGCAGCGAAATGATTTTTAGTTTCTTTCTGAATAAAATTTGACCAATGAGTATATTGCTCTATAGAAATAGATACATTAGGGCTATTTGGTCTTCCCCATCCTTCAGGGAGTTTTTTGATAGTTATTATTGTACCTTTTCCATCTTCCCATGTTCCCAATACATCGTTGAGGTGTTTTGCAAATAAAAATTCACCCTCAATATCTTGACTAATGCATGGATAAGAGAGGAATAACATTAATGCGATAAGAGCACCCAGTCTTAATATATGCTTTTTCATAATTTAAAATATCTAATTATTTCACACACCTCACCGAAAAGAAAGATCCTTCATTTGCTCCGCTTCGTTTAAAGGATTTATCTCCTAAATTGAAACTAAAACATGCTGCTGTATTTCTACCAACAGAGGTAGAAGTCCACCAATAACCAGCGGTGTTAATTTCAAAAAAAGGGGAAAGGTCACGAGGGTTCATAGCACCCCCAGGTAGAAAATCTAACAAAGACACGCCACCTGAATCTATCATCTCTTGCCACTCCTCTTCTGAAGGTACATGCCAACCGGCAGGACAAAGAGAGCCTTCTAAAACTGCGTTATAGTTGTAAAGCTTTCCATATCTCTCTTCGTTAATACTATCATTATCGTATAGGGCAAACATGCCCTTATCAGTAGGTTTAAAAAAACCTCCTCCCGTATAAGGAAGTATAGAACTTCCATCGTTATAGTTAGAAACTTTAAGATTGGTTTTCATCCAAAATTGATTGCCTACTTGAACAATAGAGTATCTGTTTCCATCAATATCTACAATGGAAGAATCAACCGCAACTTTTGTTTGAATATCTTTAGTTGAAGAAGTACTCTTTGGCCCTGAACAGTTCACTACTAAGCATCCAAATATTAGCATAATAGCTAAGGATAAATTTTGCATGACAATACTTTTTGTTACTTTACCTCTTTAAATATAAAATCCCACATTGTATCTGTTCCTGGATAGCCAGTAGGATCGCTATGTGTGTCTCCAGTACTCCAAATACCATTATTATCATTATCGCTCCATGACATTTTATCAAAATTCATCCGCATAATTATGGAATATTTCTTTCCTGGAAGTATTGTAAAATTAGTCCCAATTTTCTCACCCGGGTGTGTGTTTTTTAATGAGCCGCCTACAACCTCAAATAGCCCATTAGAGCCGAATATATCATTTGTTACAGAAGACTCCGAACCATTTGAATCTCCAATCTCTACAGTCTTATTCCCATCGCTTATCACCCAAAAAAAATCATTACCCATAGAAAGGGCAAATCCTTTATATTTACCAGCAGGAAGTTCAAACTGAAAATCTCTCTCACTATCCAGCTTGAATTCATTAGAAGTATAGGCAGTTACCCAATTAATACTAGAAGGAGACATTCCCTCTTTAATCTCATCGGTAGTAAATTTCATCTCATATTTATGCGACTTCATATCTATTACATTCCAATTATAGGAGGCGTTAAAACCACTACCGGTAGATTTTGTACTGTATGTACTCCAAGTTCTTATTTTGAAACTTAACATACCCGTACCGTCCATATCTACATCCTCTTCCTTTTCACAACTTGTGAAAGTAAGGGTTAGAACACCAATAAGTATTATTATTAGTGTTGAATAAAGGCCGAAATTGAAAATGCCTTTTTTACTAGCTAACTTTTTCATGATTCTGAATATTAAGAGTAATTAATATTTATATGTGAAAAAGGTGAATCAAAGCTTAATGATTGAAGAAATTAATGCACCTTTTGTGAATCAAATAATTTATTAATCGAAAAATAAGATAATATGTCTAGTTCCCTAAGATTTAGGTCTTCCCATACCTACTTGGCAAAGAAGCCCTTAAGACCCAAACTAAAGGTATGTATTTTTTTACAAATTGTGCAAATATATTTATATTGTAGAGAATACCTCTCTATAAGTTTCTTCAATCGCTTGAATTTCTTTTTTAGATAAACGCTCAAACTCTTTTTCTTGTGCTCTTTTTGATAAAACCCCACCATTCTGCTCTAAAAATCTAACTAATATTGCAATTAGTTTGTCGGGAATTTCAAAGTGAGTGGAATATATAATTGCACTATAACCAACAACTGTGGCTTCTTCTGGCAGTTGTTTTCCATGAAAAACAAGTGCTTTGTGAGAAAAATGAGCGCTTTTTAGCATAATTCAACATTTATGGGTGCAATATATAAAAAATAAGCGCAACTTAAATAAGATGGAAGCAATAATTAGCGCCCTCGGCCTGCCGAAGCTGCCACGCTCCCAGCTATAACCGCCCCAAGAATTGCCGCTTGAACTTGCTTAATTGTTTGGTCTAATGAAGTGGCAATAGGGCTCTCTTTTATAACCTGTTTCAATTTAGCCTTTATAATTTTTAACTCACCCCTATCTTTAGAGAAAACAGAGTACATTTTACTCGCTTCTACCAAACCTAGCATAACAACACTCTCGTTACTTAACTCTTGATTGTGCAGCATGTTACCCTTAAGTTGCTCAATAATAACATCTCTAGTTGTAGTATCTATTAAGTAAGTTTTCCTATAAGGGATTAATCCCAAAAACTTCTTATGCTCTATCCTAATAAAGCCTCGGCTCTCTAACTCACTCATAAAAGCCCACTTATACTTTTTTGATTTTTGCACAAGCTTCCCAATCCAATACCTAATCTTGCGAGGCTTCTTAGAACCACTAATAATTGCCGAGATTTCAGAGACAATTTGATTTTTTGCGCCAGTGTCTAACTCTATGTTTGCGCCGCCACTCTCCTTCAAAACCAATATCTCATTCTCTAACCCAATCTTACCATCTAACGACATCTCCAAAAGAATTGCGCCAATAATGCCATAATTAATTAGCATATCGTTAATTACAAACCTACCCTTACTAGGGTGTTGCGCAATCAATAAGAACAGTTCTACAATACTTAGTTTCATAATTATTATTTAAAATAAAATCTTTTATTCCTGTAATCTATGGTTACTATCCCATAATCTAGTAATTTGATACCCAATAAGTTATTATCGTTAGGTGTTGTTCTAGAGACAACATTGTGAATAGTAATATTATTCACTTCTAACTCAGGTAAGCTCAATAGTTTACTATCAAAATTAGGAAAACTGCCATAAAAGCCTTTCGCCTTAGAACTTTCATTTTCCCCAAGTACCTCCACAATCTTTTGAATACGGCCAATACCATATATGTTGTAAGAAACATCTAGAAGCGTAGAGCTTCCAGTGTCAATTAATACAGAAATTGCCCTCTCTCCTTTACCGTTTACCTTCACTTTTATGTAAGGTAAACTCTGCCTTTTAGATAATTTTATCTTTGTATAATCTTTAGTACCTATGGTTAATTTGCTTGGGTCATTTGTAATAACAAGCCTCTTGTTCTCCTTATCTATTTGAACTACAGACTCTCTAAACAAGCAGCTCCCAATAATTCCATCAATAGGATTACCCTTATAAAGGGTGCTATTAATATCTATAACATAGGCTTTAGACCCTTTAAAAGCAACCGCCCCAATAGACAAGTTATCTATATCTACCACGCTTAAAGATTGAGACCTAGCACTAGCATCTTTCATTATAGATTGCGATATAACTATAGGGTTTAACTCTTCAAATAGTTCTTTTGATAGAATATTAGACGAACCAGAATCGAATAGAAACCTATATGTCTTACCGCTTATAGTTACAGGAATAATAATAAAACTGCCGAGTGTTTCATATACTATTTGCTCATTATACTCTGTTTGTACAGCACTACCAACATTGAAATCAAAATTCTGCGCAAACACATTTGACGTCAAAAATAAAAGCAGAAGAAAAATTAACGATTTTGTTTTCATGGTAATAAAGATAATGCTTATTTAAGTTTTATTGAATCAATAAATTGTTGCACATAACTATTTGAAAATTTGTGACTCACTATTTTGATTTCTAAAGGAGTTTTGCCGAATTTAATAATAGCTTTTTTGATAGATTTACTCATTTCTTATTAGACTTGAGTGCCATTTCTATATAATAAATCACATTTCTTTTGGAGTAAATTAATACTTCATTTTCTGTGATTTTAATATTAATGTTTTCTCTAAAAAATATATTAAAGAACCTATCCCACAGTCTCTTTTTAATATACTTTATTTCACCTGCTTGCGATTCAGTTGCAACATACCCTTTCTTCAAAATTAGAGTCTCAATATGTTTTTTCAAAGACGTTAAATCACTATATCCACTCAATTTTAACACCCCATTTCTATTTAGAGCAGATTGAATTAATCCAAATCCAAACGGAAAAACAACTTGCAACACCCAAGAACCCTCATATAAAAAAACTCCTGAGTTCCCCGTAACTTGAGAAAACACAAAAACTAATGCATTAAATATTAAGAGCATAGATGCCGAAAGTAATAGAAAGTCCGATATTGACACTTTAAATAATACTCTTTCTATTTTCATAACCTGAATTCTGTTTCATTGTCCTGTAAAGCTAACTAACCTACTAATAGTTTAGCTGCATCTTTCCAAAGATAGTGAGGGAGTGGTTCACTCAATTCCCATTTTATACTCATGGGCTTAGAGCCATAGTGGTCCTTTAGTTGGCCATCTCCAACAAAGACATACCCCATTGCATTACCAAATTCATCTTTTGCTTTTTCTCTAATAAATATAAGAATTATTTTCTCATTTTCTTGATGCTGAATGTATGATAGCCCTTTAGGTGTTTCTGGTCCAGCTGAATTCTGACTTTGCCAATGAAATAAATATTCATTGATTGCATAATCGTCATACATTGTGGTTGGAGAGAAATTCTCTTCTGATTTTATTAAATTAATAAATAACAGCTCAGTATTTAATTCTGAATTTACAGCAACGCCTTCTCTGCTTGGTGACTTTTTCTCAAAAGTACTTAGCCCAAATGCGGCTAGAATCTGATCTCTAGTATACCTAGCATGAACTTTAAGTGGTTGATTATACGGGAGTACTATATCTATCTCTTTGAAATCTACTTGATCAATTAAAATATCCAAGACTTCAATTATTTCCTCAACAAGTACTTTATTGCTGCCGATCCTTTTTATACTCTGCTCAATAGAGTCAAACTCACCCGCTACTTGCCAAACATCGTAATGCAACATCATCAACATTTTTTGCTCTTCAACTGTGAGTGCATTAAATTCAAAATTAAAATCTTGTTTGGCTAACTTCAATATGAAATTAAAATAACTAGAAGAGACAGAAGCCATCCACTTTTTAGATATGGCAGACGCAATCTGTCTTTCATTGGCATTGCTAAATTCTGCAATTTTGCCTGCTTCTTGACAAGCTCGCTTCCAACATCCTCTTTTGTATATCAACTGGAGAGGAATATTATAAAACTCTATGAAATTTCTTAGGGTTAGAGGTAAAGTTGTGTGGTGTGGGAAATTTTTAATTTTAAGTATTAACTGATTCCTGCTTAGAGAAGTTGCAGCAGTAATATTGTTAAGTATCACTTCTTTTGCTTTACGCTCTAAGACAATGGAGCACCCAAGGGGTAAATGTGGAAAATTGTCTTCTATCTCCTTAAAAACAGTAGAGGTTGTCTTTCCAATAAGTGCTCTAAATTTATTTTCAAAATTATATTCTGGTCTTGCATTTCCTACAAAATCAAGAACCGTAAGAGATTCTTTATTGTCCGCTAATCTCAAACCTCTTCCAAGTTGTTGGATAAATATTGTTAAGCTCTCTGTAGGTCGTAAAAAAAGAACTGTATCAATCTCAGGAATATCAACTCCCTCATTAAATATATCAACAACAAATAGATAGTTAATTTTCTTATTAATCAATTGTTGTTTAACAACACCTCTATTTTGAGTATTACCACTAGTTAAATAATCTGCTTTAAGACCTGCCAATAAAAACTTCTCTGCCATATATTTTGCATGCTCAATAGAGGCGCAAAACCCAAGTGCTATAACATCCTCTATGTCCTTGGTATACTTATTTAAGGCAGCAATAATCTCCATTACCCTTCTATCACTGGACGTATAAACATTTGTCAATTCGCTTGGGAGGTATTTACCAGCTTGCCAAGTTATTTTTGAAAGATCTATACTATCCGAAACTCCAAAGTACTGAAATGGACAGAGTAGCTTCCTATTTAAAGCTTCGGGCAATCTTATTTCAGCTGCAATTCTATTATGAAAGTCTTCTTGAATATCTCCTCCATCCATCCTTTCGGGGGTTGCAGTTAAGCCTAGCAATACTTTTGGCTTGAAGTAGTTGATAATACCTCGATAACTATTAGCAGTCAAATGATGACATTCGTCAATTACAATATAATCGAAATAATCGGGTGAAAACTTAAGCCTTAGCTCATCCATTCTTTTATTTAGAGTTTGAACTGACGCGAATACATGCTCATAACTATCAGGGAAAAAACCACCCACCCAGAGTTCTCCAAAATTATTGTCTCTTAGGATTCCCCTATAAGCCGATAATGATTGACGTAAAATCTCTTCTCTATGAGCCAAATAAAGCAATTTAGCCGGTTGATTCTTTAGTTTAAAGTTTTTATAGTCAAAAGCAGATATTATAGTTTTACCTGTTCCAGTTGCTGCTACAATTAAGTTGCGGTTCCTATTATGAATCTCTCTTTCAACTTCTAATTTTTCTAATATCTGTTCTTGGAAAGGATAAGGTTTTATATCAAAAAAAGAAGTCGAAAAATCAGAGACTTTTGAATTATTACCTTGCTTTAAAGAGGATATAAGTTTCTCTTTATGCATATTATCGTCAAAAGCTTCAAAATCTTCGCTCTGCCAATAAGAATCAAATGTTTTTTGAAACTTATCTATAATATGACTTACTTCATTTGTAGTGATTTTTATATTCCATTCTAGCCCATCTGTTAAAGCCGAACGAGAAAAGTTAGAAGACCCAATGTATCCCGTATGAAAGCCTGTGTTTCTATAGAATAAATATGCTTTTGCATGTAACCGCTCATTACCTGTATTGTATGATATTTTAACGGTTGTGTTTTTGAGTTGAGAGAGCAATTGGATAGCCTTATAGTCAGATGCTCCCATATAAGTTGTAGTTATTACTCTTAGTTGGCCTCCTCTCTCAGTAAACTCTCTTAGCTCTCTTTCAAGTATTATTATGCCTTTGAACTTTATAAATGACACCAAAAAATCAATTCTATTTGATGAAAGTATCTCTTTTTTTAGCTCGCTTTCTAGTGATAAGCCAACATTACCACCGGTAAAAAGCTCGCTATGAATTAATCGAGTATACGGAGTAATCTCTTTCAAGTGCAATTCAAAATCGTTAAAATGACTATCTACCCTCGAAAAGACTGCTTTAAGGATTTCTCCTTCTACAGCGACTAAATCACCCTTAAATTCCTCTTTTTTGAGCTCTTCCTTGAGGAATAAAATTATCTTATTAGCTATTTCAATTTGAACTGAAATTGGATTTTCTGCCTTAACAAGATTTAAAGCATGTTTTATTGTTCTTGAGAGATGTGCCGCTAAAAAGCTTGAAGCTTCTTCTCTATCTATAGCAGCTTTGTTTATATAAAAAGCATCTTTATCAAGCCTTTTAATTTTCTCTGAAACCAATTGTGTAACTAGCTCTTCGTAAATACCTTGATTCATAATTTCATGTATTGTTTTAAAATAGGAATATCTGCCTCTGCCCAATCCAAATTCACTAGATCGGCTTTGTCGAGCAAAAGATATTGTTCATGTTCTTTCAATATGATTTCTCCACTCTTATATATCGTAATAAAAGGGATCAGCTCAATCGATTTGTTAGGGTAATCAAAAAAAGATGACTCCAATTTGGTAATAACCTCTATTTCTATATTTAACTCTTCCCTTATTTCTCTTTTAATACAATCAATATCAGACTCATTAGGCTCTATCTTCCCTCCAGGAAACTCCCACTTTAAGGGCAAGGACATATTCTTACCTCTCTGGGTTACTAACGTTTCCCCTTTATAAGATATTATAGCACACGTTACTTTTATGCTTATCATTTTTTATTGATCAGATAATTATAAATTTCATGCCTGCGCAATAAGCAATCACTTATTGTTAGTAGCTATCAAGTATAGTCTAAATTAAAAAAGTGGCTAAGCTGTACTCTATGTATTAGCCGGCCACAATCACTCTGCAATAAATATATCTCTCTTTGCTACACGGTTTTGCCGCTATAAAGTTATTATTTTTAATCTATTATATGAAACATATTAGTGTTATACTCTTACAATAACGTCAGGTTCTTTTAAATAGCAATTAAAACCTCGGCACTCTATCTCTCAAAACCTTTGGTAGGCACAGGAAACGCTAGCAGCCTGTAGTTTTATTTTTTAAACATAAAGTAGACTGCAAGAATTAAAAAGCCAAAGCCAATCAGGTGGTTCAGCCGTAGGGCTTGGTTCTTGAAAATAAAGATGGTGAATAGAGAAAACACTGTAATTGAAATTACCTCTTGAATCACTTTTAGTTGCCATAGGTTAAAAGGGCCTCCGTTTTCTATAAAGCCAATTCTGTTGGCAGGTACTTGGGCCGAATATTCAAACAGTGCTATGCCCCAGCTAATAAGAATAATGGCCGGCAAGCCCAATTTGCTGAACCAGCCCAAATCTTTAAACTTTAGATGCCCATACCAGGCAAAGGTCATAAAGATGTTAGATAGAACTAACAGTAATATTGTATAAAGCCCCTTCATCTCTTACCTAAGTTTTTGCAATTAATTGTGCAAAGTTAATCAATATCTAATTGGTACTTATGCAGCAATCCTTCTAGCTGGTGTGTGCCGAATTTTGCTTTTTTAAGCCTGTTTACCTCTTCTATTCAATGAACATTAGTTAAGTGTTTTCTTTTCTATATCGTAGAAAAAATTAGATTCAATTTTATCTTTTTTATAGCTATTTAATTCCTCTATTCGCATATGGGCAGCGTTAATTTTGTTGAAAGGAATAGAAAATAGTAGTTTCGGAGAGCTAGGCGAGCCACCAACACCTACTACTTTAAAGTATATTGCACCTGCTTCTCTGCTATTTAAGTCTTGAATATGCTCTAAATCTTTGTCTTGAACTATTTTTACTTGGTTGTTATTATAGCTCCTTTGCCACAGTGTACTTATGATAAAAGTAACATCGTTCCCTTTTAACTTGCCTGTTACTTTAAGAGACTCAGGTATTGCATTGGAGTCTCTAAGATTGTCTACAATAAAGTATTTTCTTGAAAATTTACCACTGACAAATTTCTTGAAAGCCAATTGATAATCTATGCTCTCTTTTAAAATTACTGGCTCCTTGGTTACATTAAGAATTACGGGTTCATTGCTTTCGTTAAGAATTACTGGTTCCTTATTCAGACTTAATTCCTTGTTAGAAACTGGCTTCACCTTAGGAGTAGTTAGTATTATTAATAAGCCTATTACCACTAATATTACTCCAGCAGAGATTAAGTATATTGATTTTTTATTCATGAAATTAGGAGAGGATTAATTTTTTAGCATCAAAATAAAAATATCCATTCTTAAAATTACTCTTTCTATATGGTTGTAATTCCTCTTGAGTAATGTACTCATTTCTAAGCTTATTTAATGGAACAACAAAAAGATCATTTGGGTTATCTGGATCTCCGCCAACTCCAATAGCTACAAAAACAGGTATTTTTTTAGTAGCCTCATATTTTCTATAGTTCTCAATTTGTCTATAGTATGCCCATCTTAGTTTTCCCTCTTTAAATTTTGAGCGATACTTACATTCAACAGCAAATTCCTTTTTAAACGACCCACTGGTAAAACCAATTAACAGATCGGGGTTAGTTGTTGTTTGGGCATATATTCCATTTACATACTTATCACCTACCCATTCCTTCAATGTAAAATACTCCTTACTGAATTTTGTAACAACAAACCCTTCAAAAAGATTTCCCTTTTCTTTTGCTTCATCAACAGTCTTTAATTCAATGGGTGCAGGGCTTAGATCCACTAGAGTTGGTTCTAACACAGCCGTTTCCTTGAGAGTGGGTTTTAAATGAAGGACAAAACCAATAATAATTAGAAAAACACCTATAATTACAAATGCCGAGCCTATCATATAACTACAAATGTTTAAAACGTTCATATTCCTTTATAGTGGCACGAAACTACAAAAAAGCAAGAGTTTTTCCTAGATATTTATAAATCTGTATTTTACACATACCCTCCTCCGCTGAATAATGGGCTTTAATTTGTTTGTTTTTATTTTTTAAACATGAAGTAGACTGCGAGAATTAAAAAGCCAAAGCCAATTAGGTGGTTCAGCCGTAGGGCTTGGTTCTTGAAAATAAAGATGGTGAATAAATAGTTAGGTAAAGTATACAAAAATCATAACTTTACACTACGTTAAATCTCATTAAAACGGAATTTTACAGCGAAATTGTTAGTGGCACCTCTACGAACGTCACTGCAAACTTAAATAGACATTAAAATCAATAAGATATGGATTCAATATCACCAAACATTTTCGTAAAAGACATCTACAAGACAATTGACTTCTATAAACAATTAGGATTTAACGTTGTTACGACAGTTCCCGAACAAGGCGACATTGTGTGGGCAATGATGACTTGCAAAAATGTAACTTTTATGTTTCAGACATTTGACAGCTTAGCTAACGAATTACCTGAAATAAGCAGACAAGACGGTGGCGCACTTCTGTTTTATATCAACCTCAAAAACATCAGAACATTTTTTGACAGCATAAAAAATAAAGTGACAGTTGTTAAAGAGCTTGATAAAGCATTTTACGGAGCAACAGAATTTTCAATTAAGGACAACAACGGTTATATTTTGACATTTGCAGAAGATGAGTAAAACAGAAATAAAAACAAAACAGACGAACGCAAATGTTGAAGATTTTATCAACACATTTGCAAATACTAAACAAAAGCGTAAAGACAGTTTTGAATTGTTGAAAATAATGCAGGACTTTACAGGATTCGAACCCAAAATGTGGGGGCCGAGCATAATCGGATTTGGACAATACCATTACAAATCTGAAAAAAGCCTACAGGAAGGAGATTGGCCATTAATTGGTTTTTCTCCGCGCAAAGCAGCCATTTCATTGTATGTTTACTCTGGCTGCTCCGGCCAGGAAGATTTGCTAAAAGAATTGGGGAAATTCAAAATGGGAAAAGGCTGTATTTATGTCAATAAACTTTCCGACATCAATCAGGAAACACTTAAAAAAATTATGAAATCAACTATTGACTTTCTGCAAACCAAATACAGTTAAGTAAAATGGATAAAGCAACACAAACACTTTGTAACCTTCCAATAAACTGGATAAAAACGCCTACTAAAAGGCTAAATAATAGGATTATTGTATTTTCTTGACGTTGTTGGTGCTTCGTCACATTTGATGCAAAATCAACAATAAAACCACGACAATAAATTTATAGATATAAATACTCACGAAGAACCATATGCATGTAGCTAGAGACAGAGCGAGCAACTACTCAAAAGCTATATCTACTGGAGCTCCTAAAGCTATACAGATAGCTGATAAATTTCATATAATTAAAAACTTAGGAGATCATATTACTAAGGAGATTAGAAGACACTATAAAGCAATAAAAAACAACTTTATACCTCATAATAAAGAATATTTCGGCTTTCGATTTTCAATTTCCCATTTACCCAAAATCCTGAACATATCTAATAACACAAACTTAATATTAACATAACAATATTGGAAATACCCTGTAACAAGTAGTCCATAGTTTTGCAGCGAAACTAAATATAAAATCAAATTTCAAGAAAATGAAAAAAATGACTATTCTGCTTAGCTGCATGTTTGTTTTTACGGCAGGCTTTTCACAACAACAGGAGACGGAATTAACCCCAGTTGAAAAACTAGAGCAACAGACACAAAACCTTGAGGATGCACTGAAAAAGTTCCAGAGGCTTAAACTTTCGGGTTATATTCAAACCCAATTCCAATATGGAGAAGAAAATGCATCATTGAAGGTAGGCTCATCTAATTTCAACAAGAAAGAACCTTTCAATCGTATCGGAATCCGTCGTGGACGAATCAAATTTACTTATGAAGAAGGCGGTGCTTCAGGTGTATTTCAATTAGACATTACAGAAAAAGGTGTTGTATTTAAGGATGCTTACCTAAACCTCAAAGACCCTTGGATTGGAACAAATTCAATACGTGCAGGTATTTTCGACCGTCCGTTTGGATATGAAATCAGCTACTCATCTTCTCGACGAGAATCGCCAGAGCGTTCTACCGTTTTTCAGATACTATTTCCAGACGAACGAGATTTAGGAGGGATGTTTATACTTCAAGCTGCAAAAACATCTCCTTGGAATTTACTCAAATTAGAAGCAGGCCTTTTTGCTGGCAATGGAATAAAACAAGAAACAGATAACCGAAAAGATTTTATAGGGCATCTATCCGCCAGTAAAGAGATAGGAAGTAATGCGAAGTTCGGAGTAGGAGTATCTTATTATAATGGCAGTATTTATCAGGGTACAGAAAATGTATATACTATGCAGGGCAATGCCTTTGTGTTGGATAATGATGCTGCTAATAAAGGCAAATTTGCCAAGCGTGAATACTTTGGATTCGATGGTCGATTCAATATTATCGGTGTTTTGGGTATGTCACAGCTTAATGGCGAATATCTTTTCGGGACACAACCTGGAGGCAAGTTAGACAGCAAAAGCCCCAATGCATCAACCATATCTAGTGCCGACACCTATATCCGTAATTTTAGCGGTGGTTATATCATGTTAGTTCAGGATTTTGGCACACTCCCTCTTTCAGCAGTTGTAAAACACGATTGGTACGACCCTAACTCTAAAATCTCGAAAAACGAAATCGGAAATAACGGGACTGAAAAGGGCGATATCGCATACAATACAATTGGATTTGGACTATTATGGCGTGCAACCAGCAACATTCGTTTACAAGCATACTATGAGATGGTAAACAATGAAAAATCTGAAAATCTTGCAGGATTCAAGGATAACTTAAAAGACAATATATTCACATTACGATTGCAATATAAGTTCTAAAACTTAACCAATTCGTAACAAAACCTTGCGAATGTTGTAACATAGATAGATTAGTTTTGCAGTATAAATAGAAAGAGATACAACATCTAACAAAATAAAAAAATGAAAACAAAAATTTTAGCTTTAATTGTATTGTTTACAATCACATTAAATTTGAATGCACAAAAAATAAAAGGTTCTGACACCGTACTTCCTCTTTCTCAAAAGGAAGTTGAAAGTTACATGAAAAACAATACATCAAGTAATATTGTAGTAACTGGCGGGGGAAGTGGCGTAGGATTATCTGCACTTCTTGCAGGTACAGCTGATATTGCCCAAGCTTCGAGAAAAATAAAATTTGATGAAAAACAAAAATTACAAGAAAGTGGAAAAACAGCAAAAGAAGTAATCATAGCATACGATGCTTTGGCAATAGTTGTTAATCCAACTAATAAAGTTACCAAACTTACCCGCGAACAATTAGAGGGAATTTTTACAGGGAAGATTACGAATTGGAATGAATTGGGAGGGGAAGATTTGAAAATAGTTCCTTATTCTCGTGAAACGTCATCAGGTACTTACGAATTCTTCAAAGAAAGTGTATTGAAAAATAAAAACTACATTAATGGTATCATGAGCATGCCCGCCACTGGAGCTATTGTTCAGTCTGTAAGTCAAACAAAAGGAGCAATCGGGTATATTGGCCTTGCCTATCTTAGCAAAGAGATTAAAGCAGTTTATGTATCATACGACTCTGGTAAAACATTTACCGAACCTTCTGTAGCTAACGCAAAAAACAAAACCTATCCTATTGTACGGCCATTATTTTACTACTATGAAATTAAGTCAGAAGCTAAAGTAAAACCATTCATTGATTATGTGCTCTCACCGGCAGGACAAAAAATCGTTTCAGAAGTAGGGTTTATAACAATCAAATAATAACCAAAACTACAAACTAGATTTTGCATGGCTTTACGCTACGTAATAATGTGAATATGAAACGACTCAAACGAATTTTTGAAAAAATAGTTGAAAGTATGTTTACGGTTAGCGGTGCTATAACTAGCATCGCTATGCTGCTCATAGTTATATTTCTATTCAAAGAAGGGTTCGGATTATTCAATTCGCCATCTGTAGAAAAAGGCTATTCACTCTACATAAACTCTAAAAATACAGTATTAGAACTAACTGTTACAGAAATAAAACAGGTGTTTGATTCGCAGATAACCAACTGGAAAGAACTTGGCGGTAATGATCAAGAGATTATGACCTTCAGATTTGATGAGATTTTTAATCATTACTCGGATGACGAGTTGGGTAAGGATTATTCTTTATTGTCCGATAAGTTAGGCGAGGTGATAATTCAAAATCCCAATATTATTGCTTTTTTGCCACAAAAATACGCCCCAATAGATGTGCAAGGAGTAAAATTGTTACTGACAAATAATATAAGCTTAAATGATTTTTTTGGAGGAAAGGAATGGATGCCTACAGCAACACCTTCGCCCTTATTTGGTATACTTCCTTTAATATTTGGTACGCTGTTGGTAAGTGTTTTCGCCATACTTATGGCGCTGCCCTTAGGTTTGGGAGTTGCTATTTACCTGTCTGAATTAGCAGGACAACGTACACGAAAATTCATGAAACCAACCATTGAGCTATTAGCCGGAATACCCTCTGTTGTGTATGGTTTTTTTGGCTTAGTGGTATTAGTTCCAATCGTTCAAGAAGTATTTAAACTATCTGTTGGTGAGACAGCATTTACAGGCAGCCTCATCCTTGCTATAATGGCTTTACCAACAATTATAACTGTTGCAGAAGACGCTATGCGTAATACCCCCCGTGCTATGCATGAAGCAAGTTTAGCCTTAGGTGCAACGCATTGGCAAACTATCTACAAAGTTGTGATTCCTTACTCTGCATCAGGAATATCGGCTGCCGTTGTTTTGGGAATTGGCAGAGCAGTGGGCGAAACAATGGCAGTGCTTATGGTAACTGGTAATGCCGCAGTAATACCCCATTCTATTTTTGAATCAGTACGAACCATTCCTGCAACCATAGCCGCCGAGTTAGGTGAAGCTCCTGCTGGTGGAGCGCATTACCAATCATTGTTTATGTTAGGTTGTATCCTGTTTGTCATTACCCTAATTATTAGTATTACTGCCGAAGTAATATCTAAAAAACATCATAATAAAGGGATATAGGCATGAACAAGAAATTAAGTCAGCGTTTAGCTTTTAGTATATTCCGCATACTCAGTATCTTGGTTGTTGGCATTCTATTCTGGATACTGGGTTTTATTATATATAACGGAATTGGTGTAATAAATTGGAAGTTTCTGACTACAGCACCAATCGACGGAATGACTGCGGGGGGTATTTTCCCTGCTATTATTGGTACTCTATACTTGATAATTGGCAGTATGTCGTTCGCAGTTCCATTGGGAGTAATGTCGGCCATATATACCAATGAGTATGCAGGGAACGGTTGGATTGTGAGATTTATACGCATTATGACCAATAATTTGGGAAGTATTCCTTCTATTGTATTTGGGTTGTTTGGAATGGCCTTATTTGTGAATACGCTTAGCTTTGGAGACTCTATTTTGGCAGGTTCATTAACGTTAGGGTTACTGGTATTGCCATTAGTTATTCGCACCACCGAAGAAGCTCTAAAAGCAGTTCCAGATTCGTATCGGATAGGAAGTTTTGCTTTAGGGGCAAACAAATTGCAGACTGTTCGAAGAGTGATACTTCCAGTCGCATTTCCCAATATCATTTCGGGATTGATACTTTCGGTAGGTAGAGTATCGGGTGAAACAGCTCCTATCCTTTTCACCGTTGCGGCATACTTTCTACCTAAACTGCCATCTAGCATTTTAGACCAAGCAATGGCATTGCCTTATCACTTATATGTGATTGTTACTAGCGGAACAGATATTGAAGCATCGCGCCCGATAGCTTATGGTACAGCATTGGTGTTAATTGCCATTGTTTTTTTTATTAACTTGATTGCTGCATTTTTAAGACGTTTTTTTGGTAAAAAAAGTAAAGAATAATTTAGTGACAATAAAATGATAGAAGCAAAAAAAATAGATTTTTATTACAATGATTTTCATGCGCTGAAAAATATAAACCTGACAATAAAAGCCAATACTGCAACAGCCTTTATTGGCCCCTCAGGATGCGGAAAATCAACATTCCTACGCTTATTTAACCGTATGAATGACCTCATTGACGGGACAAAACTTACCGGAGAATGTCTTATTCAAGGCAAGAATATTTATGATAAGTCCATTCAGGTAGATGAACTTCGCAAAAATGTTGGTATGGTATTTCAAAAACCCAATCCCTTTCCAAAATCCATATTCGAAAATATTGCCTATGGGCTGCGGATTAATGACTTAGGTGATAAAAAGTTTATATCGCAACGTGTGGAAGAATCGTTGATTGCAGCCGCATTATGGGATGAAGTAAAGGATAAGTTGAAAAAATCTGCACTTGAACTATCTGGCGGACAACAACAACGGCTTTGTATTGCAAGAGCATTAGCTGTTTCGCCTACTATTCTACTCATGGATGAACCAGCATCGGCACTCGACCCTATTTCGACATCAAAAATAGAAGAACTAATTCATAACCTTAAAAAAGACTATACAATAGTAATTGTTACCCACAATATGCAGCAAGCGGCACGGGTGAGCGATAATACAGGTTTTTTTATGTTAGGTGAACTAGTCGAGTTTAGCGAAACAAAGAAAATGTTTTTGAATCCCGAAAAACAGCAAACACAAAATTATATTACGGGGAAGTTTGGTTAAAAACACTTAATTTTATAATATGAATGAACGAAAAAAAATAGCTTTAGTTGCTCATGATAACTGCAAAAAGAATTTACTCGAATGGGTAGAGTCAAATTGGGAAATTTTGATTCAACACAAGTTAATATGTACTGGAATGTGTATACTGTTAATGCAGGACCACTCTACTGGATGATGCTGGTCCAGTCAC
>CAYIYT010000007.1:0-62962 GCA_964367735.1 uncultured Muribaculaceae bacterium
AATAACATGAAAACAGGTATACATCCCGAAAGTTACCGCCTTGTAGCTTTCAAGGATATGTCAAACGACCACATTTTTATCACTCGCTCATGTGCAAACACAAGAGAGACATTAGAGCATGAAGGCGTTGAATATCCTCTAATCAAATTAGAGATTTCAAACACCTCTCACCCATTCTATACAGGTAAGATGAAGCTTGTAGATACAGCAGGACGTGTAGACAAATTCCTTAACCGTTACAAGAATATTAAGAAATAATTTCTTTAAATACACACTTTTAAAAAAGTGCCTCCTAATACGGGGCACTTTTTTTATCTGCTCACTTGAAAATTTGAAGAGCCCTTTTTTCCTCGGGATTTTTCATTAAATTTGGGTAATTATAACTATGTATATGGATGTTCTTATTAAGCTAGCCAAGGAATATAATGATTTACAGTATTTTAAAAATGATCCTGTAATTTATCCAAGGCACTTTGCTCAATTATACCATAAAGAGAGGGCTAAACTACAAGATGTAGAGATTGCTGGACTTTTGTGTGCACATCTTGCTTGGGGAAGGAGAGAGATGATTGTAAGAGATTGTGGGAGACTACTAGAAGAGATGAGATGGAAACCTTATGACTATGTTATGAAAGGTTCCTATAAAGATGAAACCACTAGCCTTCACAGGACTATTAAATGGAGTGATATGGCTATTATTATGGGCAATCTCAAGAGTTATTACTCTAACGAAGAAACCCTAGAAAAACTCTCGGCAAATGAGATAAGAACTCAAATCTTTGGGCAAAAGCCAGATCTTAAAGCGGCTAATAAAAAAATACATATGTTCAGGAGATGGATGGTAAGAGACGATAATATTGTAGATACTGGAGTTTGGAAAAATACTACCCCTTCACAACTTATAATCCCTCTTGACGTTCATGTACATCGCAATGCATTGGAATTAGGAATTACAACAAGAAAAACTGCCGATATAACTACTGCTATACAAATTACAGAATTTCTAGAAGAAGTATTTCCGGGAGATCCATGCAAAGGAGATTTTGCTCTGTTTGCTTACACTGCCTCAAATTCAGGAAAAAATCTTAACTTTGAAGATATTGCGGGCTTCTCAATAAAACAGGATTCAATGGCAAACTTATATATTATTGCAGGGTGTAACGGTGCAGGAAAAACTACTGCCTCTTATACAATATTGCCCGAGATGCTCTCTTGCAAGGAATTTGTAAATGCCGATGAAATTGCCCGTGGAATCTCTCCTTTCAAACCAGAGAGTGTCTCTATACAAGCAGGTAAGATTATGCTTGAGCGTATTAAGAACCTAATTTCCAACGGCACAGATTTTGCACTTGAAACAACGTTGGCAACACGTACCCACGCCAACGTAATTAAGTATGCACAGGCCAATGGTTATAAAGTAACATTAGTGTTTTTTTGGTTAAACATGCCCGACCTTGCAGTTGAGAGAGTTAAGATGAGAGTGGCCTCAGGAGGGCACAATATTGAAGAAAAAGTTATAAGAAGAAGATACGATATTGGAATAAAACACTTATTTTCGTTATATATTCCGTTATGTGAATACTGGATGGTAATAAATAACTCCTCTATCCCTCAAGAACTAATTGTAGAGGGAGGTAAAAATATGGATACTAAAATTTATAACAAAACAACCTACAACAAAATTGCTAATTATGAGCGAAATAGAGACTAAAGAGCTGAGGGATAACATTCTCAACGGTTTAAATGTTGCCCTACATCGTCTTATTCAAGAAAAGAAAAAAACTAATTCGGAACTTGCTATCTCAAACAAAGGGAAAGTAGTAAAAGTAAGAGCAACCGAACTGTAATTTTTCACAATCACTTATGTTTCACAAAAAACTAATAATACTACTGCTTTTAATTTATAGCAGTAGTTTTTTGTTTTCACAAGTTAAGTTCTCGGCAAATTTCGATTCTGGGAGCATAGGATCTCATGAACTAATAGATTCTGCATGGATTCATAGAGCAAACGGCGATTCAATTTTAGCCCTCTCATATATAATTAGATCGAAATTTGACCCTCTTAACCCTATCGATACATCTTTAACACCCAACGCCAGATGGTATTTTTTTAGCATGACTGGGGTAAAGAAAAAGCAACTATTTTTAAATATCCAAAACTCGGAGGCTATCCGTCCATTTTATTCTTATGATGGCCTTGACTACAAAAGATTAGAGCATTTAGAAAATATTTTCGAAGGATCTATAAACAAAATATTCACTAAAGACACTGTTTTTATCGCACATTTTATTCCGTATACATATTCGCGATTACTAACAAAATTGGAAGAGTGGAGAGCAAAATCTTTTGTTGCAAATGAAATAATTGGAGAGAGCTCTTTAGGTCTTCCTATAGAGATGTTAACTGTTACAGATAAATCAGTAAACGACAATCTCAAAAAAAAAGTTTGGATTCACGGTCGCTCCCATCCTAGCGAGTCGCCTGCGAGCTGGCACTTAGAGGCAATGATAGATCAAATTGTTTCTGATACTCCACTTGCAAAAGAGTTAAGAAAGAACACCATTTTTTATTTGGTTCCAATTATAAATCCCGACGGTGTAAAAGGAGGTTTCTCTAGATCTAGCTCAACAGGAGTAAACATCGAAATAAACTGGGATCAACCAGATTCCCTTACTATGCCAGAGGTAAAGACACTTAAAAAGGCGATAGAGAAAATAACCTTAGGTAAACCTCTAGATCTATTTTTGAATATGCACTCCCAAATTTCAAATTCAATTACTTACTGGATTCATACTGCAGAGTCTACATCAGAAATGTTCTTAAGAAAACAGCTATTGCTTTCGGCTCTTACAATTAACTACTCTCCATACTACAGAGCAGAAGATCAAAGCTTTTCTGATTTAGCAGCAAGATATGCCGAGGGTTGGATTTGGAAAAAATTTGGTCAAAAGACAATTGCATTAACCTTTGAGACTCCCTATACATATTATAATCAAGAGATAGAGGGGCCTTGGGTTTCTCTAGAGAACTTAAGCGAACTTGCACTCTCTTCTCTCTATTCTATTAGTGATTTACTAGGTTTAAACAAAACAGATAGAATTATATTGGATCCATTTGAAAATAAAACAGCAAAAAATTGGGAACAAAACAGTGAGAATAGCAAACTCTTTTTTGGTGAGTCATATCTTGTAGCACAAAAAAAAGAAGCTAAACTCAAATACAGTTTAACCAACTTACAAAAAGGGAGATACACTCTGTATAGATGGCAAATAGGCCCAGCTTCAACGGATTTTTCTTCAGATTCAAATATTTGGATTAAAGAAGCAATTGTGATTCAAAAAAGAGATGGTAAATTCAACTTTAAAATAAAAGCAAAGGAAAAAGGAGAAAGTGCAGATGCTTTATTGTTGGTAAGAGAATTTTACTAAATTTGCACTCCATTGCGGCAGTAGCTCAGTTGGTAGAGCGTGGGCTTCCCAAGCCCAAGGTCGTGAGTTCGAGACTCATCTGCCGCTCACAAATTTCAATAGATAATAGAGAGGTTAGAATTTGCTACCCTCTCTTTTTTTATTGATAAATTCTACAAAACGAGGAGATTCAATTATCTCTATCTCGTTGCAAAGCCCTAGCACAAATCGGCCTACGCCCTCGTAACTGCAAACTTTATCTTTGTAAATATATTCACTATCAGAAATCTTATCTATTTTATCTGACGTAAGTGGGTACTCCTCTACAAGAAGATTAGCAGCAATCATTGATAATTTCAACTCTATTTCAAAGATAGATGTACTAGAAAAACGAAATGCATCTGTAATTACTTTCTGGTGTCTATCTTTGTGCTTCCAATCTATTTCTGTTGCTATAACTTTCTCTATTCTAGCTACTTTAAAAGATTTACAACTATCGCTAGAAATTTCATAACAGAGAATATCTACCATATTTGCTCCAAACTGGATAGGTTCAACTAGCCTATCGGTAACTATACTACTATTAGAAGAGCGATAATCTTTAAGAATTACCTGTTTTTCTATGGCTATAGAGTCTAAAAGTGCATTTACATTAGTACTTATTGTTTCATTAACAACAATATTAGCAACTTTTTTATAGTCGTACAAAGAGTATAGCTTACTTTTAATACCATTAACAGCGGGGTTTAGTGGATCCAACGCTTCTACAGCTCTCTTCAAAACATAGGCCTCTTCCTCTGTAAAATAAACAATATCGGCAATGGTCCTAAAATGTTTCGATTCTCTTGCAAGCCAAATAAAACCATCGTGTCTTTGTACTATAAAACCAACAGATTCAAAAGTATCTATATAGCGATAAATACTTCTTGCAGATATTTCCAGTATATCTGAAAGTTGATTAATGGTATATCTTTTACTTTTATCTGTAAGAAGCTGCATTATCCTAAGCAATCTTTCCAGTTTAGGCTGATCCATAGAGTTTTAAGTTATTGATTTGTTTTTTAGCCAGTTTCCTGTTTGCTAAATTAGCCATTTTTCGGTTACTTTGCGCAAACTTTTAGAATGACAGAGACCCAAATTACAATGGCCCTGTTCGGTATTGCACCGGAAGATCTCAAAAAAATCATAGATATTGCACTTAGTAAAGGCGGAGATTATGCCGACCTTTATTTTGAGTATAGTATAGCTAACGAGCTATCTCTACGCGATAGAGAGGTAAATGCAGTAGGTAGCCATATAGATTATGGAATGGGTGTTCGTGTACTCTCTGGAGATAGCACTGGATATGCCTATACAGAAGTGACCACAATGGAAGAAATGGTTAAAGCTGCAAAAGCTGCTTCTATTATAGCAACAGAAAACAGAAGCTCATATAACTCAGCAAATATAAATATAACGCCTCTATCAATAAAAGGGAAAGGATACTACCCTGCTAAACAGAGTTGGGAAGAAGTTGGAATACCATCCAAAACCCCTTTTTTGCAGCAATTGAATGAATTAATTTTTGCAGCAGACCAAAGAGTTAGTAAAGTAATGGCAAGAATATCTGATTCCAATTCTACAATTCTTTTCTATAACTCAGAGGGCACTCTAGCTAGTGACAAAAGACCTATGTTCTCTGTTGTTGTCACATGTATTATGGAAAGCAATGGCAAGGTAGAAAACAGTAGTGTTTCTAGAAGTTTTAGAGGGGGATTTGAACTTCTTACAGAACAGCTTATTAAAGAATTATCTAGAGAGGTTGTCTCCAAAGCCTCTTTTCTTTTTGACGCAGTAAGACCTAAAGGAGGCGAGATGCCCGTGGTAATGGCAGCCGGAAGCTCTGGCATACTACTACACGAGGCTATAGGGCACGCTTTTGAGGCCGATTTCAACAGAATGAATACTTCTATCTTCTCCGACAAGATGGGAAAAAAAATATGCTCCAAAGAGATTTCAGTTGTAGATGATGGAACAATACCATTTAACAGAGGAGCTGTTAATATAGACGACGAGGGCATACTTGGTCAAAAAACCTATATGGTTAAAGAAGGCATTCTCACCTCTTATTTACACGATAGAATAAGTGCGAAACATTATAATACTGCTCCAACAGGAAATGGTAGAAGAGAATCTTTTCGCTTCATGCCTCTTCCTAGAATGAGAGCTACTTACATGGAAAACGGTAAAAGTACAGAGGAAGAGATAATCTCTTCTGTAAAAAAAGGGGTATTTGCCGAAAGCTTTAGCAACGGACAAGTTCAAATTGGAGCAGGTAACTTTACATTTTTTGTTAAAAGTGGCTATCTTATAGAGAATGGAAAATTAACAAGACCAATAAAAGATATAAATATAATAGGAAATGGGCCAGAAGCACTCGCTGGTATTACAGCGGTTGCATCTAATAATTACATAGATAATTCTACATGGGTGTGTGGTAAAGAACAGTATTGCCCAGTCTCTTGTGGAATGCCATCTGTATTAGTGAATAAATTAACGGTTGGCGGAGATGAGTAAAATTAAGTCAAAAGATAAAAATAGCGCCCAGAAGGCACTTGAAATAGCCCTAAAACAAGGATGCACCCAGGCAAGAATAATATTGAATTCAAATACTCAAAGCTCTTATAGCGTAAGAAACAATAAAATAGATAGAATACAACAAGCAAAAAGTTCTTCTCTATATATTCAGTTATTTAACCAAGGAAAATATGGTTCATTCTCTACAAACAGAACTAAAGAGGATGAATTAGAAAGTTTTATTAAAAACGCTTCTCAAGCAACCTTATTACTCACTCCAGATAACTGTCGCTCATTACCAGATAAAAACTTATACTATACTGGAGACAATAAAGATCTTGCCCTTCACGATAAAACAATAGATGTAATAGACCCTGCAAAAAAAAGAGAAATAGCTTTTGAATGTGCATCCGAAATATACAATAGTGATAGCAGTATAATATCTGTAAACAGTGAATATGGAGACATAGATGATTATACATACATTGTAGATTCTCAAGGATTTGAAGGAGATAGTAAACAAACTTCTTTCTCTTTAAGCTGCGAATGTTCTGTAAAAGGAGAAGGAGATGCAAGACCCGAGGGATGGTGGTACGAAAATTCACTTTATTTTGACAAACTTATTAAGAAAGGAATTGGCAATGAAGCCTTTAAGAGGGCAACATCTATGCTTAATCCACGAAAACTAAAATCGGGAAAATATAACATGGTGCTAGAAAACACTATCTCTAGCAGAGTTATTGCTCCAATTATAAGTGCTCTAAGTGGCGCATCTATTCAACAAAACAACTCTTTTCTAAAAGGGAAGCTTGGAGAGAGGGTTTTTCAAGATACATTTCAATTATTAGATACTCCACATATTAAAGGAGCGCTCGGCTCTCGTTATTTCGACGGAGAGGGTATTGCTACACAACCAATGAAAATCATTGAAAACGGAGTTGTTAATACATACTATATTAATACATACTATTCCAAAAAACTACACCTACCTGTAACAATAGAGGGTCCTTCTGTACCTATATGTCAATATGCTTCTTCCAATGAACAGATGGTCAAAAAAAATCTTGATCAAATAATTAAAGAGTGTGGCACAGGAATTCTTATTACCGGTTTTAATGGAGGGAACAGCAACAGTTCTACGGGCGACTACTCTTTTGGCGTACAAGGTTTTTATTTTGAAAATGGAGTAATACTTTATCCTGTAAAAGAGATGAATATCACCGGTAACTTAATCACACTTTGGAATAATTTCATTGCTGCTGGGACAGACCCCAAAGGCACTAGCAGATGGCTCATACCTACACTTGCATTTAAATCAGTAAATTTTAGCGGTATATAAACTATGAAAAAACCTGGACTTTTAGTCTCATTAATCCCTGTAATTATACTAATTGCAATAATATTTACAGGAGTAAAAATGTTTGGAGAAGATGTAACATCTGGGCCTTCCCAAATTGCACTTATTTTCAGTAGCGTTGTTGCTTCTTTGATAGCCCTCTCCTATTTAAAGGTTCCATGGGAAAAACTCGAAGATGGCATGATGGATCATCTTACAAAAACAGGTCCTGCTATTTTTATATTGCTTATGATTGGAGCTCTTACAGGTTCTTGGATGATAAGTGGTGTTGTGCCTACTATGATCTATTATGGGCTTAAAATTATAACACCTCCTGTATTTCTTTTAGTTGCGTTTATCCTTTCTGGAGCTGTTTCGGTTATGGCGGGGAGCTCCTGGACTACAATTGGTACAATTGGTGTTGCAATGCTATCGGCGGGTCAAATACTAGGTTTTCCTGCTCCATGGCTTGCAGGTGCCATTATATCGGGTGCCTATTTTGGCGATAAAATTTCGCCACTATCAGATACAACAAATCTTTCGGCATCGGTTGCAGGAGTAGATTTATATGAACATGTTAAATATATGCTTATTACTACAATTCCTGCGTTCATTCTTACTGTAATATTTTTTACAATAGTAGGTTTTGTTTTACCTATTAATAATGTTCTGAATGTAGAGCACCAGCTTAGTATTATTGAAGGAACATTTAATATATCGCCATGGCTCTTACTTGTGCCCGCATTTACGGTAGTACTTATTGTTAAAAAGATATCGCCTTTCATAACTCTTTTTTTATCGGCACTTCTGGGTGCCATTGTGGCATGTATATTTCAACCCGAAATTTGTGCTCAAATTGCTCCTGACAATCTTTCATACACATCGGCATTTTTATATTCAGTTTTAAAAATGCTCTCTAGTAGTGTTTCAATAGATACTGGCGATGCTATGTTAAATACGCTAACATCTACTAATGGTATGGCAGGCATGCTCAATACTGTGTGGATTATCCTTTGTGTTGTTAGCTTTGGTGGTGTAATGGAAGCAAGTGGTATGATTCAAACCATTACCGAAAAAATGATGAGTTTTATAAAGGGTGCAGTTGGTCTTGTAAGCTCTACAGTAGCAACCACAATCTTCATAAACCTAACTCTATCAGACCAATATATGGCAATATTGCTACCTGGGAAGATGTTCGCCAAAACATATGACAAATTAGGTTATGAGCCTAAACTATTAAGCCGAAGCCTACAAGATTCTGCAACAGTTACCTCTGTTCTTGTCCCTTGGAACACCTGTGGAGTTGTTCAAGCTAGTGTTTTAAATGTAGCAACGTTAGCATATTTACCATACTGTTTCTTTAACTTGATTACTCCAGTAATAACAATTGCGGTAGCAGCTATAGGCTATAAAATAATAAAAACTAAAAAATAGCACAATATTTGCATATATAACTTTTTAAAAAAATCAAAATACTTTAATTCATGGAAATAAGAAAAAATAGTGTTGTATCACTTTCATACACTTTAACTGTAGAAGAAGATGTTGTAGAAACGGTAAAAGCCGATAGTCCTCTAAAATTCATATTTGGGACAGGCTATCTTTTACCTAAATTCGAAGAGAATGTATTGGGTAAAAAAGTAGGAGATAAATTTGACTTTTTGCTTTCGGCAAAAGAAGGTTACGGCGAGGTTAGCGACGATGCTATCGTTGAACTTCCAAAAGATATGTTTATGGTAGATGGCAAAGTTGAAGAGGGACTTCTTACACTAGGAAATGTTCTTCCAATGCAAGATTCCGATGGTAATCGCCTTCAAGGTACCATAGAAGAGATTAAAGACGATGTTATTGTTATGGACTTTAATCACCCTCTTGCAGGATCGGAACTTCACTTTCAAGGAGAAGTTGTAGAGGTTCGCGAAGCAACCCCTCAAGAGCTTCTGGATGGTCTTTTTGGAGAAAACGCCTCATCTGATTGTGATAGTGGTTCATGCTCTGGATGCTCGGGTTGTTAATCTCTAACCTATCTATTATTAGACAATAGTTTAATAAATAATTTATAAAAAAGACCGGTCATACTATTTGGCCGGTCTTTTTTATATCCAAAGGGGTTAAAAAAAAGAGAGTGTTATAAAACACTCTCTTTAATATTAACGATTAATTTAAATGCTATTTAAGAGCATCGTTATATTCGGTCTCTTTCAAAGGAATTTTCCAAGTCCAATTATTATTTGCAGTAGGCAAAATTGTTACAGCAAGAACAGAGATAAAGTTACCGCCGTTTTCAGGATCTTTTCTTACTATTGGATCTCCCCAACGTTTAAGATCGAACCAGTCAAAACCTTCGCCCCAAAGCTCAATGTTTCTGTACTTCTTTATCTCTTGTAAAAGAGCAGCACCTGTTTTTGTGCAAGTATAAAGAGGATCTCTTCCGCTAGTTTTATTAAGAGCTATTAATGCATTTTGAGCTGCAGTAGGGTTGCTTTGGTAAACAGCCTCTGCCTCAATTAGGTACATTTCAGAAGAACGGAAGTGATTAAGATTTCCAACACCTGCCTGATCTGTATTTGCTACTTTAAATTGCATGTATGCATAAACTGTAGCCGTAGAGTATAAGTTAGGAAACAGATTAAACGCAAGAACTTTTAAAGAGTCAATTTTTGAAGCAACTTTAGGCCTAACCGCTGATTTTCCTGTTGCAGGGTCATAATAGTAAATAGGATCCAGAAATAGTCCTTTACGCATATCTGATGTAGGGATCTGGTTAAATAGCTCTTTGCTAATACACTTAGGATAAGTTCTAACAGCACTCGCACTCGAATTATAGGCTATATAAGCAAAGTATGAATAGAAGTAAAGAGTCTCATCTGTTGCTCCATAGCTACTCCATATCCACTCACTTGTTGGAGTGTGAAAGCCACCTTTATAAGCTGTATTATTCATCAATGGATAGCCATTTCTAGCATTTACAGCCATTGTTGCTGCTTTAGGGAAGTCTTCGCGAGTTAAGGCAGCTCTGGCATAAACTGCATAAGCTACATTAATATCGGGGTCATAGTTCTTTGTACGCTTTAGTCCAGAAGAGGTATAGAGAGATATCGCTAGGTCTAAATCTTCATATACTTGTTTGTATACTTCTCCAAGAGTAGAAGTTGGCATATCACCTGTAGATCCATCTAGTCTTAGAACAACACCATCTGAAGCTCCGTTATTTGAATCTTTCCATCTAACGCTATAAAGTTGAGATAACATTAGGTAGCTATATGCCCTAAAAGTAAGAGCTTGAGCTTTTACAAACTCTCTTTGATTTTGAGGGCCAACTGCTGCATCAATATTTACAATAATAGCATTGGCATTACCAATTATCATGTAGTAATAGTACCAAGGATAGTAAAGATAAATACTTGAAGTATTTTCATTTAAAAGTCCATTAATTCTATCAGCCCATGTAGGGAGATTCACAAAAAAGTGATTACCAGGGTAGTTTCCATAATACATTTTGATAGTACCCTCGCCATTGAAACCTTGAGATCCTAGGAACTGTCTTGTCATCAGCTTGTTTATCCCATTAATTGCCAACGCTGCATTTTGCGTTGTCTCAAATATGGTGGGAGTTGCTGTGCTAGAGGTTGGAGTTGTGTCCAAATAATCTTTTGAACATGCTCCTAGAAGCACCACACCAACCAGTATATATAATATTCTTTTTATTTTTAACATATCTAATAGTTTAATCAATTACAATTTGATATTTAGGCCCAAAGAGAATACTCTTGCTGTAACAAATGCATTATTATTTGTTCCTGCAAAAGATTGTTGTGGGTTCATACCTTGAAGTTTTGTGAAAGTTGCAAGGTTATCTACAGAGAAGTTAACAGCAACGCCTCCAAGATCCATTTTATCGGCAATTCTCTTAGGTAGATTGTAGCTTAAGGCTACATTCTTAACAACAAAATAAGAGGCATCTAATAGCCAACGGCTAGAAGTTGCATTTGTATAGGAACTTTGGCTAAAGCTAGAAATAGGAATTCCGTTTGGATCAATTCTATTTACCGATGTTTCTGTAATACCTGAAGGAACTCCATCCCATGCTTTTAGTGCGTCTCTGTGAATTGCACTAGGGGTAGCAGTAACAGACATTAAACTTTGGTATGAATAGTCAATTGTTTTCCCACCAATAGAGTAAGTAAGTAACATAGACAAATCGAAATTCTTATAACTTAGAGTAGTGTTAAAACTACCGTAAAAATCTGGAATAGCACTTCCGCTCCAATTTTTCTCGGCATAGGAAACGTAAGTAGAATAATTTTTATCTCCTATTTGAACTAGCCACTCTGCTGGGAAAGCAGTTTTACCATCTACAGCATCACCAATGTAATATTTCTCAAGATCTGGTTTGTAAAGAGATTTACCTGTCATTTGGTCTATACCCACAAATTGGTACATCCAGAAGTCGTATATACCTCCGCCCTCAACATATCTCTTAGTTCCCGATATAATACCGTTTTCACGATTTTGTTCTGGAAGATTAACAATTTTGTTTTTCAGATATGTAGTATTAAATCCAACATTCCATCTAAAATCTTTCTTTCTAATAACATCTATATCGAATAGTAACTCAACTCCTCTATTAGAAACTGAGCCTAAGTTCTTAGTAATGGTTGCCTCTGCATCGGAAGTAGAAGTTGCACCTGCAGAAAGAGGCAAGTTAACATCAAATAGAAGGTCTTGAGATCTCTTGTCAAAGTAATCTAATGTTACATTCAATCTGTCAAAGAAAGTTCCATCTATACCAATACCAAATGAGCTAGATGTCTCCCATTGGATATCCAAAGCTTCGTTTTGCACTTTATATGCAGCACCAATGTTTGCATTTTGTGCCATTCCATATAGAGCCATATAGCCATAATAACCAACCCCAGCATCATTACCAACTTCACCATAAGAAGCACGTAATTTCAATGAGTTAACACTATGTTTTAGACCTGCCATGAAATTTTCTTTGGTAATAGTCCAGCTACCACCTAATGACCAGAAGTTACCCCATCTATTATCTTGGAAAAATCTAGAAGAACCATCACGACGGAAAGATGCCTCGGCAAAATACTTATTATCATAATTGTATCTTGCTCTTGTAAGGTAACTTTCTGTCTTATAATCTACTTGGTAACCTGTTAGGTTTGTAATTTCAGTAAAGTTAATTAGCTCAGGGCCTCCTTGAAAAGTTTCAGTTGTTTTGTAGCCATAAGTATAAGCATAGTTATAGTCATAGTTTTCGTGACCTATTAGAATGTCTACATTATGCATATCAAACTCTTTCTTCCAAGTTAATTGTTGTTGGAAAGTAAAGTTTTTATATCTATAGAACGTACGGCTTGCACGTCCTTTATTACCAGCACCGTCTCCAATAGTTGCATTATTATAAGTTTGAGTCTCACTATTTCTTAGACTCATATCACCTTTAATGGTAAATTTAAAGTCTTTCATAAAGTCAATCTCTGCAAATGCTTGAACACCTAATGTATTACGATAGGTTTTATCCATATTAAGTTCAGTTTCCCATACAATGTGGCGGTCTAAGTTTTGTGGTCTGCCATAAAGACCTCCATTGTCATATCTTTTATTTCCATCACCATCTAAGATATATGCGCCAGTAGCCATATCGTGGAAATATACTGGATAAATAGGGGCCATATTTCGTCCATAAAAGAATGGGTTTACATAAGTAGTTGCACTTCCTGCATCACCAGTAGTACTATTAGAAATTTGGTGAGACCCAGATAGGGTTAAACCTGTCTTAAACCATTTTTTAGGTTGAACACTTATGTTTGCTCTTGCTGTCAAACGGCTAAAATCAGAAGATTTTACATAACCTTTCTCGTCTAGATAACCTGCAGAGAAATAGTAGCTACTCTTATCTGATGCAGCATTACCAGTAATTGTATAGTCTTGTCTGTAGCCCAATCTTTCGATATAATCATTCCAGTTTAAATCGTCATAACCAGAGTGAATCTGAGCAGTTGAGAGAAGTTTACCATTAGCATCAAACAATGCATTATCGGGAGCATTGAAGATATTATACTTTAAATAAGTAGGAACAAGAGTTGCAGTAGCTTCGGCACCAGCAAGAGCTGCTGTTGGATATTTGGCTGGTTTTTGGTCCATAAGGTCATTTCTGTATCCTGTCCACATAGTTTCCATGAAATCTCTAGCATCTAATCTGTCATACTCTTTGATACCTCTATTATAGACACCTTGAGCTGCAGAAGCAGTTACTTGAACTTTACCGCTTTTACCTTTTTTAGTTGCAATAAGGATAACACCGTTAGATGCTCTGTTACCAAATAGTGCAGAAGAGGCAGCGTCTTTTAGTACCGAAATACTTTCTATATCCTGAGGGTTTAGGTCAGAGATATTTCCGCTGAAAGGCACACCATCAACAACATATAAAGGAGAGTTTGAACCATTTACCGATCCAAAACCACGAATACGAATTACAGCATCTGTACCTGGTTCTCCATATGAGTTGTTTACCTGAACCCCAGCTGCCTGTCCTTCAAGAACTCCCGACACACTAGATACAGGGCGTTTTTCAATTGACTTAGTGTTTATCTTAGAAATAGATCCAGTAATAGATTCTTTAGTGGCATTACCATATGCCACCATTATGACTTCGTCTAAAGATAGGGCGTCATATTCTATTTGTGCATTTACTACACTTCTGTTTTGGATAGGAACTTCAAGAGTTTTATATCCAATAAAACTAAAAATAAGAGTCCCGTTTGCAGGAGCGTTAATAACATAGGAACCATTATCCAAGGTTGCTGTTCCTGTGGTGGTTCCTTTTACTTGAATGGTTACGAACGGCAGCGCGGCTCCCGTTCCCAATTCAGTTACAGTTCCTGTGATCCTGGTATTCTGTGCTAACAAAATATTACAGGTTGTAAACAGGAAAGCTGCAATTACAAGGCTGAATTTTCTCATGTAATTAAAATTAAGTTAATAAATAAGTATAAATTAATGTTGTGTTTGTGTTAATATTATGAAAATAAATATTGTTGTGATAATTATGTTTATAAAATACTTGTATATTTTAGGGATACAAAGATAAACGGAAAAATGAACATCCAATAGAAGGTTATAGAATGTAAGTAAACATGCTATTAAAATTAGCATTATAAAGCAATACTGGCAAAATTCTTCTAAATTTAAACAAAATCGGGAGAAGTTACAAAACAGCTCCCGATTTCCAATCACTTTTAACCTAAATTTTATTTCGATAAAATTCCAGAACAGAAACTATTTGGATTATCTACAGGTATTAAAGAACCAATAACATCTGACGAACCAACTGTGTTGTTCTCTCCCCAGTCAATTATAAATGTTACTGGCGTAACAGAGCTTATTACGGTACTTGCCCAAGAAGCGGTAGAGTAAGTACTGTATGTTAGTTTACAGAAATAATCTACTAGAGGTCTTAGATAGGGTTCCTGCCCTCTTTCATTACTACTACCAGTTTGTTCTCTCTCATAAAATGTGATGTTCCCGTTTTCTTCCATTCTATATTTGTATCTCCATGTAGCAGTATAGTTGCTACCAGCTGTATTATTGTATCTTATTGTGAATTCCATTACAGGCTCACCACTCAATGCATTTAATTTAAATGCAATATTTGCATACTGCATATTACGTTTGCCATTTCCATATAAGCCTGTTCTTGATGCTAAATATACATCTGCCAAAAAAGGATTTACAAGAGTTCCCTCTAATTTAGTATCGTCTATTCTCATAGATGTGTAATCTAAATTATACCCAAATCTAAGTGGCACAGAAGGTTTTTTATTATCGTAAATATACTTGTTCGTTTTCCCGTCATAAGAGAAATAACCATTTTCATCAAATGTAAATCCATTTATCTCCACTCCATTTACCTCTATTGGATTAATAAAATGAATATTACTACTTGCCTTTGCATCTGTAAATGAAGAGAGGTCTGGGTAGGAACTACAATTTTGAGTAATCATCTTGTCTTGAGAGAGATAAGAAAAATTAGTATTTCTATTTCCTACTACAATGTCTACTTTAACTCCATTAATCTCTATTACTGGGTATTTTACAGCTAAGAAGTAGTTATTAAGCTTTGTATGTACATCTTTTAGGCCACCCAATTTCGCTGCATTTTCTTGAGCTTCAGTAGCTTTTTCTAAAGATGCTACTACAGAGTTGTATCTCCCTTTTAAGGAAATGATATTATTTTCGTAGGTACCCAGAGCAAATTCAAAATCTGATTCAAGCCCAGCTCCATTTACACCACCATTAATGTTACCATATTCAGAGTCTTTTCCTTGTGGGTCTGCCATTAAATGTATGTAATTATATGTATCAAATATAAGAGTAGGATATTGCATGGCCTTAATTTTGAAACTACTCTCTTTTACAACTGAAGAGGTAGCCTCTTTGGTCTTCCATGTTGCATCCATATCACAGAGCATCTCTACCCTATTATTATCCTTAAAGTTAACCCACAATCTGTAGACTCCTCCTACTTTGGTATCTATAGTCATAATCCATCCGTTTGGGGCCTCCGAAAGAATATTGTAATATTCATTAATCTTCTCGGTAAGTCTCTTATCTGGAGATTTATCAAATAAATCATTATTGTCCTTTACACAAGAACTACTAAACAGTAATATTATAAGAATAAATATATATCTATTTTTCATATCTGTAATTCATTTAAAATTAATATTCTTCTCCTGATATCTCATGAATAGCATCTTGTACAAGAGAAACCAATCCTTTTACTCCAGGTGATGGATCATAAAGATCTACTCCCCATACCTGTTTTAAATAATTAACCATGATGGCTTCTTTTTGTCTTAGAGCGGCTCCAGGGTCGTAAGCCATTCCAGCATTGAGCAATGGGTCATTATAAATACTAGTTGCCTCTGCTACCCTATTATCGAATGCCTCTTTTCCATACACAATAATTCTAGCGAGAGTTTCAACAAAATCTTCATCGGGGCTAGCTGTAGCATATGAGCTTATAAAGCCCAATTTCATAGCTTCTTCATCAGAAATATTATTCCACGAAGTGGTATAGGCAGCCGGAGTAATGTACATAAACTCCTCTGGATACATAACTGTTTGATGCATAGTGTGTCCAAACTCATGATGTACAGTTTTCATAATAGCCCTTATGAGTGAGGCGTCTACTACGGTAAACCAGTTGAGTCTATACATAACAATTTTCCTTCCACCCTCGGCTTCTCCTAAAGTAATAGTACCACTGTTATATTGAGGGCTTCCAACAAGAATGAATTTTTTTGGACTCAATTTTTTAATAAAAGACGATCCGGCAACTTTTTCATAAGGTTTTATCCAAGTCTCTTTAATAGTATTCATAATAGGAATTACCTTCTCTTCGTATATGGGAACAAGAGTTCTATTGAGAGCTAACTCGTGCTGATCCCACTTATATTTCACTTCCATATTATATGGTTTTACAAAATTATCGTAAAGCCATGTATCTGTTTCATTTTTTACTAATTGCTCTCCACCTAAATCTAGAAGAGTTTGATTAATATCTATAACCTCTTCTTTTTGGCAACTAACTGTTATAGCAACAGCTAATAGAGAGATAATAATTGTTTTTATCTGTTTTATTTTCATAATATTATTATTTACCAAGGTTCACTTAATAAGTTAGTACGAGGGTTTAGCTCCAATCCAGATAGCTTAGCCGATTCTGGTATCTGTAAAACCCATCTATCGTCTCCTGGATACAAAGTATTTTCCACTCCAAAGAAAGTTCTATGTGTTACTGGTATTTTATATCTTATAAGATCCCAGTATCTAAGACCTTCCCACATAAATTCATTTCTTTTAAAATCTAATATACAAAGAATCACTGCCTTTTTCTCATCGGCCCAAGAACTAGAACCATAGGCGTCATATTTGCTCATAAAATGGTCAGTTGAGTTTATTGCTGGACTATAAAAAGATTTTAATTTATCTATGTTAATAACATTGCTAGTTTCGGAATAAGTTTTTATTCTGTCTCTTGCATATACGTTAAGATCGGCAATGGCTTGTTCTAAATTATCTGTCATTGCGTATGCCTCTGCTCTATTCAATAAAACCTCTTCATTTCTAAAATATGGGAAAATTGAATAAATAGTACCAGTAGATGCATTTATGCTAGTTCTAACAAACAACTCTTCAAATTTGGGAACATAATAATTATCTCCGCTTTTGAATGTTCTAAATGCCCATGTACCACCAGTGACATTAAATGAAGAGACAGTTGCATCTGTATCCTCTTTTTTAGTAGCATAACGCCATGTATTTGTATATCTAGACAATCTGGAACTCATCTCTGTCAACAGTAGATTAGAGGGATTGGTTCCAATGGTATATCCCTTCTTAATATCGTTACTACTAGGCACAGTTGCATAATCTCGAATCCAAGGTTGAAAGTTATTTGCAGCATAAATATTAGCAGCATCTATAGCAGCAACATTATTATTTGAGGTCATAAGTGAAGGTACTGGTATTACTGTATTGGCATATTCAATCACTTTGGCCCAATCGCCCTTGTATAGATAAAATCGTGCAGCAAAAGCAGCTGCTGCCTTCCTTGTAAAATGGTATTTAGGGACATTGTAAAGAGCATCACTTCCCAACATTGGTAGTCCTGTGGTTAGATCTTCTTCAATTTTTTCCCATACCTCGGCTACTGTGCCCCTTGAATACTCCTTAATAACACTTTTTTCTGTGTCAGTTACATACGGAACACCCATAGAACTATTGCTTCCATTTGGTTCATAAAATTTTGAATATAATGTAACTAATAAGAAGTGAGAAAACGCCCGTATCACATGTGCTTCTGCTATATATGAATCTTTAGCAGGTCCATTTGGTAGATCTTCCACAGCTTCTAAAGCGTGATTTACCTCGGCAATAGAGAAATAACATTTCCCCCAAAAATAATCGGGAGTATCTTGAGCCACATCTGTTACATCTTTCCAGAAAAAAGGATCGGTATTAGATGAGTTTTCTCTAGCTCCAGGCCCTTTATCACTTACAAAATCTACTCTTGAATTTAACATAGCTGCGTATGAAGCAGCTGGGTAGGCCGAGGCAAGTAGTTGCCCTACTTTTTCCACAGAATTTATCTCTGTTCTGTTATCTGGTGTCTGGTTTAGAAACTTTTCACAAGAGGTAAAAGTAATAAGTAATATAAAAATATAGAGATATTTTCTTTGTTTAAACATTGTAGTCATAATTATTCCTCCTAAAATCCAATATTTAATGCGAGTGTAAATTGTTTTTGCAAGGGTTGTGCTACTCCACCTGAGTTGAAAAACTCTGGGTCTTGTCCATTTAATATTTTATCTGAGTAGAGTAAAAACAAATTGGATGCAGCTAGTGTTAGAGATACCTTGCTAATAGCACTTTGTCTATCAATTATTTTCTTTGGCAAGCTATAAGTAAAAGAAACTGTTTTAAGTCTAATAAAATCTCCTTTAGCAACTCTTTCTGTAGAGAAATTATAGGCATTATATGGATATCTTCCCGAAAGCTCTGCCGAAGATATATATGCATCTACAATTGAAGGAATATTGGTAATTCCCTCGTCTCCTGGCATTAACCATCTGTTGTAAAACGATTTAGGCATAGCGTCCAAATCTGAGTATTCGGTTCTAAAAACTGGGTTCAATCTTATTTTATTACCTCCTTGAAAAGTAAAAAATAGGTTTAAAGCAAAGTTTTTATATTTAATATTATTAGAAAGACCTCCCACATGAACAGGATCTACAGATCCTTCATATTTTAGATGATCTAGCTTGGTGCTTTGCAAATAAACAGTGTTCGATCTGTTTCCATCTTCATCTATAAAGTAAGGAATGCCTGTTTGTGGGTCAAGGCCATCATACTGTATTGAGAATAGACTTCTTACTGGATAACCTTCTAAGTTTCCACCATCAGATCTTACTACGTCAAAGATTCTAGGTTGGTTCTTAGCATTTGTAATCTTAGTTTTATTATAACCATAGGTTAGATTCATTTTCCATTCAAAGTTTGGAGAGCTTATAGGGATAATTCCTAAAGAGAGATCGAATCCATGAGAGTCCATATCGGCATAGTTAGCTAGTTTATTTACTTCGCCTCCAATTCCCGATGTTCTAATTACGCTTATTAAGTCAAAACTACTACGTCTCCAATAATCGGCAATAACATCTACTCTCCTATCTAGCATTGCTAGGTCTATTCCTACGTTGAATAGATATCCTTTCTCCCATGTAAGCTCGGCATTTTCTAGATTAGATAATCTTATAATAGATTCAATTTCACTTGCATAAGGTCTATTTGAGCTCCCATTATAAAAAACTGCAGCAGCATTTGCCGATGGTGGCATACTAGCTGTTAATCCGTAACTACCTCTTAATGATAGATAAGTAATCCATTTTTGATTTTTAATAAAATCCTCTTCAGAAACATTCCATTTTGCACTTAAGTTCCAGGTAGGAAGCCAACGTGCCGATGCATTTCTACCAAGGCCATTAGATCCATCATATCTTATAGTACCAGATACTACATATTTTTTATTAAATGAGTAATCGGCATTAGCGTAAAAAGCAGCAAATCTATCGTAACTCTTACTCATTCCATAATAATCGAAGTTACTTTCAATCATCTGCTTTAATATTCTATAATCTACAAAAGGAACTCCTCCTTGATCGTATTGGTATCCATATCCAGTCATTGAGAATCTCTGTCTATCGGCAAATTTCACCTGTTGCCCAAACAATAGATTAAGAGAGTGTTTGCCAATCTCTTTTGAGTAAACAAAAGTATTTCTAAAGTCGTAACTCACCAAAAGATCTTCTTGTCTGTTATAAAATCCACCATATGGTAAAACAACTACTGGTTCGGCATTTGGATTTTCTGGATCGCTGTATAGGAAACGGTTTCTTGATCTCACTGTAGAGTTTCCTGCTGCCCTGTATGCCATGGCCATATTAGAATTCTCTTGAATTTCGTGTTCTCTGTCAGATTTTACATATCTCATTGCACCGGTAAAATCCCAGCGAAAATCCTTTGTAATTTGCCATCCTGCTTCTAATTGCGCTTTTATATCGGCAACATTTAGCTTTATAGAGTTATTGTTAATTTCATTGATAATATTAAATGGGGCATAATTTCTAGTAAAATATTCTAACTCTCCATCTTGATCATAGGCAGTAAGTGCCCTACTTGAATTAAGTGCATAACTGAATGGGTTAATATCAAAATCTCTGTCGTAACTACCCTCTACAGTATTACTTCTACGAGAGAGACTACCAGGAGCTTTTTGCTGTCTTACAGAACCAACTACCTGTACTCCCAACTTAACTTTCTTTGATATATTATAATCATTTCTAAGATTGGCAGTATATCTTTTAACACCATCGGCAACTGTCCAACCATCGTCATTAAGAAAGCTTATAGAAGCATATGATCTAGATTTATCGCTACCCGAAGAGATACTAATAGAGTGATCCTGAATTATAGAATTTTTAAATAGCACATCAAACCAATTTGTATTTGCAAAAGCATATCGTTCTAAAAAAGTTCTTCTTGCCTCTACAGAGTTTTCTAATAAAAAACCACCTGAATTATCGTCATAAGTATTAATCAATGAGTACATCTTACCATATATACCAGAATTAGATCTATTGATAATATCGGTATTTAAAAACCCTTTCCGTTCTAACTCGGCATATATAGAAACTTGGTTTGCCGAGTTCATTATATCGTAGTTATTATAATTTGGTTTTAACTGCAAAGAGTAGTTTCCCGAATAGGTCACAATAGGCCTACCAGATTGTCCTCTTTTAGTAGATACCACAATTACTCCATTCATAGCTCGGGCACCATAAAGTGCAGTAGCCGAAGCATCTTTAAGAATATCAATACTCTCAATGTCATTGGCATTAAGGCCTGCAACTGCCGATCCTAATAGCGTAGAGGGGTCTCCACTAGTTAACTGATCATTTGATATGTTTATAATATCTTCATGAACTACTCCATCTATAACCCATAGAGGTTTATTCTCTCCACTAATAGAAGTAGCCCCCCTTACTCTAACTTTAGGAGCAGCACCAAATGTTCCCGATACGTTCTGTATAGAAACACCTGCTACCTGGCCCTCTAGCATTCTACTAAGGTCGGCAACTCCTTTTACTCTAAGATCTTCGCTCTTTACCTTTACAGAAGAGCCTGTAAAGTTTGCTTTAGGAATGTTTTGGAATCCAGTTACAACCACATTATCTAGAAGTTGAGCACTCAATTCCAATTTAACATCTATTTTGGCTCTATTATTAATAGTTTCTTCTTTAGTCTCAAAACCAATAAAAGAAAACACCAAGATTTTGGCATCGCCTTTAACCTTTATAGAGTAATTACCATCTGCATCGGCAGTTACTCCAAATCCTTTTACTCCTTTAACCATTACTGTAGCTCCAGTTAGCGGCTCATTAAAGGCATCGGTAATAGTCCCTTTAATTACAACATCGGGCAGTGGCTTTGTATTGACACCAGTTCCTTTAGAAACAACAATGGCCTTACCTCGAATTACATAGGTCAATCCAGTACCTTCAAGGCATTTGTTCATTACTGCGTCTATAGTTGCATTGCTAACATCTAAGCTCACGCCTTTGAACTCTTTAACATCATTTGTAAAAAACTGTACTTCAAAATCAGTTCGTTTATTAATCTCCATCAATGCTTCACTGAGTGAAACATCTTTCAATTTTAATGTTACTAAAGATGTAGATTGGCCGTTTACACCCAAATGGGAAGTAAAAAACAACATCAATAGTAAAATCTTACAAATAGAAAATCTCATAATTAAGTGTTTAAGGTTATTAATTATTTTATAATAAGAATGTCTTTTTCCATATAGTATCTAAATTTGTAGGAGAGCTGGAGCTTACTCATAATTGGCATTATACCTTGCTCTCTTGAAACCTTTCCATTAAATAGTTTAGAATCATATTCGTCGTTCTCTAATTTCACCTCAATATTAAACCACCGAGAAATCTTTTGTACTACCTCCTTAATATTTGAGTTAACAAACAAGAAATAGCCCTCTTTCCAGGCATTATATATATAAGGATCGAAACTTCTTTCAACTACCTTACCTGTTAAAAAATCAAAAACAAGCTCTCTATTAGGCTGCAAACTATGACTATAACCAGTAGTATTATCCTTAAATTCTACCGCACCGTTAATTAGACTAAGCTGTAATGTAGCTTCTTCTTTATATGCTTTTACATTAAATTCCGTACCAAGCACCTTCACAGATTTATCACCTATTTCTACAATAAATGGGATTCCATCTATTTTTTTAATTGAAAAATACGCTTCTCCAGATAGAGATACCTTTCTTTGATCTATACCAAAATCATCGGCAAAAGAGAGTGTAGATTTTGAATTTATCCATACTTCACTTCCATCGGGCAATATAGCGTTGTAATATCCACCTAGTTCAGTAGATATAGTGTTATTTTTTTGAGAATTTTTGCTTTTTTGCTTCTCTAATTTATCATTGCTCCTTTGTGATTTAGCTTTATCTATCTGTGACCTATCATTAATTTTAACTTTAGAGCCATTGTCTTCTATCTCAAATTTCTCTGATTTATTTTTATTTGCAATCGCTCCAACTCCCTCTTTTACTCCAAGTAACATCTCTTGACCATTGGATAAAACAAGTATTGCTTTGCTGTTTGCAGATTTTATATTTGTAGCAAGGTATTGAGCAGCGCTTTTTTCTCTCTCGTTTCTATTGAAGCGATTCATTCCAAAAACAATAGCAAAAACTACTACAAATGTCATTGCCAGCTGAACAGCAAGTGGTACTAGATTTGGTTTATAAGTAACCTTCCTGTACCATCCTTGATTCTCATAGATTTGAGTAATTACTCTTTCTCTCTCTGCACGAGATTGCTTTACAGAGTTGGCAATCTCTTTACTAGCATAATAATTTTTAATCTCGGCAAATAAAATTTTATTGCGTTCACTTTTATTTACCCACTCATAAAGTTCTTCCAACTCTTTATCGGAGAGATTATTTTCACAAAATTTGAATATATTATCTATCATGTTAATTGCACCTTTATCTATCAATTCAACTGCTCTTCTATTAATAATACGATTCACGAACTCAATACCCTACACCTACTAAGTAAAACAGAGATATAAAAACAAAAAAATAGGAGCAATTCGCTCCTATTCCAATTTAATTAATAATTTTATAACCAAATATTTTGTAAAAAAATTATTGATACTTACTAGCAATAATAAAAAGTATATGAATATTCTTCCTTAAAATTTTCAGTATTAATGAAATTCTCTTTTCAACAGTTTTGGGAGAGATATTAAGTATTTGAGCAATCTCACTATTTGTCAAATTATTAAAGCGGCTCAAAACGAATATTTTTCTATCGCTAATTGGAAGAGTAAGTAATACTTTAAAGATTTTTTTCTTTAGAATATTAGCTTTAAGCTTCTCTACATCGAATAGTTCTAAAGAGATTTCGTGTAATTCAGAAACCATCCTTTGATGTTCTGAATAAACAGTTTGAGCATGATTCAATCTCACTTTAAATGATCTTAAATAATCTAGAGCACCATTTTTAGCAATCGTGAATAGAAATGGCTCTATAGGTAATTCTTGTTTTAATTGATCTCTTTTCTCCCAAAATGTCACAAGGGAGTTTTGTGCAATGTCTTTAGCTTCTTCTATGTTATTGATATATGAATTAACAAAAGCAACGAGTTTATGAAAAAACTTGTCGTATACCATTTCAAAATTTAAATGGTTGTTTTTCATTGTTTTATGTGTCATATTTATTTTATGTATGACATTCATTATAATCATTTGCCCTTGAAACTGGGACAATATTATGATGTGCTATATGACCCGACAAATATCGGTAATATCCGGCAATACCTATCATTGCGGCATTATCTGTTGTATATTTAAACTCGGGAAGATAAGTTTTCCAGCCTCTTTTTTCTCCTTCTTGAACAATTCTCGCTCTTAAATAAGAGTTAGCAGAAACCCCTCCAGATAAAGTAATTTCATTAATAGAGTAGTCTTTTGCTGCTTTTGTAAGTTTATTTAAAAGTATATCAATTAGAGTTTTTTGAAAAGAGGCACAAATATCATTAAGATTACTCGTTATAAAAGAAGGATCTTCTTTTAAATTATCTCTAAGAAAATATAAAAGAGATGTTTTCACACCACTAAAACTATAATTATATCCTGCAATATTGGGCTTAGAAAACTTAAACCTATCGGGATTACCTAATTTAGCTAGTTTATCTACCAAAGGGCCTCCAGGATATCCTAACTCCATAATTTTTGCACATTTATCGAAAGCTTCGCCAACTGCATCGTCTATTGTGTGACCAAGAACTTCGAATGATAGAAAATCATTTACCTTAACAATTTGAGTGTGCCCGCCAGAAACTAATAGTGCTAGAAAAGGAAATGAGGGATGCTCTCTGGAAACTCCGGGTTCCTTCAAAAATGGGGATAAAAGATGCCCCTGAAGATGATTGACATCTACCAATGGAACATTTAGAGAAAGAGAAAGTCCCTTAGCAAAAGAAGTACCCACAATTAAAGATCCTAACAAACCAGGCCCTCTTGTAAAAGCAATTGCATCTATCTCGCCTATATCAATTTTCGATACAATAATTGCCTCTTGCATTACAGGTACAATATTTTGCTGATGTGCTCTAGATGCAAGCTCTGGAATTACTCCACCATATTTTTCATGCACATCTTGCCCAGCCATTATATTAGATAAAATCACACCATCTTTTAGTACGGCAACAGAGGTATCGTCACATGAAGATTCTATTGCAAGTATTATAACACTCATAAAAATCAATTATTTTACAAAAATGGCTCTTTTTTAACAATTGCCTCTGTTAAAATAACTATTTTTGTAAAAATTAACAAATTATTCAAGTATTTAAGAAAATATTAATAGCACTCCTCTTAGTTTTAGCAACTTTACCCATTGGAGCATACCTCGCACTGCAAATACCTTCTTTACAGACCAAAGTTGCTAAAAGAGCAGCAGCTTCTTTATCAAAGAGTCTTGGAACAAAGGTATCTATAGGCAAGGTGTATTATATCTTTTTTAATAAGCTAATAGCAAGTGACCTAGCTATATTATATTCAGAAACAGACACTTTAATAAGTTCATCCAAAATATCAGTCAAAATAAATCCATCGGAATTATTACATGGTAAACTCCGTTTCAGCTATGTTCATCTATACAATGGTCTCTTCAATCTTGTGAATGAGACAGACTCCACTACAAATATTGATAGAATATTTGGTAACGACCCCAATGATGAAGATTATAAAGAGGCTGGAAAATCTCCAATGATTTTCATTCAAAACCTTAAATTAAATAATTTTAGATTTACACTCAAAGACAAATTCGCTTCTAATTTTGAAGATCAAGAACCTACTATTAATTTTAGCAACTTAAGTGTTAGAAATATAAATGCCACAATAAACAGAATTACAGCTACCGATTCCAGTGTAAAAGCAGATGTTTCGGAATTAAATTTTATTGAAGAAAGTGGCTTCACTCTAAAGAATCTCTCTACTAACCTTTTAATTGCACCTGGTGGAATATGGCTAAAAAACCTTTTATTAGATGACCAAAACTCACTATTAAAGGCAGATTACTTCTCTTTTCTCTATAATGTTCCAAGACCATTTTCTTCTTTTACTGAAAGCGTAACTTTAAATGTCAAATTCAACCATTCCACACTAAACTTTGCTACAATCGCACATTTCACTCCTAACTTGTCTAATAGCAAGCTTATCCTAAATATAGATGGAGTAATTCAAGGGACTGTATCTAATTTGCGAACAGAAGAACTTAAAATTAATTCGGAATCGGGTCTTACTTATGTCAATCTAAATGCAAAAATAATGGGACTCCCTAATATTGAAGAGACCACTGCTTTTGTAGATATTAACAGCAGTACCACAACAGCAAAAGATCTCTCTCATATTATCTCTTCCTTAAATAGTAGCAAACCAATAGAGGCTTTAGTAAAATTACCCCCACTCATAAAATACAACTTCAAAGGCCGTCTAGCAGGTCTTTTAAACGATTTTGTAGCCAATGGTACAATTAACTCAAATATTGGAGAAGTTTACTTAGATGCTCTGCTTAAAAGCAACTTAACAAAAGGAGGAGTAGAGCTATCTGGTCATCTAAATACTAAAGAGTTAAATTTAGGGGTTCTTATTGGTAATAAATCTTTAGAAAAGGTAACACTTTCAAGTAAAATAAACGCTCTACTTAGAGATAATGATAAAGGAGGTAGCGAGTTTTTTATTGATACTCTTAGTATCTCAAAAATAGTTTTCAATGAATATTCATACAAAAACATTACAGCTATTGGTAGCTACCTAAACCATACTTTCGATGGAAAGGTTATTTGTCGCGATCCTAACCTCAACTTTCTTTTTCAAGGGATAATTGGATTATCACCTATTAAAAATTCTTATTATGATTTTTATGCCGATGTTATATATGCCGATATTGCTGCATTAAATTTAGATAAAAGAGATAGTCTCTTGGCTGTATCAATGAAAACGATGGCCAATTTTACTCAAAACAACAAAGGTGATATTGAAGGCACTATAAACATTAGAGATCTTAATTTCAACAATAGTAAAGGAGATTTTCACATTGGAGATATATCTGTACAATCTAGTTCTGTTAAGGATAATTTTACGCTTTTTTTAAGATCGGCTTTTGCCAATGCAACATACAGAGGAAGTGATTTCTTTACAAATTTTATAGATAAGTTTTTAAATATAGCATTAGAGAGTAACTTAAATGCTATTTTCCCAAAGAATAAAAATTATTTGGCAACCAATAATAACCATTACTCTCTTTCAGTTGAATTCAATGATATGCGTTCCATATCTGAGTTTCTATTACCTGGATTGGTTATTGCCGAGGGCAGCACTCTACGAGCACAAATAGATGAGAATGAAAATCTTTTATTAAGAATAAAAACAAAAAAATTAGGGTTTGGTAATTACTTCTCGAACAATCTTACAGTTTCAGTAGATGGTGATGTTACAGAAATAAAAGCACTTGTCTCTTCCGATAGAATTCATTTAGCTGGGATTAATCTAGATAGTAATAAAGTTCACCTTAATTTAAAAGAGAATCATCTACAGATAAAAAGCGAGTATACTAATAAGGGAGCTTTAGAAAACAGACTCGATTTTTTATCCGATATTTTATTTACAAAAGCAACTATTCAAGATTCTCTTATTACAGATATTACTATTTATCCCTCGGAGTTATTCTTAAATGGTCAGAATTGGAAAATAGCTAGTTCTAAAGTAGTTAATCAAGGTAGTACTTTTGTATTTCATGATTTAGATCTATTTAGCGATAAACAACACCTCAATGTAGATGGAATAATATCTTCTAACCTTTTTGATACGTTATCTGTATCATTAAAAAATATTGACATAACACCTGTGAACAGCTTTATTAGAGATAGCTTAGATCTTAAGGGTAAAATCACCGGTAATATATATGCAGTAAATTTATATAATGAGCCTCAAATTGTATCGAATATCTATATAGATGATACAGAAATGAATGGATATAAAATTGGGAATTTAGGGATTAAAAGTAATTGGAATAATATCAATCAAACATTCGATCTCAATATTTTAAACACTCTCGAAAATAGGACTCCATTCATTGTAACTGGTACTTTCCATCCTAAAAATAACTATCTCAATTTAAGTGCCTCTTTAGATAACATGTCAGTCTCTTATTTCGAGCCTTTTCTCAAAGACATTATCTCGAAATCGGAAGGCAGTATTACTGGAGATATAGCACTCGAAGGTACTCTAGACAAACTAAATCTCACAAGCCACAGAGCTATGCTCAACGATTTTTCTTTTATTGTAGATTTCACCAAAGTGAGATATACTTTAAGTGGCCCCGTAATTCTTACAAAAGATGGTATAAATCTTAATAATGTTGCAATTAGAGATCGTTTTGGAAATAGTGGTAGAATATATGGCGGTTTAAATTACAGGTATTTTGAAGGACTTGAGTTAAATTCTACTATTCAATTCACTAATTTAGAGGCACTTAATACTAATGAATCTGATAATCCCGATTTTTATGGAAAAGCTTATGGTACAGGTAGAATTGCCATTACTGGCCCTTTGAGTAAAATATTGATGGATATAGCAATAACAACAAATAGAAATACATCTATCCATATCCCCCTCTCGGCAGCTACCGATGCCTCAAGCAATAATCTTCTTACATTTATAGAGCCATATTCTAAGAATTATGATGAATATGGGAATTTAAAAGAGAAAATAGCTCCACAACAAGGAACAGAATTACAAGTAAAATTAAAAGCTAACGTCACTCCAGATGCTGCAATGTTAATTGAAATTGACAAAACTGTTGGAGATGTAATTACCAGCTATGGAAGTGGGTTAATATCTTTAGACATTAACCCTTCTAAAGATATTTTTTCTATTCTAGGAGATTATAGAATTAATAGTGGGTCGTATAAATTTGTTCTCCAGGGATTCATTGAAAGAAATTTTACTATTCAACAAGGTGGAAATATTGGATTTAATGGTGATATCCTAAAAACAAACTTAAACATTACAGCCAACTATAAAACAAAAGCAGCAATAAACACTCTTATTTCCGATACAAGTTCAATATCTACTAGAAGAGCAGTAGATTGTAGAATAGATATGACAGGGCAGCTAATGAACCCTAGGCTTGGTTTTGGGATAGATATTCCAGATATAGATCCTATGACAAAAGCGAGAGTGAATTCGGCACTAAACTCAGAAGATAAAATTGTTAGACAAGTTATGTCGCTATTGGTTTCTGGAAGTTTTATTCCCGATGTTCAATCTAGCATTGTAAATAACTCTACTATTTTGTACTCAAACGCTACTGAAGTTCTCTCTAACCAAATTAATAAGATTTTCAATCAATTAGATATACCCTTAGACCTCAGCTTTAATTACCAGCCTAACCAAAATGGCAGAGATTTATTCGATGCTGCTTTGAGTGCACAACTATTCAATAATCGAGTAATTGTTAACGGGAATATTGGAAGTGCTAAATACTTGGGACAGGGAGATGTTGTTGGAGATATTGATGTAGAGATAAAGTTAGACGAGAAAGGTAGATTTCGTGCAAAAGCTTTCTCTCATTCTGCCGATAATTATTCAAACTATCTCGATAATACCCAAAGAAGCGGTGTTGGCTTAGTTTATCAAGAAGAGTTTAGCTCTTTTAAAGAACTTCTAAGGAGCCTTTTTTTAAGCAAGAAAAAAAGAGCACTAAAGCTTAAAAGTCAAAAATCATTAATTAAACCCCGTGAAGAAAGTTTTCTACCTCTTCCTAAAGTCGAAACAATTTCACCGATAATAGAGACTATAGATTAATTATAATTTAATTTTAATAATATTCCCTATATAATCTTTATTATAAGGCATTTCTACTCTTATATAATTGCGAGTATACCCATACATCTTACCGCCTTTAATAGTACTCTCAAATAAAACTTCTTCTTCCCTACCTCTGTTCAGAAGTTCAAAATTGGAGTGAAGTTTAGAAGATAGATTAGATAGTTTTAACACTCTAGCACTCTTTACTGTTTCATCTATCTGATCTAGATACTCCGCCGCAGGAGTGTTAGATCTTTTAGAATAGGGAAAAACATGTAAATAAGAAGGGTTTAAAGATTCTAAAAAATTATAGGTATCATCAAAATCAATATCTCTCTCTCCAGGGAAACCAACAATTACATCTACTCCAATAAATGCATTTGGTATGTGGCGGCGTATTAACTCTAGCTTATGGGCAAATAACTCTCGGTTATATCGTCTTTTCATTGCAGCAAGAATCTTATTTGAGCCAGATTGCAATGGTATATGAAAATGTGGTAAGAATTTTTCATTTTGGGAAAGAAGAATAATTACCTCTTCTGTAAGAAGATTGGGTTCAATGGAAGAAACTCTAATTCTCTCAATTCCCTCTATTTTGGCAAGTGCATTAAGAAGGTCGGGAAATGACTCTCCAGTAGATCTTCCAAAATCTCCTGTATTTACACCTGTAAGAACTATCTCTTTTATCTCCTTAGAGGCAATTTCTTTAGCCTCTTTTACTAAAAAATCTATTGAATGATTCCTGCTTTTACCACGTGCTAGAGGGATAGTGCAGTATGAACAATGGTAATCGCATCCATCTTGAACTTTCAAAAAAGATCTAGTTCTATCATCAGAAGAGTATGCAGGAAAAATAGTTTCCACTTGGGATATAGCGCACGAAAAGGAACGTCCTCTATATTGCTTTAACCCATTAGGCTTCAATTCATTCTTTAATTCTGCTACCTTTATAAATAGATCCGATTTATAATCTGCACCAAGAACAAGATCTACTCCTTCTATATCTAAAATTTCATTGGGGTTCAATTGAGCATAACAACCAGTTACTGCTATAATAGCATCTATATTCTGTCTATGCAGTTTTCTTATTATATTTCTGCATTTTTTATCGGCATGTTCAGTTACCGAACATGTATTAATAACATATATATCGGCTCTTTCACTATGTTTTACTGTTTGATACCCATGTGATGCAAACTCTCTTGCTAGAGCAGAAGTTTCTGAAAAATTCAGTTTGCAACCAAGAGTGAAAAATGCAACTTTAGCCTCCTTCCCGCTATCATCCCTCATTTTATTTATAGCTTTTAGTTATAATAACTCTAGATGCTTCTACCCTACCTCCAATTGGTGGGTTAAGTTTAGAAATCTCTATCTTGGCACTAATAATTGATGAAAATTTTGAAGCGCATTTTGAGTGAATACGGTAAGCGACATGTTCTAGTAACTTTGAAGTAACCATCATCTCTTCTCTTATTACGCTATATAATTCCTGATAATTAAGTGCATCAGCAAGATTATCGGATTGTGCTGCTGCTTCAATATTGGTTTTAGCGCTATAAGTAACTAAGAATTTATTTCCTATTATCTGCTCTTCCTTGAAGCATCCATGGTATGCATAGAATTCCATGTTAACAAGCTCTACCTGGCCAATTTCATTTTCATTATTGTTCATAAGATAAATACACAAGGTTTTTTATTTAATAGAGGCTTCTCTTTTTTCCACTGCACCACACTTTTAGTCTTAATAAAAGAGTCTTCCGTTGTAATATTTGCTGCAATAGTTAATAGTGTGCTCTCCGAACATGTTTGCAAAAAATCTGCCAAAAGAGCATCATTCCTATATGGTGTCTCTATAATTATTTGGCTTTGGCCTGTTCTTAAAGCAGTTTTTTCTAACTCTCTAATACTTGCTTTTCTCTCATCAGATTTTATTGGTAAATAGCCTACAAAAGCAAAGCTTTGGCCATTTTTTCCCGATGCCATTAAAGCAAGCATGAGCGAAGAGGGTCCTACAAGAGGAACAACATTAATTCCATTTCTATGAGCCAAAGCAACCAGTTTTGCACCAGGATCGGCAACCGCAGGAAGCCCAGCTTCACTAACCATACCCATAGATTCTCCATTTAGCAAAAGAGAGATATAAGACTCTACCTCTTGATCTTGAGTATGCTCATTAAGTAGATACAGTTCTAAATTCTCAATATTTCCCTTCAATCCAGCCTTAGAGAAATATCTTCTAGCCGTTCTTAGCTCCTCAACAACAAAATGTTTTAAGTTGCATAATATATCAATTGTTCCCTGAGGTATAACGTCAGTAATGGCTGTATCTCCTAGTGGAGATGGTATCAAATAGAGAGTCCCTTTCACTTTTTATATTTTCGCAAAGGTATTAAATTTTCCTACCTTTATAGTTATAAAGCCAATCACATGACAAGACTCACTTTTCTTGGAACAGGAACATCTCAAGGAGTACCCGTTATTGGATGTAAATGTAAAGTTTGCACCTCTTCAAATTCTAAAGATAAAAGGTTGCGCTCTAGTGTGCTTATAGAGGTTAATCAAAAAAGGATTCTCATTGATGCAGGGCCAGATTTTCGTCAACAGCTTTTGAGGGAAAATATAGAAAATTTAGACGCTATACTATTGACTCATGAGCATAAAGACCATACAGGAGGGTTAGACGACATTAGAGCTATTAATTATTTGCAAGGAAATATCTTGCCTATTTATTGTGAAGAAAGAGTTGAAAAATCTCTACACAGAGAATACTCATATGCATTTTGTGAAATCAAATACCCTGGCATTCCTGAATTTGATATAAGAGTTATAGATTCTGAACCATTCAATATACAGGGAATAGAAATAATACCCATTAGAGCATACCATTACAAACTACCAGTGTTGGGATATAGAATAGGAAACATTACATATATTACAGATGCCAATAGAATAGAAGAGAGCGAGTTTAATAAAATCACAGGATCTAAAATTCTAGTAATAAACACAATACGTGAAAGTAAGCATATTTCACATTTCTCTTTATCGGAAGCAATTGAAGTTGCTCAAAAAGTTGGAGCTAATGCTACATACCTCACTCACCTCTCACATCAAATTGGCACTCACAATCATTTGTCATCTATTTTACCTCCAGGGGTGTATGCTTCATATGATGGTCTTTCATTAGAAACAGAATAGATTAATAAGATGGAGAATAAAAATCAAAACAGAGCTATTGGCATTACTGGTGCATCGGGGTTCATAGGTAAAAACCTATGTGAGTATTTACAAAGCCAAGGGTTTAAAATAATACCTCTAAATAGAAATTTTAGTGCCGAGGAGTTAAAAAAATGTAACATTATAATAAACCTAGCTGGTGCCTCAATTAATAAAAGATGGAGTAAAAATTATAAAAAAGAGATTCTAGATAGCAGACTCAATACAACTAGAAAAATTACCTCATTTATTAAAAACAATAAAAATATCTCTTTATTAATAAATGCCTCTGCTGTTGGCATCTATTCAAATGAGAGCAATAATCATAATGACGAAGAGAGCCATATTTATGGCAATGATTTTCTTTCTCAAGTTTGTAAAGAGTGGGAAAACGAAGCACTATCTGTACAAGAGATTACTAACGTAACCATCATAAGGCTTGGACTAGTATTATCAGAAAAGGGTGGAGCTCTTCCAAAAATGACCCTACCTGCAAAATTTGGAGTTGCAACTGTATTTGGAACAGGAGATCAAATAATTTCATGGATAATGCTTGAAGATCTTTTAAGAGCAATAGAATTCATTATAGAAAACAGTATATATGGAGTTGTAAATATGTGCTCACCCAACCCTATCACAAATAGAAGTCTAACCAAAGAAATAGCTACTAAAAAGAGATCTATAGTCACAACTAGAATACCCGATTTAGTTTTTAAATTAATTATGGGAGAGTCATCTACTGTAATTACAAAAGGGCAATATGTAACATCAAAAAGACTCAACAAAAGTGGTTTTGTATTCAATCATCCAATATTTTTACTCTAAAATTAGAAAAAAACTTCATTTTTTGGTAAATTCGCAAGAACGGGTTACCCAAAATTTGATATAATGGCGCGAAATATTCTAAATAAATTTAAGAAAACTCTTCCTGAAATCTATCAATTCGCTATTGAAAGTTCCAGTGAAGAGTTTTTTTTTGAACAAATTAAATCTCTTGCAAATTCTATAATTCTATCTAACCAAAATGATTCTTCGGTAAATAAAGCTCTCCTTATTAAAGAGATGCTCACCAATGAATCTAAATATATAATGGAACTTTCTAGGCAAGAAAAAATATACATTGAAACATTTTCATTGTTATGGAACTTTTTGAATGGTAATAAATCTAAAAAGAGCTCAGATCATCTTTATGAAGATCTCTACGAGATTCTTGCTCTTATGACAGGAGTTTCAAAAGAGATCCCTTACTCTAAATACAAATTAGATAAGCATATGAAAAGATGGCCAAGTGGCTTAGATAAAGAGATAAGGGAAAAAAGAATCTATAACAAAGATAGAATTATAGAGCTCATAATAAAGAAGATAGAGAGAAAAGCAAGCTCCTCTTCAAGATTCAAATTTGATGAAAGTCTGAGCCTAGAGCAAAAGAGAATAAAAGTAAATGAGTGGTGGAACGATTTCCGCTTTCATTTAGTTATGTCAATAAAGAACCCCAGTGAATTAAATCTGTTTTTAGAAGAGAGCCTCTCTACAAAGACAATGAAAATGCTAAACATGGCTAAGAGTAAGGGGATTCCATTTTTTATAACACCCTATTATCTTTCATTACTTTGTACAGACATAAAAGAGTTTGACGATTTATCCATAAGAACATATGTTTTGTATACAGATTCATTGATAGAGACTTATGGTAACATTAAAGCTTGGGAAAGAGAAGACACAGTTGTCTCAGGTGAACCAAATGCAGCTGGGTGGCTTTTGCCCAATGGCCATAATATTCATCGTAGATATCCCGAAGTAGCAATTATGATACCCGATACACGTGGACGTAGTTGCGGAGGCCTCTGCGCCTCTTGCCAAAGAATGTACGATTTTCAAAGCGAAAGATTGAATTTTGACATGGATGCGCTTAAACCAAAAGAGAGTTGGGATAAGAAGCTAACCAAACTCATGAACTATTTTGAAACAGACTCAAAATTAAGAGATATACTCATAACTGGAGGAGATGCTCTTATGAGTAGCAACACAGCTTTAGAAAAAATTTTTAACTCTGTCATCAAAATGGCCCTACGAAAAAGAGATGCTAATAAATCTAGACCAAACGGAGAAAAATATTATGAAATTGAAAGGGTTAGATTGGGATCTAGGTTACTTGCATACCTGCCAATGAGAATAGGGCCCGATTTAATTGCGCTGCTAAAACAATTTAGAAAGAGAGGAATAGATGCAGGAATTAAGCAATTTGTAATACAAACACATTTCCAGAGTCCATTAGAGATTACAGTAGAGGCAAGAAAAACAATTGAAGCAATCCTTAATGCAGGATGGATTATCTCTAACCAAATGGTCTTTACAGCCGCTGCTTCTAGAAGAGGGCATACTGCAAAATTAAGGCAAGCTCTAAACTCTTTGGGAGTTGTATCTTATTACACGTTTTCTGTAAAAGGGTTTGAAGAGAACATGGAAGTTTATTCTCCCAATAGTAGATCTATGCAAGAGAAGTTAGAAGAGAAGTCGTTTGGTAGAATGACCGAAGTCCAGAAAATTGAACTTAATAAGATTTTTAAAAAAGGAGAAAATATTGCTTCTAACTTAAATCGCTTTATGAAAAATAATAACCTGCCTTTCCTTCCTACCGACAGAAATGTACTCAATTTACCAGCAATTGGAAAAAGCATGACATTTGAAATGGTTGGAATCTCTAAAGAGGGCAAGAGAATTCTAAAATTTGATCACGATAGAACTAGAGAGCACAGTCCTATAATAGATAAAATGGGCGAAGTCTATATAATAGAGAATAGATCTATCGCTTCATATTTAAATGAACTTACAGCAATGGGAGAGAAAAAAGTAGACTACTCATCTATATGGAGTTACACCTCAGGAAAAACAGAAAAGGTATTCCCTCTATTCGACTATGCCCTAACTGAACATTTGCCTACAAATAAAACAACCAATTTTAAAGAATTATCTTAATGAACGTTATTGGTAAGATTATTAAGAAATAACTCCAGAGCCAAGCATCTCTTCACCAGAATACCAAGCAGCAAATTGACCAGGAGCTATACCTCTTTGGGGTTTATCAAAAACCACATATATCCCCTCTTCTTTGCAAATTAATTTAGCATCTTGAAGAGGTTGACGGTATCTTATCCTTAGCTGGTAATCTCTAGTATCTCCAGAATTCATAGCAAGATCTGGGCGTATCCAATGAACCTCGTCGTGTTTTATCAAAAGAGCTTTTCTGTACAATCCTGGGTGGTCTTGACCTTCTCCCACATAAATAGTATTGTTGAATATATCTGTAGAGATTACAAACAGAGGATTAACATGACCTCCAATATTGAGCCCTTTTCTTTGCCCTATTGTATAAAAGTGAGCTCCTGTATGAGTCCCAATAATATTACCTGAACCTTCACTATAAGAGTAAGATTTAGATATTAAAGATAAGTCTTCTATTGAATTATACCCATCTACACACTGCTCAAACAGCTCATTCCCTTCATAAAAATCATTAAATATCTCTACTACATTGCCATCTATAGCTTTAAGTTTTTGCTGTAAAAAAACAGGTAAATCTATCTTTCCTACAAAACAGATTCCTTGAGAATCTTTTTTATTAGCCGAGGGGAGGGCTGCATTAGTAGCAATCTCTCTAACTTGTGGTTTTAATAGATGTCCTATTGGAAAGAGTGCTTTTGAGAGCTGTTCTTGAGAGAGTTGACACAAAAAATAACTTTGATCTTTATTGGGATCGGTACCCGCCAATATTCTATGAATTTCTTGCCCCTCTTGGTTAATTATAGTCTCTTTTCTACAATAATGGCCAGTAGCAACGAAATCTACACCAAATTCTAACGCTTTTTGAAGAAAAGCCTCAAATTTAATCTCTCTATTACATAATACATCGGGGTTTGGAGTTCTTCCAACCTTATATTCAGAGAACATATAGTCTACTACCCTCTTACCATACTCTTCGCTAAGATCTATAAAATGAAAAGGAATGTCTAATTTTTTGGCTACCATCTGAGCAATAGCCTTATCGTCTTTCCAAGGACAATCGCCATATAATGTTCCAGTAGTATCGTGCCAATTTTGCATGAAAAGGGCTATAACTTCGTGGCCCTGCTCTTTGAGCAGCCAAGCAGCAACACTGGAATCTACGCCTCCCGAAAGCCCTACTGCTATTTTCATACTAATATAATTTGAGAAAAATTAAATAGAAAAAGGGGTAAGCTTAATATATCGCACCGCTACAACCACCTACCCTTGCTGCCTTCCAGCCCTGGGGGAGTTCAGTGGGAGCTGGTCGTATATGACTTACCCCGCACAAAGATAATACAATTATCTAAAGAGAGAAAAACTATTTAGGAAGATTGTCAAAAACAAATGGCAAAAGAGATTGAGTGCTTTCTACAATTTGCGTAACTTTTTCTGAACCAATAATTATTTTAATTGGAGCTCCTGCTCTTAATTCCGATTCTGCCATTACTTGCCTACATGCACCACAGGGATATGTAGGGCTTTCGCATGGTTTACCATTTACCGAAGCAGTAATAGCCAATGATACTATAGATTCATTGGGGTATTTTGCATTAGCATAAAAAATTGCTACTCTCTCTGCACAAAGACCAGAAGGATATGCAGCATTCTCTTGATTGCTTGCAGTTATAATCTCTCCATTACTCAAAAGAAGAGCAGCTCCAACATTAAAATTGGAATATGGGGCATATGAGCCTTGGGTAGCCTGAGCAGCTTTTTCCAATAAAGTTGTATCTTCTTTCGACAACTCATCTTTATCGAGATATTCTTCGTATTCTATATTAATATTTTTGCGCTTCATTCTTTTTTATTTGAGATTGTTACAAAATTAGTAATTTTGCCCATAGAGTAACCTTAGATATGAGTTTTTTTAATAAAATTCTGGTTTCAATTACCGGAATTACTTTTATATGCACAACGCTTTTTGCACAAAAAGATGCAACAGAAGCATATATATTAACATATAAAAACATAGCCATAAAGCAGATGAATAGCTATGCTATACCTGCAAGTATAATCCTTGCCCAAGGTTCTTTAGAATCTGGGAACGGTATGTCTACTCTCGCAAAAAAGGCAAACAACCATTTTGGCATAAAATGCCACGATTGGAAAGGGGCCACTATTTATCACGACGACGATAAAAAAAATGAATGTTTCCGTAAATACAATTCACCCGAAGAGTCTTATAATGACCATTCTGAATTCATTCGCTACAGAGAGAGATATAGTGCTCTTTTTAATTTAGATATTAAGGATTATAAAGGATGGGCACATGGGTTAAAAGCCGCTGGTTATGCAACTAATCCAAATTATGCACAACTTCTTATTAATATAATAGAAAAATACTCACTATTCATATACGATAATCCGTCACATGAGTTACCTCCCTCTCCTATCGAAATAAAAGCAATAAGCGAATTAATACCCGAAAAAACCAGTAGTTTATATACAGTATCACTCTCTAGAACTCTCTTTTCAAAGAATGGAATTGCTTGTATAATTGCAAATAAAGACGATTCCTATTTTTCAATTGCAAAAGAATTCAACTTATTTACAAAAGAATTACTAAGGTTTAACGATCTTTCTAAGAACACTACTTTAGAAGAAGGAACTGTTGTTTATGTAGAGAGAAAAAAAGCGCTGGGTAATAAAGATTTTCCTAAACATATAGCAGAAAAAAATGAAAGCATCTACTCTATATCTCAAAAATATGGTATTAGGCTCAGTAAATTACTTAAGATAAACAATATGAACAAGCAAGATATAATCACAGAGGGTGATATAATTAATCTTAGATAATTATGAAAAGGGCTCTTCTAGTATCTCTCTCCCTTATATTTTTAGTAGCACTTCTAATATGTTGCTACACTTGGTTAATGCTAAGTAAACCAAACTCTTCTGAACATGAGACTATCCTCTTTGTTCATGAGAATAGTAATTTAAATACTCTTATTCATACACTAGAAGAAAACGCTGCAGTAATTGATATTGCTAGTTTTAAAATTGCTTCTAAGGTATGGTCATTAGATGGTAAGATTAAACCTGGGCGTTATATAATAAAACCTGGCACCAGTAACAGACGCTTGGTAAGATTATTCCTATTGGGATTGCAAGAGCCACACAATTTAGTTTTGGCAGGAAATATTAGAACTCTAAATAAACTCTCTGCAATAATTGCAGAAAAAATCTCTGCCGACTCTGCAACAGTTTATAAGATCTTAACAGACACTTCTTTTATTGATTCTTTAGGCTTTAATAAATATAGTTTCCCTGGAATGTTCTTGCTTAATACATATGAAATTTATTGGACAACAAAACCCAAAGATTTAGTACTGAGATTAAATAAAGAGTATCATAAATTTTGGAACCAAGAAAGATTGGCAAAAGCGAAATTACTTAATTTAACCCCATTAGAAGTTATTACTCTTGCTTCTATTGTTGCAGAAGAGAGCAACCTAAAAAGTGAACATAAAATAATAGCTGGTGTCTATATTAATAGAATCAAAAGAGGTATGCCACTACAGGCCGATCCTACAATTAAGTTTGCATTAAACGACCCAACAATCAAAAGAATTCTATACAAACACCTAACAATAGATTCGCCATACAATACATATAATAAAACCGGGCTGCCACCTGGTCCAATTACTCTGCCATCTCAATCGGTTATTGATGCTGTTTTAAATTATGCGACACACAGTTATCTCTATTTTTGCGCAACTCCTTCATTAGATGGATCACATAATTTTGCTAAAACATTAGTAGAACATAACCGAAATGCTCGAGCATATCAAAATGCGATTGCTAGATTAAAATAGATTTAGACAAACTTAAAGTATACTAGAAGTTACAACCTCTAATGCTTTTTCAAATATTTTATCATTTGCCCCGTTTATAATTCGGAAATAGGCCGTTGTTCCAAAAAGAGATCTCGCAAACAATGCTTTCATATAAACCTTTATCTCTGTAGCAGATTTTTCGTACTCCTGCATATTGGGTTTTATACCTCTATTTGTAGCATACTCTATAAGGCTGTCTGTCAAAGAATCTTCTATTCTAAAATTATCATTAAAAAAATCGAATTGGGGATATTTAGCTTTAATAGATATTCTATTATTATCTGAAAAATCATTCATGAAATCTAAAATAGCTCCTTTCCTTATTAACTCTGCATAATAATTTGTATAAAAGGTAGTATCTGCAGGAATAAAAATATCGGGCATAATTCCACCTCCACCATATACTGTACGCCCTTGTATTAAGGTTTTGTATTTAAGTGAATCTGGAAATTGGATACTATCTCTATTAAAAGATTCCCCTCTTTCATACCTATCGTAAATTGCTTTGTAATAAGATTGTGCCGAGCCTGCTTCATACGGGCTTTGAATGACCCTACCGCTAGGTGTATGATAACGAGCTATAGTGAGCCTTAGTTGGGCTCCGTCATTTAAAGGAAGCATCTGTTGAACCAATCCTTTGCCAAAAGTTTTACGGCCAATTATAACCCCTCTATCCCAATCTTGAACAGCACCAGCAACAATTTCACTTGCCGAGGCCGAGTTCTCGTCTACCAAAACTGCAAGAGACCCTTTCTTATAAAAACCAGTTCCCTTAGCTCTTTCAGTCATTTTAGGAGCTTTAAGCCCCTCTGTATATACAATGGTTTGCCCACTCTCTAAAAAGAAGTTAGAAATCTCCATAGCTGTTCCTAAAAAACCTCCTGAATTACCTCTTAAATCAAAAATAAAACCTTTAACATGACCCATTTTTAAATCCAAAATAGAACTAATAATCTCATGAGCAGAATTAGCTGCAAACCTGCTTAATTTAACATAAACTACTCCAGGAGCAGCCTGGTATGCAGCATCTACACTATTGATAGGAATTTTATCTCTAACAACTTTGAATAATAAAATCTCTTTAACTCCTTTTCTTACAATATTAAGAGAGACAGTAGTGCCCTTATTACCCCTAAGATACTTAAATACCATATCGTTGGTAAGGCCAATTTTAGCAACTTTATTTCCGTCTATCTCAACTATTTTATCTCCAGCCCTTATCCCAACTCTCTCCGATGGGCCCCCTAAAATTGGAGAAGCAACAGTAAGAGTATCCCTAATTATTGCAAATTCAATACCTACACCTTCAAAATTACCTTCAAGAGGCTCATTCATAGCCTTTACATCTTTTGCCGAGATATAAGAAGAATGTGGATCTAAGCTAGATATTAAAGATTTAATAGCCTCGTCAGTAATTTTATCGTTACTAAGAGTATCCAAGTAATAATTATTAAGATAAAATAGTACCTGACCATATTTAGTAATATATGTATTAAGATCTTCGGCTTTTACGTTTTGTTGTGCATATGAGATAACAGGAGAAATAGTTAAGATTGCAACAACTAATAGAAGTAATTTATTTTTCATATTATTTAAAGTGAATTCTCATTTATTTTTCAACTTAACCAATGGTATCTCAAACTCCATGCCTTCGTTAGCAATATAAGTTTCAGAAAAGAGCTCACGAGCTTGGTCTAGTAAAACTATAGCATCTTTGTATCGTGAAGAAAAATGGCCAATCAATAGTTTTTTTGCAGAAGCATCTATGGCACAATTTGCAGCTTGTGTGGCAGTAGAGTGCCCAGTTTCCTTTGCCATTTTTTCCATATCAGATCCAAATGTTGCTTCATGATAAAGTAAATCTACATCTTTGACATAATTAGGTAACAGCTCAAATGGAGCCGTATCACTACAATATGCAAAAGATCTAGGGGCATAAGGTTTATATGTAAAATCGCTATTCAAAAGAACCTCTTCGTTTTCTCTAATTACATCTTGCCCAGCTTTTAAGGTAGCAATCTCTAATAGAGTAACTTTATATGGATCAATTAGATGTTTATGAACATTTCTCACTGGTTCATTCTCTCTAAATAAATAACCATAACAATCAATTCTATGATTAAGTGGAAACGAGAAGATCTGCGTGTTTTTACTCTCCATAATAAGAGACTGGTTCTTTCCAGAGACAGTAATATGAACTATTTTGTATTTAAAAGAAGCTCCAAAAAAACCAATAAAAGAGCGAAGTAGTTCAGAGAAATTATGTGGAGCATAAATATTCAAATCGGCCGTTCTTCCCATCATAGACATCGAAGAAAGCAGGCCACAAAGACCAAAGATATGGTCTCCATGAATATGGGAAATAAAAATATCCCGGATCTTCAAAAATGAATATCCATATTTTCTTAGTTGTATTTGACTCCCTTCTCCACAGTCAATTAAAAACAAACGCTCATGTACATTAAGAACATGAGCGCTTGGAAATCTATTCACTGTGGGCAAAGCCGAAGCACAACCCAATGATGTGAACGAAAACTTCATTAAAAATTAATTCTCAGATTCATTGCTTTCCATTTCGCTCTTTAGAGCAGCCAACTCACTAATATCTCCAAGAGTAGTTTTCTCAAGGTTTGCTTTAAGTTTCCTTACAGCTTTTTGAGTTGAGTCTCCTTCGGATACTCTCTCTTTTGGCTCCTCTTTTTTAGGTTCTTCAAAGAGCTTACTGTGAGATAAAACAATTCTTTTAGTGATTTTGTTGAATTCAACAACCTTAAATTCTAATTTCTCATCTATTTTAGCAGTTGTTCCATCTTCTTTAGTAAGATTTTTTTGGCTTACATAGCCTTCTAAACCATAAGGAAGAGAAATAGTTGCTCCTTTGTCTACAAAATTAGTGATAGTACCTTCGTGTACAGAATTGTTTGTGAAAACAGTTTCAAATACATCCCAAGGATTCTCTTCAAGTTGTTTGTGACCAAGGCTTAAACGACGGTTTTCTTGATCTACTTCTAGTACAACAACTTCAATTTGATCTCCTACTGCTGTAAACTCAGATGGGTGTTTAATCTTCTTAGTCCAAGAAAGATCACTAATATGAACAAGACCGTCTACTCCCTCTTCTAGTTCTACAAAAACTCCAAAATTGGTAAAGTTTCTAACGGTTGCTGTGCATTTTGTTCCCACAGGATACTTTTCGTTGATGTTTGTCCAAGGATCGCTCTTAAGTTGTTTGATACCAAGAGACATCTTTCTCTCTTCTCTATCTAGAGTAAGAATAACGGCTTCTACCTCGTCGCTAACTTTAAGGAAATCTTGTGCGCTACGAAGGTGCAAAGACCAAGACATTTCGGATACGTGAATAAGTCCCTCAACACCTGGCTGAATTTCAATAAATGCGCCGTAATCTGCTATAACAACTACTTTACCTTTAACTTGATCTCCAACTTGTAGATTTGTATCTAGAGAATCCCAAGGATGGGCACTTAGTTGCTTAAGACCTAAAGCAATACGCTTTTTAGTCTCATCAAAATCAAGAATAACCACATTAATCTTCTCATCTAGTTGAACAACCTCTTCTGGATGATTAATTCTACCCCATGAAAGGTCTGTGATATGGATCAAACCATCTACACCACCAAGGTCTACAAACACACCGTATGAGGTAATGTTCTTAACAATACCTTCAAGTATTTGGCCTTTCTCTAATTTACCAATAATATCTGCTTTTTGAGCTTCTAGCTCAGCTTCTATAAGTGCTTTATGAGAAACAACAACGTTACGGAATTCTTGGTTAATCTTAACCACTTTAAACTCCATTGTTTTGTTTACAAACACATCATAGTCGCGAATAGGCTTAACATCTATTTGTGACCCAGGAAGGAATGCTTCAATGCCAAATACATCTACAATCATACCACCTTTGGTTCTACATTTGATATAGCCTTTAACTATCTCATCTTTATCAAAAGCTTCATTTACTCTATCCCAAGAGCGAAGTGACCTAGCTTTCTTGTGAGAAAGAATAAGTTGACCTCTTTTATCCTCGGCATTTTCTACGTAAACTTCAACTTTGTCTCCAATAATGAGTTCGGGATTATAACGAAACTCATTTATGCTTATTACGCCTTCACTTTTGTAACCAATATTAATGATTACCTCTCTTTTGTTAAGAGCAGTAACAGTGCCCTCTACTACTTCGTTCTCAATAACGGTAGAAAGAGTTTGGCTGTAAAGTTCTTCTATTACTTTTTTCTCTGACTCATAAACATAGTCAGTTTCAAATGAATCCCAGTCGAATTTATCTGCAGGGATTGAGGCATTGCTAAGTCTTGCTTTTGCAAAGCCTTCTAAAGGAGCCTCTTCTTCTTCTATGAAAGATTCTATTCTTTCGTCAATTTTTCTAACAATCTCGATTTGCTCTTCTTGATCGTTCTCTAGATTTTTTTCTTTAGTCATTTTTTAAATTGTTAATTTACTAGTAGTTAGACATTATATATAAGCCCAAAAATGGGAGCACAAAAGTACTGTTTTTTTTACAATCTCACAACACAAATATCTCTTTTAGGCTTGTATTAACTCAAATTCCATTTATCTTTGATTTTTATTACCAAAACTTAACTGTAAACTAACACGTCATTAGAAATGAGTAAACAAAACAATGGAATAAAATCCTTCCCAAAAACTTTTTGGACAGTAATAGCAATGGAGTTTTTAGAGAGAGGTTCCTACTACAGTGTAATGTCTGTTCTTTCGGTATTTTTAATACTAGGAATAGATAGTGGTGGGCTAGGGTTTAGTAAAGAGCAAACAGGCGCAATACTCGGAACTATACCTCCATTACTCTATTTTTTACCAATAATATCGGGAGCAATTGCCGATAGATATGGCTACAAAAAAGTGCTTTCTTTTGCATTTACCTGTATGATAATAGGTTATTTTTTAACAGGGATTTCTAATAGCTATGCACTTGTTTTTGGGTCACTCATAATTATGGCTCTTGGTGCTGGTTTTTTTAAACCAGTTATTTCGGGGACTATAGCTAGAAGTACAAATGAATCTAACTCAAGTTTGGGATTTGGCATTTTTTATTGGTCAATAAATTTAGGAGCCTTTCTTTTTCCTTTGATTTTAGTTCCAATACTTAAAAGACATTCATATAGCTATATATTCTATATGGCAGCATCTATTGGTTTTCTTCTTTTAATCATAAATCTTTTTATCTATAGAGAACCAAAAAGAGAAAAGAGCAATAAAAACTTAGGACAAGTATTTAAAGAGATGTTGCTAGTACTTAAAGATTGGCGATTTGTTTTAATGATTTTCCTCTATTCGGCATTCTGGATTCTCTATTTTCAAATGTTTGGAACAGTTCTATGGTACGTACAAGATTACGTAAATATGACAGCTCTTAACGAATCTGTCAATTCATTCCTAAGTATCTTTGTAAACAACCCTAGTTGGGAGTTCGATGTAGAACATGTTACTGTAATTAATGCTGGTGTTATAATACTATTGCAACTTATAGTCTCTAACCTAATCAAAAAAGCACCCGCATTACCTACAATGATTACCGGAATGGGATTGGGAACTTTAGGCATTGCTATTCTTGCAATTTCTACTTCGCCTTGGATTTTCATTACTGGTATAATGGTATTTACACTTGGCGAAATGACGGCTCATCCCAAATTTATCTCATATATTGGATTGATTGCACCAGCCGATAAAAAAGCTCTTTATCTAGGTTACTCTTTCCTCTATGGTGTTATTGGAAGCAGCATTGGAGGTTTTTTAGGTTCTGCACTTTATGTTAAATATGTAGACAACCTAAACCAACCACGTATAATGTGGCTAATACTAGCAGGAATAGGAGTAGTAAGTATGATTTCGCTTGCTCTATACAATAGATTTATTGCACTAAAAGAGTAGAAGAAACTATAGGAATTAGGGGTTTAGTTCTTTATGGGCTAAATCCCAAAACTCCGAAAGCCCCTCTCTTTTTTGGGGAGTTAAGTCGTATGAAATATTATTTATAAGATATTTGTGCGCATAATCGTTATCGAAATCGTGTGGAATAGCCTTAATAGCAGATTCAATATTTTCCACTCCAAATTTTAGTGCATCATTAAATTCTTCAATAAAATGAGAGTCTAACTTTATGTTAGATGTCCAACATGCAAATACAAAGGGTAAATTTCTATAGTTTATCCACTCACCTGCCAGGTCATATATATATTTAAAATTACCTATATTTCTAAGAGCTTTGTCTCCAATAAGAACATATGAACCAGAGTAATCAATCTCTTCACTACTCGGGTTAAACTGTAGGTATTGAGGATTAATTTTCCAATAATTTCTAAAAAGAATCCTGGATAATAATACCGATGTACGCGATTCATTATCTAGATAAACTCTCTTGATTTGATTAATGGGCACATCACTGCATAAAAGGACACTAGCAACATTGCCTGTTGCTCCAATACAATAGTCCGATATTATATTCTCTATTCCCAACGCTGGAATAACTGCCGAGGGAACAATACCAACATCGGTTTTGCCTTCTAATAGATCTTTTGCTGCATTGGCAGGAGTAGCATATTTGAGTTCAATCAATCCAGAAATAGAGTGATTTAGTAAACCGTATACAAAAGGAATTGTATTAAGATAAGAGATAACTGAAACACGAATGGGCATAATAGATAAATTGACAAGTATTAAACTAAAGTTTTTCTTTCACAAATTTCTCTTTCTCTTTAAAAATATACATTCCAAAAAATGTAAATAAACCATTAACAATTAGGATAGTAAACCCAAATCCAAATCCTAAAAACTCTTTTCCTGCATAATCCAAAGCAAAACATAAAAGAGGGGAAGCAATTGCTACATATGGCATATACTTATCTTTCACTTGATAGCTTGTTAATAGCCCAAAGAAGAAAAAACCTAACAATGGACCATAGGTATACCCAGCAAGTAAATAAACAAGATCTATTACCGTTTGATTATTTACAATATTGAGTATTACTATAATTATAAAAAAAAGAAATGCGAACCCTGCATGTGCTCTTTGACGTATGCTTTTCTTTCTTGCTTCAGTCAAATCTTCTCTTCTATTAAACCCAACAAAGTCTATGCAAAAAGAAGTTGTTAAAGAGGTTAGAGCACCTCCTGCACTTGGATACGACGCCGAAATTAGACCAACTATAAAGAAGAGACCTACGCCAAGACCAAGATATTGACTGGCAATGGTTGGGAAGAGCTTATCTGTTTGAGCTTTGGTAAAAATACCCTCGGCATTGGCCAACCCAATCCCCTCCATTCCTCCTAGCTTAGCACTAACATACAGTGCAAGCACAGCCCCAAGCAATAAAAAGAAATAGTTAACTACCAATATTGTTATGCTAGTGGTATATATATTTTTTTTAGCCTCTCCAATATTCTTGCAAGAGAGGTTTTTTTGCATCATCTCTTGATCTAGCCCAGTCATTGCAATAGTTATAAATATTCCGGCAATAAACTGCTTAACTGCATTTGTACCATGACTCCAGTCCCAATCTAACCAATTAGAAAAATCGGAAGAATTAACTACAGAGAGCATCTCTCCTGCACTCCAATCCATCTCTTTTGCTATGCTATAGATTGTAAGAAATACTGCAAGTAGCATAAATGTTGTTTGTAGAACATCTGTCCAAATAATTGTTTTTACGCCACCTTTAAAAGTATATAGAAATATAAAAAATATAAAAATAAATGCAACGAGCCAAAAAGGGACCGACCCTTGAGGCAAAAAAGTATGTAAAACTAACACTACAACAAAAACCCTTACAGCTGCACCTAGAATTCTAGATATCATAAAAACTATTGCACCAGTTCTATATGTGAAAAACCCAAATCTATGTTCTAAATAGGTATAAATAGAAGTTAGGTTCATCTTGTAATATAAAGGGATTAAAACTTGGGCTATTACAACATAGCCTAATACGAAGCCCAATACAAGGGGGATATAGAAAAAATTCTGATTTAGAACATTGCCTGGTACAGATATAAATGTTACTCCAGAAATGGAGGTTCCAACCATACCATATGCAACAATATACCAAGGAGATTTTTTATTACCTAGAAAATAAGATCCAGAATCTACCTTTCTTGATGTAAGCCACGAAACAAAAAACAACAAACATGTATATACAACAAAGGTTGTTAAAAGCCACGATAATGGGAACTCATGCATATATTAAATTATTAATTTGAAGGAATAAATGGTTGTCTGTTCATAATAGAACGTCCTAATGTAACTTCGTCTGTATATTCCAGTTCATCTCCAAAACCCACCCCTCTAGCAATTGTGCTTATTTTAATTGGAAAATTGCAAATTTTCTTATAGATAAAAAACGAAGTTGTTTCGCCTTCCATTGTTGTGCTCAAGGCTAAGAAAATCTCTTTTATATCTCCTTCAGATGCTCTTTTTATTAGAGAATCAATAGCAAGATCGGAGGGAGAGATAGCGTCCATAGGAGATATAATACCACCTAAGACATGATATAATCCGTTGAATTCTCCTGTGTTTTCTATACTTATTACATCTCGAATACTTTCTACTACACAAATAAGAGATCTCTCTCTTCGTTTATCGGAACAAATAGTACAAATAGAAGTGTCGGAGATCATATTACACAAAGAGCAATATTTAACCTCATCACGCATCTTAATTATAGAATTCCCAAATCTATTAACATTATGTGCAGGCTGCTTAAGCAAGTGCAAAGCAAACCTTAGTGCACTTTTTCTGCCAATACCAGGCAAAGATGCCAATTCATCTACAGCATTTGAAAGTAAAGAAGATGTAAAATTTTGCTTTATCATTAATATTAAATATTTCTTTTGTAAAAATCTACTGCCTTTCTTACAGAACCATGAGTAAGGAGTAACTCTTTTGCCCTTTCATAATCTTGAATATTGGCCTCTTCCATTATCATTTTGGTTCCTCTATCAACTAATTTCATGTTTGTTAATTGCATATCTACCATTTTATTGCCCTTTACACGGCCAAGTTTAATCATAGTAGCTGTTGTAATCATATTTAAAACAAGTTTTTGTGCTGTACCTGCTTTCATTCTAGTGCTTCCTGTTACAAATTCTGGCCCAACAACAGCCTCAATTGGAATCTCTACCTCTTTTGAAAGAGGGCTATTTGGATTACACGTGATACAAGCAGTTAAAACACCTCTTAAACGAGCTTCTTTTACAGCACCAATTACATAAGGAGTAGTGCCCGAAGCAGCTATACCTATAACAACATCATCTTTATTTACCCCATATTTTTGCAAATCGTTCCAGCCACCATCCCAATTATCTTCGGCTGACTCTACTGCTCTCCTTATTGCAGAATCACCTCCAGCAATTAAACCTATTACAAGAGTGTAGGGAGCTCCAAATGTAGGAGGAATTTCCGATGCATCTAAAATTCCCAATCTACCACTGGTACCCGCTCCAAGATAAAATATTCTTCCGCCTCTCTCTACCCCTTCTACAATTTTATTTACTAATTTTTCTATGCTTGGTATACACTTTTCTACTGCGCTGGGTACAGTTTTGTCTTCTTCGTTTATATTTAAAAGAAGATCTAATGTAGACATCTTATCAATATTACTATAGTTAGAAGCTTGTTCTGTAATTGTAGTCATAATAGGAGTTTTAATTAGATTTGTGGTACTCTACCAAGCCACTAATAGGAGATTGAATTATAAGACCTAAGTTAATTCCCAGTTTATCTGCAACTTGAGTTAAAATATCTTTATAATAGAAGGCAACTGAGCCTACCAAGTTTACAGGATATTTTTTATAATCATACTGCATAATATTCTTGGTAAAGAACTCCTCAAAACTAACTCTTAATAAATTATCTACGTATGGGTTGTTTTTATTCTTGTTTAAAAATTGTGAAAAAGTAGCAAGATACCTATTAGGAAAAGGTTGCTTATACACTTTTTCTACTACAGCTGTGTAGGTTAAATTAAATTCATCATTAAAAAGAGTGAGCAAATTATTAGGTAGCTGCCTTTTTAGGTAGTCCGAGAGCAGTTTTTTTCCTAATACAGCACCACTTCCCTCATCTCCCAAAATAAAACCACAAGCAGGCACATTATCTACAATATCTGTCCCATCATAAAAACATGAGTTTGAACCAGTGCCAATAATTCCCGCTATCCCAGGTTTACTACCACACAAAGCTCTTGCTGCTGCAAAAAGATCTGAATAGGCGTTTATTTCTGCTTTTGGAAAAACCTCACTAAAGCAAGTTTGTAGGATTTTAACTTGATTTACAGATGAGACTCCAGCACCATAAAAATGAATTTGAAATACATCTGCGCCAATAACGGGCAATAAACAGTGTTGTAGTTCGTAAATTATTTGTTGCTCTGTTTGAAAAAACGGATTTATTCCTGCCGTAGTAATCTCCTGTACAGAACCATCTCTAGAAATTGCTCTCCAATCTACCTTAGTAGAACCACTATCTGCAATAAGATGCATATTCAACTTTTTAGTGGAGCAAAATTAGGAATATTTAAAGCTAATCCAAAACCTTACGAAATTTATGCCAATGGTATAACCCAGCAATTGCTGCAAAGGTATATACAAAATAAAGTAATACAGTAGCATAGAGCCCTTGTGAAAGGTACATATAGACTGCAAGCATGTCTGCTACAATCCATAACATCCAGTGCTGAATATATCTATTGGCAACCCAGTAAGTTGCTAACATGCTTATAGCAGCAATAAAAGCATCTATACCGGGCATTGGATCGGTAGAATATTTAGATAAAATAAACCAAAGAATTAAAAACCCAATAAGAGCAATAATAGTAGACCAAATAACCTTGGTACGGTTAAGTTTCATAACAAGTGGCTCTTCAGATCCATTTTTATCACTCTGTTTTTTCCATATATACCAACCGTAAAAGCTAGCTCCTACATACCAAGCCTGCAGCCCCATAGATGCAAAAAGGGCAGAATTCAAAAATATAGCCGTATAAACCAATGCCGAGACTCCCCCAACAATCCACATATATTTATTCTGTTTAATTTCCAGAATAACGTATAAAAAACCACTTAGCGCTCCAAAAATCTCGGCATAATTCATAATAGCAATATTAAAAGCGGAAAGAAACTTTGGCTGTAAAATTAATACCTGCCTGTGGGTAGATCCCCTCTTCCAAGTATTTAGATTCGTCTATAAATTCTGCTTTATAAACCCAACCATTTGAAAAGTACTTATGATCAAAAAGGTTATCCACAAAAAATTGAAGTTCAATAAACCTATCACTTTTTATTTCAAAACTTTTTGATGCTGTCAAAGAAGAGATAAAGTAAGAGGGAATTGAGTGGGCATTATCTGATGTATTATCCAAAAATTGTTTTCCTACATATTTACCCATTAGTGAGATAGAAGAAGTTAAAGTAGGATAAAAAGAGAGTGCAGCCATACCTGTTAGCGAAGGAGAAAAAGAGATATCGGTCTTTTTAAAAAAGATCTCCTTTTGGCCTGCTGGGCTCCAATCCATTGCAAACAGATCTAAATATTGAGTATAATTATCAATTTTATTTGTACTTATCGTTAAGTTACTATTAAGAGAAAAAAGCTTTATAGGTTTCCACGCCGCAGTAATTTCTACACCACGTCTATAAGAACTTTTTACATTCTCTTTAATGACATAGCCAGTCTCACTAAGTTTGCCCGTAGGAATAAGTTGGTCTTTATACTCCATAAAGTATAGATTGGCAGTCATTGAAAGTTTATTGGAGCTATATTTATACCCAACCTCATAGTCAATAACTCGTTCGGGTAAGATCTCATTTGCCCTACCCGCTTTGATAGACTCTTTAATATCTGATCTACCTGGCTCTTTACGGCCAACAGCAACCGAAGCATAAAATTGGTTGTTGTTATTTAAATTTAAAGTAAGGCCACCTTTTGGGTTAAAGAAGTTATAATGATCGCTCCAATCCATAGAAACAAAATCTTTATCGTCTCCTCTTAAAGTAAAATCTACTCTTCTGAATTGTAAATCGGCAAAAAGGACTAATTTTTCATCTACACTCACTTCGGTTTTGGTAAAAAACGAAAAATCCGATTTAAAACCATAATTATCATACCATTGATAATTCTTAGGAATATTATTATTATACATACTCCATATTACGTTTCCAATATGATCTCCATCATGATAGGAGTAAGAGAGGTTGGTGGTATTCTTAACTTTATTTCCAGAGTAAACTAAGTTTGTATTAAAGGCCACATAGTTATTATCTAATGCCTGCCTTATTATAACATCCGATTTTTTATAAGTAATGTTTTTAATCTCTTGGTTAGGTAATCCATAAGAAGAGAATTTTTTATCTGCCTTGTAATTCTCATAATAGCCATCGCCTTTTGTAAAATGCACGGTAGAACTTAGCACCAGCGATGGAGAAAAGCTATGAGTATAATGTCCTTGAATATGATGTTGAGTAAAGTTATCTGTCTCATTGTCATAATAGCGAACATTACCTGCAGCATCTTTCCACATACCTGCTGGGTTAAAACGGCGGTCTTTTAAAGCCTGCTCTCGGGTAATGCCTTCCCAAGTAATTCCAGAGGATTGATCTCCCATAATGTAGTTAATTCTCAAAGCATTATTGCCATTGTACCAACCAACCGATGCATACAAAGATTTTAAATCTGTCTTGGCATTTCTTATATATCCATCTCCACTATTACGTGAAAATCTAACATCTACAGAGATCCCATTAGACATTCTACCAGTACCTGCTCCCACTGTACTCAACATAGTATTATAACTACCTACTCCAAACTCGGCAATCCCATATGGATTAAGTGGTGTAAACATAGTTCTCATATTAATACTTGCACCAAAAGCGCCAGAGCCATTTACAGAGGTTCCAACACCCCTCATAACTTGAATATCCTGCAAGAAGCTTTGAAATGCAGGAATATTTACCCAAAACACCTGTTGTGATTCACCATCATTAAGTGCAATTCCATTTAAGGTAACATTAATTCTAGTAGCTTCACTACCTCTAATACGTAAGGAGGAATTACCTAATCCATTACCTCCTTCTGTAGAGGAGACAACAGATGGCATCATAGAGAGAATCATAGGGACAGAGTGTATAGGAGAACTCTGTTTTAATTCGTTTAAATTGATTGCCGAGTGAGTTACAGGAGTGTTTTTTCCAGCCCTATAGGCCTCAACAACAACACTATCTAATTTGTTAATACTGTTTTTTTCTGTTTGCGAAAGCAAACTTGTGAAAGGGATAAAAAAGAAAAATAAAAAAACCCCGCAAAATAAAGTAAATTGTTTCATAAAAATTATTTTACTGCAGGGGGGTACAAATATCGAGACAAGCTTTCCCTTCGCGAGCATTATCCCGATCAGGTGAAAAGGGTATGTTCTCAGCCCAAAGGGCACCCCCAAGCATTTTGTTAATGCGGTACAAAGATATAAAAATTTCCTAAAGTTTCTTTTCTTACCTTTGTATTCATGGTGGGTCGCTTTGTCGCCTCCAATTTTTTGGGGGAGGAAAGTCCGGACAGGAGAGAGCAAGACTCTGTGGAAAGCACAGCTGGGGGTAACCTTAGGTAAATCGTAACAGAAAACAACCGCCTTTTAGGAGGTAAGGGTGAAAACGCGGGGTAAGAGCCCACGACTCATTTGTGGCAACACAGTGAGGGTACGAACAGTCTCCTGCAAGGCCACATACACCGGCGCTTGAGGGCTGCTCGCCCAATGCCGGGGGGTAGGCTGCATTAGATAAATGACAAAGGCTCTTGAAAAAGAGAACAGAATCCGGCTTATAGACCCACCTTATTTTAATTTTTTTTAGAATAATCTAGGATGATTTTCTTCTAGTTGTCTTAAAATTGTAGCAATTATAGCCTCCCTACAAAACTTGGTTTTAGATTTAATTTTATATTTTTCGCAATAGAAGTCTAAAGCCTCCAATTCCTTATCGTTAAATAGAATTGTTTTACGATGTCGTCTAATAGAGGCTTCTCTTTTTTCTCTTAGACTTTCAGGATCGGACTTAGCTCTATTTGGTTTCAAATTTCTCTTTCAAAAACTGTTTGTAACTAACTACTCCAGGCAACATAGGGTAGCTTTTATATGAAAGATCTATCCATTCAAGTGCAAGATCTAACCTATCTGTAAGTTCACAAGCAACAGCCATATTAAACGCAGCAGCAGCAACTATGATATTATCTTTATGAGACGTTTCTTTTAACCATATTGTCATTGCTTTATCCCATTCAAATTGAATTGCTAAATTATAGGCATTGGAAGATTCGCTTTTAGAGGAAACAAAGAGAATGCGTTGTTGGTCTATCCAAGAAGGGAACATTTTGCCTACTATTTGTTGGCCAACACTTTGAGCTATAGAGCTAGAAGAATTACTAACTGTGCTTAACATTACGGCATCACGCAAATCGTTCCTTGAGTACAATTCCCAATAAACAGTGTCGTTTTGTCTAATATTTGTAAGTAACTCTGCAGTAGTCCCATCGTAAACCTTTGTTTCGCTAAAAACAGGTGCATACATAAAATAACTACCATACACTTCTTTTGAAACAGTAGCAATGTTATCTAGCACTTTAGGCACTCCTATTCTTAGGGAGTCAAGAATAACAACAATATCTGAGTTAGAGATAAAAGACAAATCTTGAATGTATTTTATATCATATACCCTTTCATTGCCAGGATAATGATTAAAGACAAGGACAGATCCCTCATCCATAGAGAGCTTACGTTCAAACTCTTTTGCAATACCTGTAGCTACCACTACCATAAGTAGAGAGTCATTTTGAGACAAGAAATCACCCGAGTTAGGTAACGCATCGTCTGAAACAAACAGTGCTATGGATCTGTTTTCAAAATCTACCGGATATCTTGCGGGTATACGGCTCTCTATATTTAAAACTGTAGCTACCGGGCCGCAAGAATAGACCGACATAATTATTATAAGCAGAACTACAGCTTTAATTAAATGTAATCTATTTTTCATTTTATATAAAATTTCCCAGAACGTTTTTTTAAAAGTGACTAACTTTTACATTTTCATGCCGCCACAAACAGAAATAACTTGACCAGTAACATATGAAGACAAATCTGATGCCAAAAACAAGCATATATTTGCAACATCTTCTGGAGTTCCACCTCTTTTAAGAGGAATTTTATCTGCCCATTGTTTTCTAACCTCATCGGGGAGTTTGCCAGTCATCTCTGTAATAATAAAGCCGGGTGCAACAGCATTAGATCTAACTCCTCTTGAGCCTAACTCTTGAGCTATAGATTTGGTCAAACCAATCATTCCCGCCTTTGATGCAGAATAGTTTGCCTGCCCTGCATTACCACCTACTCCAACTACAGAACTCATATTAATAATAGCACCATTTCTTTGACGCATCATAACTGGAGTAACTGCATGAACATAGTTAAAAGCACTTTTTAAGTTAATATTTATAACCATATCCCATTGCTGTTCAGACATTCTCATCATAAGGCCATCTTTGGTAATACCAGCATTATTAACTAAAATATCTAATTTGCCAAACTCTTTAACAACTGCTTCTACAGCATTATGAGCCTCTTCAAAAGATGCTGCATTAGAAGATATTGCCAAAACTTTAACTCCGTAAGCTTCTAGCTCTTTTTTAGTTTGGAGTGCGTTTTCGTCAATAACAAGATCTGTAAAAGCTATATTTGCTCCTTGTTGGGCATATTTTTCTGCGATTGCTTTACCTATTCCTCTAGCTGCGCCTGTTATTAAAGCAACTTTTCCTTCAAGTAATTTCATAATTTTCAATATTAAAAAATAATTTATTAAATAAATATTGCCGAAAGATCATACTCATCGGCATTTTCTATTTTAACATTTGCAAATGTACCAATAATATTTTTAGTTACATTTTCTTTAGGTAAACTGTGTGAGCCTATAAGAATTTCACCATCAACCTCGGGGCTTTCGCTCATGCTCCTTCCAACATAAACTCCATCTAAGAACGAGTCAATGAGAACTCTCTCTACACTTCCTTTTCTAGAAAGATTGTAATCATAAGAGATTTTAGATTGAATCTCCATTAACTCTCCATATCTCTCTTGCTTAATGCGTTCAGAAACCGAATCTTTTAAGTTATTTGCCCCCCAAGTACCCTCTTCTTGAGAATATGTAAAAGCGCCTAATCTTTCAAATTTAGCCTCTGAAATAAAATCACATAACTCTTTAAAAGCAGTTTTACCTTCGCCTGGGTGGCCAACTATCATAGTAGTACGTAAGACAATACCAGGAACTTTATTTCTAAAACGCTCTACTAGCTTTCTTGTAGTATAACTATCTACAGATCTTCTCATATTTGAGAGCACCTTATCGTTAATGTGTTGTAGTGGTATATCTAAATATTTACATATTTTGGAATTATTAGCCATAACATCTAAAACAGAATCTGGAAAAGATGCAGGATAAGAATAAAGAAGTCTCACCCATTCAATACCATCTATATCGCATAGTCGTTCTAAAAGGTGGGCAAGCCTGCGCTCTTTGTAAAGATCTACTCCATAATAAGTTGTATCTTGAGCAATAACTATAAGCTCTTTAACTCCATTCTGAGCTAGGAATCTAGCTTCTTCAATTAAATCCTCTATAGGTACAGAAACATGAGTTCCTCTTATTAAAGGAATAGAGCAGTAAGAACAAACTCTATCGCACCCTTCAGAAATTTTCAGATATGCATAATGAGAGGGAGTTGTTAAAAATCTACTATTATTTAAAGCCATATCCCAATTTGGACCAACAGCTTTTAATAAAGAGTTAGATTCTAAAACACCATAATAGCCATCTACTTCTGGAATTTCTTGTTTAAGTTCATCTCTATATCTCTGAGACAAACAACCAAAGACAAACACTTTTTTAGTATAGCCTAGTTTTTTTGCCTCTACAGCTTGTAAAATAGATTCAATAGACTCTTCTTTGGCATCTTTAATAAACCCACAAGTATTTAAAATAACAATATCGGGTTTAGATATAGACAAATCTTGATTATCGGGAATAATTTTAATCCCAGCAGCAAATATCTGTCTTAGAAGATGCTCGGAGTCTACTCTGTTTTTTGAACATCCAAGAGTAATTAATTGTATAGACTTACTCTTGAGAAGGGGCATTTTCTTCTGCTGTTTCAAAATCTAGTGTAGCATATTTTTTAAGCTCATTATACCAATCTACAATTTTCTTCATATGTGAAGTATAAAAACGATCTTGGTCATAATTTGGAACAACTTTGCTAAAGAACTCCTTTAAAACCTCAGGTTTAGATCTAGCATTAGGAGCCTCTTGCTCTCCTAGTATCTCTTTCATGCTTTCAAGAACCTTAACCAACGGTAGCTCTTCATCTGCTGTATAGATAGATATATCGGCCAATGAGGTGAGTCTTGCATTCATCCCATACATATTCCTCTTTCCAGTAGATAGTGATTCTACAACTACTCCAGAATTAGCTTGAGCTACGAATTTAAAAAGCCCGGGCTGCCCAGCTATAGATAGAGTTTTCTGTAAATTTGTCTTATTCATAATTAGTTGTGTATATTATTTCTTTAATTGATTAATTAAATCTCCTCTCTTTTTTAATCTTTTCATACGCCTCAGCAATTTTTTTAAATCGCTCTTCGGATGCTTTTTGTACATCGGCGCCTAAATGTGAAACCTTATCTGGATGGTGCTTTACAGCAAGGTATTTATATGCTTTTTTTATTTGATCGTCTGTTGCGTCTATAGGTAACTCTAAAATTTGGTAGGATGCCTCTATCCCGTTATCGAACATCGCAAAAATGGCATTACTTTCATTTGCCGAAATTGCCATTGCAAAAGCAATCTCTCTTAGCACAGTTAATTCAGAAGTAGTAACTGCTCCATCGGCTCTAGCTATTCCTGTAAGATAATGAAGCAGCTGTATCCTAGCCTCATAATTCATATATCTGCGAATTTGCTCTCCAACTCTACTTATATCTACCTCTTTTTCAAGTAAATCTTTTAAATACTTAGTAGCTTCTATAGCTGCATCGGGGCCAAAATTCTTTGTTAAAAATTCACGTACATAGTCTAATTCAGATTTCATAATCTTCCCATCGGCTTTCATAACTGCCGAGGAAAAGACTAAAAGACTAATTAAAAAACTATTACGTTCTTCTGTTTGTGAAAAAATCCTGCCGGTAGAATCCGATTTTAACTTAACAGAACTATCTTTCTCAAGCAATGAAGCTAATGCAAATCCAAATATTGCACCTATTGGACCTCCCAATGCCCAACCTACAGCCCCACTAATCCATTTACCATAGCTCATATTCTCTATCTCACTTAATTAAAGTAACTTACTCCATTTAAAATTTGTAAAACTTGTGGCAATAAAGCTTTTTTATCGTTAGCAAAGATAATAAAATCGGCTCTATTCACTCTTTCCTCGTCACTAATTTGCCTTGCCATTCTCTCTTTTACACTCTGCTCAGAGACATTATCTCGTTTAACAACCCTATCAATTTTCACATTTTGAGGAGCTGTTACCACAATAATCTTATCTGCTATGGAGTGAAATATAGGTGCTTCAAAAAAAATCGCACTTTCAAAAAGCACAACCTTAAACCCTTTTAACTCTTGTTCTAATTTCCATTTTTTAAAATCGGCTAGAACTCTAGGATGTACAATATCGTTTACCTTAGAAAGTAAATTAGGATTCGGGAAAATCTTAGCCGCCATTACCTCTTTTATTATTTTTCCATCACAAACTATCTCATCTCCTAATAGCTGTACCAAACTATCTAATAGCACCTTGTCACATTCATACAGCTCTTTTGCTCTATCATCTGCAACATAGGCTGGCACACCTAAGCTATTAAATATTTTTACAGTATAAGATTTACCACTACCTATACCGCCCGTACAAACAAGACATATAGCCATATTAAAACTCTTTATTATTAGAGACAACGGTACAATGAATGTATGGAGGATCTGTTTTAAAATTTATAACACCATGTGGTAATTTTGCAGGACTTGCAACAACTAAGGTGTCTTTAGAGTTTTTCAATGAATTAAAATCTATTATAACAGAAAGATTATTATCTATTTTAGATTCAGCATTTTTCATTGAAGATCTATATATTAGAGATACAGTGCTAGGAATAACATTAACTGTCACATTTTCTGGCATATTAATAATGTTAACTTTTGCCTCCATCTCCTCTTCAAAATATCTTTCTACCTCCAAAGAGTAGTAAACTTCGTTTTCCGAAAAGGTGATTCCCTTAATAGGTTCCAATTTAACAAAACCCGAAACTGGAGAGTCTGCATTGTAAATGTTTATATTAGTAGTATAGACAGAATCTACATCGGCAATTAAAACGGCATCGCCAGATATCATAACTGTAGAAGGTGTTAATCGAAACCTACCTGTTGGCATATATTGTTCTTTAAAAGTTGCTCTACTATTTACAGCAACTGCAACCTCCTTACCTCCTACTTCTGGATAAGTAAAGAAAAGAGTATCTGCACTTAAATAATCTACAATAAGCTTATCTTCTACCGATTCAACAATAATGTCTTTAATATCAGAAGTAAGAAGGTAATAAAGATCTTTTTTACCCCTCACCTTTTTAAAAAAAACTTTTTCGGGAGAGAAAGAGACTGAAGAGCCTCCTTTAGACAGTCTATGTTGTATTATATAAAAACCGCTTGCTCTACCCCTTATTATCAATTTATTCATTGATTCAGAATCGGTTGCTCTCCCTTTTATAGAGACATTGGCATAGACTCGGTACTGAAAAAAATGGCTATATTGATCGGAAAGTTTATGTACAGTCCAAATAACAAACGCAAGAAAGAGACAGACCAAAAATAAAAATAATTGCCTGCCCCTTTCGAGATTAAAAAATTTCTTGCCATTTTTGACCATGACAAAAAATTATTTTGACGGTGGTAAGTCTGCTATATCTTTAACTATTGCAGATTTATCTACTCTTAATTTAACATTACTATCTACTTCTACCAACACATATTTCTCTTTTACCTCGGATATTACACCGTATAAACCACCAATAGTAACTACTTTATCTCCTTTTTCTAGATTGCTCCTGAACTTTACAAGTTCTTTCTGTTTTTTCTGCTGTGGTCTAATCATAAAAAAGTACATTACTACAAAGATAAGACCCATCATTATTAAAAAGCTGAAATTACCGGCGCCGCCTGTTTCTCCTGCTTCAAGAATTACACTAAAATTCATTATTTTCTGTTATTTAATTATTTTAATACAAATTTAACTATTCTACCGACCCTACCAAACCTCGGCCACTTTTTTCAATATAGCCTTCTTCTTTAAGAGCTACTATAATTTTATCCAACATCCCATTTACAAATACCTTGCTATTAGGTGTGCTATAAAATTTAGAAAGCTCTACATATTCATTAATTGTAACTTTAATAGGTATATTAGGAAAAGAGACAGCCTCGGCAATACCCATTACAATTAATAAGATATCTATAGATGCTAAACGGTCTGTTTCCCAATTGAGTACATACTTAGACAGGAGTTCTGTATACTCATTTTGTCTTATTATAGATACATTTAACAGCCTAAGAGCATAATCTTTGTCTTCATCTTTGAGAAAGACAGTTGGATGAGTCAACTCTTCATTTGCCTTTACTGCATATAGTTTTTTGGTAATAACGTTAATTACAAAAGCAAGATCGTCTATCCAATAAATATTTGAATCTTCCAGAATTGATTCTAAATCATCACAATCTTCTAGTTCTTCTTCTAAAATAGTACAGATAAGTTTAATGTCTTCGCTTAAAGTACTAGCTCCAGAAGACATATAAGCTTCAAAATAGGAACTTTCCGAGATAGTTTTGTACAGCTTCTTTACATAAGGCAAATGATCTAGCCAGTTTAAACCCCTTTTTGAACAGAAACCTCTTAATTCATCGTTTTCTTCCAAAAATAGAATAAGTTTATTTTCTACAAACTTTAAGTTAGGGTTAATATCCTCCGAACTAGGTTGATGTTTTTTAAGCCCTACTTCAATCTTTTGCTCGGCAACATATTTAAGTGCCAATGGTAAAGAAAGAATAAAATAATATAACTCAAGTGTTTTTTCGCAACTTAAAAGAAGCTCTTTCTCTGCAGCCGAAAATGAGTCCGAACCCGAACTTATACGACTGTAAAGAACTTTAAAAACCTTGATACGAATCAATCTCCTGCTAATCATAAAAAGAAAAATTATCAAATATTTTACAAAGATAGATTTTTGTGCCTAAAAAATAGTTTTATCTTTGTGATATAAACTTAAAAACTTAAAAAATGCACTTCGAAGATTTTGACAAACCGGATAATTATGAACGTAGCGGAGACGACGTTTATTCAAAACCGGTTAGAGCAGGGAAGAGAACTTACTTCTTTGATGTTAAGGCTACTAAGAACAATGATTACTACCTTACAATAACAGAAAGTAAGCGAAGAATCGAGAAAGATGGAAGGTTTGTTTACGACAAACATAAGATATTTCTCTATAAAGAAGATTTTGAAAAATTTTCTCAAGGGCTAGAAGAAGTTATTCAATATATTCGTGAAAAAAATCCTTTAAATACAGAGGAATCAGTAATTGAAAACACAACCTCCTCATTTTCAGATGTTAAATTTGAGGAATTATAATATGAAACAAAAAGGGACTGAATTCAGTCCCTTTTTTATTTTTCACTCCCAAAAAGCTACAAAGCACTAATTACCCTCTCAAGTTGCTCTTTTACCTCTTGTGCAAAGTCTGCTAAATTTGGATTTTCTATTGCCATCATAGAAGCCACAGGATTTATTGCCGATACTTCTATTTTACCATTTTCTAGTTCTTGAACAATTACATTGCATGGCAACATAGTTCCTATTTTATCTTCACTCTGAATTGCTTTATATGCTTTAGATGGATTGCAAGCACCTAAAATTCTATACTTTCTAATATCTACACTAAGCTTTTCTTTTAATGTTTTATGAACATTAATCTCTGTTAATATTCCAAAACCCTCCTTACTAAGTTCTTCAGTGACTCTTTTTACAGCTTCGTCAAAAGTGTAATCTGTTGTTTTTTCTATATAATACTTCATAATATTTGCTTTTTATTTAACTGTAACAAACAATAAGAGTAAATTGTTGCCAGTAAATTCAAATTCAAAAGCAAGAAAAGAGAGATTCCTTTAGGGGATAGGAGCCTTGGATTGTATTTATTATGTACAAAAGAGAAATGATATATTAGATATTGCCAACATCATTGATATATAATGGTTAGTAAATAGGGATGATGATGGTAAAAAGAGCTAGATAACACTAGCTCTTTTTTATTTATAAAAATATTTAAAGGCTAATTTTTCAATATTTTTTAGGGTATTTTCTTCACAGATTGTATTAACAGTATAAACCAAACAAAACGATATGAATAAGCTATTTCTTTATCTTTCTATTTTATTAATTACTCTCTCTTTTTCTCAAGAATCAAATGCACAGCGCATTGAGCAACCTGTCTCTTGGAAAAGTTCTATTGTTAAGATTCAAGATAATCTATATCAGATTTTGATAACCGGGACATTAGACGAAAATCGCCCCGAGTGGCATCTTTATGATCTTGGTCCATATGAAAATGGCCCAACTCCCACCACACTCACCATAGAGAGTAAACAAAAGGGATATGAACTAGTTGGCAAGCCAGAACTACTTACAAAGTCAATCAAAAAATTTGACGAAATGTTTGGGATGGATATAGGTATATGCGAAGATAAATTAATTGTTGCTCAAAAAATTAAAATAACAGCCACTACCGACTCTATTGCACTTTTAGCAATTATAGAGTGGCAAGCCTGTGACGATAAATCTTGTTTACCACCTACCGACAAAGAATTTACAATAAAATTGCCAGGCGCAAAGAGTGCTACTAA
>CAYIYT010000008.1:0-60310 GCA_964367735.1 uncultured Muribaculaceae bacterium
GCAAAATATAGTAATAATTTATTTAGAAAACACTAATTTTTATATATTTTTTTGGATTTTTATTTATACTATTGACCAATTCGTCTAGATCCCTTACCAGTCGTTCAATTGAGTTATGAACAGTGTCTGTTGCGAATAATTTTCCTACAGTTCCAGATGGGTCTTGCATTTTTATAAGTAGTTCTCTAAGGCTATTTATTGTTCCAGCAAGATCTGCTGTTTTTAAAGAATCGGTAATTTCAACAACATTTTCTAATCCTCTATTCAGATATTCTGTTCCACTGCTTAATTTTATAGTTAGCTCGTTAAGATCTGCCATAAGTTTGTTAATTTGTGGCCCACTCCCTTCAAGAGATTTGGAAATTACTTTTGTACTTTCAAGAGTTTTATTTAGATTTTCAAAAGATTGGGCAAGATTGTTTTTTGCCTCGGGACTTAATACTTCGTTTACATTATTAAAAGTTGTATTAATGTTGGCAATTAGTGTAGAGATGCTGTCCTTAAGGGGTAAGAACTCATTTGTAAGCATATTTATAAGACCTATTTCTATTGTGGTTCCTAGGGTATCGTTATTTTTTAGATACGATGTGGCATCTCCAATATTTATACGTAATGCTTTTGTACCCATAATATCTGCACTATAAACCTCTGCAATGGAGTTCGAAGGTAGTAAGTATTCACTTTTTACTTTGATTTTAACAGTAAAATTGTTCTGTATTTGATTATATGAGATGGTTTCGATTGTGCCAACTTTAAGTCCCCTTAAAAACACAGGCCCTGTAGGAGCTAACCCATCTACTTCATGATATATTGTTACATAGGTGTTTCTGCTACTAAAAAGATTCTTCCCTTTTAAATAATTTACTACAACGTATAAAGAGACCAATGTGAGTAGTGTAAAAAAGCCTATTTTTAGTTCTCGAGTTATTTTAAATTTAGACATATGTGTTATGTAATTAATTGTTAATTATTAATTATTGGAAAGACCGTTGTTGTACTGTCAATTCAATGGAATAATGGTGTTATCAGATACTTTTATAATAAAGGCTTGTGGAAATTTTATACGAATCTGAATTAGTGCAGCTCTTGCTTCTTCTTTAGTTTTAAATTCACCTATGGTATATTTAACTAATGAACCCGATTTTAATGGTGTACAATTCTTTTCTCCTTTAAGTTCTTTTGAGTTGGGAGGAATTACTTTGTTTAGTGAGAGAATTTGGACTCTATAGTGAATATAGGGATGGCCTTCGCTAGATTTTTGTGTGGTAACTATAGGTTTGCGGATGGTGTCTATAGGTGTTTGAATGGTCTTTATAGGTTTCGGAATGGTATCTATAGGTGTTACATAGTCTAAATTGTTATAACCTTTGTCGTATTGATTTTTATACTCTTCAAAGGCATTGAATATAAGAGAGGCTAATTTAGTATGGTTGTTTTTGTTGGCCATAATTTTTAAATCCCCTGCATTGGAAATAAATCCCAATTCAATTAATACCGATGGCATACTGGTTTTCCAAAGTACAAGAAATGGAGCTTGCTTTATACCTCTATTAATTTTTATAGGCCCTTGGCTAAAATGTTTTTGAACCAATGAAGCCATAATAAGACTTTGCTCAAGATGAGCATTTTGTAATAGTGTAAATATTATGTAAGATTCTGGGTCATTCGGATTGAACCCTTCGTAGCGTGTTTGATAGTCGTCTCCTTCTAAAAGAATAACACTATTTTCTAACATTGTTACCTGAAAGTTTGAGTTAGATTTATCTGTACCCATAACAAAGGTCTCTGAACCAGAAGGTGAACGTGATGTTACTCCATTAACATGTATAGATATAAATAGATCGGCTTTGCTTTTATTTGCTATCTCGGTTCTTCTATCTAAAGCAACTGCTACATCTGTCTGTCGAGTATAAATTATCTCTATATGTGGATATTTACTTTTTATTAAAGCCCCAAGCTCTAATGCGACAGAAAGTGTAATCTCTTTTTCTTTGTATTTTTTATCTGGGCTTACTGTTCCTGGGTCTTTACCTCCATGCCCTGCATCTATTACAATTTTCTTTATATTAACAGAAGAACCATCTTGTGCCGAGGCAAAGGAGATGCTAAGAATACAAAAAAAGGTTAAAAGCACTCTTGTGGGCATAATTGTTGCTAATTATAATTAACTTTGTAGGTCACAAATGTAGCACATTTTTATTAAACCTTAAACCATTTTGGTTTTGAGAAAAGAGATCTTGTTTCTTCTGCTTTTTATTGTTTGCTCTCTCTGTACAGGGTGTGCAATAGTTAATTCGTCCAAAAAAACTGAGCCTAACATCTCTTTAAAAGAGGTGAAGAGTTCTTTTTCTTTGAGCGACTCTTTGCTTTTAGGTGATGCTATAAAGCTTAGAGATTCAATTGAAGTTAGTGATTCTTTAATGTATAGAGATTCAATTAGACAGATTGATTCAATTAAACTAAGAGATTCAATTGATCTTCTAGATTCAAATAAAACGAAAGATTCTCTTAGATTGAGCAATAATGGTCCTATTAAAGATACACTTACTGCTAGAGATTCGGCAGCCCTAAGAGGGTCTTTACTCTATCCTCTTTTTTCAAATGCTAAAGATTCTATAATTGAAGACTTTTCGAATAATGAAAGAATGATCTACTATTATGGCGATGTTTCTGTTAAATACGGTTCCTTAGAACTTAAAAGTGCATACATGGCTTATAATATGAAGACCAAAACGGTATTTGCTTCGGGGCTAAAAGATACTTCTGGCGTATTGCAAGGTAAACCAGAGATGACAGAGGGACAAGAAAAATATGCCATGGAGACTGTTAGTTATAACTTTGAATCTAGAAAAGCATTAATTAGCAATATGATTACTCAGGAGTCCGAGGGTTTTTTACATGGAGACTTATTAAAGAAAATGCCCGATAATTCGATTAATATATCGGGAGGCAAATATACTACTTGTGATCATGAGCATCCTCACTTTTATTTGCAACTTACTAAAGCTAAGGTGGTTACTAAGCCAAATAGAACAACTGTATTTGGGCCAGCCTACTTAGTTATTGAAGATGTTCCTACGCCTTTTGCATTACCTTTTGGGTTTGTTCCAAATCAAGTTACAAGAGCTAGCGGAATTTTAATACCCACTTTTAACGACGAGGTTTCTAGAGGTTTTTCATTGAAAGGGCTGGGATATTATTTTGTTTTTGGAGATCACTTTGATGTTACCCTAACTACAGATATATATACGTTGGGCTCGTGGAATGCTTTGGCAACATCTAGGTATAGAAAGAGGTATAAATATAATGGCGATCTTAGTATAAACTACTCTATAAATCAAGTAGGAGAAAAAGATTCTCCCGATTTTTATCGATCTAAAGACTTTTCTGTTCGTTGGAGTCACTCGCAAGATTCTAAAGCCAAGCCTGGAACTACTTTTAGGGCTTCTGTGAATTTTGCAACACCATTGAATGATCGCTTTAACTCGTACGATATTCAGAAGAGCTTACAAAATCAAATATCTTCTTCTGTATCTTATGGTAAAACATTTACTGGTACCCCGTTCTCTCTCTCGGCAAACATCCTACACAGTCAAAACTCATTGGATAGTTCATATGCATTTACTCTTCCTAATATTACTTTTACAATGAATCAAATTTATCCATTCAAAAGAAAGGATGCTGTTGGGAAGGAAAAACTTTATGAAAAAATCACATTTAGATATAATACTAATTTAGATAATAAGATAAATTTTAAGGCAAGCGATTTTGGAAAACCTGAGTTTTTATCTAAATTTAGAAGTGGTATGCAGCATAGCTTTCAAGTTGGGTTGCCTACTTTTAGCTTATTGAATTATTTGCAGTTTTCTCCTGGGGTTAGTTATGGGATGAATTGGTTCTTTCAAAAAAATGAAAAATCTTATAATGACGAGACGAACCAAGTGGAGAGTAATATTACAGATATCTTTTCTCACTTTGGAGCAACTACAGATTTTGCAGCGTCGCTCTCTATGAGCACTACTATATATGGTATGTTTAATTTTGGTCAAAATGCTAAAATAAGGGCAATTAGACATATGATTAAACCAAATATAAGCTTTAGTTACCGTCCAGAGCAGGGGACAGCAAGCAACGGATATAGAACATTGAACTATATTGATGCTAATGGAGTAGCTCAGGAACGTGAATATAATATATACGAGAATTTACTTTTTGGTTATCCTGGTAAAGGAAGCAGTGCGTCTATGAATTTTTCGCTCCAAAATAATTTTGAAGCAAAAATGTTTAGCGAAAAGGATACTACAAATGGTGGGTTGAAAAAGGTTAAACTTATAGACAACCTAAATTTTAATGGTTCATATAATTTTTTAGCAGACTCTATGAAATTATCAAATATTTCTGCGAGTATGAGTACTACTATTTTTGGCTCTCTTGCCTTTAACGCTAATGCTGTCTTAGATCCTTATTCAATTGATAATCAGGGGAAAAGATTTAATCGTCTTAATTTTATGGACCATGGGCTTTTAAAAGCTGTTCGTCTTACAAATGCTAGTATGTCTTTATCTTATCAATTTTCTGGTAAAGGAGAGAGAAAAGGAGCGGGCATGGGTTTACCAGACAATAAGGGGGCAAAAGATGCCAATTCAGAATATTTGAGAATTTATGAAAATCCTATAACAGGAGAGTATATTCCTGGAGGTTGGGTCTATTATCTAGATCCAAATAACCCTTGGTCGGTTAACTTTAATTATAACTACTCATATAATAAAAATTATACAAATGTTGGAGGGGAGCTTCTAACTAACCATAACCATGTTCAAACGCTTGGGATATCTGCTCAAATAAAGTTAGGACAAGCTCTTAGTCTTAACTTAAACACAGGTGTAGACATTATGAAAATGGCACTTTCTACTACTCAACTTAGCGCAACATATGATTTACACTGTTTTTTAATATCTGTATCTTGGGTTCCTAGTGGTATGTGGGAGAGCTGGAGTTTTAGAATTAACGCAAAAGCTTCTGCTTTGGCAGACTTACTTCAATTTAAAAAGAATGCTAGCTACTGGGACAAGGGTGGTTTTTAAGTCATTTACAACTAAATTAATTATAATTATGAAGAAATTTATTGCAACAAGTAAAGCTCCTAAAGCTGTGGGACCATACAGTCAAGCTGTAGAATCAAATGGATTTTTATATGTTTCTGGCCAATTACCTGTAGATGTTACTACAGGAGAATTTGTTCCAGGAGGAGTAAAAGAACAAGCTAAGCAAGTATTAATAAATATTGGATATATACTTGAAGAGGCTGGTTATAGCTTTTCTGATGTTGTAAAATCTACTGTATACTTAACAGATATGAAGGATTTTACAGATATGAATGAGGTATACGCTTCTTTCTATGAACAGCCCTATCCGGCTAGAGTAGCATTTGCTGTTGTTGGACTTCCAAAGGGTGCTCTTCTTGAGATAGATGTAATTGCTACCAAATAACAATTGTTTCTAATTTAGATTAAAAAAAGTGAAGTATATCTTCACTTTTTTTTGTTTTGTTAAAAATATTCTCTATTTTTGTACCAAGTTTAAACACTTAATTTCCATAGCGGATACTTCACATCCACACAAATAAATCAATGTACGATATACTAGAATTAAGCAAGAAAAGTCAGGAAGAACTGATTGCTATTGCCAATGAACTGAAAATTACAAAGGCTAAAAATTTCTCTAAAGAAGATTTGGTCTATGAGATTCTTGATGAACAAGCTAAATCTGGGAGCAACTCTTTGGATCGCCCAGAGAAACGTCCTGTTGTTAAAAGAGAGCCTAGGCCAAATAAGCCAAATGTAAAGAAGAGTACAGAGGTAAAGGCTTCCGATAATAATTTATCGAAAAAAATAGAGCCAACAGATAAAAAAAATGATTCCGAAGCTAAGCAGCCACAAGCTCAGAAACCTCAGCCACAAGCTCAGAAACCTCAGCCACAAGCTCAGAAACCTCAGCCACAAGTTCAGAAGCCTCAGCCACAAGCTCAGAAACCTCAAGAAAAAAAACCACAAATTACAGAGCAATCTATTGAGAATAGTAATGTAAATGAGTTAAATACAACTCAGCAACAACCTATTCAACAGCAGTTGGAGCAAAAGGCAGTTCTGAAGCCAGCGCAGGAACCAGTGCAAAAGCCAGTGCAAAAGCCACAGCAATTGTCACAACCAAAAGCAAAAACTGAAGATTCATCAAATAAGCCTCAGTCCGATTCTAATTTAGATAAGCAATTGAGGCCAAGAAGAGGTCGCAAACCTGAATTAGATCAAGAAAATAAAAATAAAGCAACAGAAGAAAATGTTGTAGAAACTCCGGGAGCTAAAGAAGAGGCATTAGTTTTGGTAGGAGCTAATATCCAAGTAAATACAGAAGTCCAAACTGATAAACCACGTAATTTACCTTTCGATAAAAAGGATAATCACAAACAAAATAAAGATCAGCAACAACATCAGCAACCAAAGCAAAAGGTGGAATTTGAGGGAGTTGTAGATGCTACAGGAGTACTGGAGATAATGCCAGATGGATATGGCTTTCTTCGTTCTTCAGATTATAATTATTTGAACTCACCAGACGATATATACGTATCGCTATCTCAAATTAAATTATATGGTCTTAAAACCGGTGATACTTTAATTGGAGAAATTAGACCACCCAAAGAGGGCGATAAATATTTTCCACTAGTAAAAGTGAAGCAAATTAATGGTAGAGGTCCAGAATTTATAAGAGATAGAGTACCATTTGACTTTCTCACTCCACTTTTCCCAACTGAAAAATTCAATATTACTTCTAATGGTCATAACAATCTTTCTACAAGAGTTGTAGATTTATTTGCTCCAATAGGCAAAGGTCAAAGAGGACTCATTGTTGCTCAACCTAAAACAGGTAAGACAGTATTGCTAAAAGATATCGCAAATGCAATTGCTGCCAATCATCCAGAGGTCTATATGATAGTTCTTCTTATAGATGAACGCCCCGAGGAAGTTACCGATATGGCTAGAAGCGTAAAGGCCGAGGTTATTGCCTCTACATTTGACGAACCTGCCGATAGACATGTAAAAGTGGCTAATATTGTACTTGAAAAAGCTAAAAGATTGGTTGAGTGTGGCCACGACGTTGTAATACTACTAGATTCTATAACTAGACTTGCTAGAGCATTTAATACGGTTCAACCTGCTTCTGGAAAGGTGCTTAGTGGTGGTGTAGATGCAAATGCATTACATAAACCTAAAAGATTTTTTGGAGCTGCTCGGAATATCGAAAACGGAGGCTCATTAACAATTTTGGCAACAGCACTTATAGAGACTGGTTCAAAAATGGACGAGGTTATATTTGAAGAATTTAAAGGTACTGGTAATATGGAGTTACAACTAGATAGAAAACTATCTAATAAACGAGTATTCCCTGCTGTTGATGTTACTTTAAGTAGTACAAGAAGAGAAGATCTTCTTTTTGATAAAGAAGAGTTAAACAGAATCTGGATTTTGAGAAATTACTTAGCCGATATGAACTCTGTAGAGGCAATGGAATTTATGAAAACTCGTCTTTTAAGAACAGAAAATAATAATGAGTTTTTGTTCTCTATGAACGGAGAATAAAAAATCTGTTATATTAATTATATTTCTTGATGGGAGTATGCTACAAACCAAAAAGGTGAAGAGCTACTCCCATTATTATTCCTATAGCCATGTTAATGGCTTTTGCCCTTACAAAACTCTTTTTACTTTCGGCCAATAGCGGCAACGCTGTATGGCCATCTTGAACAATTGAACTTGTAAACAAGACGGAGAAAGGAACCATCCCAGTAGCAAACATTGTTATAAAAATCATATGAGGCCCAGATTCTGGGATTAGACCAATAACTGCAGCTAAGAGGATTACTACATACATATTATCTGCAATCCAATGGTCTAAATGAAGGAATTGCATTCCAAAATTGATAATCAATAAAGCACCAAATGTCCACAAAAATATAGATTTAAAGTGTTTTCGAACAACATGATTCCATAGATGATCCTTAATGAAATGGTCGTTAGATTTTAGAGTAAGGAATAAAACTACAATACCTAATCCTGCAAATACAATATTTATCCATCTCTCACTGAAAACATCAAATACTCCATGTTCGTGAGCTGCATGGTCATGCACAGCATGGTCGTGTTCTAAAAGACCCATTCCTACAGCAGAGATAAATAAAATAATTCCTAAAAGTATAAATAGACGTTCTTTAGATATTTTCTTGAGGTTTTCACTAATCTTGCCACCAAAGATTGAATCTGTATGTTGCTTGTGAGAGCTACAGCAATCTTCATGGATTTCGTAATGACTTGGTGTAAAAGGAGCAACTTCTTTTTTAACAAACTTATCTGTAATTATACCAGCAATAACACCGGTTGCAAAAAGAACTATAAATAATATAATAGCTGTTTTTGGAATAAGTGCAAGCATTATGAATGCTTCATCTCCAGAAGAAGCAATCATCATTGCAACTAGTGCTCCAAAACTCAACAACTTGTGAGTATATAAAGAGACAACTGCAAAACCACCTACGCACCCTGGTATTAGCCCAAGAGTAGCAGCTAAAAAGACCTGCTTAATAGGTGAGTCTTTTAACTTTCGGAAGCTTTTCCCGTGAGAATGAATATTTATATATTCTATGAGCAACATCATTATCATTACCAAGCCGGTTATGAGTACGCTGTTTTTTAGTGCTTCCAATACTGTGTTCATTAATCTATTTTTGCTTGATTACTATTAATTTGAGATACATATAGTTTCATTAGTTCATCGGCAGCTACAAACGAACTCATCTGGCCATGTAACACTTTGTTTTCAAAATCTAAAAGATTGTTTTCAACTACTTTATTCTCGAAGAAATGTCTTTTAAGATCGGCTTGTATTGTTTCGTACATCCAAAAACGAGATTGCTCTCTTCTTTTATGTAAATAAAAACCATTTTCTTGAACTAATTTAAAGAATTCTAAAGTTTTTTCTAACACCTCTTCTAAGCCCTCTTTTGTTACAGAAGAAGTTGTTAGCGCTGTTGGTACCCATCCCGATTCGGTTGGCGGAAATAGATGCAGAGCATTTTTATATAAAGCCATTGCCATGGTTGCTTTGTCTATGTTGTTTCCATCGGCTTTTGTAATAGCTATAAGATCGGACATTTCCATTATTCCTCTTTTCATTCCTTGGAGTTCGTCTCCTGCTCCAGCAAGCATTAAAAGTAGAAAAAAATCACTCATAGAGTGTACTGCAGTTTCTGATTGTCCAACGCCTACAGTTTCGATGAAAATCACATCGTAACCAGCTGCTTCACAAAGAATAATGCTTTCTCTCGTTTTTTGAGCTACTCCACCAAGAGAACCACTACTTGGGCTAGGTCTTATAAATGCATTAGGGTCGTTGCAAAGAGTTTCCATTCTGGTCTTATCTCCTAAGATACTCCCTTTGGTCTTTTCACTACTAGGATCTATTGCTAAAACAGCCAACTTGTGCCCTTTTGCGGTTACAAGCCCACCAAAGGACTCTATAAATGTGCTTTTTCCAGCTCCAGGAACCCCAGTTATACCTATTCTCATGGATTTTACAGCGTGCGTAAGGCAACGTGTAATAATTCTTTGAGCCATTAATCTATGATCGTTTCTAGAACTCTCTACTAGTGTGATAGCTTGGCTTAGAATAGAGGTGTTACCAGCAGTAATGCCTTTGACATACTCATCTTCGGTAAGGAGCTTAGATCTATTTTTTTTATAAAAATTTCCTAAATAAGGATTTACAACAGGAGGTTGCTCAATTCCCACATTTACTTTTAGTGCGCTCTCAAAACTTTTCTTTTTCATCTAGTTCACTTAATTATAAAATTGCCTCAACTATTAAATAACGAGACCTGTAATAACAAAATTCATTACTGGTCTAGATGGAGAGTTACTTATAACAGAGAGAATATATGATTTTTCTCCACTTTCTTCTTTTGTGTTTACTGTTACTTCTATTGTACCTGTTGCTCCTGGTGCAATTTTAGTTGGGTATTTTGAGTTAATATTTGAAAATTCAGATTCAACTTTATGAATAAGTAAATCTCTTTTACCAAGATTACGAATCTTAAAATTTATTGTTATTTGGTTGCCTTTTTTGATCTTTCCAAAATCGAAGCTAGAAGAACCAGCCATGGGAAGAGGTGCATTGTCATTCTCTTCTTTAGAGAGACTAGAGAAATTATCTCTTATTGAGGCAATTATTTTTAATTCTTTACCTGAAACTTTTTTCTCGTTTACAATGATTTCATTGTTGTAAAATGTTCTACCCCAATCTTGAGAATTATAGGTGTCTAATAAAAAAGAGATATCGGCTCTTTTTCCTGGTAAAATTATAATTGGGTTTGGTTTTACCGTGAGCCCTTTTGTAAGGTTAGAAAAATTGACCTCTATCTTTTTGGAAGAGGAGTTAGCCACTTCAATATCCTGAGTAAATAGATTGTCTCTTGTAATATTTCCAAAATCTATATAAGATTTACGAAAAGAAAGACCATTAAAGTTTTCCGGAAAAAGCTCTTGTACAGATTTCAATTTTTCGTGGGCTACTCCTTTTATCCTAAGAATTATAGGTTTTGGTTCTCCAGTTATATATACTGTAAGTGATTTGTCGAAGGGGTAGGGGCCTTGGTCATTTAAAAAAACGATATCTATCTTCCCTTCTTTTCCTGGCATTATTGGACTTTTAGTCCATTCAGGTTTGGCACAACCACAAGAAGAGATTACTGTTTGAATAACTACTGGTTGTTCAGATATATTCTTAAAAGTAAAATTACAGGATTGGCGCCCAGAATTTACCATGATATCGCCAAAATTATGTATAGTTTTATTGAATTCTATATTACTCTTTTGTGAATATGCAAAAGAACAAAGCGCTATACCAATTGCAGTTACAATTATTCTAATATATGTCTGTTTTCTCATTCTTCTTACTTGTTGTTATATTTAGGTTGGTTTTACACCAAACGCTTGTGACTACAAAGATACAATTACTATTTGTTCTATTAAATCAAATTTCTATCTTTGCAACAATCAAACCAATTTAAAATTCAGTTATAATGGCTTACAAAATTTCAGACGACTGCACAGCTTGTGGAACTTGCATCGATGAGTGCCCAGTAGAGGCTATCTCTGTAGGAGATATTTATGTTATTGATGCTAATATTTGTACAGACTGCGGAACTTGTGCAGATGTATGTCCGGTTAGCGCTATTAGCCCGGAATAATTAACATTCAATCAGGATAAAAAAAGAGGATAACCAAATGGCTATCCTCTTTTTTTGTAAAAAACTGATTAATAGGGAGTCTTAACGAACAATCAATTTGTTTATAGTGCCGTGTAGGCAATATTGGTTCAATAAAGTAATACCTCTTATATCTTTTACAGATACTTCAAAACTGTACTCACCTGGCGATGGCACAAAGTTAACAGAGAAATCTTTTAAAGTAACCTCCGAACTATTATTAGTTGAAGATTCTGGTTTTAGGACTAACTCTTTAAAAGGTTTATCGTCTTTGTATATATGTAAAATAATCTCTTTGTCTGCCCAGTTATGAGCAACAAAGACATAGGTGTTGTTATTCTCTTGCCATATTCCGTGTTCATAGATAATACTTTTTGACTCTATTTTTGAGGGGAAAGTTATGTTTACATGTGGTTCATTCATATAATCATAGTAATTAGCAGAATGCGATTCTGTAAAAGAGAGAGCATTCCATGTAGATTCGATTTGTACTTCTTGTTTTTGACATGAAAAAAGAAGAAGTAAACTTGATAGTAACAGGGTTAATTTCCTTTTCATAATTTAACGGTTTTTTAGTTATTAAAGTAATTCATAGTTTTACCAAGTCACATACCAATTGTATGCATATACACTCCCTGAAACAATCTCAATAGTTAGGCTCTTTATTGTTTCTAAGATCTCGCTTTCTGTGAGAGGACCAAGAAATGTAATTAGTATATTATTTGATCCTCCACTATAGTTTGGTAAATCATTATTGTTAATATCATTTAATGTCACACTCCCATTCTCATAGTACATAATTCCATCAATAACATATGTATATGACAAATAGACGTTAACTAATGGTTTTATGGCTCTAATAATTTGCATATTGGAAGGACAATCAATATTTGCTCTTATATAGATAACAATCTCTGAACGTTCTATTAAATCGGTCATGGAATTGTAGGTTCTCACTTCACAAAAACTTGTACATATTGTTATTGGATCATATACGTTTACTATACATCGAGCAATAAATTCACCATCACAGCTTTTTGCTGTAATAGTAGATAGTCCATATCTATATGTTGTTAGTAGACCTGTTAGAGGAGATACCGAAACTACAGAGGGATCGGAAGAGCTCCATTGGCAGTTGTTATTGGTAGCATCTAAAGGAAGGATTGTTGCGTGTAGCTGATGTTGATCACCTGTAATTAACTTTAAGGTAGAGTTGCTTAGAGAAATTCCGGTTACAGCTATATTTGGAGGTGGAACAGGGTGTAAGTTAGATACATCTACTCTCCAAGATATTTCGTTTATTGAAGTTCCATTGAATATAATAGTCTCTTTGTAATGTTTACCTCTTATAACATCATAATTATTTGTTGTATTTGTGCCCAAGAAGTTTCTATATTTTATTGTGCCTGTTTGTTCGGGACTATTGTAATCTGCTGTTATTTCTACATATGTACATACGTTTTCTTTAGATTGCGGATACTTTGTTATTTGATTACTATTTGATCCTATTGTCCCTTGCATGTTTTCGAACATATATAATGGAACTGCATGGTCATGACTTTGAGGTTCTAGGTTTATACCTTCTAATATTTCTCCATCGCATTCAATTTGAGAATAATTTGGAGTGTTAGAAGAGAAGTATGAACATTCTGTAGGTGTGTTCATTAATTGAATTTTGGTAATTGAAATGTTAGTGTTTATATCTAGATTGCTTTTATCAAACAGGTAAGTGATTTTAGAGAGTGTCTTGGTAAGAGGTATTATTACGTTTTTATGATTTGGTGAAAATGATTGTGTTAACTCTCCACTAAATATCATATTGCCTCCTGTGCCGAGCATGCTATTCTGTTTTAATTCTCTCAAAAGAGATAACGAACTGAATTGGCTTAAGTCTTGATTACCAATATTTGCTATTGCTGCTATGGTTTTTATACCATAGTTTATTTCTAAAGTTGCGCTGCTTTCATTGTTAAGGTAAATGTGTTTTGTTAGCTCTTCGTTTTGATCAAACACAAATAGATTAATATCTACAATATTGTTAGGTGTATTACCACTCTTTGATTTAATAAACGTGTTAAACTCAATGGTTAGTGGAAACGTTTTATTAATTGAGTAAGATTTTTCTTTTTCACAACCTGTGTAAATAAACAGAAGTACTACTAGTAAAAGCAAATTTTTCCCAGTTGTACATAATATTTTGTTTGTTGTCTTCATATTTATCATTCAAATAGATCTTTATTTAAATTATATTTATTTATTAGATAATTTATTTCTGGATCGAGCCCTCCTCTATATGCCATTCTAATATCCATCTCTTTAGATTTTAAAAAATATTTTGAAGCCTTTTCTTCAAAGCCTTTTCTTGCATAAAGAATAGCCAACATGTAAACCTGTTTTGCACTAGTTGGGGCCTGCTCCAATATTTGAAGAGCTGTGTTGTCGTGACCTAGAGACATATGTGCTATTGCTGCATTAATATCATTATAGTCGCTCAGTATGCCGAGAGAACTTATATATTCTCTTTTTTTTAATAATTCTATTCCTTTCATATAAAGAGTATCGGGTTCATTAGTATGTATTGTGTCTTTTATCATACCTTTCCTTAATAGGTTTAGCCTAAAGCTCACTCTTCGTAATTTTGGATATAATGAGTCTCGGATGTACCCATAATTTTTCTTTTGAAGTTTTATATGTTCTTCTCTTTTATCTAGATTTTCTATAGTCCATGTTTGTAAAACAGACTCTCTGTTTTTTATGACAGTATCATTTTTTATTAGAAAAAACAGATTATCCCAATCTTCGGGAATAGAGGTGGTTATTATTCTCTCATTATCTATTTTTAAGATGTTTGCACTTTCTTCTGATGTGTGGTTTGTAATATCTATGGTCAGTAAATTTTGAGATGCTCTATTTATAGATTCGTATAAATGACTCTTAATTGAAAAGGCCCTTTTATTTGAGAGCTCTTGGTTAGATTGGTATCTTCCCTCTGGTGAAGCAAAAGATGTGATAAAGAGAGAGTCTAAATCGAAAATCTTTTCAGAAAAAATATCGTAAAAGATGCTGTCAATTTGTTCTATTTGAGCTTTGTTATTTCTAAATGTGGGGGTAATATCCCATTTTCCTACTGGGAATGAGATGTTTGCGTCGAAGCTTAATTGAACTCTTCGCTCTGTAACCTTTTTTTTGAAACGAATGTTATCTTGAACTAGCCCACTCATAGAAGAGACATTATATGTTATTGTATCGGAAGCTCGTAATTGAACCTCTGTACCATTTACATCTCTAATTGAACTTGCTATCCATAAATTTAATCTAGAGGAATTTTCATTTGTAAATATTTCTTGTGCGTAATGATATTCGAAATCACCATCTTTATTACAAATAATAGAATCTAAGCGAGCGCCTGTGAGGTATGGGTTTTTTACGTATTTATTATATTTATTGTTTTTCTCTTTTTTTCTCCGATTGTTTTTTGAAATAAGCCACCTTTTCAAGTATTGTTTTATAATGCGTTGTTCAGTTACACCAAATTCTGTTTTTAAAGAATCATTTAAACTCCCATATATTGCAAGGGAATGTGGTAAGTTTCGCTCTAAAAAAATTATAAGATCGTGTAGGTTTGAATATTCTTCTAAAAAATTGGCATCGTCTGGAATTATAGATTTAAGATAGCTCTCAAATTTTTTGTACCCTCTCTCTTGAGCTCTTTTAAATTCTTTACCACTCAATATTATTTTTTTGAAATGGGTAGTATCTTTCCCTCGGCGTAAAATAGGAACCATTTGTGTTTGCCAATCACTGTTTTGGAGTAAAGATGGAACTGTTATCATAAAACTCAATTTTATAAGTCCATTTCTCTCGGCAATGTTGTTTGATTTGGCACTTACTACAACTTGATCTAGGTGTCTTAGACTTACTAATTGGCCGCTTTCTGTGTCTACAACTCCTTGGTTAAAGGTTATTTCTTGCCCATCTTCATTAATAAACTCAAAAGAATTATTTATAGATGTTGCTGTGTTATTACTATATGATATATCAAAATAGGGATTATTATAACTATATTCTAACCCTGGAGCAGGATTAGATTTCATAACACGGTATAAAGAATTATTACAACCGTTTAATATTAATAATATGAGTAATAGCTTGGTTTTCATTTACATAATATATACTAGTGATAGTGAGATTTTTGATGGACAAAATATTAAACCTTGCCGGCACCCTTCATAATCTCCACAGATCTCTATTTGGTATTTATTGTAGTTAGCCCAACCAGAGAATATCCCAGCCTCTGCTTCAATGTTCCATCTTTTAGAAATCATTTTTGCATAACCAGCGCTAAGAGTTATTCCTGCTCCTTTTCCGTAATAACGGAACGATTTTACACCTATATTAAACTGAGATGCGGTTAGGTTTACTCCTCCAAACCATCCTGAATAGGAGTGCCATTTCCACCATCTTATACCTGGCTGAATGATGAGATGTTTTATTTTTTTATTATTCCCGAATGTTATTGGATTCCAAGACAGAGGAATATGAAGTGTAATATTTTGTGATAGAGCTTTAGAAAAATCAATATTCACAGAGCCAAAAGCAAGCATAGCCACGTTTACTCCTAGTGAGTGACTTTGAGCATTACAGTAAAATGGATTTAAAAATAACCATAGTGCTCCAATGCAAATAGATGATTTAAATTTATTTGTTTTCACTTAAATATAAATTATTGATTTCTTTTTCGTCCCATTTTTGTACAACTGTGTTTTCAAACACAACTTGGTTTGCAATTAATTTAGCTCTATAATTATACTGCATTCCTCCCCTAAACCCATTTGGAGGTGAGGGTAATGTGCAAAAGTGTACTTCTTGATATTCTTGATTGGAGATTGAAGCAGTTGTAATGTGTAGTTCAATTGGAATATCTATTTTTTTTTCTAACGGCAATATTATGTAGTATGCTTTATTACTTTTTATATACATATCTGCTTTAAGGGAGGTGATGCTTTTTGCTTGGGTTATCTCTCCTGATGCTAGTTTTAGTATTTGATTTGTATCGGGAAGAGCTATAATTGCTCGTTTGAGTAGTACTTTTATTAATTCTTCTTGGTGATAAACTGAAGAGCTCACTTCAATAATTATTGAAGATGCTAAGTGCTTAAAGCAAAATTGTACGTTGGAGTTGTTACATATTGTAACATCTTTTTTGATACCCCATAAATAATCACAACCATTTTTTAGTTTGTTAGATTGACCTATTTTAAATGAAAGGCCATTCAAAGTGCCGGAATTTGTAGAGGTTGCGTAAAAGTCGTAGTATCCTGGAGTTAAATAGAATACAAAATTATTTCTCAATTGTAAATTCCCAGAGATATCTGAGGTTGCTAGAATAGGAGATCCGGGATATTCTTTTTTTGTACAAGGATCTTCTCCACTATAATATGTAAAAATGGAAGTTTCGACCCCTGCTGGTAATACAGAGGCCGATTTTGTAACTAAATAACTTCCCGAAAAGCAAATTTTAAATTGCTCTTTGTATTTATTGCCTTGACTGCAAGAAGAGCATCTCTCCTGTACGCATGAAAAAAAGATGGGCACAAAAAACAGCAAAAACACTTTGCTTTTATTTAAGTTTATTAACATGTTTACTGTTCAGTTAATGTTTCTACATCTACTATTTGAGTTTCCCAATCTTCTAGTAGAGCCCCTGAGAATGAAATTGATGCTGCTAAAACTGTAAGATTAAGAGTGTAAAACGTTCCTCCTTTATACTCCATGGCAGGTAAAATTGCCGAATATTTCTTCCCTACTACTTGATCTTCTCCAATGGTAAGATTTGCAGTGATTTCAATTTCTATAGAGTTAGATGTTAAAGGGAGCATAATTGTGCTGCCTTTATTACCATAGACATAGAGAGAAGTTAGACTCTCTATTTGAGTGGCTTTTCCAATAATTCCGGTTTCAAGAGACAATTTAGTAGAGTGTCCAGGCTTAGAGGGAGTAAATTTAATTGAAGTTACATCTAGAGAGCTTATTCCTTCACCACCATAGATTGCTATCTCTATACCAACTGCTTTATGGGAGTAAATAAAATTAACAACCTCGCTTTCCTGTACTGGACCTGCTTTAGACCATAGATAATCCTTACCATTTGTAAGCTGCTCCGAATCTCCCTCAATAAATGTTAATCCATGAGAGTTATTATCGTTTTGTGAAACTGAATAGAAATCGTAAGAGCCTTTGGGCACAAACAGTGATTTAATTGGATCTAATACTCCGCCAGATATGGCAGTTGCTTCTAGAGGAGTGCCATTTAAGAATGCACTTGAAGTTGGTGCGCTACCTTCATTGCATGCATAAATTGTTGCTTTATTACCAACGGTAAAGCTTTTTGTTGCTTTGGTATGTAGAGATTCGTTATAGCAGGCAAAGAATTGTACTTCATTCCTTTCTCCACTAATCTTCTTCTCCTCTTTTTGGCATGACCAAAGAAGTGCAATTGCGATTATCGCAAAGTGATAATTTTTTAAATTTTTCATAAAGATTTTATATTTGATTTATAGTTCAATATCTTCATAGTGGATATAATTATCCCAATCAATAATAGTTGACGATTTGTATTCTATTTTATGGGGTGTAATATTCAAATGGAATTTATATACTTTGCCTTGCTCAAGCCCAGTATTTAGGAAGACTTTTACCGCAAGTATTTTATTTGTTTGGCTGATGCTATCTAATAGTATTATTTTGAATGATAACTCGTTGCCCGGCTCTAGCGGATTACAATAGTATGCCCACTCTTTTTCATTGGTGTCGTAAATGCTGTTTTCAAAAAATGCAGTAGTATACTGTTCAAAACAGCAGGTTCCATCGCATAGGTTTAATATGGCATTTTCCTCTTGTGGAGGAGAGATTTTTACTTCACTCACGTCGCAATCATTTAAACTACTGTCCATAGAGCATTTAATTACTATCATTGAATTTGCGAGATTAAAATGGAGAGATACTTTATTTAATGGAGATTTTTTTATTTGCTCTTTTGTACTTGCATAGAGATATCTTCGTCCATTTTTGAGTTTTACCCTATTATTTAATATTTCTTCTTCTCCCGAAAGTAGTGCACAAAAGTTATATTCTCCTGGGAACAACTTGAGTAAATGAGGAGAGCTTTTCTCAGATGAATTTTGCATAAGAAAATTCCTGTTTAGTACAGGAGCCGATAATGAATCAATGCCACTATAAAAAAGTAACATGCAATTTGTTGATAGATAATTTACATTGGATTTGGTATAAAAACCAACTTTGTATTTACCCCAATTGGGGCAATTTCCAAAATCTTCTTTAATACACGATTGACTAACTATCAGTACGATTAGAATAATAATATATGTATGATTATTCTTCATATATTAATAAATTATAATATTTGAATTATTCTCCCATTGAGCATAGGACAAAGTGATAAAAGAATTGAAAAGGCTCTCTATATTTAAATTGACTATATAGTTTATACCAGCTTTAAATGATTCATCTATATTTGATTTGTAAATTACATTATTTATATTTTCTCCTTCTATAGTAGAGTTTATAGATAATTCAATTTGTTTTTGAGCAATACATGGTATTGCAATAAATGTTCTGCTATTTTCTATTCCTGGAATTACGCTTAATGGAAGTACAGTATTAGCTGGCGTTATTTCTCCCTTTTTTAAATTTATAAAAGAAGAAGAACAATTTGGTAAAGTGTATTTTATGTAGTTGATATGTACATTTTTAAATGAATCTGGAAATTCAACAACTACATTTATTTTTGTTGATATATGCTTATATGCGAAGTCAATAATTCTATCTTCTATAATGTTTTGCTGTTCTTTGCTTGCCCAGATATAATCTTTTCCGTTCTTGGCGGGTAACTTAAAATTTTGATTTAATACTAAGTTTGAGTTGTCATTTAAAGAGATGGAGTAAAAATCATAAATGCCGTTTTGGAGAAATATTGCTAATGTAGAAGGCATGCCACCAAAGCCATTAGAAATTAGAAGGATCTCTTTAGTAATATTTTCAGCCGATTCGGTTTTCTCTTTATATGTATATAATAGCGCTTTGACTCCAACATTTAAATTTGAGCTGCTTTTTACTGAGTCGTTTAAATTTCCCTTGAAAGTTATATTACTGGGTAAATAATTAGTCTCTTTCGCACAACTTTGAATTATGCAGAGTAAAAATAATGCTGCTATTTTAATCGATTTCATTTTGTTTATTAAAATTTGCTTGGTACAAATCTAATAAGAGGGAAATCAAATTAACTAGCAGTAAATGAGTTTTATACAATCTTAGCCAAGCTTTATCCATTTCTAGATATTTTTTCTTTTATCTACGTAGCCAATTAATTTTTTTAACTTTGAAACTTAATTCTCATACATTATATACGATGTTAAATATTAAACTGCTTAGGGAAGCTCCCGAATTTGTAATTGAACGCCTAAAAATTAAAAACTTTGACGCTGCGGGGGTGTTAGAAAGCATACTTGATTTAGATGTCAAAAGAAGAGGTTTGCAAACAGAGGTAGATGCTCTTTTAGCTCGGCAAAATGCTGTTTCTAAGGAGATTGGGTTGTTAATGAAAGAGGGCAAGAAAGAGGAGACCCAAGCTGCAAAGAGCTCTGTAGCCGAGTTGAAGGAATCTTCGAAAGAGCTTGAAGTTGCTATGGATGCTTGTTCTAAAGAGTTAGATAACTTGTTAGTTCAATTACCAAATTTACCTCACTCTTCTGTCCCTTCAGGAAAAATAGCTCAAGATAACCAAATAGTAAAAGAGGGTGGCTTTATTCCTAAGTTGAAGTACACTATACCTCATTGGGAATTGGCTCAAAAACATGATATTATAGATTTCGATTTGGGAGTTAAGCTCACTGGGGCTGGTTTTCCTGTATATAAAGGTAAAGGAGCTCGCATACAAAGAGCTCTTATTGCCTATTTTTTGGACAAGAACATTGCTGCTGGCTATACCGAGGTAATGCCTCCACTTATGGTAAATGAGGCTTCGGGTTATGGAACTGGCCAACTCCCCGATAAAGGAGAACAGATGTATCACGTTGGGTTAGATAATTTTTATCTTATACCTACTGCCGAGGTTCCTGTTACCAATATATATAGAGATGTTATTTTAGCTCAAAAAGATTTTCCTATTAAGGTTACTGCATATACTCCATGTTTTAGAAGGGAGGCTGGCTCTTATGGTAAAGATGTGAGAGGGCTAAACAGACTTCATCAGTTCGATAAAGTAGAGATTGTGCAAATATCTCATCCCGATTCTTCTTACAGTGCCTTGGATGTAATGGTTTCTCACGTAGAAGAGATAATTCAGGAGCTTGGTTTGCCATATAGAATTCTTCGTTTATGTGGTGGCGACATGAGTTTTACATCGGCTCTTACATATGATTTTGAGGTGTTTTCGGCAGCTCAACAGATGTGGCTAGAGGTAAGCTCAGTTTCTAATTTCGAGACTTTCCAAGCAAATAGACTTAAACTTAGGTTTAAAGACGATAGTGGAAAAACACAATTGGCTCATACTTTAAATGGCAGCTCACTTGCGCTACCAAGAATTCTTGCAGCAATTTTAGAGAACTACCAAGAAGATGGAAGAATTAAGGTGCCAAATGTTCTTGTTCCATATACTGGTTTTAGCTATATTGACTAATTAATTTTCTTGATTTCACTACAATTCGATCAATGATTCCAGACAGAGTAATATTAGGTATAGACCCAGGCACACAAGTTTTTGGTTGGGGAGTTATTACTATTACTCATGGTAAAGCTAATTATGTGGCTATGGGTATAAACTCTCTTAGAGGAGAACCCGATCACTTTACTAGATTGGGTTCAATATTTAAAGAGGTAGACATTCTTATAAAAAAATTTAACCCTACCGAATTGGCCGTAGAAGCTCCTTTTTATGGAAAAAATATTCAATCTATGCTAAAACTTGGAAGAGCACAGGGGGCAGCTATTGCTGCAGCTCTCCATTCGGGTATGCCTATATATGAATATGCGCCTCGTAAAATTAAGCAATCTATCACCGGAAATGGAGCAGCTTCTAAAGAACAAGTGGCTTTAATGATATCAAAAATACTGTCTATTAATGAATTGCCAGAATCTTACGATGCTACAGATGGTCTTGCAGCCGCTATGTGTCATTTTTTAACAAGTTCTATTGTTGGTTCTATAACAGGAACCAAAAAAAACAATAGTTCTGCTGCTCGCAAGGGCAATTGGGATTCGTTTGTAAAAAATAATCCCGGAAGGATAAAATAATTTACAATTTTTTAGCAAACCATTTTAACCTTTGACTGTTTGGGCAGTCAAAGGTTTGTTGTTTGAAAATAATTTAACCAATATAAAATATAACCTAGAAATAATTACTAAACATGAAATATATTAAATCTACACTACTAACTTTAGCGTTTTTATTTTTATTAAGCAGCTCTGCTTTAGCCGATAATCAAAGGGATTTTAGAATTAAAGGAGTGCTTGTAGATAGTATAAGAAACGAAGTTGTTGAATTTGCAACTGCTTCACTTATTTTAAAAGGAAAAGAGTCTCCTTCTAAATATGCTCTATCCGATTCTAAAGGTAAGTTTGAAATTACTGGAGTTAATCCTGGTGAATATACTCTTAGGATTGAATTTATGGGCTTTGTAACTGTTAATAAGGAGATTAGCATAGATAAGCAAAGAATTATCGATCTTGGCAATATTAACATGATGGAAAAATTAAATACTCTCGAATCTGTTGTTGTCTCGGCATTGGGTAATCCAATTATTGTTAAAAAAGATACTATAGAGTATAATGCATCTTCATTTAAAACTTCTGAAAGCGATATGCTAGAGGAACTACTTAAAAAACTTCCTGGTATAGAGATAGATGCCGATGGTAAAATCACTGCTAATGGTAAGGCTATAGATAAAATAATGATTGATGGTAAACCTTTCTTTTTAAATGACCCTACTTTGGCCACTAAAAACCTTCCTGCAAAAATTGTAGATAAGGTAAGAGTGGTAGATCGTAAATCTGAGCAGGCAATTTTTTCTGGAATTGACGATGGTAACGAAGAGACAGTAATAGACCTTTCTATAAGACCAGGTATGATGAATGGTTGGTTTGGTAATGCAACTCTTGGTTATGGTTCAGAGGATAGATATCAAGGAGCGGGCATGGTGGGTAGATTTACTTCTACAAGCCAAGTGAGTGTAATAGGAAATGGTAATAACACTAATAACAGAGCTTTTTCTGATATGGCTGGGGGTATGATGAGTAGTATGAGAGGCTCTATGGGAGGTTCTGGAGGAATAAGAGTAGGAGGGCAAACTGTCAATTTTGGTGGCAGTGGAATAACTACTTCTTGGATGGGCGGGGTTAATGCTAATACCGAGTTGAAAGGTGGGAAGATTAAAATTGGAGGTAACTACTTTTATGGCAGTACAGATAATGTAGCTTCTGGAAGTCGTGAAAGACAGAACTTCTTACAAGACAGTAGTTTCTTTAATAGAGATACTTCTATGAGACAAAATATTTCTGATAACCATAGGATTGCTTTAGAGCTTGAATGGAAAATATCGGAAAAATCTTCAATTTTATTTAGGCCTAATATTAGCCTTGGTTATGGATCTTACAACGATGAGAATAGATTCTCTACAGATGGGCTTACAGGAGTTAAAATCAATGATGGAGTAAGTAGATCTTCTGGAGATAATCAATCTCAACAGATGGGTGGTAGTTTGCTATTTCGTCAAAGATTGGGAAAACCAGGAAGAACTTTCTCTGTGAACTTTAATTACAATTACTCTAATAACGATCTTGATGGAAAAAATGAATCAGAGACCAATAAATATGGCAGAAACCCCTCTAGTACAATAATAGACCAAAGATTAATTAACAATAACAACTCATTATCATTGGGAGCAAGAGCTTCATATACTGAGCCACTTGGTAGAAATTTTTACATGGAGTTGGCCTATAGATATAACCAAAATGTAAGTAATTCTGAGAAAAATTCATTTAATTACAATCCTATTACAGGCGAGTACGACATAAGAGACGATGCCTATTCTAATACCTATAAAAATACTTTTATAAGCCAACAAGCAGAGGTTAGTATTAGAAAAAATGAAGAAAAATACAGTTATACAGTAGGTTTTAATGTTCAACCATCTTCAACTGAAAGTGTTGGCGATACAACTTATTTAGCAAGAAGTGTTGTTAACTTCTCTCCTTCGGCAAACTTTAATTATCGTGTTAACGATATGAGTTCTCTTAGAATAAATTATAGGGGAAATACTAACCAACCTTCTATTAGCCAATTACAACCTGTTCCAGATAACTCAAATCCACTTTATATTCCTTTGGGTAACCCCGATCTGTTACCAGAGTTCAACCATGATTTATCGTTAGAATTTAGAGACACTAAAAAAGAAACTTTCCGTTCTCTTAGCCTTAGGTTGGGAGGAAACTACACAATGGATAAAATTGTAAACAAAAGATGGTACGACGAGGGCGGTGTTCAGTATACTTTGCCTGTAAATGAAAACGGAGTATACTCTTTGTACACTAATATAATGTATAATACCCCAATCAGTAAATCTAAGTTTTATGTGATGGCTTCTACTAGGTTTTCTTTAAACAATGGTATAAGCTATTCTAATGGTCTTAGAAATAAAACAACTAGTATCTCTCCATCTCAAACCTTAAAACTAACTTACAGAGGAGATAAAATTGAAGCAAGTGTTGGTGGTAGAGCTTCATATTCACATGCATGGTATTCCATAGAAGCTAATACAAGACCTGCTACTTGGAGTAATTCTGTGAGCCTCTATGCAAACTGGACACTTCCAGAAGGATTTAACTTTACAAGTGATTTTGATTACCGTTTTTATATAGGCTATGGAGAGGGTATGAATGAACCATCGGCAGTATGGAATGCTCAGGTATCTAAACTCCTTTTCAAAAAACAAGGAACGCTAGCATTTAAAGTATATGATATTTTAAAACAATCTCGTAGTATCTGGAGAACTACTACAGATAACTATATTGAAGATGTTCAAAATAATACATTGAAACAGTATTTTATGGTAAGCTTCACCTTTAGATTTGGTTCATTTGGTGGTAATTCACAATCTGGCCGAGGATCTGGAAGAGGTATGCGCGGTGGCGGTGGTGGCGGCGGCTCACACAGTTTTTAAAGAGATTTAGAAAAATTTCTCCATTTATCAATGACATCTTTCAAATCTTGAGGGATGTCATTTGTAAATAAAAGCCTCTCATGAGTTGCAGGGTGTGTAAAGCCAAGAGTTTGCGCATGTAGAGCGTGCCGAGGTATTATATCAAAGCAGTTCTGCACAAATTGTTTGTATTTAGCGTATACAGTACCCTTAAGAATTCTGTCTCCTCCATAGCGCTCGTCGTTGAAAAGAGGGTGTCCCAACCAATCCATATGAACTCTTATTTGGTGAGTTCTTCCTGTTTCTAATATGCATTCTACAAGCGTAGTATAGCCAAAACGTTCAATTACTTTATAGTGAGTAACCGCATGTTTGCCAAATGAACCATCGGGGAATACTCTAAATTTCATTCTATCGTTAGGGTCTCTTCCAATGTGTCCAGTAATTGTGCCCGATTCTTCTTTAAGATTTCCCCAAACTAACGCTACATATTTTCTATCTATACTATGATCAAAAAACTGTTTAGCAAGATAGAGTTGAGCTTGGTCTGTTTTTGCAACAAGCAAAAGCCCCGATGTGTTTTTATCTATCCTATGAACCAATATTCCCATTCGTGCATCTTGGGCATCGGCTGGTTGTGTTAGCCCTAAATGAAAGGCAAGTGCGTTTATTAGAGTGCCCGAAAAGTGTCCATGGCCTGGATGTACAACTAAACCAGCAGGTTTGTTTACAAGTAGTAGATGGTCGTCTTCATAAGGGATTTCTATTGGGATATTCTCTGGGCTAACCTCAAACCTCTGTCTCTCGTAAGGCATTTCTATGGTCACAACATCTAATGGTTTTACCACATAATTTGCCTTAACTATTTTTCCATTCACAAGTACAAATCCAGCAGTTATTGCCAGTTGAACTCTATGTCTAGATGTTTTTTCCATTCTAGAGGTTAAAAACTTATCTACTCTAAGAGGCGATTGCCCTTTATCTGATAGGTAACGGAAGTGTTCAAAAGAAGATTGGTTTAATCCTTCATCATCATCTTCTTCATCTTCGTTTTCCTCGTCAAAACCTTTTTTAGTGATTACTTTTTGTGAATTTCTAGAATCTCTCTCCGATGAAGAGACTATTTTGGGGTTCTGTTTTTGGTTATTCATTATTAGTAATTGCTCAGTTATTTAGCCTCTTCAAGTTTGCTCTTATCTATACTAAGCATTAGATCTACTCTGCTTCCAAGAGGGTAGGAAAGAGAGTCGGTTCTATAGGGCATCTGTTTAATTACAAAACTAGAGAGAGTATCTGTATAGGAAATCACAGAGTTATCATAAGTGAGCCTTCCTATATTTAAAGAGTTGTCTATAAGTATATCCTTAGCCGTAATTAGCGAATAGCCTGTTAGAGATGGTATAGATGTTCTGTTGTTTCTACTACTCATACCTACTCTGAGGTCTATTTCACTCTCTGCTACTATTTGTGTGCCTGCTGGTATCTCTCTACCTAGGTATAGTTGAGATAGAACATTATTTGTAGCAATATCTTCTACATATATAAGCTTACCTACTTTTAATTGCCTAGCAGTAAGTTCTGTTTTTGCTTGTCTTAGAGAAAAACCTGTTACCGATGGTACCACCACTTTCTTGGGCTCTATTGAGTTAATTGTTAATAGAATTCTCCTATTTTTCTTTACAGAGCTACCTGTAATGGGGTGTTGCCTAAATACCACTCCACTTCCCATACGAGGAATAAAAACAGAATCAGAAATTTCTAACCTAAGATCACTCTTTCTAGCTACGGATAGAGCCTCGGGAACAGTCATTCCAGAAAGTTCAGGGACTATAAGTTCTACGTTATGTCTTGTAACTACTTTAAGAATAATAAATGTTAAAATCAGTATGCCTACAACTACTGCAGCCCCAGTCAATAAGTTTTTTAGTATCCATCTATCTTTCTTCATAATTAAGCTATTTTAGGCAAAAGTACTATTTTATTATTTGATTATAAAAGCTGTCTCTCTCAACTGCAACGTATTTGCACTCCCATGCAATTTTCTCTAGATGGGCCGAGGTCATAACTGGAGTTTGTTCTTTAGATCCTGCCATGCTATAAATTTTAGTGCTATCATTTATAGTACCGTCTATATCGTCTGCTCCATAAAGCAGAGTGAGCTGGCATAGCTCCTTTCCAAGCATAGGCCAATAAGATTTTATATGAGGTATATTATCTAAAACAACTCTAGAGATAGCAAATGTTTTGAGCACCTCTACTGTATCTGCTTCGCCTAAGTAAGACATAGAGTTGTTAGCGGCTTTAAAAAGTAAAGGAATAAATGCATCGAACCCTCCAGTTTTGTCTTGAAGCTCTCTTAGCATGAGCATATGGTCTATTCTATTTTCCCTGCTCTCTATATGGCCAAAAAGCATAGTTGCATTGGTGCGCATTCCAAGTTCATGAGCGCTTTGGTGTATCTCTAACCATCTTTTAGCATCTGCTTTATCGGGGCAAATCTGAGATCTAACTTTAGGGTCAAAAATTTCTGCTCCACCACCAGGCAATGCTGAAACTCCTCTTTTTTGTAGCTCCTGTAAAACAACTTTAGCCTCTAACCCCGAACTTTTACACATATCGTCTATTTCTACTGCAGAAAATGCTTTTATAGTAACTTGGGGTGGAAGAGCCTTGCGAATGGTCTCAATTACATTAAAATAATAATTAATATCTTTTTGTGGATGAACGCTTCCTACTACATGTACTTCTGTCATCCCATCTTGAAACTTTTCTAGACAATATTCATTTACCTCTTCTTGGCTCATTGTCCAGGCCCCTAGCTCTAGATCGCTGGTTCTTCTGTATGAGCAGAATTTACAACGATGGATACATACGTTACTAGGTTCTAAATGAAAGTTTCTATTATACCAAACGGTGTTACCGTTTATCTCTTCTCTTATTTTTAAAGCTTTCTCGCTAATAAGGTTAAGGTCTTGAATGTTATATAGTTCTAGAGCCTCTTCTTTGCTTATTCTCTCTCTCATATCTGTTTAATTATATTTGGGAATAAAAACAAATAAACAAAAAAAGACGCACATCGGCGTCTTTTTTACTGAATCTATTATATCGCTTTCTTAGAAACGAGATTCACAAGATACTGTAAGTTTTTTGCGCCCGTGTCTGCGACGTGCGGCAAGTACTCTACGTCCGTTAGGTGTAGACATGCGCTCACGAAACCCGTGTTTGTTGCGACGCTTGCGTAATGATGGTTGGAAAGTGCGTTTCATATTATGTAAACTGAATTTATTATATTTCTAAAAGGGTTTGCAAAGGTAAATAAAATGTTTCTAATCACAAACAATTATGCTATCGTTTAACGAAAATTATGCTTTTTTCTTGAAACCACTCCTCATTAAACCAAGTTTGAACCTCTGTTTTAGAGAATCTATTGAAAGAAATATTCATATTTTGTGCCGCAGCTGCAATCTCTTCGTTAACTAACCCACCTTTAAGGTATAAAACTCCTCTAGGTTTATCTTTTCCAGATAGCTTGATTTTTTTCCATACCCAAGGAAGAAATACCGATAGATCTGTAACTGCTCTAGATACTACAAAATCAAAATCTTGATCTATCTGTTCTGCTCTAATTGGTTTAGCAACAACGTTTTTAAGACCGAGGGCATCTTTTACCTCATTTACTACTTTAATTTTTTTATTAATTGAGTCGCAAAGATAAAAATTGCAATTTGGATATAATATTGCTAGAGGTATTCCAGGAAAGCCACCTCCAGTTCCCACATCTAAAATGGATGAGCCACTGGGAAAAGTAGTGTGTTTTGCTATTGCCAGTGAGTGAAGTACGTGATGTAAGTATAGATTATCTATATCTTTGCGGGATATAACATTTATCTTTTGATTCCACTCTGAATAGAGCGGCCCTAATGCTGTTAGTTGTTCTTTTTGTACTTTCTCTAAGTTTGGAAAGTATTTGAAAATTAACTCTTCCATATTTCGTTTAAAAATTTTTTTGCTCTGCTAATTCTTGTTTTAACAGTATTAAGTGGTAGACTAAGTTCTTTTGAAATCTCTTCTAGGGGATAATCTTGAATAAATCTAAGCTCAGATACTCTCCTGTAGATAGTAGGCATTTTTTGTATAGCTTTTAAGAGGTTTTCAATGGCTTGATTATTTATCATTACTTCCTCTGGGCTTAGCGCTGTATTGCTTGTTGTTTTTTCTCCAGAAACCTCTGCTTGAGTAAGGGCTGTTGCCGATGGAATTCTGTTTTTACGTAGGAAATCGAAAGCGGTATTTTGCGCAATTGTATAGAGCCAAGTAGAAAAAGCGTATTTATGATTGTAAGATGCTAGGTTGTTGAAACATTTTTGAAAGCTCTCTTGGCATATGTCCTCGGCATCTTCGTGGTTACCAACAATATTAGTTACATAAATAATAAGTGCATCTCTGTATTTATCTACAAGAGCATTACTAGCTACTCTATTCCCTTTAGAGGCTCGTTTAATAACTTGACTATCTATATTTTCAATTTGTGACATAGACTGTTTGCAACTGTTTATCAATGAGCTTCTAGCCAGTTTGCTCCCCATTCACACTCTACAGTGATTGGAACCTCTAGCTTTATTACGTTTTCCATCTCTTCTTTTACCAATTTACTAAGCTGCTCTGCTTCATTTTTGAGCGCGTCAAAAACAAGCTCGTCATGAACCTGAAGCACCATTCTGCTTTTGAGTCCCTCTTTTTTTATTCTCTCGGCAACGTTTATCATTGCTACTTTAATAATATCGGCAGCGCTTCCTTGTATAGGAGCATTAACTGCGTTTCTTTGAGCTAGCCCTCTTACTACTGGGTTTTTTGAGGTAATATCTGGAAGATATCTTTTTCGCCCATATAGAGTACTCACAAAACCATCTTCTTTTGCCTTCTCGGTCATTTGATTTATATAGTTCTCTACCTGTGGGTAAGAGGTGAAATAATCTTCAATAAGCTTCTTAGATTCGTTCCTAGGAATTGCCAATCTTTGAGATAGTCCAAAGGCCGAGATTCCGTATATTATTCCAAAATTAGCTGTTTTTGCACTGTTTCTCTGATCTCTAGTTACCTCTTCTTCTGGGATTGAAAATATTTTAGAAGCAGTTGCTGAATGAATGTCTTTCCCCTCTCTAAAAGCCGATATAAAGTGAGGGTCTTTACTCATGTGTGCCATTAACCTTAGTTCTATTTGAGAATAATCGGCAGACATTATTATTCCATCTTGGTTTGAGGGAATAAAGGCTTTGCGAATTTCGCGGCCACGTTCTGTGCGAATAGGAATATTCTGTAAGTTGGGCTTTATGGAACTTAACCTTCCGGTAGAGGTGAGTGATTGATTATAAGTGGTGTGTATTTTACCTGTTTTAGGAGAGATAAGTGCAGGTAAAGGGTCTATATATGTAGAGAGTAATTTTTTTAAAGTTCTGTATTCTAATATTAAAGGGACAATAGGATGGGTGTCAATAATATCTGTTAAAGTCTCTTCGTCTGTTGAGTAGTTTTTCTTGGATGTTTTCTTTGCATTTTTAACCAAATTTAGTTTTTCATAAAGAATGATTCCAAGCTGTTTTGGAGAGGAGACATTAAGCGATGGTTCTTGAGCAAGATCTCTTACTTGTTGTTCAATTTGGTTAAGCTCTATAGTGAGTTCTTTACTGTATTCCAATAGCATTGGGGTATCTATCTTGATGCCCTCACATTCCATATTAGAAAGAACTTTTATAAGAGGCATCTCTATATTATTGTACAAAGAAGAGAGTTTTTCCTCTTCTAGTTCTAGAGAGAGTTTTTGATAAAGAGGATATAGTATTGGAAGCTCCATTAGCATAGATGTGTGTGGGTCTTCTGTTTCTATTGCAGAAAAAAGATCTCTTGGTTCCTGGGTGCTATTGCCGAGTTGAATATTAAGATAACTATTGGCCAATATCTCTATTTTATGAGACCTTTCGGGAGAAATAAGATAATGCATAAGCTCAATATCTGCTAAATATCCTTTTATCTCGCAATTTTGCTCTCTTAAATAAGAGGCCAAAGATTTTATATCATATCCTATTTTAATAATTGATTCATTCTCCATTAACTCTCTTAAAGGAGCTTGAAGATTTATATTCATAGGTGATGAGTAAACTACTCCTTCGCAACCAATCATAAGCACTTCTGAAGAGAGTTTAAAAGAGAGGTATTTGTGCTCTAAGATTTGCATTAATACTTCTTTTTCGCTGGCAAGAGCCCAAGTAATAGGTTTGTTGCTAGTAGGAGTGGCTTTTTCTAATAAAAGAGTCTCTTCAATTAATTGAGATGGATCTATCGAAAAAACCTGCTCTAGCTGAGGTAACATTTTTATGAGAGAAGAGAATTCGTAGTGTGAGAAAAGGTCTCTTATTTTTGAAAAATTGGGAGTAGAGAGCACTAGGTCGTCTTCTTTCCAATCTAGTTGTACATTGGTCTCTATGGTTACTAGCTTCTTACTCATCTCTATATGGGCAAGGGCTTCTGTGAATGCCTCTTGCTGTTTGATGGGTAATTCAGAGAGATGTTTGTAAATATTTTCTACTGTTTTGTATTTTGCAATAAGCTTTTTTGAACTCACTTCACCTACACCTCTTACTCCGGGGATGTTATCGGAAGAGTCTCCCCATATTGTAAGTATGTCAATAACCTGTGAAGGATTATCAATTCCGTATTGATCGCATATTTGAGTTTTTCCAATAATCTCATTTTCGTTTCCGTTTCGTCCTGGTTTGTATTGAAAAACTTTATCTGAAACCAGTTGCCCAAAGTCTTTGTCTGGAGTTACCATATAGACCGTATGGCCCTCTTTTTCGGCTATTTTGGCAAAAGTGCCAATTACATCATCGGCTTCGAACCCTGGTTTCATAAGAACTGGAATAGAAACTGCTTCCAATAGTTCGCAAAGCGGTTCTAGGGCTGTTTTTATTAGCTCTGGTGTTGCACTACGATTTGCCTTGTATTCTGGGAACATTTGGTGCCTAAAAGTTTTGGCAGGAGGGTCAAATGCAACAGCAAAATGGGTTGGTTTTTCCTTTATAAGAAGTTCCATAAGGGTTTTGGTAAAGCCAAAAAGGATAGATGTGTCTATCCCTTTTGAATTTATCATTGGACGTCTCAAAAATGCGTAATACATCTTAAATATGAGTGCGTGCCCATCTATTAGAATAAGTTTTTTCATTTAAAGATTGTCTTCGGCCAACCACTCTACAAAAGAGGTTGGTGTTTCGTATAGTTTAAGGCTATGTAGGTGTAGGTGTTTTGGCAACTCATCTAAAATTAATTGCGCAAAATGGATTACTAGGTTTTCACAAGTAGGCTGAAAAGGGGTTATCACTACGTTGCAGTATGTGTCAGATATCTCTTTTGCCAACTTGGCATCGTTTCTTAAAATAAGAGCATGATCGAAACGATCTATTATGATTCTGTTTATATTCTCTTTTAACTCCGAAAAATCTATTAACATTCCAGACTTAGGGTCTTTATTATCTTCTTTAGGGGTTCCTTTAAGAGTGACAAACATTTTATATGAATGACCATGAATAAAACGGCATTTGCCATCGTAATTAACCAGTGCATGAGCCCCTTCGAAACGGAACTCTTTTGTTACCCTTATAATTGACATAATTTTTTTTACAAAAGTATTAATAATTTTGGAGAGGCGCAGATTGTTAATGTTACTATTATTAATCTTAAAACCATATAAAACGCATTATGTTTAGTTTAAGTAATTAAATATGTTTAGAAAGTAAAGAATTATTTGATTTTAAATTACAAATTAGTATTTTTGTACAAAATAAAAACTAAGATATGGCATTAAACATTCAAAACATTTTATCGGACAACGCAAAAAGTATGAGAAGGTCGGTTATTCGCGATCTTCTAAGTGTTGCAAACAGGCCAGAAATCATATCATTTGCGGGTGGCTTCCCAAATCCATCTACTTTTCCTGTAGAAGATCTTAAGGTGATCATGCAGGAGGTTTTGGAAACAGATAGCACTGCTGCTCTTCAATATGGTCCTACGGAAGGAAATGCAAAACTTCGTGAGATTTTGGCTGAAAGATATAGAGCTCAAGGGCTAGATATTACAAAGAAAAACATTCTCATTACTACTTCTTCACAACAGGCTATTGATTTAACTTCAAAAATCTTTATTAGCCCAGGCGATACTATTGTTTGTGGTCTTCCTTCTTATCTTGGAGCACTTCAAGCATTTTGGTCTTATCAGGCAAATCCTATAGGAGTTCCTAAAGACGAAGAACTTGAGGTTGTTGTTAAAGCACTTATAGCTACAGGTAAAAAACCTAAATTCGTATATACTATTCCTGACTTCCAAAATCCATCGGGTATTACAATGGATCTTGAGCAAAGAAAAATGATTTTGGATGTAGCAGAGAGATACGATCTTCTTATTATTGAAGATAGCCCATACAGAGAGATTCGCTTCGAGGGAGAGGCGCAACCACTATTATATTCAATGAACAACGAGAGGGTAATGCTTTTCGGTACATTGTCTAAAACAGTCCTACCGGGATTCCGTCTAGGATGGGTAATTGCTCCTGAAGCAATTATTGAAAAATTGGTTGTTGCTAAACAATCTTCGGACCTATGCGCGCCTGTTTTTGATCAAGCTGTTATTACTCGTTATTTCGAGAAAGGTTTATTTGAAAAAAACCTTGGTAAGACAATAGAGCTTTATAAAAACAAACGTAATCATATGCTTGCTTGCTTCGAGAAGTATATGCCTAAAAATGTTACATGGACAAAACCAGAGGGAGGTCTGTTTTTGTTTGTGACTCTACCAGAAGGGTATGATGCTACCGAACTTTTCCAAGTAGCAATTAAAGAAGATGTTGCATTCGTTATTGGTGAGGCTTTCCATTGCGATGGATCGGGCAAAAATACATTAAGAATCAACTTCTCATTTATGGACGAAGAGAAAACAGAAGAGGGAGTTAAGAGATTGGCAAAAGCAATTGATAAAATGCTAAACAAAAGTAAGTAGCGTTGAATCGAATCTTAAAGAGGAGTCTTTGAATATTTTATCAAAGGCTCCTTTTTCTATTAATGAACTTGGAGTGCCTTGCATAAAATTACTATGACCGAGTATCCACAATTGGTCACAAACTTTTAAAGCTTGCTGTAGGTCGTGAGTAGAGAATATTATGGTTTTACTTTCGCTCTTAGTTATCTCTTGAAGTAGTTTAGTTACAATAATTTTGTTGGCAATATCTAGAAAGGCAGTAGGTTCGTCTAGAAGAATAATTTGACTATCTTGAACGAGACTTCTTGCTATTGCAGCTCTTTGAAACTCTCCATCGCTTAAGGTAGTTATATCTCTATTTTCGAAATTGCTCAAACCTACTTTTTGCAAAACTTGTCTAATGAAAACTTGATCTTCTGGAGATACTGTTCCTAACCAATTACTTCTATTATAACAGCCAGTTGCTAGCATGTCAAATAGAGAAAGGTTTTTAGCTCTAGGGCTTTGGGCTGGAACAAAAGCTATTTTTTGAGCAAGTTGGCTCGGCTTCAGTTTTCTTGTGTCTTTTCCAAAAACAGATATTTCTCCCTCTCTATATGAAAGAACTCCCGAAATAGATTTAAGGAGAGTGCTTTTACCTGTGCCATTGGCTCCTATAACAGCTATCATCTCTCCTTTACCTGCCAATGCATCTATATGATTGTAAATTGTTTTGTCATACCCTAGAGATACATCATTAAGTTTAAGTACAATTTCTCTCTCTCTCTTTATCTCTTTCATAGTTATGCAGTTTTATTTTTTAGAATAATATAGAGTATTACAGGTACTCCAATTAAAGCACTTACAGTGTTAATAGGTAAAACTTGAACTTGACCGGGAAGCTGAGAGACGGTATCGGCAAAAATCATAAGAGCAGCTCCCAATAGTGCAGTTGCTGGGAGTAATATTCTGTGGTTGGCATTTTTAAAAATCATTCTTGCAATATGAGGAACAGCTATTCCAATAAAACCTATAGGGCCACAAAATGCGGTTACGCTTCCTGCTAATAGGGTTGTGGCTATGAGTATTCTTCTTCGAGTATTTTCTAGATTAACTCCTAGGCTTTTTGCATATGCTTCCCCAAGTAATAATGTATTTAAATCTTTAATATTGTATATAGATAGAGCAAACCCTGCAAGGACTAATATAAATAGAATCCATATTTGACTAACAGAGAGACCAGCAAAACTTCCCATAGTCCACATTACAAATACCTTAAGATCTGTAGAAGAGGAGAAATATTGTATAAGTGATATAATTGCTCCTGTAACACTGCCAATCATTATCCCAAAAATAAGTAGCGACACATTATCGCGTAACTTTTGAGAAACTAATAGTATTAATAATGTTACTGCAAATGCACCTAGCCATGCTGCTGTTACAATCCCAATATTTGTCAGTAATGAGCTAGAGATAGAAACTCCAAAAGCAGAAAATCCCATAATAAAAATAGCCACACCTAGCCCTGCTCCTGAACTTATGCCTAGGATAAATGGATCTGCCAAAGGGTTTTTAAATAAGGTTTGCATTTGTAGGCCACATATAGATAGTGCAGCACCAGCCAATAATGCTGTAATAGCTTTTGGGATACGATATGCAAAGAGAATATTAGAGACCCATTGTGGTGTTTGCTCTCCAGTAAAAGCTGCAATTATATCTTTTACTGGTATTAACACAGATCCTAGTAAAAGATTAAGTACTACAAGAATTGATAATAAGACTATTATGGCAGAATACCAGGAGATATATGATTTTTTTACTTTCAATGCTTTCTTTATTTTCAATAGCTATTTTATCCTTTTGGGCACTAAGATAGTGCAAAAATAGATAAATCTCTTTGATTTAATTTTTGTATTTTTGCACTGTATTCAGAAACAATATAAAATACCATAGATTATGAGAAGAAAAATAGTTGCAGGTAACTGGAAGATGAATACTTCAGTTGCAGAAGGTGAACTTTTAGTAAAACAGTTAATCTTTTTATCAAATAACTTTCCCCTAGATGTAGATGTTATAATTGCTCCGCCATTTACTCATCTAGCCAATGTAGCCAAAATTTTAAAAAGTGAGAAAAGCAAGATAGCTCTTGCTGCACAAAATTGTGCTCATATGGAATCTGGTGCATTCACAGGTGAAGTATCTGTAAATATGTTAAAAGAGCTCTCTTGCAAATATGTAATATTGGGCCATTCAGAGAGAAGAGAGTATTTTAACGAGAGTAGCGAAATTTTACTTAAAAAAATAAATCTTGTTCTCACTGCAGGTTTGACTCCAATTTTTTGTGTAGGAGAGAAATTAGAAGAGCGTGAGGCTAATGATCATTTTGAAGTTGTAGCATCTCAAATTAAAGATGTAATATACAAGCTTAGAGGAGTGGAGTTTGCACATGTGATAGTAGCCTATGAGCCTGTTTGGGCTATTGGTACTGGCAAAACTGCAACGGCAGATCAAGCAGAAGAGATGCACGCTTTTATAAGAAGAGTAATTGCAGATAAATTCCGTTCATATGCCGATGATACTCCTATACTTTATGGTGGAAGTTGTAAACCTTCTAATGCTCAAGAGATATTCTCAAAAGACCATGTAGATGGTGGCCTTATTGGTGGTGCAGCTTTGGACCCACAAGACTTTGCAGCAATAATCAAATCTTTTTAATGAATTATATTGAGGTTAACATAGAGATTACTCCTTTTTCGGAGGAGTTTTCCGATATCGTTGTCTCGGCAATAGAAGATTTGCCGTTTGAAAGCTTTATTAACGAGCCACCTTCCCTAAAGGCTTATATTCCTCAAAATCTCTATGCTGAACAAGATTTGAAAAGAGTGCTCTCGTCATTTGATGGGTCAAATACTTTTCTATTAAAAGTATCCAATAAACTTATTGAGTATAAAAATTGGAATGAAATATGGGAAAGTAATTTTTCTCCTATTGTTGTGGGAGGAAAATGTACTGTAAAGGCTGGCTTTCATAAAGATATGCCAAATACCGAATACAATATTGTGATTGATCCAAAAATGGCATTTGGCACTGGACATCATCAAACTACACATTTGATGATAGAGTCAATATTAGATAATGAGTTTAAGGGTAAAAGTGTTCTTGATATGGGTTGTGGTACTGGTATATTGGCAATACTTGCTACATTACGTGGAGCAAATGCTCCTGTATATGCAATAGATATAGACCCAGACGCTACCAATTCTGCTAGAGAAAACAGCGAAAAAAATGGAGTAGGCAATAAAATAAAAGTGTTAACTGGAGATTCTTCACTTATTAATATTGGCCAATACGATATTGTTTTAGCCAATATAAATAGAAATATAATTCTGTCAGATATTGAGACTTATTCAAGTGCTTTAAAAAACAGTGGGATTATTATTTTGAGTGGCTTTTACTCTGAGGATGTGCCAATTATATTGGAGGCAAGTGAAAAATTGGGATTAAATTTAGTCTCAAAAGCAACGATGGATAACTGGGCTTTAATAAAACTTATAAAAAGTTAATATTTTTTTGATGAGGACTATTGCAAGAATAAAAAAATGTTTTACCTTTGCATTCCTCAAAGAAAGCGGGCATGGCGTAATTGGTAGCCGCGCCAGACTTAGGATCTGGTGCCGAGAGGCGTGGGGGTTCGAGTCCCTTTGCCCGCACAAAGAAAGGCAGATTCCCTTTGGGGCATCTGCTTTTTTGTTATAGAGTAGGTTTTGAAAAAAATATATATATATGAAAATCACACAAAAGAATGTAGATGCCTTAACGCAAATAGTTACCCTTAACATAACCAAGGAAGACTACGCAGAGAAAACAAAGAAGATTCTTACCGATTTCCGTCGTAAAGCCGAAATCAAAGGCTTTCGTAAAGGAATGGCTCCAGTCTCTTTTATAGAGAAGATGCACGGTAGACAAGCTTTGCTAGATGCTGTTAACGGAATTATTTCTGAAGGCCTCAACAATTATATAACAGAGAATAGTCTTAACATCTTAGGAGAACCTCTTCCAAACGAGACAGAGCAAAAACCTATAGATTGGGAAAATGACACTGAATTTTCTGTTTCATTCGATATTGCAACAGCACCTAAAATTGAATTGAACCTCACAGCCGATGATAAAATCACATACTACGATGTAGAGATAAGCCAAGAGGAAAAAGATAAATACGTTTCTAATTTACTTAAGCAATATGGTAGTTTAGAAACAACTGATACTGTAGGAGAAGACGATTTTGTTATTGCAGATCTTATCCAGGGAGATAACAGAGTAGAGGGAACCTATATTGCTCTTCGTTCTATTGCCGATGCAACTATTAAAAAAGAATTTATTGGTAAAAAAAGTGAAGATAGCTTTGAGATTGATGTAAATAAAGCTTTTGATAATGAGACCGATAGAGCTGCTATGTTGAAGCTTAAAAAAGAAGAACTTGCAACGATAGAGCCTATTTATACTGTTGTAATAAAAGAGGTTAAGAGATTTGCCGATGCTACTATAGACCAAGACCTTTATGATAAAATGTTTGGTCCAGGAGTTGTTAAAAGTAAAGAAGAGTTCGATACAAAGGTAGATGAGAGACTTAAAAGCGAATATTCTCAAGAAAGTGACTATAGATTTATGATAGACGCTCGTGAAGCTCTTATAGAAAAAGCAGCACTTCCTTTACCAGAAGAGTTTCTCAAAAGATGGCTATTTAATGCAAATGAAGGCAAGTTCACAATGGAAGAGATTGAAAAAGATTTTGCTCTATTCCTTAAAGATTTCCGTTGGCAAATGATTCGTCAATATATAACTAAGGAGCAGGAAATAAAGATGACTCGTGAAGATCTTTTAGATCAAGCTCGTAAAATTGCATCTTACCAGTTCTCTATGTACGGTTTAAATAATGCACCTCAAGAGCAGCTAGACCATTACGCCGAGACTATGTTGTCCAATGAAAAAGAGGGAAAAAGGATATACGAAAAAGTTGAAGAAGATTTAGTTCTAAACTATGTTCGCTCTGTAATTACTCTAGATAAAAAGAGCATTTCAATAGAGAAGCTTAGAGAACTTACTAACTAATTGTTAAAAATTTAAAAATAACGAGTTATGGCTACTGATTTTGAAAAATATGCTATTAAGCACAAAGGTATAAGCAGTCTAACTCTGCATAGGGTTAATTCTCTTTACGGAGCTTATATAAACCCTAGCATTATTGAAGAGAGACAGCTGAATGTTGTTGCAATGGATGTCTTTTCTCGTCTAATGATGGATAGAATTATTTTCTTGGGGGTTCCTATTAATGACGATGTTGCTAATATTATTCAAGCACAATTACTCTATTTAGATTCTACTGAGAGTAAATCCGATATTCAGCTCTATATTAACTCTCCAGGAGGTGGAGTTTATGCAGGTCTTGGTATCTATGATACTATGCAATTGGTCTCTTCCGATGTTGCTACTATCTGTACAGGTATGGCTGCTTCTATGGCTGCAATATTACTTACATCGGGAGCTAGTGGTAAGAGATCTGTTTTGCCTCACTCAAGAGTAATGATTCACCAACCTATGGGTGGTGCCGAGGGGCAGGCAAGTGATATTGAAATTACTGCCAGGCAAATAGTTACACTTAAAAAAGAGCTTTACGAAATTATTTCACTGCATTCTGGTAAACCTATTAAGCAAATTGAAAAAGATGCCGATAGAGATTATTGGATGCGTGCAAATGAAGCTAAAGAGTATGGGATGATTGACGAAATCTTAACCAATCAAAATAAAAAGAAATAGATGCCTTCTAAATATCAAGATTTTTGTGCCTTTTGTGGGAGAGGTAAAGATGAGGTAGATCTTCTTATTGCTGGCGATATTGCAGCAATATGTGGTGAATGTGCCCAGCAAGCTGTAGATTTTTCTAAAGATGCCGCTAACTCCAAAAAACCAAAATCTTCTAAAGGAGATGGGAAATTACTTAAACCAAAAGAGATTACAGATTTTTTGGATCAATATGTTATTGGTCAAGACCAAGCCAAAAGGTATCTTTCTGTAGCTGTTTATAACCACTATAAGAGAATTAATTATTCTTCCGACAACGATTTAGATCTTGAAAAATCTAACATATTGCTTGTTGGACAAACAGGAACTGGTAAAACCCTTTTGGCAAGAAGTATTGCCAAAATGCTAGATGTGCCATTTGCTATTGTAGATGCAACAGTACTTACAGAAGCAGGCTATGTAGGAGAAGATGTAGAGGGGATATTAACTCGTTTGCTTCAAGAGGCAGATTACGACGTAGATAAAGCACAACAAGGAATTGTATTTATAGATGAGATTGATAAAATAGCTCGTAAAAGCGACAACCCTTCAATTACACGTGATGTTTCTGGAGAGGGAGTGCAGCAGGCTATGCTCAAATTACTTGAGGGAAGTGTGGTTAATGTACCACCTCAAGGAGGAAGAAAACATCCAGAGCAAAGGATGATAGCGGTAGATACCAAAAACATATTGTTTATTTGCGGTGGAGCATTTGAAGGGATAGATAGAAAAATATCACAAAGATTAAACACTCAAGTTGTAGGTTATGGTACCGCTCTTGTAAAAGAGAATATAGATCGCAATAACTTACTCCAATATGTTGCGCCTCAAGACCTACGTGCATACGGGCTTATTCCAGAAATTATTGGCCGTTTACCTGTACTTACATATTTAGAACCATTAGACAGAAAAGCTTTAAGTGAAATCTTAACTAAACCTAAGAATGCTCTAATTAAGCAGTACGAGAGGCTTTTTGAAATGGATGGAGTAAAACTTACCATAGAAAAAGAGGTGCTAGATTTTATTGTAGATACCTCTATTGAGTACAAACTCGGAGCTCGTGGGCTAAGGTCTATTTGTGAAGCTATTATGGTAGATGCCATGTATAATACACCTTCTCAAAAGAAAAAAACTCTTACTATTAAGCTACCATATGCAAAGAAAATGGTAGATAAGTTCACAGGATCATTAAATAACCAGTCTACATAAATTATAACTAGGTTATATAAATTCGGCAACCCTTGTGAGGGCTAGAATTGTTAGAAACACTAGAAATTCTCCTTTCTTATTTAGGTTGGTATCTTTGTTTGTCAAATATTCATTTACAATATAGGATAAAGGTATTGCAAGAAAAGTCATATACTTTGATTGGATATCTTTATTTATTAGTACAATAGCAGCAAAAACTGCTGCAGTAACAATAAACCTCATCAATGCTGTTGCTTTAAATATTTTATAGCTAGTCAATTGATTGAGTATTGAATAGATTGCTTTGTAGGTAATGAATAGTGATGAAAGTAACAAGCATCCATGAGCAACAGTATCTATATTAAGATGAGGGAACGAGATAGTAGAAATATTTGACCAAAAGATTTGGGCAAAAAGAGTAGCATCTTCAAATGCCATATATCTTATAGAAAATACAAACAGATAGGGTAAAGTAACTGCGCTTATAAAAGCAATTAAACTTCTAAAAGAGAATGAGCTTTTTGTAAGAGAGTAGTATGTTATAAAGGGGATTAGAGCAATAAGGTGAAAGTCGAACAAAGTGGCAGTAGAAATAAGAATGCCAGCAGAGAAGTTATTCATATGCTCATCTCTGGAATTTATAGTATAGTAAAGTGAAAGTAAAAAAAGAGGTGCTGCAATTGTGCTCCCATCAAAAAAAATTGTTCTAGGGCTAGACAATAGAAAGATGAAATAAAGGAACACCAGCACAAATGAGCCTTTACCAGTATTAATATGTCTGTAGTTTAGGCTATATATTAAAAATGCAGTTATTCCAGTTATTGCAAGAGTAAGCAAAACAGAGATGGTAGGAGAGAGATATTGAGTCTCTAGAAAACCTGTTAAAATTGAAACTTGTGAGTCTCTAGGGGGAGAATATTTACCAGCAGAAAGAATTAGTGAAGTAATAAGAAAAAATAGGGAGTAGAGCCCCAAGACAAAAGGGGAGTTTACAAACGAATATCTATTATTTTTTTTTGCCATTAAGTAGCCTATTTATCAATAAGATCTAATCCAATATCCTTGCGGTAATATTTCCCTTGATACTTAATCTCGTTTACAAGGTCATAATTTATTTTCCTACATTCGGGAATATTGTTTGCAAGAGTGGTTAATGCAAAGACTCTTCCTCCATTTGTCACTAGAGTTGTTCCTTCTAGCTTTGTCCCTGAATGGAATAGAGTTGTTTCTTTTAGCTTAGACCCTATCTCTATTGGGTAGCCTTTTTCAAATGAATTTGGGTATCCACCCGATACCAAAACCATTGTGAGAGCTGTGGCAGGGTTGGTTTCTAGCTTCTCTTGTGCTAATTTTCCGTTACCTGCAGCTATTAAATGAGATAATAAATCACTTTTGATACGGGGCATAATAGCTTCTGTCTCGGGATCGCCAAGTCTAACATTATATTCAATAACGTATGGAGAGTTTTTACAATTCATGAGACCAATAAAAATGAATCCATTGTAATCTATATTATCTTTTTTTAAACCCTCTATTGTTGGTATTATAACTTGCTCTTCTACTTTTTTCATAAAGATTGGGTTTGCAAATGGAACTGGCGAAACCGCACCCATACCTCCTGTGTTAAGTCCTGTGTCGTTTTCTCCTATCCTTTTATAGTCTTTTGCCTCTGGGAGTATCATATAGCTGTTTCCATCTGTAAGTACAAAAGCAGATAGCTCTATGCCGCTCAGGAACTCTTCTATTACTACTCTGTTGCCTGCTTTTCCGAATTTGCCGTTTAGCATTTGAGATAACTCTCTTTTAGCCTCGTCTAGGTTGTCTAAGATAAGAACTCCTTTACCTGCGGCTAAACCATCGGCTTTAAGAACATAAGGAGCGTTAATACTTTCTAGATATTCATATCCCTCGTTGAGAGATTCTATATTAAAAGAATTATACTTAGCTGTTGGAATACCATGTCTTATCATAAAAGATTTTGCAAAATCTTTACTCCCTTCTAGCATTGCTCCATGAGCACTTGGCCCTGTGAAGAATATCTCTTTTAAATCTTTATCTTCAAGAAAGAAATCTCTGAGTCCATTTACCAAAGGCTCCTCGGGGCCCACTACAACCATGTCTATATTATTCTCTAAAACCGATTGCTTTATAGCTTTAAAATCTTTTATATCTATAGCTAGATTCTGCGCAACTTGTGAAGTGCCTGGATTGCCGGGAGCGCAAAAGAGTTTTCCAAGTAATTTGCTTTGAGAAATTTTCCATGCTATTGCATGTTCTCTTCCACCTGCTCCGATAATTAGTACTCTTCTCATTTTTTTTGGGCAAAAATAACAATAATAAATTAACTTTGTAGGCTATCCAAAATAACCATGAACTATTTAAAGCCTATAATGATAATCGTTTTGTTGTACACCTCTTCATGTACAGGTAAGTTAATACCAGAAAAAGAGATGCCACAAATTATTGCCGATATATATAAAGCAGACCGTTATGTAGATTCTAAATATATGTTAGTTCTAGGAACCGATACAACAAGAGTTTACGAGGCTGTTTTTAATCACTATGGTTACACTACTGTAGATTATATTAACACAATTGATCATTATCTTTCAAGGCCAGCAAAATTAAAGGTTATGTTTTCTGGTGCAAAACAAATTATTGCAGATAGAGAGAAGATAGTAAATACCTTAATTGTAACAATACAATCAAGAGATTCAATCTCTGCAACATATAGAGAGCTTTTTAATAACGCCGATTCTCTAATGATGTTGTTACCACGTGAAAGAGCTTTAAGGTGGATGATGGAGCCGTTGATATACCCTCGTTGGAGTTTCTTATACAACGACTCTCTTAAAGATCTTTATGAAACTCCAGAAATGGATGTTTGGTGGCTCAATAATTTTAAGATAGATAGTACTAATTTAAAGTTTAAATTTATAGATGAGAAAGATAGCAGCACAATACGTGTTCCCCTTAAATTCCATGACGCCAATCTCGAAAGGTATTGTTATCCTGAACAATGATAATGAGATAGTAGAAGTAAGAAAACTTAAAGAGGAAGAGGAGAGTACCGAGTTCTATAATGGTATAATTGTTCCTGGTTTTGTTAATTCTCATTGTCATATAGAGCTTTCTCATTTACAAGGAGCATTTGAGAAGGGAACAGGAATGGCTGGATTTATTAAGCAAATAAACTTGCTTAGAGAGAGCGTTTCTAAAGAGGAGAGAATTGCCGCATTAGATATACAGATGCAGCAACTTTATCATTCTGGAGTGAGTGCAATGGCAGATATTAGTAATTGTGACGAGAGTTTTGAAGTCAAATCTAAATCTCCAATTTATACTAGAACTTTTCTTGAGGTTTTTGGTTCTGAACCATCCTATGCCGCCCAAGTGATGGAGGGTGTAAATGCCTTGGCTACTGTTGCTGCAGGGTATGGAATAGATGCAGCTCCAACGCCTCATTCTTGTTATACAATGAGCCCTCAATTGCTAGAAGCTTCTTGTGCTAAAGCTCTAGAGGCAGGGTGGCTCTCATATCATAATCAGGAGAGTTGGGAAGAAGAAGAGCTTATTATGAGTGGTACGGGCCCTTTGGCGCTCAGTTATAAAAGCCGCTCCCTAAGTACTCCTCCTGTTAATGGAACCCCAGCTCTTTTATATTTTCTAGAGAGAGTTGCCAATGTGGTTAAAATCGAAAATGAGAATATATTGCTTGTTCATAATACTTTTACTAACGAGCAGAGTGTGAAAGCTGCCAAAGAGGTAATAAAAAACTTATATTGGGCAATTTGTCCTTTATCTAATCTCTTTATTCATAATGCTCTACCTCCATTAGGATTGTTATTGAGAGAGGGAGCTTCAATTACTTTAGGGACAGATTCTCTCTCTTCTAATCACATATTATCTATGGTAGAGGAGATTAAATGTATTCATAAATACTTTCCTACTATAGAGCTAAAAGATATTTTGGAGTGGAGCTCTTTTAATGGGGCAAAATTTCTTGGTAAAGAAGAAACTTTGGGCTCATTTGAAATAGGGAAAAAGCCAGGAGTGGTTTTGATAGATCATATAGATTGGGAAAAGATGCAACTTACAGAGCAGAGTAAGTCTGTTCGACTGGCTTAATACGAATAAACTCATACTGAGTGATCTATATTAAATCATTTGTATTAAAATTGAGATTTCATTAACTTAGATTTTTAAAAATTCGAAGAATGTCTACAATATTATTTAACGAAATAGTTTTTGGTCCTATAAAGAGTAGAAGATTGGGTGTTTCATTGGGTGTAAATCTTTTGCCTTTGTACGGTAAATGGTGCAATTTCGACTGTATTTACTGTGAATGTGGTTTTAATAAAGATGGCAAAGAAGATAATAAACTACCTACAGTGCAAGAGGTTAGAGATGCTTTAATAACAAAATTAAGAGATCACGACACAACTATTGGTAAAATTGATACAATTACCTTTTCGGGTAATGGAGAACCTACTATGCATCCAAATTTTCCTGAAATTATAGATATAGCTCTGGAGTTAAGAGATAGATATGCAAAGGAGGCTAAGGTTTCTGTTTTAACTAACGGTTCTGGGATTGGAAAGCCTATTATAGCACAGGCGTTATTAAAGATAGATAATGCAATAATAAAAATTGACTCGGCTTTCGATAAAACAGTAAATCTTATAGATAGGCCTACTTATAGCTACTCTTTGGAAAAACTCATTGAAGGTTTAGAGGTATTTAAAGGGAAGTTTGTTTTGCAAACTATGTTCTTGAGAGGAGAGTTAAATGGTCATATTATTGACAATTCTACTGAAGAAGAGGTTAGTGCTTGGTATAGTGTAGTAGATAGAACAACTCCTAGAGAGATAATGGTTTATACTATAGATAGAGAGACTCCATTGGCTGGGTTAAAGAAGGTTTCTGTAGAGCAAATGGAAGAGATAGTTAAGCCGCTAAGAGAGAAAGGGTATAAGGTTTCGGTTAGTGGTTAAAGTTGGTTGAATTAATGGTTAAAATAGGTTTAGTATGAGATTGCTTATTCAAAGAGTTTCCCACGCATCCGTTATATCTAATGGTATTTTAACTGGCAAAATAGATGAGGGGTTGCTTGTTTTAGTGGGATTCGAAGAGGGAGATCAAGAGACAGATATTGAGTATGCTGTTAAAAAGGTGATTAACTTAAGAGTATTTAATGATTCCCAAGGAGTTATGAATCTTTCACTTTTAAATACGGGTGGCAATATTTTACTAGTTAGCCAATTTACTCTGCATGCTTCTACAAATAAAGGCAATAGGCCTTCTTACATAAAGGCAGCTCCAGCGCAAATTGCTATTCCATTATATAATTCGTTTAAAAATGAGTTAGAAAAAGGGCTAAATAAAACTGTTGAAGCTGGTGTTTTTGGAGCAGATATGAAAGTCTCTCTTTTGAACGATGGTCCAGTTACTATATGGATAGATACTAAAGAATGATTAATTTTTGTAAAATGGAAAATTTAAATATAAAATTAGAAGAAGCAATTGAGAGAGAGAGTGCCAATATGACTGCCGAGGTTTATGCCAAATGCCTCTCTTGTATTGATCTTACATCTTTAAATAGCACGGATACTGTAGCTAAAATTACAGCTATGACAGATAAGGTGAACTCTTTTAGCACCACTTTCCCAAAATATGCACAGGTTGCTGCTATGTGTGTCTATCCTAATTTTGCTGCTACTGTTAAGAGTTCCTTAAAAGACCAAAGTGTGAATATTGCTGTTGTAGCTGGTGTTTTCCCAAGTTCACAGAGCTTCCTTGAAGTTAAGGTTATAGAGTGTAAAATGGCGGTAGAGCAGGGTGCTACCGAGGTAGATATAGTTTTAGCTCTAAATCATTTCTTGGCAGACGAAAATGAACTGGCTGCAAATGAAATATCGAAAATTAAGAGTGCTATAGGAGATACACATTTAAAAGTTATTCTTGAAAGTGGTTCAATAAAAGAGCCCGATCTAATTTATAAAGCATCTATGTTGGCAATGGATGCGGGAGCAGATTTTATTAAAACTTCTACTGGGAAAACCGAGCCGGCTGCTACTCCAGAGGCTGCAGTTGTTATGTGCACTGCTATTATGGATTACTATAATAAAACGGGCCGTAGGGTAGGATTTAAGCCTGCTGGAGGTATCTCTACTCCCGAAGATGCAATTAAATATTTTTCAATAGTTCAAACAATTTTAGGTGATCAATGGTTAAATAGTAAGTTATTCAGGATTGGAGCAAGCCGTTTGGCAAACAACTTGCTCTCGTTATTGGAAAATAAAACTGTTAACTACTTTTAACTTTTAACATTTAAATGAACTTAAAATATTTTTTTATGAAAAAAACGTTATTACTTTTTGCCGCTATTATCATTACCAGCAGCGCATTTACTCAGGATTATACAAAGGCAATAGGTCTTAGATTAGGATCTAGTGTTGGGGCTAGTTATAAACAATTTATACAGCCAACAAGAGCAATTGAGGGGATTTTAGATCTTGATATTCTACATAGCGATCAAATGAAAATTAAAGTTACCGGTATATATCAATTCCATTTCGATGTAAATGTAGATGGTCTATCGCTTTTTGCAGGCCCTGGAGCGTCGGCAGGTGTCTATATTGGAGATCATAGTGGCTTTTTAATGGCTATTGATGGTATGGCTGGTATTGAATATAAATTTAATAATGCACCAATAGCGCTCTCTTTCGATTGGAACCCAAAAGTTCAAATAATAACTAATGCGGGATTTAAACCAGATAATTTTGGCTTTACAGTTAGATTTACATTGTAGTACCCTATAAAATTAAAATTAATTATGATTAAAAATTACATTCAGGAGAATCAAGATCGTTTTCTTTCAGAACTTTTTGAATTGTTAAGAATTCCATCGGTTAGTTCTATGGCAGAACATAAGCCAGATATGCAAAAAGCTGCAGAAAAATATGTAGAAGCCTTGTTGGCTGCAGGATGTGATACAGCTCAAGTATACCCTACAAAGGGCCATCCAGTAGTATTTGCTCAGAAGATCATTGATAAATCAAAACCAACAATTTTGGTGTATGCCCACTACGATGTTCAGCCTGCCGATCCTTTGAATTTATGGACAACGCCTCCTTTTGAACCGCAAATAAGAGACGGAGCTATCTATGCAAGAGGAGCAAATGACGATAAAGGTCAAGGATTTATGCACGTTAAAGCTTTTGAATATCTAGTTAAGACAAATCAACTTCCTTGTAATGTTAAATTCATTATAGATGGAGAAGAGGAGATAGGCTCTCCAAGTCTTCCTGAGTGGGCAATAGCTCATAAAGAATTACTTGCATGTGACGATATTTTAGTCTCTGATACTACTATGATAGATGAGAAAATTCCTTCTATAAATGTTGGTATGAGGGGCCTGTCATATGTAGAGGTAGAAGTTACTGGTCCAGATAAAGATTTGCATTCGGGCCACTATGGTGGAGCAATTGCTAACCCAATAAATGTTCTTGCCGGAATGATAGATAAGCTTATTGATGATAAGGGCCGTGTTACTATTAAGGGTTTTTACGATAATGTTGTTGAGTTAACTAAAGAAGAGCGTACTATGCTTGGTAATGCTCCGTTTAACCAGCAAGAGTTTATGGACCTTATTGGCATAGATGCTGTTACAGGAGAAGAGGGATACACAACAATGGAAAGAACAGGTATTCGTCCATGTCTAGATGTAAATGGTATTTGGGGTGGATATACTGGTGAGGGAGCTAAGACAGTTTTACCTTCTACAGCACATGCCAAAATCTCTATGAGAATTGTTCCAAATCAAGATAATAAGCAAATTGCTAAGCTTTTTGAAGAACATTTCTTATCACTTGCACCAAAAGGGGTAAAAGTTAAAGTTACTCCTCATCATGGAGGTCAAGGTTTTCTTTGCCCAATCTCTTCTAAGGTATACAAATCGGCTTCTAGAGCAATTGGTGAAGTTTACGGAGTAGATCCTGTTCCAAGTAGAGGTGGTGGAAGTATTCCAGTTTTAGCAGACTTGCAACAAATATTAAATGCCAATCCTCTTCTTATGGGATTCGGTTTGGAGAGAGATGTTATTCACTCACCAAACGAGAGCTATCTATTGAGTCAGTTTTATAAAGGTATTGAGTCAATTGCATTGTTCTATAAATACTATACAGAATAGGTACAATACAGAACAGGTGTTTTTAAATTGTCAAGTAAATCGATTTAAAACAAAGGGCCCCAATTGGGGCCCTTTTTATATTAATGTCTCTTTTGCTATATAGATCATTCTCTTATAGAGGTTCTAAAAGCGACTACTAGTGTTGTTTCTTTTGCTCTTTATTCTCTGGTTGAGGCATCCATGCAATATTTTGGACTGGATGGTGTTGGGCTCCAATAATGTCTTTATATAATTCTGGTTTACGAGCCATCGTATATCTGTAACCTCCAGCACGTGCAAGCTTATCGGGAGTTAACAGAGCGGTTGAATAATCGTCACCTAAATTACGACACTCGGCAATTATATCTCCAAAAGGGTCAATAATCATAGAGCATCCATTTTTGAGTTGATCGTGATCCATACCAATAGTGTTTGAGAAGATTGCATAAATTCCGTTATCGTAGGCTCTAGAAGGAAGCCATTTCATTAACCATCCTCTTCCTTTGGGTCCATCAAATTCTTGCCTTAGAGAGGTAGGGTCGTTCTCTCGGTTTTCCCATAGTTTAGGGTCTACATATCCAGCGCCTGGCCTGTCCGATGGGGTACACATTGTTACGTGAGGCATAAAAATAATATTTGCTCCAAGTAGTTTTGTAGCTCTTACGTTTTCTAAAATATTGTTATCGTAACATGTAAGTATGCCACATTTCCATCCATTCAATTCAAATATGGTGTAGCTATTTCCTGGTAATATATTTTCATTTATAAAGGGATGTAATTTCCTATGTTTGGCAATAACTCCATCTGCGGTAACGCAAACGTGTGTTTTATATATATTATTGTCGGCATCCTTTTCGAATAGCCCTGCCAGAATTGCGATATCGTACTCAGATGCTATCTCGGTAAGATTCTCAATACTATCTCCTTCTGGAATGAACTCGGCAATTTTAAGAAGTTCGTTTTTGCTTAAATCTTTAGCAAAAGTGTAACCGGTAATTGAGCATTCATGAAACGCTATTACGTTTGAACCTTCGGCCGCTGCTTCTGCTGCAATTCTCTCTATTACAGCTAGATTATATCCTTTATCGCCCGATTTGTTTTCGAACTGGGCTGTAGCTACTTTAATATTGTTCATATTAATATTGTTCATATCTATATTTCTATATATCTATATTTCTATATTTCTATATATTTCTATATTGTTCATCTCTATTGGCATTTATACAAATTTATATAAAATATGAATGCAAAAGACAAAATGGTTACTCTGTTTGTCTTTGAGTTAGAAAGTTGAAAGATAGGTAGTTAACTTTTGTGATTTTGAGTATTATTGAAAATGGCAAAAATTATAATTCAGTAAATCAAGTGGTTGACTCAAAGACAAACAGATGAAAATTGTTTTAGCACTATTAATTATTTTTCTACCTTTACTACAGTATAAATGAATGTAGAGGCGAAAGATATGGAGAGAGTGATTAAGAGAGAGATTAAGAGTGAATGTATATTGTATATTCTAAATACTTGGCGTTCTACTCAAAAGTTAAAAGAGCGCATCAATAGTCAAGGTTGTACAACTGATCCTTTTTGCAACATCCAATCTAATAGCCCACCTTTTAGCAGTATCCGCGACAACCGCGACAACAGCCGCGACAGCAGCCGCAACCGCGACAACAGCCGCGACAACAACAGCAACCGCGACAACCGTGACAGCACAACTAAACGCTTAAGGAAGCATAATACCCACCAGTTAGCCAATTTAATAGCAAGCGATAGTTCACATAGATATCATGTTTATCTACGTGGCGTAAGGCACGACACTGTTTTTTATGACAATCAAGACAGGGTTTATTTCTTGATAATGCTAGACCAAGCTGTGCGCAATTATGGAGCATCTATTTTTGCGTTCATTCTTATGGACAATCATCTGCATATTCAAATTGAGACAGATAGACTATCAATATTGATGAAAGATTTGTTAGCTAGGTATTCAAGATGGTACAATCGTAAATATGGTTGGGACGGTTCTGTATTCCGAAGGCCTTTTGGTCGATCTAAAATTTACTCAGATTTGCACGCCATTGACAACCTACTTTACATCCTCGGCAATGCCTTTCGTGAACAGATATGCCCTATTCCTAGTGAATATCTTTGGACATCTTATAATTGTCATCCTCAAATTTGTGCACTAAAAAAAAAAGTATCTAAGAATGATATCTCTGAGGTAATTAAAATAGATACTTCATTAATGGTCGATAAATTCATGAACATTGCCCAACTAGACTATGCAATATTAAATTATGTACCCAAACGCTACTTTAATAATAAATCCTCTACTGTTGCTACTGTTGATCCTTCTAATGCCTCTAATGTTACTACAGCCAATTCTGCTAAGAAACAAAAAACAGAAAATACGTTTAGGCCTAGAACACCAGATTACATAATTATCAATTTTCTTAATGAGCTGCTAGATGGCCGAAATCTTCTTGTCTTAAGCGCAAAAGAAAAAGAGTTAATTATTAGAAAACTTCGATACGAAAAACAAGCATCTTTCAGGCAAATTGCGAACAGCTTAAAAGTGAGTGTTGGCATGGTAAAAGAAATTTGCGGGTGCGGTTAAAAAATGCTCTGTTTGTCTTTGAGTTAGAAGGCTGAAAAATAGGTAGTTAACTTTTGTGATTTTGAGTATTATTGAAAATGGCAAAAATTATAACACAGTAAGTCAAGTAGTTAACTCAAAGACAAACAGATGAAAACTTGCACAACCACAATACAATAGAAGGTGCCTGTCGGCGTGTGTTCAAACAATTTAAACAAACAATTTGCTCTGTTTGTCTTTGAGTTAGAAGGCTGAAAAATAGGTAGTTAACTTTTGTGATTTTGAGTATTATTGAAAATGGCAAAAATTATAACACAGTAAGTCAAGTAGTTAACTCAAAGACAAACAGATGAAAACTTGCGCATCAGGAAAGGGAAAGGGAAAGGGAAAGGGAGAAGAAAAAGGTGGGAGGAGTGAGGAAGGAAATAGAGTAGAAAAAAGTGGGAGGAGTGAGGAAGGAAATAGAGTAGAAAAAAGTGGGAGGAGTGAGTGAGGAAAGGGAAAAGAAAAAGTGGGAGGAGTGAGTGAGGAAAGGGAGAAGAAAAAGGTGGGAGGAGTGAGTGAGGAGAGGGAGAAAAAAAGCAGCCTTTTGGGGGGCTGCCTTTTTTTGAATGTTTGATATCTAGTAGTAGATTAATTGATATCTAGTAGTAGACTACTTGTTTGTTCTGCCTGGATATACTTTAAGTGCTTCTTCTAGACATTTCATTGCGCCTTTTAGATCTTCAACTTTTAGAACGTAGGCAATACGAACTTCGTCTGTGCCTTTTCCTGGAGTGGCATAAAAACCCTCGGCAGGAGCAACCATTACAGTTTCGTTATTGTATTGAAAATCTTCTAGTAGCCATTGTGCAAACTTATCGCTATCGTCTATAGGAAGTTTTGCAATTGTATAGAACGCTCCCATTGGCATAGGAGATGTAACGCCTTCCATTTTATTAAGGGCTGCTACCATAACATCGCGGCGAGTCATATATTCTGCTCTTACTCCGTCAAAATATGATTGAGGTGTGGCAAGTGCTCCTTCAGAAGCAACTTGGCCCAATGCAGGAGAACATAATCTTGCTTGTGCATATTTTAGAACAGCTGCCATAAGCTCTTTGTTTTTGGAAACTATTGCTCCAACACGTACTCCGCACATACTGTATCTTTTAGAAACAGAGTCTAGTAGTATTACGTTTTGTTCAACTCCCTCTATGTGCATGCAAGAGAAGTGAGGCTCGTCTGTATAGCAGAACTCACGATAAACTTCGTCTGAATAGATATATAGGTTATGTTTTTTTGCAAGTTGGCAAAGTTCAATAAGTGCCTCTTTTGCATAAAGTGTACCTGTTGGGTTACCTGGGTTGCAAAGAATAATACCCTTTGTCTTTGGATTTATAAGTTTCTTAAACTCCTCAATTGAAGGTAGAGCAAATCCATCTTCAATTTTAGTTCCAATAGGTTTTAAGATAACATCGTTTTGGATAGCAAATGAATTGTAGTTAGTGTAAAATGGCTCTATAACAATAACTTCGTCTTCTGGATTACAAGTAACAGCCAGTGCAATTTGAAGAGCTTCACTGCCACCGGTGGTTATATTTATTTCGTTTGAATTAACATTTATGCCTATATTTTGATAATATTTGGCAAGACCTTCTCTGTAACTAGCAATTCCTGCCGAGTGTGGATAAGGTATGTAAGTATCTTTAAATTGTCTTATAGGGTCTAATGCCTCTTTTGGAGAGTCGATATCGGGCTGACCTATGTTAAGGTGATAAACTTTAACGCCCCTTTTTTTTGCCTCATCGGCAAAAGGGACAAGCTTCCTGATAGGTGAAGCGGGCATTTTTCCAGCTTTTCTTGAAAGTGTTAACATCTTGAAAATATTTTAATTTTTTATAATAGTTTATCTACTTTGAGTTAAATTTTGATTGAAATAAACAACTAAATTAGAGCAAATATATGGATTACAAAAAAACTTATTTAATATTTCACTAACTCTCTCATAATAGCCTCTATACCAACCTGCATTTTAGAAGTTTTTGCCGAATAATTATTGGATAAAATGGCAAAGTATAGTAATTCTCCATTCTTTTGTTTTACATATCCTGCATAGCATCTTACATTTGAGAGAGAGCCACTTTTAGCATGCATTTTTTCTTTCAGTTTAGGATTCTCTTTCTGCAGCACATTCTCTAGTGTGCCAGGGCGTCCAGGAATAGGGAAACTATCCAAGAACCAACTAAATACCTCTGTTTTACTCATAGCTGCATAAAAGTTGCAAAAGAAACTTGGAGAGACATAGTTCTGCCTAGATAAGCCACTGCCATCTTCCTGAGTAAAGCCCCTGGTGCTTACCCCCATTTTTATTAGAGTCCTTATAACCGCTACTCTGGCAGAATCATAGGAACCTACTCCTGTTTCCTGTTTACCTATCATTTTTAGAAGAGTCTCGGCATAGAAATTATTACTTATTCTGTTGGTAACGTTAACTATTAAGTAGAGGGGTGCCGAGAGTGTTTCGGCAATAATGGTCATTTGATCTTGCGTAGGTGCGTTAATTTCTTTAGCGTCTAAAATAAGGGAATTACTATTTATTCCTTGAGTTGTTAAGTAATTTTGAAATTCTGCAGCACAGCTTAAATGAGGGAATTTATTGGATACCGTAAGGAGTGTAGAATCGGCTCCGGCGGCAATTGACCCAGTAAAGAGAGATTTTTTAGAAAGATCGGAAATGTAATATGCGCTTCTATCACCTGTTCTTTTACCACCAGTTAGAAGGTGGTTTTTATATTCCATATTGGGTATAGCAGGGTAGTAGTTTTTAATTGTAACAGAGTCCCCTATATTACTCCCTGGAATAAAAGTAAAAACTTGCTGATTCTCGTTAAAAGATAGACCACTTGGACCATTGCCAAAAGATGTGCCAATATTACTCCATGCCCAACTTGTAGGAATAATTTCGTGTTCAAAAAACCTATCATCGGCTATGATATTTCCGTTAATTTCTATAATACCTGCATTTTTGATTGCAGTTGTCCAATTCATAAATAGGGTGTCTACAGGAATCCCAAGAGTATCTATAGAGCCAAGTGTTGGGTCTCCTCCACCAATAATGTGAAGATTGCCATGTAGTATCCCGTTTTTTATAAATCCAGTATGTCCTATTTGAGTTTTAAATTGAAAGTTTTTACCCAGAACTTTTAAAGCTATTCCGGTTGTTATAGTTTTCATGGTAGATGCTGTAAGCAATGGCATATTGGGGTTCCATGATGCTATGGTAATACCTTTGGAATCCATAACCTTTATTGCGGTAACAGAATTAGAGAACAGAGTGTCCTGCTTTAAAATGTTTATCTGTTTTTGAATATTACTCTCTTGCGACAATAAAACTAAGGGAGAGAAAAATGCGGTTATAAAAATGAGAAAACTGACAATCTGCTTCACTTTGAGGTGTATTATATTATTCAGTAAAAATAGCAAAAATGAATCAGCTTTTTAAAAAAATAACTACATTTGCTCGATTAATCCCAATAAAGTAATGAGTAGTTTCAGAAAGAGGGCGTTGGACGAGTTTTCCTCTCACAAGGCCGAGAGGTTTTATTTTGAAAACCAACCTGTCTCACAGTATTTTGGACAGAATGTATTTGACTTGGAAAAGATGCGAAGGCACCTCTCTTCTGAAGCGTTTGATGTAGTTCAATTGGCAATCAATGAAGGAGTTAAGATAGATAGAAAAGTTGCCAACCAAATAGCTTCTGGAATGAAAGCATGGGCTATAGAGAGAGGCGCTACGCACTATACTCACTGGTTCCACCCATTAACAGATGCCACAGCAGAGAAACACGAAGCATTTGTAGACCCTGCAAAGAATGGAGGCGTTTTTGAAAACTTTAAAGGCGATGCACTTGTACAACAAGAGCCAGATGCTTCTAGCTTTCCTAATGGTGGATTAAGAAATACCTTTGAGGCTAGAGGATATACTGCTTGGGACCCAACTTCTCCTGCATTTATTATAGACGACACACTCTGTATTCCTACTGTTTTTGTAGCATATACAGGAGAGTCGTTAGATATGAAAACACCTCACTTGAAATCTTTACAGCAGTTAGATAAGGCAGCAGTAGAGATGGCAAAATTATTCGACCCTAAAACATCTAGAGTAAATGTGATGTTAGGAATTGAGCAGGAGTATTTTGTTGTAGATGAGGCTCTCTTTAGAGCCAGGCCAGATCTTATGCTTTGTAACCGAACATTAATTGGACATACAGCTGCAAAAGACCAACAGTTAGAAGATCATTATTTTGGAGCTATCCCTTCAAGAGTAATGTGCTTTATGAAAGACTTTGAGACAGAGGCTTTTAAATTGGGAGTAGTACTTAAGACTCGGCACAACGAGGTAGCTCCTAATCAATTTGAATATGCTCCTTATTTTGCCGAGGCAAATCTCTCTATAGATCATAATCTTATGATGATGATTTTAATGAGAAAAATTGCCAAAAAGCATAAACTTAAAGTGATATTCCATGAGAAACCTTTTGCAGGTATTAATGGTTCTGGTAAACATTGCAATTGGTCTATAGTTACAAATAATGGTGTTAACCTTCTTTCGCCTGGTAAAACACCACGAAATAATATTCAGTTTCTTAGTTTCTTTATCTCTGTTATTAGAGCAGTATATGAGCATCATCATTTGTTAATGGCCAGTGCTGCTTCTTTGGGAAATTCACATAGACTTGGAGGAGGAGAAGCACCTCCTGCTGTAATGTCTGTTTTTATTGGGACAACCCTAACCGAAGTTCTTAACTCTATAGAGAACATGGTAATTACCCAAGATAGCGAAGAGAATAAAGCACTTAAATTAGATATTGTAAATAAAATCCCAGAGATTTTACCAGATAATACAGATAGAAACAGAACTTCTCCTTTTGCCTTTACTGGTAATAGATTTGAGTTTAGAGCAGTAGGTTCTTCGGTAAATGTTGCCTCATCTATGTTTATTCTAAACGCCGCAGTTGCTCAACAGTTTACTAGATTTAAAGAACTTACCGAGGCCGCTATAGAGTGTGGATTAACAAAAGACGAAGCCCTGCTTAAAGTAATTAGACAATTTATTCAAGAGTCTAAATTGATCCTTTTTGAAGGTAACGGCTATGGCCAAGAGTGGCACAAAGAGGCCGAGGCAAGGGGGCTCAAGGGTGTTAGTGATTTGCCCGAGGCTTTTAAAGCATTTGTAGATGACAAGACAAGAAAACTCATGAGCGAGACTCAGATTTTAAGTGAGAGAGAGATTGAGGCAAGGTATGAAGTTCTTAATGAAACATTTATTAAGAAATTGCAAATTGAAGCTAGAGTTTTAGGAGATCTTACAATTAATCACATTATTCCCACTGCTATAAAATTCCAAAACACCCTAATTGAAAATGTACTTGGTTTAAAGGAGATTTTTGGAGATGAGGAGTATAAAATTATGTCCGAGAAACAGCTTATTACGATTAAAAAAATATCGGGCTATATTGAATCTCTTAGAGCAGATTCACACGCTATTATTCAGGCAAGAAAAACTGCCAATTTAATTCCTTCTTATGCAGAGCGTGCAAAAAGCTACTCCCAAAATGTATTACCTTACATTTTTAAGATAAGAACTACAGCAGATAAATTAGAAATGGTAGTAGACGACGAGCTATGGCCATTACCAAAATACAGAGAATTACTCTTTTGGAGATAATATTCCTATTTTTGCACTACAATTAAAGAATTATGATGAGCGAAAAAAGTACCGATGCCCAGAAATATGCACAAAGAGGAGTCTCTTCTTCAAAAGAAGATGTTCATAAAGCGATATCAAATGTAGATAAAGGGCTGTTCCCTATGGCATTTTGTAAAATTGTGCCAGACTTTCTTACTAACGATCCAAACTATTGCATTGTAATGCATGCCGATGGGGCTGGTACTAAATCTTCTCTTGCCTATGTTTACTGGAAAGAGACTGGAGATATGAGCGTATGGAAGGGTATATCGCAAGATGCTATTGTTATGAATACAGACGATTTGCTTTGCGTTGGTGCTACAGACAATATACTTCTCTCTTCTACTATTGGTAGAAATAAACATAGAATTCCTGGTGAGGTGATTGGTGCTATTATTGAGGGATCACAAGAGTTTGTAGATAAGATGTCTTCTTACGGTATAGGTATGGTTCTTACTGGTGGCGAAACAGCAGATGTGGGAGATTTAGTACAGACAATTATTGTAGATAGTACTGTTTGTGCAAGGATGAAAAGGAGTGATGTTATTGATAACGCTAATATAAGTGAAGGAGATGTAATTGTTGCGCTTGCTTCTTATGGCAAAGCTGCTTACGAAGAGGAATATAATGGGGGAACTGGTAGCAATGGGCTAACCTCGGCAAGACACGATCTATTTGCCTCTTATGTAGGCGAAAAATATCCTGAAAGCTATAGTAATCTTGTTCCTAAGGAGTTGGCTTATACTGGTAAAAGGAAATTAGACGAGATAGACCCTATTACTGGGTTATCTTTTGGTAAATTATTGCTCTCTCCAACGCGAACATATGCCCCTGTTATTAAGGAAGTTCTTGATAAATATAGAAAAGATATTCATGGGATGATTCACTGTTCTGGAGGGGCTCAAACCAAAGTACTTAATTTTATAAGTAACCTAAAAATAATTAAAGAGAATCTTTTTCCTGTTCCTCCTCTTTTTAAATATATTCAAGAAGAGTCTGGAACTCCATGGCAAGAGATGTATAAAGTTTTTAATATGGGCCATCGGATGGAAATTTACACTACTAAAGAGGCTGCTTCTGGCATTATTTCTATTTCAGAAAAATTCGGCATTGAGGCAAAAATTATTGGTAGGGTAGAGAGTTCTTCTAAAAGAGAGGTTTTGCTCCATACTGAATTTGGAGATTTTGATTATAGTATTTAACTTAATTGTTAAGAAGAATTTATATTAGAATGATATATAAAGAATCCGTTACACCCGAAGAGTTAGAAAGCTTTCCTATTGCTGAATTTAATGGAGAAATTACATTAGTAGATTCTTTGGATGAAAATTATTATGATGCTATTGAATATCTTAATAAACAAAAAATAATAGGATTCGACACAGAGACTAAACCTTCTTTTGTTGCTCATACCAAGCGAAATAGTGTTGCTCTTTTGCAATTGTCGGGCAAAGAGAGAGCTTTTTTGTTCCGCTTACATAGTATTGGTCTTCCACCAGAGTTGGTGAAAATTCTTACTACTACAAAAATATTTAAGGTGGGCGCAGCTATTCATGACGATATAAAAGCGTTGCAACATCTCTCTCCATTTACACCTAAAGGGTTTGTAGATTTACAATCTATAGTTGCTAATTGGGGTATTGAAAATAAAAGTGTTCGTAAATTAGGAGGTATAATTTTGGGGGTTAGGGTCTCTAAATCGCAGCAACTTTCTAATTGGGAAGCTAACGAATTAACCCCGGCTCAAATAAATTATGCAGCTGTAGATGCTTGGATTTGTCAAAAAATGTATTTAAAACTTCTTAGCACACCCAAAGTAAAAACTGTTTAGTATTTATGGAAACACTTGAAATCCCAAAAGGCAATAAAGCAGAGATATATGAGGCACTACTCCCTCAAATTCAAGCCCTAATAGAAGGTGAAACCGATTTATATGCCAATTTAGCCAATGTAGCAGCAGCACTCAAAGAAGCCTTCAATCACTTTTGGGTAGGCTTTTATCTTGTTAAGCCAAAAGATACTTCGTGCAATGATTCTTTTAATGGAAAAGACATTTCGAACGAAGATAATTTAAAAGCCAATTTCATTTTGGTTTTAGGCCCATTCCAAGGGCCAGTAGCTTGCACCAGAATTACATATGGCAGAGGCGTTTGCGGTACAGCATGGAAAGATCAAAAAACTCTAGTAGTCCCAGATGTAGACCAATTTCCCGGCCACATAGCCTGCAGCTCACTCTCCAAATCCGAAATTGTAGTTCCCATTTTCGTTAACGATGAAGTAGTAGCTGTTCTAGACATAGACAGTGACCTAACCAACTCTTATGACCAAGTAGATGCCCACTACTTAGAGCTACTAACTATATCGCTCTCCCAAAATTTTCGCACAAATTAGAAGGTGCCTAACGCCGTTAGTTTGTCTGCTTCGCAGTTTGTTTGATTGCCAAAAACCACGGCGATGAAATTACATATGCTTTACTATCAATGGAGTGCCAAAAATCACGGCGATGAATATGTGACCACGGCGATGAATTTGTGGTGATTGAACAAGAAAAAAGAGAGGTCCTTTAGTCCCCCTCCCTTTATTTGTGTATTACTTATTTTTTTCTAAGACGAATAGAAGATCCTACTCCAAGATACACGCCCGTTTCTCCAAAATGATTATTATCATGACGAAGCCGTCTCGACCAATAACTACTACCAAAATTATCATATGTAACAATGGTAGCAAATTCTTTCAAATAGTAGAATTCCCCATCAACAAAAGATCTTATACCCCCTGGCAAAGCTGTAAACCCAGTTTTATTATGCGCATCCGTATTTGGTTCTTTCCAGTGAGAAAATCCTTCCTCTTTAAGAAATCCTCCTATAGGATTGCCAGTCATTGGTAAAGAATCCGTCATCTCCAACCACTGCTTGTCCGTTGGCGCTTGCCAACCTGCTATTAAACCTCTAGGATCAGAGGCTACCCACCAGTTGTATAGAGCTCCGTAGACTTCAGTGTTCTTGGGGTCGTTGTCATAGTGACAATAGGCGGGACCTGTTTGCTGTGTCCAAGCTGTATTGTCAGTTATGTTAGGTATTGGATCACCGTTGGCAAAGTGCGTTCCTTTGAAGTTATCAAGGAGCCAATAGGTTAACCCTTTAGTTGAAGGCATCTCTATAATGCGATAAACATTACCATCATAATCCTTCACAGTGGGAAGTTTTATGGTAGTGAAGTTTTGAACCTGACTGTAGTAGGTTTTTGAAGCAGTTTT
>CAYIYT010000009.1:0-59580 GCA_964367735.1 uncultured Muribaculaceae bacterium
GTATAAGAGCTAAATATATTTTCATAAAAGATTCTTTTTGTATTTGCAAATATAACTCATTATATATAATGGTAAAAAATAACTACTTTTGAAGGTTAATAAATGTGAGGAATGAGAAAAATTAACTGTCTTTTTTTAGCTATTATTTGCCTTTCTATTTTTAATTCATGTGATAAAATTCCTTCTGGAAACCCTGAATTTAATAGAGTAGTTGTGCTTTATATGGCTGCTAATAATAACTTAAATTCGTTTGCACTTCATAATTTAGAGGCTCTCAAAAATGGATTCATCCCATTAGAAAAAAGTAAAGATATATTAGTCATTTACCAACATCTTGAAGGGAAAGCTCCAAAATTAGTACGCCTGTATAAAAACTCGGCAGGAGATGTTGAAGAGGATTTGGTATCGAGCTATGAAAATCAAAATTCTGCCAATGGAGATGTTTTAAAATCGGTACTAAATAAAATCAAAGTGATTTTCCCTTCTAAAGAATATGGCCTTATTTTATGGTCGCATGCAACAGGCTGGTTGCCCCAAGGTTATTATAGTACTTCATATAATCATGCATTTTTTGAAGACCCTTTTAAAGATATTGTTAAGAGTTTTGCAGAGGATAGAGGTGTAGAGATGGAAATTAAAGAATTAAAGCTTGCGATTCCATACAAACTCTCTTTTTTAATATTTGATTGTTGCTTAATGGGAGGAATTGAGTCTATTTATGAGCTTAGGAATAAAACAGATTACATTATTGCTTCCCCAACAGAAATTATGGCATATGGTTTCCCTTACTCAGATGTGATGAGCCCGCTCTTTAAACCTAAAGCAAACTTAGAAGAGACTTGTAGGCTTTTTTATGAATACTATAATAATCAGACAGGAGTTAATAAATCGGCAACAATAGCTCTTTATAAAACGGATGAATTACAAGAATTAGCTAGAATTTCTAAAGTTATATTTAATAATAATAGAGCAAAAATTCAATCGTTAAATATGAGTAAAATACAGCCTTACTTTAGAATGAACAAACATTGGTATTGGGATTTAGGCAATTTTATGAGTGAAATAGCTACTCCAACAGAGTATTCGCAGTTTAACATAGCATTATCTAAAGTAGTAAAAGCGAAGTGGAGCACTCCTTCATTTTTGGATATTCCAATTACGAACTATTCTGGTTTGAGCACTTATATTCAAAATCCTCAAAATGAATACTTAGATACATTTTATAAAGATTTTGATTGGAATAGCGATAGCGGAATGATTAACTAATATAGTCTTAAATATTTTTTATATCTTTGCAAGCTGCTTAAAAGACTAGGTCTTTTGGTGCAATGGGGTCCGGACCTTCCGGATTGAGTAACACATTTTAATTATTATTTATGAAAACAATGTCATTAGTAGGTCAATCCAGAGAGATTACCAAAAAAAGTGCTATTAAAGCTTTAAGAAAAGAGGGATTTGTACCTTGCGTACTTTATGGACAAGGTGTGAAGAATATTCACTTTAACCTTACTGAGCGTGATCTTCAGAAAATTCTAAATACTCCTAATTCTTATATTATTGAATTAAATATTGATGGAGCAGTAAGCAAAGCAATATATCATGCAGCTCAATTTCATCCATTAACAGATTTGCCTATCCATGTAGACTTTCTTGCAATATCTGAAACTAAGCCAGTAGTTATAAATGTACCTGTATCTATTGTGGGTAATTCTGAGGGCGTGCGTGAAGGAGGTAAACTTATCCTTACTAATAGAAAGGTTAAGATTTCGGGTAATTTCGATAAGTTGCCAGATAACATTGTTATAGATATTTCAACTCTAAAAGTAGGTAAATCTATTTGTGCTGGAGATCTTAAAGTAGACGATATTACTATAATTACACCAAAAAACACTATTATTTGTGCAGTTAAAATGACTCGTGCTGCCATTGGTGCTGCTGCTGCTGCTGCCGCTGCTGCTGGTACTCCTAGCAAATAAAAAAGAATCAAAATGAGTTATCTTATTGTGGGTCTGGGAAATATTGGAATTGAATATGCCGATACTCGCCATAATATTGGATTTATGGTATTGGATGCTTGGGCTCAGGCATCCAATATTGTTTTTAGTAGCAAACGGTACGGCTATATAGCAGAGTGCCGCCATAGAGGCCAAAAAATAATATTGCTTAAGCCATCTACTTATATGAATTTAAGTGGAAAAGCGGTAAATTATTGGTTACAAAAAGAAAAAATACCTATAGAAAATTTATTAGTCATTGTAGACGATTTAGCTCTTCCGCTAGGAACTCTAAGAATACGGAAACAGGGCAGTGATGGGGGGCATAATGGACTTAAAGACATATCTGATGTATTGGGAAGTATCTCCTATACACGTTTACGTCTAGGAATTGGCGATGCTTTTTCCAAAGGGAGGCAGGTAGATTATGTTCTTGGCTCTTGGACCGAGCAGGAACTTAAAGTTTTATCGGAAGTATTCACTAAAGCTGTAGATGCTTCAAAATCATTTGTTGCAATAGGTCCTGAAAGAACTATGAATACTTTTAATACAAAGTAAATTTTTATTATGAGTAGATTAGATAAGTTTCTATGGTCTGTGAGAATTTATAAGACAAGAAGCGATGCTGCAGAGGCTTGTAAGTCGGGTAAGATCAAGATTAATGGAGTACAAGCAAAACCATCAAGAGAAGTTAAGTCTGGAGAGGTCTTGGAGGTGAGAAAGCTTAATATATTTTATAAATATGAAATAATTGAGCAAATTGAAAGAAGGCAACCAGCAAAATTGGTTGATGGATTTATTAAAGATATTACTCCCGAAGAGGAATTGGCAAAACTAAATATACCTAAAGAGGCTGTTTTTATTCATAGAGATAGAGGAACTGGCCGCCCAACCAAAAAAGAGAGAAGAGATTTAGACGACCTGTTAGAGTTTTAACTCTTATGCTTTTCCTGTTATCTCTAGTAGTTTAGCTTTTCCAGTAATAGTGTACTCTCCTATGTATGCAGGAATAAGGACAGTCTCTCCTTTCTTTACTATTTCGGCCACACCACCCCCTTCTATAATTGCCTCTCCTTTTACTACAAAATAGTTAATAAAGCTTTTGAAAAGATGACTCTCCATTTTTTTCTTACCATTAATCTCTATTTCTTCAATTTTGAAATATGGAGTTTCACAAATTCCGTTCTTTATAACTAAAGAACTAGGTTCTATTGCTTGGTAATTAATACAATCTATTGCCAAGTCTAAATGCATTTCTCTAGCTGTTTTGGGGTTGTGCTCTCTGCCCCAGTCATAGATTCTGTATGTAACATCTGACACTTGTTGGACCTCTGCTACAAGCACTCCTCCCGTTGCCGCATGCACTGTTCCTGGTGCAATATGTATAATATCTCCTTTAACAGGAGTTATAATATTAAGCACTTCTAGAATTGTGTTGTTGGTGCAATGGTCATAAAACTCTTGTGGAGTCAGTTCTTTATTAAGCCCCAAGTATACTTTGGCAGTAGGTTCTGCATCCAATATATACCAACACTCAGTTTTTCCATATGAATTATGGCGTAGCATTGCGGTTTCGTCATCGGGGTGTATTTGTAAAGAAAGAGATTCTTGTATATCAAGAATTTTAATCAATATTGGGAATTCATTTCCGTAGCGTTCATAAATTGCATCTCCAGTAATATCACCTAAGTAGGTTTCTACAATATCATTTATATCATTACCTTCTAAAAAGCCATTAGAAATTATAGAGACATCGTCCTGAACACCACTTACTTCCCAACTCTCTCCAACTGGATTGTTACCTATGTTTTTTTTCCCTAAGATGCTTGTAAGTTTGTTTCCTCCCCAAACTCTCTCTTTAAGTATTGGATTGAATTTTATTGGGTATAATTTTTTCATAATTTTTATTCATTATAATGAATGCAAAAAGCGTAAAGAATAGTGCAATTGCGTATATTAAATAGTAATAGTTATTAGGGATTAAATCTACAAAGCCAAAATGAGCTGGAAGATCTGGCCACATCAACGTGACAAAATATGAAAAACCATTGTTTGTAAAATGAATGAATATTGTGGCTAAGAGCGAGTTTGTTCTCCAATAGATCCATCCCATAAAAATTCCTAAAATGAAGGCAGGGATAGCCTGCCAAGGATTAAGGTGCATAACACCAAACATTAAAGCCGATAGTAAAATTGCTTTAGTAGGTGATATGTGGTGTAAGAGACCTCTTAAAATAATTCCCCTGCAAAATAACTCTTCAAGAATAGGGGCAAAAATGGCAATAGATATAAAGGTGAGAACTTTATTAGTATGAATTTGACTCATTAATTCTTCTAGAAAACTTGGAGTCCCCATCCAATATGTTAAAGGTTCTGTTATTAAGTTGATCGAGAAAACAAGAAGGAAAATTAAAATTAAGCTTAAAAAAGCTCCAAGCTTTCCAAAGTTTGAGTTATTAATTTCTAAAGATGGTTTTTCGTGATTGTCAAAAATATTATTGTATGATGTTTCTCTTAAAGAGTAAGCAATAAGTAGAAATGGTGGTACAAAGATTAGAGGATAGATTAGAAGAGATATTGTTTCTATAGACCATGGAAACATTAGCTTTAGTAAGAAAGTAACTATTGCTCCAAGAATAGCCCCTCCAACTGCTAAAAATAATATTAATAGCCAGCTTTGACCAACATTAGGAAGGTAGTATTTTAGTTTATTAAACATATTATTAAATTTTAAAAAAGAGGTGAGGGATAAATTCCTTTCTGCACAAGAGTACTAATTTTTGAGGTTACAAACTCTTTATCTTGTTTGTAGGTTATGCCAAACCAAAGATCGGGTGTAGATAAAACTTTGCATTTTGCGTAGCCTCTCTCCAACAATGTATTTACAATAAATGGGATGTAAAATTCAGACTTATTGTTTTGGATATTTTCTTTTAAGAAATTTACAAACAATTTTTCTCCCTCATTGAATAAATCTGGGGTAAACCCCCACATATTCATAGAGACGAACATATCTTCAGAGATTTCTACAACTTCTCCTTTTGAATTTTCTCCTTGAATTATATTATTAGATGCTTTTTCTATCTTATGATGCTCTTCTACAGAAGTAAGGAAACTCTCTTTGTCACAAGTACAGATTCCTCTAGAGACTGTGCCTGCCTCGGAAAGAGTGTTGCCAGCTTTAAATCCTACCATTGAAAAAGCTCCTTTCTTATTCTTTATTGAGTTTAGATAATTGGACATTATTTTAAATGATTCTTGACCATAATAATCATCGGCATTTATCACAGCAAATGGAGTCTCTATATGTTTAGCAGCTACTAATATTGCATGACCGGTACCCCAAGGCTTAACTCTTTCGGGGTCTATAGAAAACTCTTTTGGTATCATATTGAGTTCTTGTGGGGCAAATGCAATTTCTATTAAATTGCCATATCTTTTTGTTACTCTCTGTTCAAATTCCTCTCTGAAAGAGTTACGAATTACAAAAACAACTTTCCCAAAGCCAGCTTGTATGGCATCATAAACAGAATAGTCCATAATGGTTTCTCCAGTAGAACCCACACTGTCAAGTTGTTTTAGCCCTCCGTATCTGCTTCCCATTCCGGCAGCAAGTATCAATAATGATGGTTTAGTCATAATGTTCATTTTTTATTTTAGTATGCTACTACAAAATTATTATTAATTTTGTACAAAACAGAAGATTTTGAAGTTAAAAGAACATTGGTTGCAAGTACGTGATACTAAATTTTTTAGATTCATTAGGAATAAATACTTTATTGTATCTCTTCTCTTTATACTATGGATAACTTTTTTTAGTTCAAATAATCTTATTCAGTGGTCTCAAGTAGTATTAAATGTAAGTGAACAAGAGAGCCAAAAACGTTATTACAAGGAAGCTATTAAGGCAATAGATGAAAAACTTAATGAATTGAGTTCAAATAAAGATTCATTAGAAAAATTTGCTAGAGAGCAATATCTCTTTAAAGAGGAAAATGAAGACATATTTATTGTGGAGGAGAATAAGTAATTAAATCCCTTAAATCTCTAGAGTTATATGTTGGGCCTCCATCACAATCTATGCCTTTGTAATTATAGAAAAACTGATCTATACCAAATATCATAGCTCCTTCTATATCGTTAGTAAAGTCGTCTCCAACCATAATCGCACTGCTTTTGATGCCATTAATTGAATTGAGAGCTCTTTTAAAAATAATAGGCGAGGGCTTGTGTACTCCTTCTTCTTCCGATATTAAAATGGCATCAAAAAAATGTACTATTCCAGAATTTGATAATTTCTTATATTGAACTTCCTTGAATCCATTGGAGATAATAGCCATTCTACATCCTTTTTTGCTAAGCTCTTCTAAAACCTCTTTAGCATGTGGCATTAGAGCAGTTTGATAGGGCATTTTATCTAGATACTCTTCACCAAAGCTTTTTGCCATATTATTGTCTATAATCTGAAATTCAAGAAAAGTTTGTCTAAATCTCTCCCATTTTAGAACCTCTTTAGGCAATTCTCCTTTTTCGTATTTAGACCATAGCTTGTGGTTGATATTATAATAGGCTGAGTAAAAAATATCTTTGTCTATATGGCTATAGTTATATTTATCTAGGAGAGAGTCAATATTGTTCCTAGAATTTTTATCGAAATCCCATAATGTACGATCTAGATCGAATAATATATATTTGTACTCTTTTTTTAACATTCTATTTTATATAGTGATCTATCATTTTATTAATTGCAGCTGTACATACTGGACAAAATTGTTCAGCTTCATTACCTTTCATTCTACAATTAATTGCAGCTCTATATATACCTTTTGCCATATATCCACCCCCCTCAAAAACTCCTGCTTTGCCAGAGTCTACCATTTTGGACCATTTCTTCTCAAAATTTACAAGTGTAGTTATGTTTGCCTCCCAAGGCTCAAGTGAAAGATTATAGTAATCTTCATAAGCAACATCGGAAGAGTAATACTCATCGGCAAGGCCTGCAAAACTATGCCCGAATTCGTGTACAAAAACCTCTGCTGTAGTTGCGTGAGAAGCCATACTCAAACCATAAAAATTATAGATTCCACCACCACCATATTTGTCGGTATTTACTATTACATATAAAGCGTCGTAGGGTACATTTGAAGCAGCAGAAGCGACTAAGCTTTGATCTGGAGCTGTTAAGTATCGATCTACCTTAAATGTGTAGAAAGTGGACGATAATGAGGTGTTTTTCCAAATATCGTTATGAGGTATATCTGTTCCAGAATCACGAGAAACTGCCTGCACTGCCCATATATTGAAGTCTTCCTTCCTTGATTTATATGGCTCTATATCAAAGAGATGTTTGGTGAATAATATTGCATCATTATTGAATTTATCCATCTCTTGTGCGGTATACCCTTCGGCAATAAAAACAAGATCTACTTTATTGGACGAGCTACCATTATATAATAATGTATCTATTTTATAACCGTTATCGGAAACAGCACAAATTTGTTTGTCTTGAGGGTCAATAGAAAAAGTTGATATGTCATAGAAGAGCCCATCTTTATTGTTCCTTGCAGAGAAAATAACATTAACTCTGTTTTTTGGGAATGGGATAGAGTAGGATCCCCTGAAAGATCGCTTTATGTTCTTGGCTTCGGCAGTTGTACGCCACTCTTGAAACAAATTGCAAAACCCTTTAGAAAATATTATATTACCTTTCTCATTCTCTACCCTATAGTTATACTCTCCATAATTAAAATCTTGAGTTAATAAGTTTAAAGATCCACCCCATAGAGGCTCTTTATACATAGCTTCAAGAAAGCAATCTTGAACGGAAGCATCTCCTGCAAAAACGATATCTAACCTAAGTCTCTCTTTTGTAAAATTGTCATAATAATTGTCTTGTGCATCTAATTTTTGCACATTAATAAACGAAGTTGCTATAGCTACTATTAGTAATGCTATAATTTTGTTATTAAAGTATTTCATATTAATTAATTTTTAAATACCGGTATAGCTTTGTGGAGTTATCTTTGTTAATTCTTCTTTAATTTTATCACTTACATTAAGAGTGCTAATAAAATGAGTTATAGCTTGTTGATTAATTATACTATTTGTTCTTGTTAGCTCTTTAAGCGCTTCGTATGGTTTTGGATAGCCCTCCCTACGAAGAATAGTTTGAATACCCTCTGCAACAACAGCCCAGTTGTTTTCAAGATCTCTCTCTATTGCAACGTTATTTAAAATTAGCTTATTTAACCCTTTTTCTATAGATTTTAAAGAGATAATTGTATGTGCAATTGGGACTCCAATATTTCTTAATACTGTAGAATCTGTAAGATCTCTTTGAAGTCTAGAAATAGGAAGTTTAGACGAAAGGTGTTCAAAGATTGCATTTGCAATTCCAAGATTCCCCTCGGCATTTTCGAAGTCAATAGGGTTTACTTTATGAGGCATTGCCGATGAACCAACCTCTCCTTCTTTAATTTGTTGACGGAAATATTCCATAGAAATATATGTCCAAACATCTCTACATAAATCTATTAATATGGTGTTGATTCTCTTTAGATTATCGAATAGTGTAGCAGTGTAATCGTAATGTTCTATTTGAGTAGTAGGCCAAGACCTTTTAAGCCCAAGCTTATTTTCGGTGAAATCAACTGCAAAACTATTCCAATCTATGTGAGGATATGCAAGTGCGTGTGCATTAAAGTTACCTGTTGCACCCCCAAATTTACAAGCATAAGGAATAGCTTTGAGCAGAGACATTTGCTCTTTAATACGTACTACAAACACCTCAATTTCTTTTCCTAAACGAGTTGGAGAAGCTGGTTGTCCATGAGTTTTTGCGAGCATTGGAATTTCTTGCCACTCTTTGGACATATTTGTGAGCTTCTCTAATACTGTATAAAGAAGAGGCAAGTAGGCCTCTTTTATTCCCTCTTGTAACGAAATAGGAACTGCAGTATTATTTATATCTTGGGAGGTTAGTCCAAAGTGTACAAACTCTAAATAGTTATCTAGCCCAAGTAATGAAAATTGTTTCTTTATAAAATATTCAACAGCCTTTACATCGTGGTTAGTAGTTTGCTCAATGTTTTTTATTTCGATTGCATTTTCATAAGAAAAATTTAAATAGATAGATCTTAGCTTTGGGAAGATGTTTTTATCTATTGATTTAAGTTGCTCTAAAGGAATTTCACATAGAGAGATAAAGTACTCAATTTCTACGAGTACTCTATATCTTATTAATGCATATTCTGAATAGTACTTTATAAGACCTTCTGTTTGTTTGCTGTACCTACCATCTACCGGAGATATTGCTCCTAAGGCTGAATTGTTCATGTTAAATGTAATTATCGGTTTTGGGCTATTAATGTTTGTAGTTTTATCATTTGGGCTGCCTCTTTAACATCGTGGGCTCTAATGATATCTGCTCCATTTAATAGAGCAGTAAGTTCTAAAGCACAGGTGGCTGGCAATGCTTCTTGAGCAGTAATAAAGAGAGGCTTATGTATCATGCTTTTACGAGAAAGTCCAACAAGCAAAGGGTAGCTAGCACCCTTCCCATTGTCAATTTTAAGCATATTTAAATTATTTAAAAGCTCGTAATTTTGATTTATGTTTTTTGCAAAACCAAATCCTGGATCAAGAACAATTTCTTTAACACCTGTATCTAGTGCTCTTTTAACAAAAGAAGAGAGATAGTCTCTTACTTCTAGAGTAACGTTATTGTATTCGCACATATCTTGCATGTTTTTAGGAGTGCCTTTTTTATGCATTGCAATATATGGCAGCTCTAGTCTTGCAACTGTTTTCAACATTTCTGTATCGTCTTCGCCAGCCGAGATATCATTTATTATAATATCTCCTATAAAATCGAATGCTCTCTCTACAATACTTGCTCTAAATGTGTCTATTGACACAACAGACGAAGGGAAAACACGAAGAACCTTTTTGAGAGCAGGTTTTAGAAGGTCCCATTCATCTTCTTCTGTAATAGGAATAGAGCCAGGGCGTGTAGAGCAAGCGCCAATATCAATGATGGAAGCTCCATCTTCTAACATTTTTGCAAATTTTAATTCAAACTCTTCTTCACTTAAACATCTGCTCCCAGAGTAGAAAGAATCGGGACTCATATTTATAATTCCCATTACAATAGGAGTCTCGGTATTTATAATATTTGGCATAAATTGTCTAACTTTGCTTTCATTCACAAATATAAGATTTTATTATGTTAATTGTATTAGAAGGTTTGGATGGAGCGGGTAAGTCTACTCAGATCTCTCTCTTACACAGCTACTTTGAAACTCTAGGATTAGATGTAAAATATTTGCACTTTCCACGATTTGACGCACCTGTATATGGAGATTTAATTGCACGTTTTTTAAGAGGAGATTTTGGATCTATAGAGAACGTCCATCCAACTTTGGTAGCTCTTCTTTTTGCAGAAGATAGGCGCGATGCTGGTTCGCTTTTGAGAGATTGGCTAAAAAAAGGATTTGTAGTAATACTAGATAGATATATATATTCAAATATAGCTTTTCAATGTGCTAAAACAGAAAATTCATCCCGTTCTAAAGAGTTGAGAGATTGGATTTTTGATTTGGAATTTAATCAATATAAAATACCAGTACCCAACCTCAACCTTTTTTTAGATGTCCCTCTAACTTTTGTAGACTCAAAACTTACTGCTGCAAGAGAAGGTGAAGAGCGCGAGTATTTAAATGGAAAGCAAGATATTCATGAAGAGAGTATCTCTTTTCAAAGTAGAGTTAGAGATATTTATTTAAATGAATGCGAAAAAAAAGAAGGCTTAATAAGAGTAGATTGTTCAGATAAAGAGGGAAATATTCTCTCGCCAGATTCTATTTTTAGAAAAATAACCTCTTTTATAAATATTAAACAATGAATTTATTAAGAGCAATCTCAAGACTTACTGTTGGATTAGTTTTTATTTTTTCGGGCTTTGTAAAACTTATTGACCCAGCAGGAGTAGGGTTAATAATTGAAGAATATTTCAAAATCATAGGGTTAGGGAATTGGCATCATTTTTTTGTCTTTATTGGAGCAGTGTTGTCGATTGCCGAGATGTTACTTGGAATAGGAATATTATTGGGTCTTAGAATGAAAATCATGGCCAAGACTCTCCTTCTATTTTTGATTTTCTTTACTATACTTACTCTGGTATTAGCTATTTTTAATCCTATTACAGATTGTGGCTGCTTTGGAGAGGCAGTTAGATTAACAAATTGGGAATCTTTTGTTAAGGATTTAATTTTACTGTTTTTTGCTCTTGTACTATATTTTCAGAAAGATAGTTTTGTTCCTATTGCTTCACCCAAATGGGAATGGATACTTATTGGAGGATTTGCACTCTTATTGTCAACTCTATCTATCTATTCATTCCGAAACCTTCCCATGATAGATTTCATGGAGTTTAAGATTGGTTCAAACATTAAAGAGAGACTAGATTTTACTTCTGAAAGTGATTTGCAGAAATTTGAAACAACACTTATCTACTCAAAAAACGGTGAAAATTATGAGTTTTCAATAAATGATATTCCAGACTCTACATATACCTTTGTAGACTCTAAAACAATTGAACAGGATAGATCTAACGCCTTATTGCCTATGGATTTTGTTGTTTCAGATAATAGTGGGAGCTATATTACTGACTCTTTATTATCTATAAAAGGATCTTTGTTTATTGCCACATCTCCGTTTGCCGAGGCTTTGGGCAAAAGAAGAACAGCTAGACTTAATGCCCTATATGACTCTCTTTCCAAAAGAGATATTCCCATGATTCTTCTTACAGGCTCTTTGCCTCAAAAAAACGAATTACTTAAACAAAAGTTCAATCTAAAAATGCCAGTATATCATACAGATTATAAGATACTATATACCATGAATAGATCTTTTGGTGGTGTTATGTTTTTGAATGATGCCACTATAGTTTCAAAGTGGTCTGTCTCTTCTTTCCCTTTAAAAACGATAGATGATATACTTAATGAAGATCCTGAATTAATAGCTGCAGAAGCAAAAATTGGAGAGCACCTTACGCTAGAATTTACTATTTTTATATTGCTGCTTATAATTGCACTAATGCGTTATTTATTAAGGATTTTTTACAAACACAAAAGAGATGAAAATAGAGAAGAATAAAAACCTAAAATCTTTAAATACGCTTGGTCTAAATGTAAGCGCGTTATGGTATGCACAGCCAGAGAGCACAGAAGAATTGTATTCTTTGTTAAATGACAAACAATATGAAGGAATGGATAAGCTCATTACAGGATCGGGTTCAAATATTCTTTTTAAGAATAATTATAATGGGTTACTAATACACCCCTCTATGAAGGAGATATCTATAGTAAGTGTAGATAATGACTTTGTATATGTAAAGGTAGGGGCTGGTGTTGAGTGGGATAATTTTGTAGTGTGGTGTACAGACCGAGGGTGGGGTGGAGTAGAGAATTTATCTGCAATACCAGGTTGTGTTGGGGCATCTCCTATTCAAAATATTGGAGCATATGGTTCAGAAGTAAAAGATACAATTGTTTCAGTAAATTATATGATGCTATCTAATGGTGAGGAGTTTGTTATAGATAACAAAAACTGCAATTTTGGATATAGAGATAGCATATTTAAAAATGAGCTAAAAGCCAAAACTGTTATTGTGTTTGTCACATTTAGATTAAGCTTACGGCCACAAATTAATATAAACTATGTAGATGTATCTGAGAAATTAGCTGGAATTGACCAACCCACTCTTAACCATGTAAGAGAAGCAATAGTAGAGATAAGAGCAAGGAAACTTCCCGATCCAGCAGTTCTTGGAAACGCTGGCAGCTTTTTTAAAAACCCTGTTATTGAAAAGGATTTAGCATTAAAAATACAAAAAGATAACCCAACACTAAGGCTATTTCCTGCTAAAGATGGGTGCAAAGTTCCTGCCGGATGGCTTATAGAACAGTGTGGATTTAAAGGTGTTAGATCTGGTAATGTTGGAGTTCATCCAAATCAAGCTCTTGTTTTGGTAGCTTATGAAGGTGCCACAGGAGAGGAGTTACTCAATTGGGCAGAAAAAATAAAGCGATCTGTGAAAGATCGCTTTAATATTGATATAGTACCAGAGGTTAACGTTATAGCTTCCTCTTGATCTCTACAATTATATAAGATTCAATAATATCTCCAATTTTAATATCGTTGAATCCATCAATATTTAAACCGCAGTCATAACCTGTAGCTACTTCTTTAACATCGTCTTTAAATCTTTTTAGAGATCCTAGGCCTCCTGTGTAAACTACTATACCATCACGTATCATCCGTACTTTAGCATTTCTATTAAGTTTACCCTCTTTAACCATACAACCTGCAATTGTACCTACTTTAGAGACTCTAAATATCTCACGTACCTCTGCAGTTGCTGTTACCTCTTCTTTTTTCTCTGGAGCAAGCATTCCTTCGATACCATCTTTTACCTCATTAATTGCATCATAAATCACAGAGTATAGACGAATTTCTATCTCCTCTTTCTCTGCAAGTTTTCTAGAATTTACTGAAGGACGAACTTGGAAACCAATGATGATTGCATTTGATGCTGCTGCTAGAAGAACGTCTGATTCCGAAATAGCTCCTACAGCTTTATGAATTACATTTACATGAATCTCTTCGTTAGATAGCTGTATAAGTGAATCTGAAAGAGCCTCAATAGAGCCGTCTACGTCACCTTTTACAATTACATTCAATTCTTGGAAGTTTCCAATTGCTATACGGCGTCCAATCTCTTCTAGAGTAATATGTTTTTGAGTTTTTAATCCTTGAATCCTAATTAGCTGCTCTCTCTTATTTGCTAAATCTCTAGCCTCTTTTTCATCTTCAATTACATTAAAGAGCTCACCTGCTGCTGGAGCACCATTTAGACCTAATATAGAAACTGGACTTGAAGGACCTGCAGATTCAATCTTTTGCCCTCTCTCGTTAAACATGGCTTTAATTCTACCAGTGTTACTTCCACTTAGGATAATATCACCTATATGTAAAGTGCCTGTTTGAACTAAAACTGTTGCAACATAGCCTCTACCCTTATCTAGTGAAGATTCTATTATTGTACCTCTAGCTCTTCTTTTTGGATTTGCTTTTAAATCTAATAGTTCAGATTCGAGAAGAACCTTTTCAAGTAATTTATCTACGTTTAATCCTTGTTTTGCAGAGATCTCTTGACATTGGAATTTACCTCCCCAATCTTCTACAAGAAGATTCATTCCAGCGAGTTGCTCTTTAATCCTTTCGCTATTTGCTCCCGCTTTATCCATTTTATTTATGGCAAATACCATTGGAACTCCTGCAGCTTGAGCATGATTAATAGCCTCTTTAGTTTGAGGCATAACGGCGTCGTCTGCTGCAATAATAATAATTGCTATATCTGTTACTTTTGCACCACGTGCACGCATGGCTGTAAAAGCCTCGTGACCAGGTGTGTCAAGAAAAGTAATTCTCTCTCCACTTGCAATTTTTAAATTGTATGCACCAATATGTTGTGTGATTCCACCTGCTTCTCCGGCAATTACGTTTGCTTTACGAACATAATCTAGCAAAGATGTTTTACCGTGGTCTACGTGACCCATAACAGTAACAATAGGTGGCCTACTTACCATATCTTCTGGACTATCTTCCTCTTCGTCGTCTATTGCGTCTTGAATATCGGCAGTTACAAACTCTACTTTAAATCCAAACTCTTCGGCAACCAGAACCATGGCTTCTGCATCTAATCTCTGGTTTATAGATACCATTAGACCCAAATTCATGCATGCTTCAATTACCTTAATAACTACAACATCCATCATTATTGCAAGATCATTTACGGTAACAAACTCTGTTACCTTAAGGATGGTACTAGAGATTTGCTCCATTTCATGCTCTTCTTGAATTTTCTGAGAAGCTTGATCTCTCTTATCTCTACGGTACCTAGAACCTCCTTTTGATTTGCTTTTCCCCTCTACCATACGAAGATAAGTCTCTTTAATTTGCTTTTGAACAGCATCTTCGTCTACCTCTTTTCTTACAGGCCTAAATTTATCTTTATTTACAGGTGCCCTATTATCTTTTTTCTTGTTTTTAGCGTTTGTATTTACGTTTGCTTTATCACCAGGTTTAAAAGGAGCACCTTTGGCTTCTTTAGTAACATCTACTTTCTCTTTATGAGGTTTTCTAATTCTCTCTCGTTTGCCTCTATGGCCATCTTTTGGAGTTGTTCTCGGCTCTGGCTTTTTCTTTTCGAATTGAGAAAGATCTATAGTGCCGCTAATTACAGGACCTGCTAGGCGTTCCACCTTAGTTTCTATGTGTTCTATAACAGGTGCTATAACCTCTTCCTTAACTTTTTCTTCTTTTTGTTTTGGAAGCTCTTTTTTAGGCAAAACCTTTTTACTGTGCGGCTTGTCATTTGTTTTAACCTGACCGCTTTTGTTGTTTAAATCTTTTTGCAGAGTGGTAGATGTTTGTGGTTGATTATTTTTTTCTGGAGTTCTAACTGAATCGCTATATGGGGCAACTGTCGGTTTTTCTTCTATGATAATTGGCTTGTTAGCCGGTGTTAGCGCAGTTTCTTTATGTGCGGGAACTACTATTGGAGTTTCAGATGGTTTCTCTATAGGAGAAACAACAATAGGAACTTCTATAGGAGTATTTGGTTTTTCTTTAGGAGTAGTATCTGATTCAACTTTTATAGGTGTTGGAGTAGGCTCCATCTTATGTTCTTGAACTGTCTCGGGAGTGGAAACAGGTTCTTTTTGTGGGGCTGACTCAACAACTTTTAAAGCTTCGGGCTGGGGGGCCGGTTTTACTGGTTTATTGATTTTGTCTAGATCTATTTTACCAATAATTTTTGGTGTAGGAGGTTCAACAATAGTAGTTTTAATGAACACCTCTTTAACAGGGATGTCATCTTCAATATCTTCCGCTTTTTCATTCTCGGCTTTTTCGGTAATTTCCTTAACCTTAATAGCAATTTTTTTAGATTGATCTTTTAGAATCTGATCCTTACCAAACTCTTTTTTAACTAAATCATATGCTTCTGGATTTATTTTAGTACCAGGAGACGATTCAATATCTATTTTTTTGCTTTTAAGAAAATCTACAAGAGTCCCCAAACCAATGTTAAATTCCTTAAGTATCTTCCCTACTCTTACACTTTCGTTTATTGTCATATTTTTCCTCCCATTTTTAATAATGCTATTCGAACTCTTCTTTAAGAATTCTTTGAATTTCTAATACTGTCTCTTCTTCAAGATCTGCTCTGCGTACTATTTCAGATACAGGAAGGGCCAAAACACTTTTAGCAGTATCACAACCAATAGTGCGAAGAGATTGTAAAACCCATTCGTCTATTTCGTCACTAAACTCAGTTAAGAGAACATCTTCCTCTTCCTCTTCTATATCTCTGAAAACATCAATCTCCATCTCTATTAGTAACCCGGCTAGCTTAATATTGCTGCCACCTTTACCTATAGCAAGTGAAACATCTCCAGGTTTAAGATATACTCCAACTCTTTTCTCTTCTTCGTTAATTTTAACAGAGACAATTTTAGCAGGGCTCAGAGCTCTTTGAATTAGAAGCTGCATATTTGAAGTCCAGTTAATTATGTCTATGTTCTCGTTGCGAAGTTCTCTTACAATTCCATGAATTCTAGAGCCCTTCACACCTACACAAGCTCCAACAGGATCAATCCTTTCATCGTATGATTCTACCGCAACTTTGGCTCTTTCTCCAGGTATCCTTACAATCTTTTTAATGGTGATTAAACCATCAAAAATTTCTGGGACCTCTTGTTCAAAGAGTCTTTCCAAAAATACCGAAGATGTTCTAGATAGAGTAATAATAGGATTATTGTTCCTCATCTCTATAGAAGAGACTATTGCTCTAACAGTATCTCCTTTTTTGAAGAAGTCATTTGGGATTTGCTCTGTTTTAGGAAGAATAAGTTCGTTTTCGTCTTCGTCCAAAACTAATACCTCTTTTTTCCATACTTGATAAACTTCTCCAACAACGATATCTCCAATCTTCTCCTTGTACTTATTGTAAAGGTTAGCTTTTTCAATATCCATTATTCGTCCAGACAAATTTTGTCTAAGATTTAGAATACCTCTTCTTCCAAAACTTGAAAGCTTAACCTCTTCTACGAATTCTTCTCCAATCTCGTAAGAATCGTCCAGTTTTGATACCTCGTTTATGGATATCTGGGTATTAGGATCTTCTACTGCCTCTACAACCTCTCTGTTTCTCCAAATTTCAAAGTCGCCTTTGTCTATGTTTATTATTATATCAAAGTTGTCTGCAGTGCCGTACATTTTTATAAGTTGACTTCGGAAAACGTCTTCCAAAACACTCATCATTGTAGGGCGGTCTATGCTCTTTAGTTCTTTGAACTCAGCAAAAGTGCTGATTAAATTTAACCCTTCCATATATTTAGGTAAATTTCTTTAAATATTATTTAAATTTTATAAACGGTCTTGTGCTTTTAATATCGCTCAAGTTATAAGTCTCTGTTATCTCCGTTTTTTGGGGTCTTTTCTTCCCTTCTATCTTCTCCATTACAAAACGAGAAATTTCTATTTGATCTATATTCGCTGCTTTTAGAACAGCTATAATTTTTTTTCCTTTTTTTAGTAAAATCTCTACCTCTTCTCCTAAAAATTTTTCGTACTGCTTTAGAACCTTAAAAGGCATGTTCAAACCGGCTGAGGTAACTGTGAGAGAATAATCTTCTTCTTCTCTATCGAAGCCTTGTTCTACAATTTTACTAATGTCGGCACAGTTCTTAATATTCACATTATCTAACGACTCAACAGTTATAGTTATGTCGTTCTCTTTACTAATCTCGGTATCTACCAGAAAAAGAGATTCTTTAATAAGATAATCCGATATGAGATCGACTATTTTCTCTTTTAGTATCATGTTAAATAAATTTAATAAATAAGGGGACATCTGTGTCCCCTTATCTCTCTGATGTTCTAACCGCCGCAAATATACCATTATTTTTAAAACAGTGCAAAAAAAATTAAAAAATTGTAACTTTACATTATGATAAAAGATTTTAAAATCATAAACGATCCGGTTCACGGGTTTATAAACATCCCTTTTGGGATTGTTTTGAAGATAGTAGAGCACCCTTGGTTCCAAAGGTTAAGAGATATTAAACAGTTAGGATTTACTAACTTAGTATATCCGGGTGCTGTTCACTCTAGGCTTTCACATGCTTTGGGAGCAATGCATCTAATGAGGGAGGCAATTGCAGTACTTAGATTTAAAGGAGTTGAAATTACAGATAAAGAAGAGGAGGCAGCAGCTGCAGCTATGCTTTTACATGACATTGGTCATGGACCTTTTAGTCATGCACTAGAAAATAATATAATTGCTGGTGTTTCTCATGAAGAAATTTCATTGGCTCTTATGAGTAAGATGAATGAAGAGTTTGGTGGAGAATTAGAGATGGCTATTTCTATTTTTGAAGGAAAGTATACAAAATTATTTTTACATCAACTTGTTTCTGGACAGTTAGATACAGATAGATTAGATTATTTAAAAAGAGATAGTTTTTTTTCTGGTGTAGCCGAGGGTATGATTGGACTAGATAGAATTATTAAGATGATATCTGTTCACAATAACACCCTTGTTGTAGAAGAGAAAGGAATTTATTCTATTGAAAAATTTCTTATTTCAAGAAGGTTAATGTATTGGCAGGTCTATCTTCATAAAACTGTGGTAGCTGCAGAACAATTACTTATAAGTATTCTTAGCAGAGCACGCTTTCTCTCTACAGAAGGAGTAGTATTAGATGGGTCACCTGCTATTAGATATTTTTTGGAAAGGAAATTCACTCCCGAAACATTTGCTCAAAAGGAAGTGCTAGAAATGTTTACAAGATTGGACGATACCGATATTATGTCTGCAATAAAACAATGGCAATTCTGTTCAGATATTACTCTTGCTACCCTTTGCAAAATGCTTACAGAGAGAAAATTGCCTAAGTTGACTTTTTATGACAATGTGCCAGATATAGAGTTATATAATAGTAAGATAAAAGAGGCGAAACTCCATTTTGGAGAGGTTTCAAAAATAGACCCAAATTATTTTGTGACAATGGGTGAAGTTAATAATCGTGGCTACGACTCTAAAGAGGGCGAGATCATGATAATTTCAAAAACAGGAGAAGTGCAAGATGTGTATGAGATTTCAGACATGTTATCGGCTCGTGCTTTTTCTCAAGTCACAAAGAAATATTTTCTTTGTGTTGCCAATTTAAATAAATAAGAGATGGAAATTACTGCAAAACAGATAGCGGAGCATTTAAACGGAGAACTTGTGGGGGATCCCGAAATTAAAATTAGTTCCTTTGCTAGGATAGAATCTGCAAAAACTGGGACATTGGCTTTTTATGGCAACCCTAAATACGAACACTTTTTTTATACTACCAAGGCTAGTATAATTTTAATAAATAAATCTTTTGAACCCTCGTCGCAAGTCTCTTGCACATTAATAAAAGTTGATGATGTTTATGGGGCAGTTGCTTCTATGTTAGATTATTTTGCTTCATTAAAATCTTCTAGACGTAAGGGACGCTCTTGCCGAGCTTCAATTTCATGGAGATCTAAGATTGGTAAAGGGGCTTATGTGGGCGTAGGAGCTGTTATTGAAAAAGGTGCCAAGATTGGCAAAGGATGTCAGATATATCCACTTGCCTATGTAGGCCAGAATGTTACAATAGGAGATAATACAATTATATATTCGGGTGTGAAAATTTATTCTGAATCTGTTATTGGACAAAATTGCATAATTCACTCCAATGCGGTAATAGGAGCAGATGGATTTGGTTTTGCACCACTTCCAGATGGATCCTATAAAAAAATTCAGCAGACAGGTAATGTAATCATAGAAGATAATTGTGAAATTGGAGCAAATACAACAATAGATAGAGCTTCAATAGGATCTACTATTATTAGAAGAGGAGTAAAATTAGATAATTTAATTCAAATAGCTCACAATTCAGAAATTGGGGAAAACACTGTTATTGCTGCTCAAACTGGCATTTCAGGTTCTGTGAAAATTGGTAAAAACTGTATGTTTGGTGGGCAGGTAGGCCTTGCTGGGCATATCTCTATTGCTAACAATACTTCAATAGGAGCTCAGGCAGGTATTATGTCCTCTATAAAGGAGGAGGGCAAATCACTTTTGGGTAGCCCCGCTATGGACGCTAAGGAATACTTAAGAGCTTACTCAATATTCCGTAAGTTGCATAAAAGATAAGTGAAATTTTGTAACTTTGCTGCTTAAAGAAAATTTAACAGCAAACAATGTTGGACTATCAACAGACTATTAGGCAGATATATTCATTTAGCGGTAAAGGATTACACTCTGGTGTTGCTGTTAATATGAAGCTTTTGCCGGCTCCCGTTAATCATGGTGTAAAATTTTGTAGAACAGATCTTATAGAGAAGCCTATAATTGATGCAACAGCTTCTAAAATAGCAGGAACTCAAAGAGGCACTGTTTTAAAGCAGGGCGAGGTCTCTATTTCTACTGTAGAGCATTTAATCTCTGCACTGTTTGGACTGGGGGTAGATAATGTTTTAGTTGAAATTGATGGACCGGAGGTTCCTATTTTAGATGGAAGTTCAATGGAGTATGTTAAAGCTATTGGTAAAGAGGGTTTGATGCTACAAAATGAACCTAGAAAATACTTGGAGCTTAAAGAACCAATTCACTATAAAGATAGCCAAACAGCTTCTTCAATCTCAATTTTTCCCGATAGCAAGTTCTCTATTGATCTTATGATTGATTTTAATTCCGATATTATTGGAACCCAATTTGCAACTTTCGACGCAGATACAGATTACTCAAATGAGATAGCACCAAGCAGAACTTTTGTATTTTTACATGACTTATTACCTCTAATTAATAATAATTTAATAAAAGGAGGAGATTTAGACAATGCTATAGTGATTGCACAGGAGAGGGTAGAGGGAGAGCAACTAAAAAAATTAGAAGAGGTTTTTGGTCCCTTTAATAAGAACTTCATAGAAAAAGGATATTTAAATATTGAAAAATTAAAATACAATAATGAATGTGCTCGGCACAAACTATTGGACCTAATTGGAGACTTAGCTTTGGCAGGTATAAGATTTAAAGGAAAAGTAGTGGCAAATCGTCCCGGTCACAAGATTAATTCAGAAATTGCAAAAATTATTATGAAAATGGCAAAAGAGAGTGAAAACACAATTCCACAATTCGACCCTAATGCAGTGCCGGTTGTAGATATTAACGGTATTAAAAAATTACTCCCTCACCGTCCACCATTTCTTATGGTAGACAGGATTATACAAATGGAGAAAGATACAGTAGTTGGGATAAAAAACATAGGTGTAAACGAAGGCTATTTTATTGGACATTTCCCAGAAGAGCCGGTTATGCCAGGTGTCCTTATTATAGAAGCAATGGCTCAAGTAGGCGGAATTTTAATTTTATCGGACTTAGAAGAGCCAGAAAGATACTCTACCTATTTTGCAAAAATTGACAATGCAAAATTTAAGCGTAAAGTTGTCCCTGGAGATGTTCTTGTTATTAAACTTCGCATAACTATTCCATTGAGAAGATCTATTGTTTGTATGAAAGGAGAGGTTTACGTAGGAAATACTCTTGCATGCGAAGCCGATTTAATGGCTCAGGTAATTAAGAATAAATAATTTTATGAATCAATCATATATACATCCCGACGCTAAAATTGGTAAAAATGTTACTATTGAGCCATTTTCATACATCTCTGCAAATGTAGAGATAGGAGAGGGTACTTGGATAGGGCCACATACAACTATAATGGACTATGTGAAAATCGGGAAAAATTGTAAAATTTATCCTGGCGCAGTTCTAGGTGGTGAACCACAAGACTATAAGTTTGCTGGGGAAATAACCTTTGTAGAAATAGGAGACGATGTTATAATAAGAGAATACGTTACTATTAATAGAGGTACTCTAAAAAGTGGGAGAGGTACCACAAAGGTAGGCAATGGATGTATGCTTATGTCATACTCACACGTAGCACATGATTGTAATATTGCAGATAATGTAGTTCTTGTAAGTTATGTTGCATTAGCAGGTGTAGTAGACGTAGATGAGTACGCTATTGTTGGAGGGCACTCAGCAGTTCACCAGTTTACTAGAATTGGAGCCCACTCTATGATTTCGGGTGGTTCTATTTTTGCAAAAGATGTACCCCCATTTATTGTAGCGGGGCGTAGACCCCTCTCTTTTGGAGGTGTGAATTTAATTGGACTTCGCCGCGGTGGTTTTTCTTATGAGTTGATAGATCAAATAAAAGAGATCTATAAAGTAATATATCATAGCGGGTTAAATACAACCGATGCATGTGCAAAGATAGAAGAGACTTTTACTGAAACACCAGAAAAAAGAGTTATTCTAGATTTTATTAAAACTACTCGCCGGGGCATAATAAAGGGAGTAGTAGACTCTATTGATGAGTAATTTAAATAACATAATTTTATCTTGTGCCTATCTTCCTCCAATTGACTATTTTAGAGCAATAAAAATAAGTGAACAGTGGAGACTAGAACAGTGTGAGAATTATCAAAAACAATCTTATAGAAGCCGTTGTCACATATATAGTGCCAACGGCCTCTTGCCATTATATATCCCTATAGAGAGAGATAAAGGCCTCTCTCTTCCTATACGTGAAATAAAAATTGACAATTCAAATAATTGGCAAATCCAACACTGGAGAGCTTTAGTTTCGGCTTACCGTTCTTCCCCATTTTTCGACTATTACAAAGACGATTTTTCTCCTTTTTATAACAATAAATATGAGAGCCTTTTTGAGTTCAACGTCGCATTATTCTCTTTAATTTTAGAGCTTTTAGAATTACCTAAGGAAATTGAGTTTACAGAAGAGTATGAAATAATTACGGGGACATGTGATTTTAGAGATAAAATTCATCCTAAAAAAGAGTCGCCCTTTAAGCCTGAGAATGAAAAAGGCAAATACCATCAAGTATTTGCCCATAAACATAATTTTATTCCTAATCTCTCTATTGTAGATCTTCTATTTAATGAAGGGCCACAATCTTATGAATTTATTTAAAATCTAAAACCAAGAGTTGCTAGAAACTTCCATCCAGAAATATTGAGAGTTCCTATAGGAGCTAAGCTGTTTCCGTAGTCATTGTAAAGCGAGAAACCCTCTTTATTGGAAACTCTTTTTTGGAATGCCATATCTAAGAACATTCCAGAAGAGAGAGAAAATCCAACCCCACCAGAGATATACTCTGTATCGTAGCCATAATCCTTTTCTGGATTGCCATACCTAGTATATCCTGCTCTTAGTGCCATGTTACTTGTTGGGCGAACCTCGGCACCAGCTCTAAATGTTCCAGCATACCTAAAGTCATTAGCTATTTCATTGTTTGCATCTTGAAATGCTCTTTTATCGCCACCATCCGATAGCATCTTGATAGATGAGTAGTCTGTCCCTTCGTAATCTACACTTATAACTCCAATTTTACCAATGACGTACGATGCTCCTAAATTCCATCTAAAGGGGGAGTTAACTCTATAGTCATACTCTCCAATTGGAGATAGAATTTTACTTGAGTAACCATCTGAATAACGTGCATCAATACCTTCGTCCCAACTATCCTTCAGATATATCCATGTAGGAGTAGAAACACTTGCTCCAAATCTAAATCCAGCAAAAGGGGTAACAATAATACCTGCTTTAAGATTTAGGCCTACGCCGCTAGAGGTTTGCCTGAATACATGTGAAAACGAAGAGAACTTAGAGTCAAAAAAGGCAGGGTTTATTGCCGATTCAGAATATTTTTGATAATCGGAGTATTCCAATGTTTGAATTCCAACATTTGCTCCAATAAAAAATATATCGGAAATATTTGCTCCCATATTTAAAATAACTTCAGAAACGCTTCCTTTACGTTCTCTATAAAGTGCCTGATTAATAGGGCCAGCAAAAGTTATATTATTACCAACGATATTTTCGGTAGCACCCATGTAATCGTAGTCTGAATCTGGAAGTGGATCTAGTAAATTTGAGTTCCAGGCTAGGATCTCTTTCCAAGATGCTCCAGGAAAGTCAAAAAAAGGATTATAATTATCTGATATATTAAGATCGCCTTTAAAAACTCCAGAAAGACCATCGGCCAAACTTCCTAACCAGCTATTCTCATTGTTTATTCCAGATGTGTATGAACGAGAAGAATAGTTATTCAATCTATTTATTGCAACACCAAAAGAGAGGCTTTTGAGAGCCGATAGGTTGTTCCCAATTTTAAATGACGAAACAAGACCTGCATTTGAAACACCAAACCTAGTCCAATTTTCACGCTCATTATTACCAAGATATTGTGACTGTGTATTTATTCCCGTCAAAGATGGAGTAATAGTAAATTCAGAATATTTATAAATTGCAGATGATGCAGGGTTTATACTCATTGCATAGGAATCTCCACCTAAAGAGGTAAAAGCATTGCCCATTGCCATAGTTCTTGCACTACCTTCATATCTTAGTTGTGAAAATCTTAATGCATCTAATGCTCCTTGAGCACCTGCTGTACTCGTAATTGCTAGTACTAATAAACTTAATATGTATTTTCTCATAATTCCGAATCTAAAATATAGTTAAAACTACCTACGATAACCCGAATTACTACTTCTCGATCTAGTTGTTGAACTGCTGCTACTTGAGCTGCTAGTGCTTGAGCTACTACTGGAAGTTGATCTAGTAGGAGGCTCAGAATAGGTCCTGATGGTAGAAGTGGACGAGTTGTTTTCGTTTCTTTGGTTAGTGGAACTTCTTACTGTAGAACTGTTATTACTTCTTTGAACACTGCTTTCTACTGGTCTTCTATATTGTGAAGATGTTGTTGAAGTAGAGTTCGTATTTCTATTAGTAGAAGATCTAACTGTGTTTCCAGTAGAGTTACTCCGTATTGTTTGTGATTGAGTTCCTGTTCTATTAACATTGGTTTCTGTGTTGGTTCTATTCACATTGGTGCGAGTTCCTGTTCTGTTAACGTTACCCGAAGAGGTTCTATTAACATTACCAGTGGTTTCGGTTCTGTTGGTAGAAGAGTTATTTCTTTGATAAGTACTACCAGTGCGATTAGAAGATGAAGATTGAGTTCTATTTACATCTCCTCTTGAGCTCTCTACTCTACCATCTCTATTATCTCTACGATAAATACTTTCTGAATATCGTTTGTTTATCTCATTGGAACTGCTACTTGTGGTATTACCTCTTATTTGATTGGTACGAACATCTCTTCTATTATATGACCCACTAGAGGTAACTCCTCTGTTTGAGTTGATGTTGTTTTCTCTCGGGGTCTCTCGTCTGCCATAGTAGCGGTCCCTATTGTTATTTCCACTATCGAATCCATTGTTACCGTAATATGGGTATCCTCCTCCCCAGCCATAGTAATTGTTCCAAGGATTATTATAGTGACTATAGTAAGGCCAACCCCATGCACCAGGGTAATATGAGTAGTAATATGGGCTGTACCAATCATTATAACCATAATAGCCCCAAGGACTAAAACTATATGGATTCCATGCAGAATACCAGCGATGTCTCCAGTAATAATTACCGTATGAACGGTATGGCATATAGCCGTACCAAGGATTGTACATACCCCAATCGGAGTAGTTTATGTTAATGGTATAAGTGGGACTATCAAATTTTGAAAGTCTCTCTTCAAATGATTCTCCCTCGCCTAGAATAATGTATGATGTTTCTGAGTTTGCCTCTATTTCTACGATTCCTTGTTCGTTTGCATAGACAGCTTCCACAACTCTACCATCCATCATTATTCTATTGGATTCCTTAGTTTTTCCCCTAAGAGCTTCCAATTCTTTATCTACATTTGTGTTTACTACAACGTAATTTCCCGAAACGGGTTTTTGGTAGATAGCGTCTTCAAATGAATTAGATGCATATCTGTTTGTAGTAGCACAAGAGCTAAGGATGATTCCTAGAGCTAATAGTATTAATGTTCTGTTTTTCATCTGGCACCTCCTGTGTTTTAAATTATTTTGTACTTTTGTACCTTTAATGATAAAATACACAAAAACCGTTCCAAAACCAAAAATATAGGTGGCGTAAGATTGTGTCTTATCTTAGTAGTTATATATATTTAACAAAAATAGGTAAAAAATGGCTAAAGAAATTGTAAATAGAGAAGAAAATTATTCACTTTGGTACAACAATTTAGTAACTAAGGCCAATCTTGCAGAAAATTCGGCGGTTAGAGGTTGTATGGTTATTAAGCCTTATGGATATGCAATTTGGGAAAAAATGCAGGCTCAGCTAGATATAATGTTTAAAGAGACAGGGCATGAAAATGCTTATTTCCCCCTTTTTATTCCCAAATCATTTTTAAGTAAAGAGGCCGAACATGTAGACGGCTTTGCTAAAGAGTGCGCTGTTGTAACTCACCATAGGCTTATGGCTAACCCAGACGGGCCAGGCGTTGTAGTAGATCCCTCGGCAAAACTTGAAGAGGAACTTATTGTACGCCCTACCTCAGAAACTATCATTTGGAGTACATATAAAAATTGGATTAAATCATATAGAGATCTTCCATTGCTTATTAACCAATGGGCCAATGTTGTAAGATGGGAGATGAGGACTCGTCTTTTTTTAAGGACTGCCGAGTTTTTATGGCAAGAGGGACATACTGCTCATGCTACAAGGGAAGAAGCAATTGAAGAGACAGAGAAAATGGTTCATGTATACGAACAATTTGCGAGAGAGTTTATGGCTTTACCAGTAATAGTAGGGCGTAAGACAGAGAGTGAAAGATTTGCAGGAGCAGTAGATACTCTTTGTATAGAAGCTCTTATGCAAGATGGAAAGGCACTTCAGGCTGGAACATCTCATTTCTTGGGACAAAATTTTGCTAAAGCATTTGATGTACAATTTGCCAACAAAGAGGGTGGTTTAGAATATGTATGGGCAACTTCTTGGGGAGTTTCTACAAGGCTTATGGGTGCCTTAATAATGGCTCACAGCGATAATAACGGACTGGTTCTGCCTCCTAAATTGGCGCCTATTCATGTAGTGATGGTACCTATATACAAAACAGAAGAAGAGAACCAAAAGGTATTAGCAATAATGGATCAAATAAGATTAAAGCTTAAGGGACTAGGCGTTACTTCAAAAATTGACGACAGGGACAATCTAAGATCGGGATTTAAGTTTGCCGAGTGGGAACTAAAGGGTGTGCCCGTAAGAATAGCTATGGGCCCAAGAGATCTAGAAAAAGGTACTGTAGAACTTGCAAGAAGAGATACTCTTACTAAAGAGTTCCGTGAAAGAGAAGGCCTCGAGGAGTATATTGTAACTTTACTAGATGAAATTCAAGAGAATATCTACAATAAAGCATTGGAATTTAGAGAGAAGAGTACTATTGAAGTAGATGATTACGAGGTTTTTAAAGAGAAAATTGAAGAGGGTGGTTTTTTACTTTGTCATTGGGATGGAACAGCAGAAACCGAAGAGAAAATAAAAGAGGAGACAAAAGCTACAATAAGGTGTATTCCATTGGATAATAAAGATGCTAAAGAGGGCAAGTGTATATACACTGGCAAACCATCTATCCAAAGAGTTATTTTTGCAAGAGCGTATTAGCGCAAAGGTTTTTTATTTTTTAGTGATATTTTATTATTATAATGTATTGCATAATTTTTAATTTGATTTTTAATAGTATGTACAAAAAGCGTTTATTGATTTTATTATTATTTGTTACTATATCTTCGGTTGCTCAAGAAAAGAAGATTAATGAATCTAAACTCTCAAACTCATATAACCTAAGTGTTGGACAAGAACTTAGTTTGTTTATTGCCTCTAAAGTTGTAATACCTAAGGCTACTCCCGAACCGATTGAGCCAGAGCCCGTACCTAGTAAATGGAGTGGCGGAACCATGGTCCAGGTTGGATTCTCTCAATTGTCTCTAACAAATTGGGCTTCGGGAGGATATGATAATGTTGCACTTAATACAAATGTAAATATTTACAGAAATTACGCTGTAAAGAAAGATATGTTCTGGGAAAACCGTCTTCAAATTGCTTATGGTTTTGTCCACTCTTTTGGAGATAGATATAAAAAAAGTGACGATAAATTAATTTTAGATAGCAAGTTAGGATATAGAGCTTTCAATGATTTTTTTGCAGCAGCTTCCTTTAACTTTCGAACTCAAGTGACTAATGGCTTTTCTTATCCAGCAAACAAAGAACCAATTTTATTATCGGGCCCATTTGCTCCAGCCTATTTTTCTTTAGGTATTGGTATGGATTACCAACCAATAAAACAACTCTCTTTAAATTTTTCTCCATTAACTGGGAACTTGGTAGTAGTGGAGAAGCAAGAATTAAGAAAAAGGTATGGTAATAAAATTGATCAAGCAACAAAACTTGAGCTAGGAGCGCAGTTTAAGGTAGTTTATAAGCATCAAATTAGCAAGCAACTAAATATAAATTCTACACTCAACCTTTTCTCGGATTACCTAGGAAAGCCCCAGAACATAAAGGTTTACTGGGATTTATTTATTGATTCTAAAATAAATAAGTACTTTTCGGTAAACATTAGAACCAATTTAATATATGATAACGACATTCTTATAGCCGATAAAGATGGTAACTCTGCACCTAGATTACAGTTTAAAGAGATATTATCTGTAGGTTTCTCGTATACATTTGGAGAGTTTAAAAAATAACAGTCCTAAATTTAAAGCTATGGTTACTAAATTTAAAGAGTCTTTGTTGGAGCTGATAGATTCTAAACATATCAATTCATCTACTAATACTGCTCCTTCAATTTTGCTTGCTGTGAGTGGAGGAATAGATTCAATGTGTATGGCTCATCTTTTTTCTAGGGTATTCTACAGTAACTATGCAATAGCTACTGTGAATTTCTCTTTGAGAGGAGAGGAGAGTGATGGCGATGAAAATTTAGTACATGAATGGGCAGATAGTAACGGGATAAAATGTTATAGTACAACTTTTGATACAATTAAATATGCTTCTGACAAGGGAATTTCTACTCAGATGGCAGCGCGTGATCTTAGATATAACTGGTTTGAAACTCTTGTGAAAGAGCACTCTTTTGAATATTTGGCAATTGCACATAATTTAAACGATTCTGTAGAGACTTTTTTTATTAATACTTTGAGGGGAACAGGTATACAAGGGCTTACAGGAATAAGAAAAAAGAATGGCTATATTATTAGACCTTTATTAGGCCTTACCCGTAGTGAGATAGTAGATTTTGTAAAACAAGAAAATATTCCATTTAGAGAAGATAGTACCAATGCTCAAAGTCACTACTCAAGAAATAGATTGAGAAATTTGGTGTTTCCAGAGTTCGAGATGATCAATCAATCTTTCCTTAGAACAGTGGAGAGAGACATGGCTAATGTAGAGGCGGCTGTAGATGTTCTACAAGATCTTTTGATTGAGAAAAAAAACGATTTTTTCGATATTGTTTCAAGTAAAATATCTATAGAAAAATTGCTCAAAGAGAACCGCCCAGATTTTTGGCTCTACGAAATTTTAAGAGATTATGGTTTTAATCCAGATCAAATTGCACAAATAAACGAATCCCTTAAAGGGCAATCTGGAAAAGAATTCCATTCCGAAAGCCATCTACTTATAAAAGATAGAGACTCTTTGCTGCTTTATTCTAAGGGTGGCTCTAATGCTGGGAATAGTTCTGCGAATGCTTTAAATGTCTCTACTAATGAATTGCTAGAAGTATCTAGTACGTTATTACCAGAAAAATTAGATGAAATTGATATTCCGCTTCTTACGCCTGGAGAGAGAACTAGATTAGAGTTTTTAAACAATTCAATAGAGTTAACACTTTATCCAAAACCTAAAGGATTTTCATACAAAAAAAAACAAGCTACAAACACTGCGCTTATGGGAGACCTTTTTTCTAGCACGTATGTTGAACTTGTAGAAACGCGGGTTTCTATGCCAGAGCCTGTTCTTTACTTGGATGCCGATTTGCTCCAATTTCCTATCAAACTTAGAAGTTGGAAAGATGGTGATAAATTTATGCCACTGGGTATGCAAGGATTCAAAAAACTTAGCGATTTTATGATAGATCTAAAGATTGATAAAATTGCCAAAACTCAAGTCCCAATTCTTTTGTCAGGCGATGATATTGCAACTATTATTGGTTACAGAATAGATGAGCGATATAAAGTAACGGCATCTTCAAAGAATATTTTGGAAATTGCTTTTGTTTAATCTCTGTTATGCGTTCAAAAATATAAAAAGCCGACATCATTTGATGCCGGCTTTTATTTTATCACTAGTAGAGATTACTAGTTAAAGTAGATATTGTAAGGAAGGCGGGCAAAATGTTTGATGCCTCTCTCTTCTCTTAGTTTTTCGTAGGTGTTTTCTAACATCATATATGGGTTAGAAATAGTTTTAGCGGCAACGCTTGTTTCGGTTAATATCTCTAACAATTGATCTATCATATTCTTCTTGACAGGGTATTCTACAATACGATAGCCCTCTAGGTTCCCTAAAGTTGCTGCCGAAGCAATGGCCTCTGTAATACCACCGCGTTCGTCTGCTAAGCCAATTATTATAGCATCGGACCCAGCCCATACGCGACCTTGGGCAATTTCGTCTACTTGCTCTGTTGTCATCCCTCGGCCTTCAGAAACTAACCCTAAGAAATCTGTATAAATTTGCTCAATAGCAGTTCTTATAAATTCAGCTTCTTGTGTATCTAGTGCCCTGTAGCCACTCATAATGTCGCTATGCTTATTAGAGTTTACAGCCTCGGTATTTAATAATAAATGTTTGGTCATTGTCTTTTGGAAGTTAGGAATCATACTAAACACTCCAATAGAGCCGGTAAGAGTTGTGTTGTTAGTATATATCTTATTTGCTTTGGCCGATATCCAATAACCTCCCGAAGCTGCATAATCTCCCATACTAACTACTACAGGTTTGTCTTTCATTAGTAGCTGTAGTTCGCGTTCGATAACATCTGAACTTTGTGCCGAGCCTCCTGGTGAGTTTACACGGAAAACTACTGCTTTAATAGTGCTATCCTTTCTTACTTTTGAAATATGATCTATGAAAGAGTCAGATGCAATATTGTTATTGGATTTACCCATAACAATTTCTCCATCGGCATAAATAATAGCAATTTTATTTTTCTCTTTAAAATCTATTTTAAAGATAGCTTTGCTATATGCGGTACTAGAGATCATCTTTAGATCTTTCTCTTTCTCTACTCCAAATAGTTTAACAAGGGTATCTATCATGTTGTCTTTATACATAAGGCCATCTATAAGCCCTTCGTCTAAAGCGTTTTGTGCTGTAGCAAGTGAGAGGTCGTCTGTTAGTTGATTGATTTTCTCAATTGAAATTCCTCTTGCTGTTGATATTTGGCTAGACCAAGTTTTCCAAACAGCATCTACATAAGCTTGTAACTGTTGGCGATTCTCTTCGCTCATTTTATTGCTTATGAATTGTTCTGCTGCTGCTTTAAATTTACCGTGGCGGATAAGTTGTACCTCAATGCCCAATTTATCTAAGAGATCTTTAAAAAAGATAGAACTAATACTAACTCCAGTTAGAGGCATCATTCCTGTAGGGCTCAAATAAACCTTATCGGCAGAGGTTGCTAAATAGTAGGAGGCTTGGGAATAGTTATCGGCATAGGCAATTACAGCTTTTCCACTTAGGCGAAATCGCTCTATTGCAGCTTTAACTTCTTCTATATGAGTTACTCCAGCACTAAGATTAGTTACGTTCATATAAATGAACTTAATAGCTGGATCTTCTGCTGCTTTATCTATTGTCTGTATAAATGAAAGTAGCCCTTGTGTTTTTGATGCACCACTTTGCAGAGGATTAAAAGAAGCAAAAGGATCTTCTGTAGATTGTTCTGTTATTGCAGAATTGAAATCTAAACTTAGAACGGCAGATTTTGGAACTACCGGCGTAGTTTCAGAGAAAGTGGCCATAGACCCTACAATGCCTAGCAAAATAAAGAATGCAAGTACAAGCGCTAATAGGGAGCCCACTAATGTACCGAGTACAATTTTGAAAAAATTTTTCATTGTTATATTTTAGTATTAGGGATAATTAAACAAATTTATAAAAAATGGACGATTCTGCAACATAAGAGAGTATCAAGTGCAGTAACAATATTTTATATAACAATATTATATACTTTTAGTTTGAATGACAAACTAAAGCAACTATTTTATTATTTAAATTAGAAATAATTGTTAAGTAATGTCTTATATAATAAGAATAAATTAGTAGATTTACAGCAATATCTATAGCAATTACTTAATTATAATAAATATGAAAAATAGAAAAATCTCTCCATTATTGATACTATGTTTTATCTTAACCCTAACAATTTCGTGTGATAGGGGTAGTGAAAATAGTATAGCAAACAATCAAATAAATGTAGCAGAAGCTGTAGGTAGTGGAACTATTTTGAACCTTAGCGATTATGCCACTGATATTTTATATATACCATTGGAAACCAATGAACAATCGATATTGGGTAACATTAGAGATATTGCTTATGATTCAAAAAAAATTTATGTTCTAGATAATAAAAATGTTATTAAAATATTTGATAATACTGGTAAATACCTCACTACAATAGACCGTATTGGCAGAGGCCCTCAAGAGTATAACAGAATTTCTTCATTCAAACCGGCTCCAAATAATAAAGGGGTATACATATTAGACAGCTCTGGAGATCTCTTTTTTTATGACAACGATGGAGTTTTTATTGAAAAACGAACTTTTCCTACAGAAGAGGGTAGGCGGTTCTCTTCATTTTTACTAATGGACAGTAATGTGGTTGTAGCATCGCACTCTATGAATATGAGTGATTTATCGGCGGGGAATATAGATTATAATATTTTCGTTTTAAACAGTTCATTAAATATTATTAATGAAAAGTCGTTTTCTCAAGAAGGGGGTATAAAAACTACAATGAATGGCAGTGAAATTGCTTCAATTTCAATTTTTATTAAAAATGTATACTTGCATAAATATGGCAATCAAACAAGATTTTTGTTTGATGTGCAAGACACTATTTTTACTGTAAATAGAGATGGAGTTTTTAAAGATGCCTATGATTTGAACTACGGTAAGTACAAAGAGAATAAAGAAAACAGTGACCCCTCTACACCTGCTGCAGAGAATAAGTCTATTCAAATGACTCCTCCTTTTTTCGAAACAGATCACTATCTTTTCTTAGTTTTTAATTTTGGAATAAATGCTCCAGAAAAAATAGAGACAAATTCTAAAAGCATGAATGGTATTCTTATGCCTCAAGTAGATGCTAGTGTAAACGCAATTTTCAATAAGAAAACTGGTGAACTTATATTGCTAAACAGAACAGTTTCTGGTAAGAAAGGCTTTGTTGAAGATTTAAAAGGTGGTCTCCCTTTTTGGCCTAGCTACATGGGTAGCGCAGGAGAGCTTATTTCTTATACCAATGCTTTTGATATTGAAGATATGCCCGAAAATGATAACCCTGTGGTTGTAATTGTAAAACCCAAGAAATAGATTTTATTATTATGTATAGTAATTGCTTTATTCGTTTAAGATTTTCCCTTATATTATCTTTAATGACCCTGCTTGCTTTTATGTTTCATGTTCCTAAATCCTACTCTCAGCAGAAGTACAAACTAACTATGACTTTAGAAGAGGTTACAGAAATGGCAAAAGAGCAGTCACAAGCTGCAATGCTTGCAAAGCATAGTTTTCTTATAAACTATTGGCAATTTCGCTCATTCAAGGCAAATCTATTACCGTCATTAAATTTAAATGCTTCTCTTGGGCAATATAATAGATCTTTAATGGCATTACAGAACAGCGAAACAGGCGAGTTCAATTATATTACAAACAATAATCTTACTAATAGCCTCTCCCTTTCTATAGATCAAAATATTGCCTTTACTGGAGGGACAATATCGCTTATAACTAGCCTTAACCGCCTAGACCAATTCTCTCCTATAGATAATGTGCTATTTAATTCTCAACCCGTAAAAATTAACTACACTCAACCTATAAAGGCCTATAATGCACTTAAGTGGGATAAAATTATTGAACCCAAATATTATGAAAGGGCTAAAAGGAGCTACATAGAATCTATGGAGCAAATTAATATAAGTGCCACTGCTCTTTTTTTTAATGTGCTTTCGGCTAGGATTAGCTTAGAGATGGCACAACAAAACTTAGAATCTACAGAGCTTTCTCTAAAAATAGCACAAGAGAGGTATGAGATAGGTACAATTACTAAAAATGATGTTCTCTCTTTAAATCATAGATTTTTGAATGCTCAGTTAGATATTAGCGATAAGCAGTTGGCTTACGAGATGGGAATGCTCAATCTAAGAACATTTCTTGGTTTTAACGACAATGTAGATCTTTCACTTATTATTCCAGAAAATATCCCCGATATCCAGATAGATTACCAAGAGGTATACAATCGTTCTATTGAAAACACAGCATATATGCTTGGTAACGAAATTTCATTATTAAATGCCCAACAAGAGGTTGCTCGCGCTAAATCTACCAATGGTTTACAAGCCAATTTTTTTGCAATCTTTGGATTAACTCAAAGAGGAGAAACTTTCTCTGGAGCGTATAAAAGCCCCATGGATCAAGAAATTCTGGGTTTAAGTCTATCTCTCCCAATTCTTGATTGGGGAATGGGCAAAGGCAAGGTTAAGCTAGCACAATCTAGAGAAGAGGTTGTTAAAACACAGGTAGAGCAATCAGTAGCAGAGTATAGGCAGAACATTTTAATTAAAGTGATGCAGTTTAATAAACTGAACAGACAGTGCAATATTTCTATGCAAGCCGATTCTATTGCAAAACTCTCATATAACATTGCAAATGAAAGATTCAGAAACGGAACAATAACTGTACTTGAACTAAATACAGCTCAAAACGAGATGAGAAGTTCTGCCTCTAGATATATTAGTGACTTAGGGAGCTATTGGCAAAATTACTTTACAATAAGGAAGTTGAGCTTGTACGACTATATTAAAGGTAGAGAGGTAACTGCAAATTTTGATACGCTTATAGATAATTAACATAATAAGATATGATAAGATATTTTTTATTTTTATTAATGACCGTGATTCTCTTTTCTTGTACTCCAAAAGGAGATAAGGCTGGAGTTGAAGATGCTGCAAAAACAAATTTTACTGCACAGAAAAATCTTGTAGATACTATTATATTAAAAAAAACCTCTTTTAATAGACAAATAGTAACTAATGGAAAATTAAGGGCAGTAAAAAAGAGTGATCTTATTTTTAAAGCTCAAGGCATTATATCTGAAATATATGTTAAAAATGGGAACTATATTAAAATAGATCAAAAGGTTGCTCAGTTAGACTCTAAATCTTCTGAATTAAAACTTCTACTAACCAAAGAGCGTATGGAAAAGGCTAATCTTGATTTTGCCGATAAACTTATTGGATATGGATATGGGAGAGATACAGCTACTGTCCCAGCAGATTTACTAAGGGTTATAAAGATACAATCTGGCTATAATCAGTCTTTAAACGATTTGAGACAATCAAAAGAAGATTTGGATAACACTACTCTAAGAGCTCCTTTCTCGGGTAAAATAGCAAATATTGAAGGGAGAGTATTTGAGCCCAATTCGGGTGTTTTTTGTACTCTTATAGATGACTCTATGTTTGAGGTTGAATTCTCATTACTAGAGTCTGAACTCTCTTATATAGGGGTTGGTAATACAGTACAGGTATCTTCATTTAGCGAGCCAACTATTTTTTATTCGGGGTTGGTTACTCAGATAAATCCGGTAGTAGACAATAAAGGACAAATAAAAGTTATGGCTAAAATAAGCAATAGTAGTGGCAAATTGATGGAGGGTATGAATGTAAAGGTAATTGCTCAAAACTTGTTATATGGCCATCTAGTAGTTCCAAAGAGTGCTGTTGTTATGAGAGATAACTTTGATGTACTATTTAGATTAGACCCACAAACTGGTAAAGCTATGTGGACATATGTAAATGTAGTGATGACAAACACCCAATTTCACTCGGTAGTTGCCAATAAAGATAAAAATGCCTCTTTAAACGAAGGTGATATTATTATTGTTGCTGGTAACCTCAATTTGGCAGACGGTTCTAATGTAGAGATTAAAAACTAAAGATTATGATAGGTAAACTCATAGAGAGGCCTATAGCCGTAACTATGTCTATTATCGCAATTATAGTACTTGGGGCTGTTGCTGTAGGTATGTTGCCGGTATCGCTTATGCCAGAGATTGACATACCTCAAATTACAGTTCAGGTGAGCGCGCCGGGTTATTCGGCAAGGGAAATTGATAACTCTATCCTTAAAAATCTTAAAAATCAACTAAGACAAGTCTCGGCACTTAAAGAGCTTACAACCAAAGCCAATAATAACTCCGGTGTAATATTCATGGAGTTTGAACATGGAGCCGATATTCATTTTATTTTTATTGATGTAAATGAGAAGATAGATAAGGCTATGAGCTTTTTGCCTAAAGAGATAGAACGGCCAAAGGTTATAAAGGCGAGTGCTACTGATATACCATCTTTCTTCGTTAATATGACTATTGAGAGCACCCAGGTAAGTAAGTTTATGGAGCTAAGTAGGTTTGCATCTGATGTTATTGCTAAGAGGCTAGAGCAGGTGCCAGAGGTGGCTCTAGTTGACGTGAGCGGTTTGATGTTGCCCGAGCTTTTGATAACTCCATTTTCAAATAAAAATCTTGCACTGGGTATTACAGATGATGTTCTTATTAGGGCTATAAATAGTAACAATCAATCTTTGGGTAATATAACTATCAAAGATGGTCATTACCAGTGGGACATTAGGTTTATGTCCGAGATTAGGACAAAAGCAGATATTGAGGAGATAAACCTTAATATAAATGGCCGAGTTTTTAAGTTCAAGGAACTTGCAACAGTAAATGAACAACCTAGAGCAATGAAAGGGTTGGTTCGTTCCGATGGAAAGAGTGCTGTGAGTATGGCGGTAATAAAACAGTCCGATGCTAAAATGGCTGCTTTAAAAGCTTCTTTAGAAGAGCTTACAGAGATTTTCAATGAAGATTACCCCCAGGTACAGTTCAAAGTTACAAGAGACCAAACTAAATTACTAGACTACTCAATTAAAAACCTAAGGAACAATATTCTTTTGGGTGCTTTTTTGGCCTGCTTAGTTATTTTCTTATTTATGCAGGATTTTCGCTCTCCCATTCTTATTACTATTACCATTCCACTCTCTTTGATTGTCTCTCTGCTTTTCTTCTTTGTAGTGGGTATATCAATAAATATTATATCGCTCTCGGGTCTTATTCTGGGAATAGGAATGATGGTAGATAACTCTATTATTGTTATTGACAATATTACTCAGCTTAAGGAGAGAGGCTACGGTCTTAAGGAATCTGTAGTAAAAGGAGTAACCGAGGTATTTGCACCAATGTTAAGTTCTGTGCTAACTACCTGTTCGGTGTTTTTGCCTCTTATCTTTTTGAGTGGTATAGCTGGTTCTCTTTTCTATGATCAGGCAATAGCAGTAACCATAGGCCTTTTCGCTTCTTTGTTAGTAGCAGTCTTGGTTATTCCAGTTTACTATTATCTCTTTTATAAGAAAACGGGAGGCCCTGTACAAAACAGGTTTCTTTCTAAGCTTCGCCCTTTCGATTATGTTGCTTTGTATGAAAAGGGATTAAAATGGGTGTTCCGCCATCAGAAATTGGTATGGGCTGTTTTTATATTGATTATCCCAGCAACTTTTTTATTATACCAAGTTATTGATAAATCGAAACTCCCAGTAGTGACTCACGACGACTCTATACTCTATATAGACTGGAACTTACCCTTGAATGTACAAGAGAATGATTTTAGGGTAGAGAAGGTCTCAAAAGATGCTGCAAATTTGATCTCTCACAGAAGCACTTATATTGCTTCTCAGCAATTTATACTCTCGCATACACCAGAGTTGAGTGCCTCAGAGGCAATAGTGTACATTCAATCAAAAGATGCTAAGGAATTAGAACAGATAGAGAAAATAATATCTGAGTCTATTTTACAGAATTATCCCGAGGCCACATTCCATTTTTCTCTTGCAGATAATATCTTCAATATGATATTTTCTGATAAGAGCTATAATTTAACGGCTAAAATTATTAGTAAAGATAATAGGCCGCCCAATCCCGATAAGCTTAATCTTTTTTTGGAAAAGCTTTATAAAGAGATGCCTTTTTTACAGATAGAACCCGTGCTTTGGCAAGAACAAATTTTATTGACTACTCGTGCAGAAATGCTCTCTTTGTATAATGTGAGCCATACTACAATTCATGCTGCTATTAAAAATGCTGCCAGAGAAAACAATCTATTCTCTATAAGCCATGGGACTTACTCTGTGCCAGTTACAATGGGAGACGAGGCCTATTTTACGAACGATATCTCTACTCTTACAGTAAAGGGAGCCGAGGGGATAGATATCCCTCTTAATTTGCTCCTTAAAGAGAGCAGAGTAAGGGATTTTAAAAGTATAATTTCTGGACGGGAAGGCGATTTTTATCCCCTTAACTTGCAAGTACAAGATAAAGCAATAAAGGAGGTTATGAAAAATATCTCTGCTCTTGCAAAAGAAGATGACAATTTTGATATTATTTATTCGGGAAGTTATTTTGCTAACCAAGATCTTATAAAAGAGTTGGTAATAATTCTTTCAGTTGCACTTTTATTGTTATTTTTTATTCTTGCTGCACAATTTGAATCTTTGATTCAGCCGCTTATAATTATTTCGGAAGTTTTGGTAGATATCTTTGCTGCAATGGTGTTTTTGTGGTTATTTGGATCGGGATTAAATCTAATGTCTATGATAGGAATTGTTGTGATGAGTGGAATTGTAATAAATGACTCAATTTTAAAGGTAGATACAATCAATCGTCTTAGAAAAGAGGGTTACTCTCTGCTTAGATCTATAATGACAGCTGGCTCTAGAAGGTTAAAACCAATAGTTATGACTAGTTTAACTACTATTCTTGCTATAGCTCCATTTCTTGTAAGAGGCGATATGGGGTCGGATTTACAGTACCCACTTTCTCTTGCTTTAATTGGAGGTATGTTTGTAGGTACCATTGTAAGCTTGTTTTTTATACCCCTTTTCTATTATAATATTTATAAAGAGAGAAAATAATGAAGCTGCCATCCTTTTCAGTTATTCTTATTTTTATTGTTTTTGTTATTGTGGGAGCTGCATTGACCCCACTTCTTAGCCTTCAATATAAGCCTACCGAAAAAGGGAAAAATCTATCTGTTTCTTATAATTGGCAAGGAGCTTCGGCAAGGGTAATAGAGGCCGAGGTCACATCTAAAATTGAGGGAATTATCTCTACCTTAGCGGGTATAGAAGAGATATCTTCTCTCTCTTCTAAGGATATGGGCTTTGTTAATATATCTCTTAAGCCAAGTACAAATATAGACATTGTCAAGTTTGAACTGGCCTCACTCATAAGAAGAATTTATCCTAAGCTTCCTAAGGATGTATCTTATCCACTAATTTCGGCAAACGGAGTCAATCTCTCTGGCACCTCTGCTAGAGCTATTCTAACCTATACAATAAACTCGGCACTCTCTCCTCTTAAAATAGATAAATATGCGCAGGACAACATAGTTAATGAGTTGTCTTTAATCCCTGGATTGAGCAGTGTAGATCTTAATGGAGCTACTGCCTATGTTTATGACATTGAGTATAATACGGAATATATAGGAAGGCTAGATGTTACTCCATTAGATATTGTTTCTGCAGTTCGTGCAAATAGTGGGATAGAGGCAGTTCTTGGTAATAGAGATGGGAATGCTATTGTTATTAAAACAGATATTTCGGGGGAATCATTGGGGGATATTCCTGTAAAAAATGTTAGTGGTAAAGTTATTCATGTAAAAGATATTGCTAAGGTAACCCTCAAAGAAGAGATGCCAACCTCGTTTAGCAGAATAAATGGACTCAACACTATAAACTTATCTATAAAACCAGAGAGAGGAGTTAATAATTTAGAGCTTATTAAGGCTGTTAAAAGTAAGATGAAAGAGCTTAGTGAGAAGTTCCCCGAAGACTTCTCGGCATTTATAGTCTCCGATCAATCTACCGAGATTAAAGAGGAGATCAATAAGATATTGAGAAGAACTATTCTATCTGTTATTATTTTACTTTTATTTGTCTATGCTGTGAGCCGTAGTCTAAGATATTTAGCAATTATTTTTATTACTCTGGTAGCCAATATCTTTATTGCATTTATCTTTTATTATCTCTTTAATTTAGAGATTCATATTTATTCTCTTGCAGGCATAACGGTCTCTCTAGGTATAGTTATAGATACCTCAATTATTATGATAGCTCACTATGGTTATTATAAAAATTTGAAGGCTTTTATTGCAATACTTGCGGCTCTTCTAACAACTATTGGTGCCCTTACTGTAGTCTTTCTATTACCCGAGCAAGAGAAGAGTATCTTGTTGGAATTTGCTGCGGTTATAATTATTAATTTAGCTGTTTCTTTAGCTATTGCTCTGCTCTTAATCCCTGCCTTAATAGACAGATTTCCTATTAAGGGGGTAAGCGATTCACAAAGTATAAAAGGAGCTAGAAGGGTTGTTAAATTCAATAATCTTTATTTGAGATATATAGATTTTGGACGTAACCATAAATGGATTTTTGTTGTTCTTGTAATTTTAGGTTTTGGATTGCCGGTACATCTACTACCCTCTAAAATGCAGGATCAAGATACTAGTTTAGATAAAATCTATAATAAAACCATTGGCAGCTCATTTTATCAAAATAAGCTCAAAAAAAACATAGAAGTTATATTTGGAGGATCACTACGGTTATTTCAAAAAAACAGCGCTTCTGGCTTGGGATTCTACAGAGATCCTTCTAGGCCAGAGCTCTATATAACGGCATCTATGCCAGATGGATGTACTATTGAGCAACTTAACGAGATAGTTGTCTATATGGAGAACTATCTTACTCAGTTCAGTCAAATTGAGATGTTCTATACAAATATCTCTTCGTATAGCAATGCATCAATAACTGTTAAGTTTAAGAAAGAGGTAGAGAAGAGTGGTTTCCCTTTAATGCTAAAAAGCGAAATAATTTCTAAGGCAAAAGATTTTGGGGGAGCAAATTGGAGAGTACAAGGAATTGATGACCAATATTTCAGTAATAATATAGGATCGGGCATTGGTGGTGGTTACCGTATTTTACTAACGGGCTATAATTACGATTTACTATATAATTTTGGGCTCAATTCAATAGAGTCTCTCTCTAATAACCAACGTGTGAAACAAGCTTTTGTTGCTGGTAATATGGGTTTTGATGGGAATAATGGGAGAAATGAATATTTTATAGATTTTGATAGGGCTAAAATGGCAGAGCTCAACATAGACCCTGCTTCTGTTTACTTTGCTTTGAATAGAAAATTGGCTTCGGCTGGCGGAGCTACCTACAAAGTGGGACAGGATAATCAGATTCAAGTTAAAGTTATTTCTAATGAAAAGGAGAGCTTCGATATATGGAATTTAAAAAATGAATATTTAGATATTGGCAACAGGAAGATTAAATTTTCTGACATAGGAAAAATAGAGATGCGTAGGACAGGAAATGATATTTTTAAAACTAATCAGCAGTATGTTCTCTATGTGGTTTATGATTTTATAGGCACATTTGAACTCGCTAATAGAGTTTCAGAGAGAGAAATTGCTAGATTAAACAGAGAGGTGCTTCCAATAGGATTTAAAGCCGATACTCATAAATGGGGGTTAAGTAATATTAGCATCTCAAAGACTTTGTTATTTCTAATAATAATTATTGCAATAATTTACGTTATTTGCGCTATTTTATTCGAGAGTTTTCTACAACCACTTACTATTATTATTTTGATACCTATCTCTTTTATAGGACTCTTTCTAACATTTTATTTTTCAAATTTTAGATTCGACCAGGGAGGAATTGCTGCATTAATAATGCTTAGTGGGATTTCTGTAAATGCTGGAATTTATGTCTTAAATCACTACAATCTTATTAGTAGAAGCCAACATGGGAAAAGATCTTCTATTAGAAATTATATCAAAGCATATAATCATAAAATAATTCCTATTCTACTTACAATTATCTCTACTGTACTTGGGCTTGTTCCATTTTTGACCGATGGGCCAAACGAGGTCTTTTGGTTCTCTTTTGCTGTTGGCACAATGGGAGGATTACTCTTCTCTTTGATAGGTATTGTTTTTATTCTGCCTGTTTTAACCTATAACCTACCCCCCTCACACTCTCTATCACAAGAGTAGTTTCGCTCAGTTTTTTACGAAGATTAGATGTTAAAGCCTCTAAAGCTCTTTTAGGATCTACATCTTTATCTTCCCATACATGTACAAAGATATCGGAGTTCTTACATGTTTGGTTAAAGTTCCTACACAAAACCTCTAATAGTTTATTTTCGAACATAGAGAGAACCGTAGTGGAACTATCTTGCATAAATAAAGTTCTCTCTTCGGGAGAGTAGGTTATTGTACCTAAGGTAAATAGGTCGCTTTTCTTTGCAGAAACTAATAAGCTTTTTTGAACTCTAATTAGTAACTCCCTAAGGCCGAATGGTTTTTTTAGATAGTCGCTACATCCTATTTCGAATCCATTAACAACACTACTATCGTCACTAATAGAGGTTATAAATATAATTGGTATATTTTTATCTGTTGCTCTTATCAGTTTTGCTAATTGGAATCCATCTATCTCTGGCATGTTCACATCGAACAGTAATAGATCTGGGCGAATTATGTGATATTGTTCTAGTGCAGATTTTCCATCATTTACAAATGTGAGATCGTATCCATTCATTTTAAGGAACTCGCACATTGCATATCCAAAGTTTAATTCGTCATCTGCCAGTAGTATCTTCTGTGCCATGTTCTTCATTTTTTAGCGATAGAGTAAATTTGCTCCCCTTTCCAACTTCGCTTTCTAGCCCAATCTTTCCTTTATGAGCTTTAACTACCCATGTTACATAGTTTAATCCCAGCCCAAAACCTTTCCCTTTTTGAGAATGCTCTCTTTTACTTACTCTGTAGAATTTTTCAAATACTTTTGCTTGTTCGTCCTTCGGAATTCCAATGCCATTATCGTCTACTTCTATATTGTAATATTTAGCATTACTATTGACAGTGACTTTAATCTCTACAGGGTCGTTAGAATATTTTACTGCATTGTCTATAAGGTTTCCAATGGCGTTGGTTATATGGAGCTTATCTGCATAAATTAATTGGGACTCAAGAGCAACGGCAACAGTAATGATAACGCTCTTTTTAGAGTTAACATTGTGCCTAGCTATATGGGGCTCTATTGCCTCATTTATATCAAATAGAGTTTTGTTAAGAGTAGCTTGTCTTTTCTCAAATTTATTTATGTCTAAAATACTTTCGATTAGTTCGTTCAAAAAGTAGAGCTGCTCTTTTGCTTTTAAAAGAAAATATTGCGATTTCTCTCCTTGTGCCATCTCTCCAACCTCTAAGTTGCTAATAGATGATTGCAGAGGCGACCTTAATTCGTGTGTAAAGAAATGAGTAATGTTTTCTTTAACTTTTGCTAGTGAGACCTGCTTGTATAGCATTCTAGTTTGCATTACAATACTAAAGAGAATGAATACAGTTACCACTAGCGATAATATAAGAAGTATAAGCAAATCGCCTTTAAAGACAGATCTTGGATAAAAAATTTCTGCTGTAATTGTTAACTCTTTAGAAGCTGTAATTGGAACTATTGTCTCAAAAGAGGGGCTTAGGAAGTTTACTCCTTTTTTCTCTTTGGAGTATTCAATTTTCTTTACGGTATCGGGTGATGAAAACGTCAATAAAAAATTAGCTTCTTTTTCAGCTAATTCTAATGATTTTGAAAAAAAAGAGCAGAGTGTATCTAAGTTAAGGGGACTGTCCTTCTTATAAAGTTCTTGTAAAACCTCTTCTAAACTAATTTTAGCTACGCCTTGAGTTCCCTCCGTTAGACTTATTTCTTGAACATCTGAAGAATTGATTTTGTCATTTTTATAATTGCTTGATAAAACTACTCTGTAATTTGTATTTTTATTAAAACTTTGAAGCCTATTGTTAAGCTCTGCTTTAATTGATTCCTGAAGTGCTATTTCAACCTGCTTTCTATACTCACTCTTCTCATTATCAATGATTTTAAATAGCCAAACAGCCTGCAAAGCAAGTAAAAATAGTATTGCAGTAGTAGAAAATATTAAAGCGCGATTGAGCATTATGAGTAAGTTGTGAGCATTCTATGAGCGTTCTATGTGCAAATTTACTAATTATTATTAATTTATTTGTATTGCAAAACAACAACAAAAATAACAATTAAATTTTTAAGCCATGGAAACAACATTTGAAAAACTAAATGACCAAGAGATGATTAACGTAATAGGTGGTGATAGGGTTGCAAGAGTTTCAGACCAGTACGGTAATGTGTTTTATATAATTGTTGAGGAATCTCCTAAAGAAGAACCAAAGAAACCGTAGTTTATTCCTCATAGAATTTGAGTTTAAAAGCTCACAACTTGCTCATAATGAGTATTTTAATTTGCAGTGAATATAGTTTTTATTATATTTGTAATATTCTATTGATCTTTATAAAAACGATATAATTGAAAACTTTTAAATACTTCCCCCAAATAGATGCTACAGATTGTGGCCCTGCTGCTTTGCGAATGGTTGCAATGCACTATGGAAAGCATTTTAGTATGGATAATTTGCGGGAGAGGTGCGAGAAAGGGCGTTTAGGAGTTAACCTTCTTGGGATAAGTAAAGCAGCCGAGAGTATAGGTCTTAGGACTCTTGCTGCAAGACTTTCATTCGAAGAACTATGTAAGGCAACTTTGCCAGCAATAGTTCACTGGAATCAAAACCATTTTGTAGTTCTCTATGCAGTTAAGGGAAAGGATAATAAAGCTAAGATGTTTATTGCCGACCCTGCTACAGGTATGGTAAAGTTAACTGCTCAAGAATTTCAGAAATCATGGTTTAGTACAGTTTCGAGTGGTCAAGGGCGGGGTATTGCTCTTTTCTTGGAACCTACACCAAAATTTTATGAGTCAGAAGAAGACTTAACCGATTATAAAGGATTTAAATTTCTGTTCTCTTATATAAAACCACATAAAAAATTAATCATCCAACTTATTGTTGGATTGGTAGCTGGTAGTTTAATCCAGCTTATATTCCCCTTTCTTACTCAAAGTATTGTAGATATAGGTATAGGCACTAGAGATATAAGCTTTATTTGGCTTATTCTTATTGCTCAATTAATGCTAGCTCTAAGCGCAGCTTCTGTAGATTTTATAAGAGGGTGGATTTTGTTGCACCTTGGTACTCGTATAAACATATCTCTTATTTCAGATTTCCTAAGTAAACTTATGCGTTTGCCAGTAGGTTTTTTTGATTCTAGGATAATTGGAGATCTTTTACAAAGAATTGGAGATCACAGACGAATCCAAAGTTTTCTTACAGGCCAGTCACTTACAGTTCTTTTCTCTACAGTCAATATAATTATCTTTGGAGCTGTGTTGTTGTATTACAACTTGCTCATTTTTATAGTCTTTGTATTAGCTTCGGCACTATATATTGCGTGGGTTTTTCTCTTTATGAAAAAGAGAAGGGAGCTAGATAATCGTACGTTTACACAAAATGCAGCTAATCAAAGTTCTATAATTCAGTTAATTACTGGAATGCAAGAGATCAAACTCAACTCTTGTGAAAATCAAAAAAGATGGGAGTGGGAGCATATTCAAGCAAAGCTATTTAAACTGAACATTAAGGGGCTTGCATTGGGCCAGTACCAAGAGGCAGGTGGTACTTTAATTAACCAGCTTAAAAATATTTTTATAACTGTGCTAGCAGCAGGGGCTGTAATAAATGGTGAACTTACATTAGGTATGATGCTCTCTGTTCAATATATTATAGGACAGCTCAATGCTCCTTTATCTAATATAGTAGGTTTTATCCGGGCTTCTCAAGATGCGAAAATAAGCTTAGAGAGACTAGCAGAGGTACACGAAAAACAAGACGAGGAGAGCTCTAACCAGACACTTCTTCTAGACATACCACCATCCAAACCAATCGATTTGGATAACCTCTCGTTCCGATACGAGGGAGCAGGCTCTCCTTTTGTTTTAAAAAAGATTAATCTCACTATTCCCAGTGGTAAAATAACCGCAATTGTTGGTATGAGTGGGAGTGGGAAAACTACTCTAATAAAACTATTGCTTGGGTTTTACAAACCAGTTTCGGGAGATATTTCATACGGGGGGCACTCCCTATCCTCTATAAGTATGTCTAAATGGAGAGAGAGATGTGGTGTTGTTATGCAAGATGGTTTCCTGTTTTCAGATACTATTGCTAGAAATATTGCTCCATCAAGTGAAGAGGTTGATAATGAGAAGTTACTAAAAGCAGTAGAAACTGCTCAAATTAAAGAATTTATAGAATCTCTACCTCTGGCCTATAATACCAAAATAGGGCAGGAGGGGCTTGGGTTGAGTCAAGGTCAAAAACAGAGGATATTAATAGCTAGAGCTGTTTATAAAGATCCTGAATTTATAATTTTTGATGAAGCCACCAATTCTCTTGATGCAAAAAATGAGAGAGAAATTATGCAGAATCTAGATCTGTTTTTTAAAGGCAAAACTGTTGTTGTTGTTGCACACCGCCTGAGCACTGTTAAAAATGCCGATAATATTGTTGTACTCGATAAGGGTATGCTAATAGAACAGGGCACGCATAAAGAGTTGGTGGCAAACGCAAATATCTATTACGAACTTGTAAAAAACCAGCTTTATGTCTAACGAACGAAAATTTGAAATTCGTTCAGATGAGGTGAACGATGTACTTACTAAAACTCCTAGTTGGATGGTAAGATCTGGTAGCATACTTATGCTTGGGGTATTGTTGCTTTTAATTATAGGCGCATCGCTCTTTAAATATCCAGATTTAATCTCGGCACCCGTAGTTATTACTTCTCAAAACCTACCAGCTCAATTAATAGCTAAAAAAGCAGGTAGGATTAAAAGTATTATTATAGACAATGGTGCTGCTGTAAAGGAGGGAGATGTTATTGCGATACTAGAAAACCCTACATTATTTGAACATTATCTTAGAACTAGAGAAATTTGTAATGATTATCCCAATATTCAATATGATTTACCAGAGAATCTTAAATTAGGAGAAATTCAGGAGTCATATAGCCAATTTGTAAAAAGCTATAGAGAGTATCTCTCATTTATCTCTTTAAATTATCATAATAAGATGATAAGTTCTGTAAAGAAAGAGAGTGCTACCAAAGAAGAGCAATTGAAAATATCTCTAAGAAGGGAACAGATAGCCGAAGAACAATATAGAATTGCACAAGAGTTGTATAATAGAGAGAAGGTTCTTTTTGAGCAGAAAGCAATTTCTAAGCAAGATTTAGATAGAGCATATGGTTCAATTTTGCTTTCGTCTCAGCAGTTAGAGAGCGCCAAAGAGGAGTGCAACTCATCTAGGGCTGGCTTAATAAAGATTAACCAATCAATTTTAGATTTAGAATTAGATGCTCAAGAAAGTTTAGGTAGATTAAAAAGATCTATAGAGGCAAATCATTCAGTGCTAGTATCTCAACTAGACGCTTGGGAACAACTTAATCTTTTTGTAGCTCCTGTAAACGGGCTTGTCTCTTTTACAAGCTTTTGGCAAGAGAATCAAAATGTGACAACTGGCCAAGCTGTCTTTACAATATTGCCAGAGAATGAAAAAGTAATATCTGGGAAAATATATTTGCCATTGAATGGAGCAGGAAAGGTTAAGCTTGGGCAAAAGGTTAATATTAAATTAGATAGTTATCCATATATGGAATATGGTATGGTAGAATCTCATGTAACTTCAATCTCTTTGTTACCAGCTTCTTTTGGTGAAAGTAGAGCTTATATAGTTGGAATAGATTTCTCTAATGGTCTTAAAACAACTTACTCTATAGAGTTAGATTTTGGAGAGGAGATGCACGGTATTGCTCAGGTTATTACAGAAGATGCCTCATTACTTAAAAGAATCCTTTATCCATTAAAACATCTATTTAAAACACATTTTTAAATCAGTTATAATATTGATGCAATTTATTCCTCTATAATAGTAGGTAATGAGCTATATATTATGATTGGTTACTTCTTTTTTAACTATAAAAATTTTATCCAAGATTAAGAATTTAGCTAATATTTATTATATTTGTGCCTCATGCAAAAAATTGTAAAACAGATACTCTCTATTTTAATACTAGTAACATATATGATTGCTAGTATAGGATTTGGTGTGCATGAGTGTAGTGATAACGGAACTAAGAATGTTCTTATAATAAACAGTAACAAATCTTGTTCAGATATTCATGATCATAACTCGTGTGATTCTAACTGCTGCAGCAGTGGAAAACATTCTAAAAATTGTTGTTCTACAGAGATCCATCATTTAGATTTAGATTATGATATTACAGAGATAGACTCTGAAAACTATTTATCCTTTAGCCAAGAGCTTGTTCTATCATCTCTATTTGCAGAGAACTCCTCGCCTAAGGCGATTGTAGATTGTTCCTTGTATTCAGAATTTAAACATGGGCCACCGGTCTATCTTCAGACTAATCAAATTCTTGCAGCTTTATCACAATGGAGGCTATAGATATATTACTTTAATTTTATTATTGTAATTTTCTATAATCTTATAAAGCTAAATATGAATTCCCTAAAGAAAATCTTATTAATTACTGTTGCCATTATTTTGGCAAACAATATCTATTCTCAAACCGTAACCGGTGTGGTTAAGGTTCAAAAACCAAATGGTACTGTAGAGCCTATGCCCTACGCATCGGTCTATTGGCTCGAAGAGAAAAAAGTATTTGAATCGAATGATAAAGGTCTTTTTTCCTTTGATAGGAAGAATAAAGATCAAGTTTCACTAGTAGCATCCTTTGTAGGTTATACCCAAGATACTTTGGTTCTCTCTAAAGGCGAAAATAGAGCAGAACTCATTATTAAAGAGGGAGCTGAATTAGAGGCTGCTCGTGTTGTTACGCGCCAACAGGGTAATTATATATCTAAACTATCTTCTGTAAAGACCGAGGTTATTACTGCAGCAGGCTTGTGTAAAATGGCATGTTGTAATTTGGCCGAAAGCTTTGAAAACTCTGCTAGTGTTACAGTGGGTTACTCCGATGCAATTACTGGAGCAAGACAAATTCGTCTCCTTGGACTATCGGGTATCTATACTCAAATGTTAGATGAAAATAGACCTGTAATGAGGGGGATTGCCTCTCCTTTTGGACTCTCTTATATACCGGGTCAATGGCTAGAGAGTATTCAAATTGCCAAAGGCCCTTCTTCTGTTATAAATGGATTGGAAGCTATCTCTGGACAGATAAATATGGAACACAGAAAGCCTACAGCCGAGCAGCCTCTGTTTGTAAATTTATTTTTAAGTAGTGCGCTCAGAACAGAGGCAAATATTGCCTCGTCACTGCAATTAAATAATAAGTGGAGTACTGTTATATTAGGCCATGTTTCTAGCGACCCAGCCAACCATGATGGGAATAACGATGGATTTCGTGACGAACCTAAATCTCTTCAATTTAACATATCTAACCGTTGGCTCTATATGGCAGAAAATGGTATACAGGTACGTTTCGGATTTAAAGCGCTTAGTGAAGAGAGGTTAGGAGGTCAAATAGATTTTATAAAAAATTCCGAAAGAGATACAGAGAGCTGGGGCTCTAATATTAAGAACAATGGCTTTAATGGATATCTTAAATTAGGATTTCCACTAGACCCTAGTAATTCAAAAAATATAGCGGCAGTATTTGATTATGCCTATCATAAACTCGATTCTTATTTTGGATTAAAAGAGTATAATGCTAATCAAAACTCATTGTTTGCAAATCTAATTTTCCAAAATGAGATAGATGAAAATCACAAATTCTCATTGGGACTAAGTGCCCATGCCGATAAAATTGAAGAGCATTTGAGAGATTATTTTAGATTAAATTATTCCGATTTTTTCCCTGGTAGAAACGAGGGCGCAATTGGAGCCTATGGAGAATACACTTATACAAATGGAGAAAAAGTATCGGTAGTAACAGGCTTTAGATTAGACTATAATAATATTCATGGTTTGTTACCAGCTCCAAGAATTAATCTAAAATATGCATTCGATCCACGTTTGATTTTTAGAGCCTTAGGGGGTAGAGGATACCGTTCGGCATACGTAATTCCCGATAATATGGGTATTCTTTCAACTGGCAGAAAAATTGAATCTTGGGGAGACTTAGATATCGAAGATGCATGGACATATGGTGCCAATTTAACAGGCTACTTCCCTCTTGGCTTCGAGGATGCTTCTTTAAGTTTCGATTATTTTAGATCTGACTTCAATAAACAGGTCATAGTAGATCAAGAGTATGATTTATCTACCATCTCTATCTATAATTTAGACGGTAAATCTTACACAAATACCTATCAACTAGATTTTAGTTTAGAGCCAATAGAGAGGCTAACAATGATTGCAACTGTGAGATATACCGATGCTAAAGTAACCTTAAAAGGGCAAGGATTAGTGGAGAAACCAATGACAAGCAGATACAAAGGTGTCTTTAATATTCAGTATGCTACCAGAATGAATAAATGGACCTTCGATTTTACTGCACAGCTAAACGGTCCTGCACGTATTCCAACTTTTGCAGGTGGAGGTGAATCTCCAGTTTATCCAATGCTTTTTGCGCAGGTAACCAAGAAATTCAGAGATCTTGAAGTTTATGTGGGAGCAGAAAACCTCACAAATTATAAACAAGAGAATCCAATTTTGGATTCACAAAATCCATATAGCGAAAACTTTAATGCGTCAATGATATGGGGCCCTTTAATGGGAACTAAAGTTTATGCAGGTTTAAGGTTTACTTTATGGAAGTAATTTATTTTAAATATTTTTTTACAATAACTAAATAATAACAATAATGAAAACTATTCAATTAATCTCAACTCTATTAATCTTGGCATTGACATTTTTTTCAGGAACTACTTTTGCACAGAACAAAAAAGATGCAAAAGATGTAGAGGTACTTTTCTCTGTTGCTATAGATTGTCCTAGTTGCCAAAAGAAATTAGAAGCAAAACTCCCTTATGAAAAAGGAGTTAAAGACTTAAAGATAGATCTTGAAAAACAGACTATTTGGTTTCTTTTTAATTCAGATAAAACTAATAAAGAAAACCTTATAAAAGCTCTAGATAAGCTTGGCTATCCTGCAAAAGAGCTAGTTCCAGTAAAAGAACAAAACAATTAAGTTAAACCCTAATTCAAAAATAATAGATTGCAAATTTGAGAGGTAGTAATTTTGTTTAACTTTGCACTGCATCTATAATAGGTGCAGTGCTTTTTTTTTAAATTTCAGTAAAATTTATGTATAAAATTGTAAGGAAAGAATTCCTGACTCCTTCTATTGCTTTAATGGATGTAGCTGCGCCTAGAATGGCGAAATCGGCAAAGCCAGGTCAGTTTTTAATTGTTAGAGTACATTCAAAAGGAGAGAGAATCCCTTTGACTATTTGTGATTATGATAGTGAAAAAGGTACTGTAACTATAGTTACTCAAGTAGTAGGTGCTTCTAGCAGAATGATTTGTCATATGGAAGAAGGAGATCATTTCACAGATTTCGCAGGTCCATTGGGGCAACCTTCGGAGTTTATACATATGTCTCGTGAAAAATTATCTTCAATGAGATTTGTATTTGTTGCAGGTGGTTTAGGAACAGCTCCGGTCTATCCTCAGGTAAAATTTCTACACTCTATGGGTGCCAAAATAGATGTTATTATTGGGGCAAAGAACAAAGATATGGTAATCTTTGAGAAGGAGATGGGAGAAGTATGCGACAACGTTTATATTTGTACAGACGATGGCTCATATGGAAGGAAAGGCTTAGTAACAGAGATGCTTAAAGAGTTACTAGACAAAGGAGAAAAATATGATCAAGCAGTTGCGATTGGCCCAATGATAATGATGAAGTTTGTTACACTTACAGCCAAACCATATAACTTGCCACTTGTAGTAAGTTTGAATACTTTAATGGTAGATGGTACAGGTATGTGTGGGGCTTGCCGAGTTTCTATTGGAGACCAAGTTAAGTTTGCTTGTGTAGATGGTCCAGAATTTGACGCCTATAAGGTAGATTTTGATGAAGCTATGAGAAGACAAGGAATGTATAAAACCATTGAACAAGAGGCCGATCACAAATGTAAAATTGGATTAGGAGATGAGAAATAAGATACCAAGAGTTCCAGTTAGGGAGCAAGACCCAAATGAGAGGGTTAAAAACTTTAGCGAAGTTTGTTATGGTTATAATTTGCAAGAGGCTATGTTAGAAGCATCAAGGTGTCTTGCTTGTAAAAACCCCACTTGCGTAACCGCTTGCCCCGTAAGTATTCAGATACCAAATTTTATTTACCAAGTAGAACTAGGCAATATAGAAGAAGCTGCTAGAATTATCTCTTACGACAGCTCTTTACCAGCTGTATGTGGCAGAGTATGCCCTCAGGAATCTCAATGTGAGGGAGCCTGTATCCTTGGAGTGAAAAAAGAGCCTGTAGCAATAGGTAAATTAGAGAGATATGTGGCCGATTGGAGCCGCGAAAACAACGTTAAATTTACAGATAGAGAGCCTTCTAACGGTAATAAAGTAGCTGTCATTGGTAGTGGCCCAGCTGGGCTTGCCTGTGCTACCGATCTTGCAAAATTGGGTTACGACGTAACAATTTTTGAGGCCTTACATGAACCAGGAGGAGTGCTTCAATATGGTATCCCTGAGTTTAGATTACCCAAAGAGGTGGTTGTTAAAACAGAAATTGACAACGTAAAAGCTCTAGGAGTTAAGATAGAAACGAATGTTATTGTAGGTAGAACAGTTACCATAGACTCTTTAATGGACGACGAGGGTTTTGTTGCAGTTTTTGTAGGTTCAGGTGCTGGACTTCCTAAATTTATGGGAATCCCAGGAGAAAACCTCAACGGAGTTGTCTCGGCAAATGAATTTTTAACCCGAAGTAATTTAATGCGAGCATACGATCCAGAATACGAAACTCCTATCTATGTTGGTAAGAGAGTTGCTGTTGTTGGAGGAGGTAACGTTGCAATGGATGCTGCCCGAACAGCTCAAAGATTAGGAGCTCAGGTAACCATTGTTTATAGAAGAACAGAAAAAGAGTTGCCAGCTAGAGTAGAAGAGGTGCATCACGCTCAAGAAGAGGGCATTGTTTTTAAACTACTTACCGCTCCTATAATGGTATTGGGAAATGAAAAAGGATGGGTTAGAGGCCTTACCTGTATTCAAATGGAACTTGGCGAGCCAGATAGTAGTGGTCGTAGATCTCCTATTCCAATTAAAGGATCGGATTTCGATTTAGAAACCGATGTTGTAATAATGTCTTTGGGCACTTCGCCTAACCCACTTATTGCAAACACCACCCCAGGATTAGATACGACAAAAAGAGACTGTCTAGTTGCAGATGAAAATGGCGCAACAACAAGAGCAGGTGTATTTGCAGGTGGAGACGTAGTCTCTGGAGCTGCAACAGTTATTCTAGCTATGGGAGCTGGCAGAAAAGCTGCAGCAGCTATTGATAATTATATAAAAACCAAATAGTAATGTCACAAAAACCTTCTATACCTAAAGGAACCAGAGATTTTGGCCCTGTAGAAATGGCCCGAAGAGACTATATTTTTAATACAATTAGGAATGTGTTTAAACTATATGGCTATTCGCCCATAGAGACTCCAGCAATGGAAAATCTTACCACTCTGCTAGGTAAATATGGCGAAGAGGGAGATAGACTTCTTTTTAAAGTACTAAACTCCGGAGATGCTTTTTCTAAAATAGAGCCCCATATGCTAGAAAACAGTAATTCGTTATCGTTAAAGGTTTGTGAAAAAGGGTTGAGATATGACCTTACCGTTCCATTTGCACGTTTTGTAGTTCAACATCAAAACGAACTTGTATTTCCTTTTAAAAGGTATCAAATTCAACCAGTATGGCGTGCCGATAGGCCACAAAAAGGGAGATATAGAGAGTTTTACCAATGCGACGTAGATGTTATTGGAAGCGACTCCCTCTTAAACGAACTTGAATTAGTTCAAATTACAGACGCTGTATTTCGCTCATTAGACTTAAATATTGTTATAAAAATTAATAATCGTAAAGTACTTTCGGGTATAGCAGAGGTAATTGGTCACCCAGAGAAGCTAATAGATATAACTATTGCAATTGATAAAATTGATAAAATAGGGCTTGCTGAGGTTAAAAACGAATTGTTATCTAGAGGAATAGAGAGTAGCGCAATAGAGGCAATAGAGCCTATCCTAAAACTTTCCGGCACTACAGAAGAGAAGTTAGCAGCAATGCGCCCAATTTTGCAAAATTCTGTAATTGGATTGCAAGGATTAGAAGAGCTTTCTACTCTTTTTAGGTATATTAAGCTTGCCAACATAGAGCAAGGAACGGAGCTAGATCTCTCATTGGCTCGAGGCTTAAACTACTATACAGGAGCAATTTTTGAGGTTAAAGCAAAAGATGCCCAAATGGGTAGTATATGTGGAGGAGGACGTTATGACGATCTTACCGGCATTTTTGGCTTACCAAATGTTTCAGGCGTTGGAATATCTTTTGGAGCCGATCGTATATATGATGTATTGTTATCATTAAATAAATTTCCAGCAGAGGCACAAGATGGCACTCAACTATTATTTGCAAACTTTGGAGAGAAAGAACAAGAATATATAATTCCAATTTTAATGAAATTAAGAAAAGCAAAGGTAGTAGCAGAGATTTATACTAATGAAGCAAAGCTGAAAAAGCAATTTGACTATGCTACTAAACGTACCATCCCATATATTGCAATTGTTGGTGAAAATGAGATTCTAAGTAAAACAGTAAGCCTCAAAAATTTAAATTCAGGAGAGCAACAGAGCTTAACAATAGACGAATTGATTAATTTTTTCACAAGCCTTAACAAATAAAATTTGGAGGGTAGTTAATATTGCATTATCTTTGCACTCCCTACTACGAAAGTAACTATTACCAACAAGTAGGAATACACCGCGGAGTGGAGCAGTTGGTAGCTCGTCGGGCTCATAACCCGAAGGTCACAGGTTCGAGTCCTGTCTCCGCTACTAAAAAAAGGAAAGCACATTTTGCTTTCCTTTTTTTATTTCATAGCCTTACTGTTTGGCACAGTATATAAATTAATTGATTTTTATTAGTTTTGTATTTCTCTATATCATAAATACTATTCCCATACTTTTATTTACTATTTCAACACTTCATTTTAACCTTTGATATTCTATACTAAACAATTCAAATTATGCCATTTATTATTAGAAAAGCAGAGCCAGCAGATAACCAACTCATATTTAACTTTATTTGTGAACTTGCCAAATACGAAAAACTGACTAGTGAAGTTACAGCAACTCCAGAGATACTGTATGAATCTCTTTTTGTTAAGAAGCAGGCCGAGGTTCTAATTGGTGAAGAAGATGGTATACCTGTAGGTTTCTCTCTCTTTTTTCACAACTTTTCTACATTTAAAGGTAGAGCATGTTTGTATCTAGAAGATATATTTATAAGTGTAGAACATAGAGGCAAGGGATATGGCAAAGCGTTCTTTAAAGAGCTTGCAGCAATAGCTGTAGAGAGAAAATGCGACCGCTTCGATTGGGTAGTACTTAATTGGAACAAACCTTCTATAGATTTTTATAAAAGTATGGGAGCATTCCCAATGGATGAATGGACTGTCTATCGCCTACAAGGAGACTCGCTTAAAATACAAGCAGGAAACTAAGGTGATTATAAAATAATTAGGCTGTTATTATCTTTACCTGAAAGATTGAGCTCCCATCTCTTTTCCCTTCTACATAAATATTTTGAGCCAATTCTTGATTACTAATCTCTTGAATATTCGAGTATAAATCTATGCTTTCTCCTAGCAATGATTCGTTGTTGAAAGTGATCCACAATTCTTTTATTTTAATTTCACTAGAGATTTTATGATCTATTGAGTCCATCGCCCATTCAAGATAGCGGGCGTTATTTGTGTGGTGGTTAATGTCTATATCTGAAATTGAGACAATCTTATTGCCCGAGTGAATCATTTTTGATGGCATAATTATTTTACCAGCTGGCTCTTTAATTGCATCTTTTTGATGAAGCCCTTTGAATTGATCTCCCAAAATACTCTCTATTTTTTGGAGTTTTCGGGTATGGTAATCTATTATAAGCCAAGAACTAGTAGCTTCTACTATCTCTATTCCCTGGCTGTCTACAACAGAATAATCTCTAAATCCAAATAATCTATCGTTTCCTTTATGCCATGTTTCCATAGTAAGCTGCTCTTTCCACTGAGGTAGCCGATTAAATTTTATATGAAAACGAGATAATACCCAAACAACACCAGAAGAGATTAAGTTATCGTATCCAAAGCCTAACGATTGTGCGTGAATATTGGCCATCTCCTGTGCATGATTCAAAAAGGAGAAGGGTTTGAAAAAGCCATTATGATCTATCTCATAATTTTTGACATTGAATTTTTCTGTATATGTATTCATAATAAAAGCAAAGTTAATTCATTTATACTATCTTTGTACCCCTAGTATTACAATCCAAAATAGATTTTATGAGTACCAAATATGTATTTGTTTTGGGAGGAGTTACCTCTTCCCTAGGAAAAGGTATTATTTCTGCTTCCTTAGCAAAATTGCTCCAAGCTAGGGGCTTGTCTGTTACAATACAGAAGTTCGATCCCTATATAAATGTAGATCCAGGCACACTTAATCCCTACGAGCATGGGGAGTGCTATGTAACAGAAGATGGTGCCGAAACCGATTTAGACTTAGGGCATTATGAGCGGTTTTTGAATGTCTACACAAGTAAGGCAAACAATGTTACTTCTGGTAGAATATATCGTGACGTAATCAATAAAGAGAGACAAGGAGCCTATTTGGGTAAGACAGTTCAGGTTGTTCCTCATATTACAGACGAGATAAAAAGACGAATGTTGTTACTCGGCAAATCGGGTAAATACGACGTTGTAATTACTGAGCTAGGAGGTACTGTTGGTGATATAGAATCTCTCCCTTTTGTAGAGGCAGTTAGGCAACTACAGTGGGAATTGGAAGACGAAGACTGTCTTGTAATTCACTTAACTCTAGTGCCTTATTTGAAAGCCGCCAAAGAGCTTAAAACTAAACCAACTCAACACTCGGTGCGAATGCTCCAACAAAACGGAGTTCATCCAGATGTTATCGTTTGTAGAACAGAATATCCTTTACCTTCCGAAATAAGAAAAAAAGTAGCTCTCTTTTGTAATGTAAAGCTGAATGCTGTAATAGAATCTATAGATGCAAAAAGCATATATGAAGTTCCCTTGCTTATGGTTAAGGAGAAGCTAGACGAGCTTGTTCTTAATAAATTTAAACTCCCCGCAATAAATAATATACCAGAATTGACAAAATGGAAATCTTTTCTAAATAGATTATTCAATCCAACTAACGAGGTAAATATTGCAATGGTTGGTAAATATGTAGAGCTCCAAGATGCATATAAATCTATTTTAGAGTCTTTTATACATGCTGGTGCGCAGAATGAGTGCAAGGTTAATGTTCATAGTATTCACAGCGAGCATATTTCTGAAGCCACTGTAGAAGAAATTTTAGGAAAAATGGACGGCATACTTGTAGCTCCTGGTTTTGGAGAGAGAGGGATAGAAGGTAAAATTTTAGCAGTTAAATTTGCAAGAGAAAATAAGATCCCATTCTTAGGTATTTGTCTTGGCATGCAAATGGCAGTAATAGAATTTTCAAGGAATATTTTAAAGCTTGAAGATGCTATGACTACAGAGATTAAACCCAATGCAAAAAATCCTGTAATTGATCTTATGGAAGATCAAAAATCTCTTACTATTAAAGGAGGTACAATGAGGGTAGGAGCCTATCCTTGTAAGTTAGATGAGGGTTCATTGGCACATAAAGTGTATGATAAATTAGAAATATCTGAGAGACATAGGCATCGTTACGAGATGAATAACACATATGTAGATATGCTTTCTTCAGCAGGGCTGGTTGCAACTGGGAGAAATCCTGAAACAGGTTTGGTAGAGATAGTTGAAATACCAGAACACCCATTTTTCATAGGAGTACAATTTCATCCAGAACTAAAGAGTACTCCAGAAAATCCACACCCACTATTTGTTGCTTTAGTTAATTCTGCAATTAAATATAAGAACAAGAGCTAATTTTTATTTTAGTGAAAATGTCTAAGCTTACATTTAAATATATTTTTATTCTTTTTGCCATGTTTTCAGGCATTATTGTTTCCGACGCTCAAAATCAAGTTGTGAAGGACTATTCTGTTAAAATAGCAGAAGTTTTAAACCATGACATAAACACATATACCCAAGGTCTTTTCTTTCATAAGGGAAGGTTGTTCGAGAGTTCAGGTCAATATGGCGAATCTTTTTTCAGAGAAGTAGATATTAAAAATGGAACAGCAATTAGGAGTTTTAATTTACCCAAAAAATATTTTGCAGAGGGAGCTGTTGTTTTTAATGAAAGAATTTATCTTTTGACATGGATGGAAAGAGAGGTTTTCGTCTATGATGTTAAGACCTTCAAGCAAGTAGGGAAGCTTTTTAATGCCCGCGAAGGGTGGGGGCTAACAACAGACGGAACCAATCTTATATCTAGCGATGGTTCTTCATTTCTCTTCTTTCACGATCCATCTACATTTAGGGAATTATCTAAAATTGAGGTTACCTTAAAAGGGAAAAAAGTAATGGAGCTTAATGAACTGGAATACATAAATGGCGATATTTGGGCTAATATTTATGGAAGCGATACAATAATTATTATAGACCCAAAAACAGGTAATGTGAAAGCAACAGTAGATTGCAATAATTTATTACCTCAAAAATTTAGAACATCTAAAACAGATGTGTTAAATGGAATTGCTTATAATCCAATTAATGGAGCCATCTATCTTACTGGTAAATATTGGTCAAAAATGTACCGAATAGAGCTTCTAGAAAAATAATTTAGAAACTCTCTTCTTTAACTATTTTTGTCGCAACCGTAATATGTCTTTTGCCTGGAGGCCCTTGCTTTCTGGTGACACTAAAACCAGCTTCTCTTAGGGCTCTCTTTACATCTCCTTTTGCCGAATATGTAACTAAAATAGAGTTGTCGCTCATTATGCGATATACTCCTCTAAATATATCTATACTCCATAATTGAGGTTGAGTATTTGGAGAGAAGGCGTCAAAATAAACTATATCTGCTAGCTTTTTATCAATAAGTGTTATAGTTTTATCTACTAAAATTTCTATATCGCAGTTTATCTTAAGC
>CAYIYT010000010.1:0-41325 GCA_964367735.1 uncultured Muribaculaceae bacterium
GAACCAGTGACCCCCTGATTATGAGTCAGGTGCTACTAACCAACTGAGCTATGGGCCCGAAACGGACTGCAAAAGTAGTAAAATTCTTCTAAAGTCAACAAAAATTTGGTTAGTTGTTGGCTAATTATTTGCAGTTTATTTCAATAAATGTCTAACTAATTATGTTTATTAATTAGACATTGTTCTATTATTTCAATTTGCAGCGTGGCTGCGCTTATTTCAACTTGTGTTCTATCACACTTTGATTTCTACTTCTACTCCGCTAGGTAGTTCAAGCTTCATTAAAGCATCAACTGTTTTTGGGGTAGAGCTGTAGATATCTAGTAGGCGACGGAAAGAGTTCAGTTCAAACTGCTCACGTGCTTTTTTGTTAACAAACGTTGCGCGGTTTACAGTGAAAATCTTCTTGTCTGTTGGAAGTGGAATTGGTCCACTAACAATAGCGCCGGTAGCTTTTACTGTTTTAACGATCTTGTCTGCCGATTTGTCTACAAGCATATGATCGTAAGATTTTAGCTTAATTCTTATTTTTTGGCTCATGTTTTTTATTTTTTCTTTTATTCGTCTAGATCGCTATCAAAATTCTTACCTCCTGCTTTCTCGATAACCTCTTTTGCAAGGCTGTTCGGAAGTTCTGAGTAGTGTGAAAATTCCATGGTGCTAGTTGCCCTTCCCGACGAAAGTGTACGGAGAATGGTAACATAACCAAATTGCTCTGCAAGTGGAACTTTTGCTTTAACTATTCTTGCATTTCCTTTAGAGTCCATGTTGGTAATTTGACCACGACGTTTGTTAAGGTCTCCAATAACATCTCCTACGTAATCTTCTGGGCTAACAACTTCTAGAGACATAATAGGCTCTTGAATGTATGGGCTTGCTTTAGGGCATGCTTTACGGAATGCTTGTCTTGCGCAAATTTCAAAAGAGAGTGCATCTGAGTCTACTGCGTGGAACGAACCATCTTTGAGAACTACTTTTAGTGAAGTAACCTCGTATCCGGCAAGTACACCATTAGACATTGCTGCTTTAAACCCTTTTTCTACAGAAGGAATAAACTCCTTAGGTATATTTCCACCTTTTACCTCATCTACAAATTGAAGCCCGGTGATGCCTTCGTCGGCAGGGCCTACTTGTATAATAATATCGGCAAATTTTCCACGACCACCAGATTGTTTTTTGAAAACCTCGCGGTGCTGAATAGTTGAGCGGATAGCCTCTTTGTAGTTAACTTGTGGGGCACCTTGGTTAATCTCTACACCAAATTCCCTACGAAGGCGGTCTACAATAATCTCTAGGTGAAGTTCTCCCATTCCACTGATAATAGTTTGACCTGTATCGTGGTCTGTCTTAACAGTAAATGTAGGATCTTCTTCTGAGAGCTTAGAAAGGGCCATTCCCAATTTGTCAATATCTTTCTGAGTTTTTGGCTCTACTGCAAGTCCAATAACAGGATCTGGGAAAGACATAGATTCTAAAATAATTGGTTTAGATTCTAGGCATACAGTATCACCTGTGCGGAGATCTTTGAAACCTACAGCTGCACAAATATCACCTGCTTCTACAAACTCTATTGAGTTTTGTTTGCTCGAGTGCATTTGGTAAAGACGAGCAACTCTCTCTTTCCTTCCCGAACGAGTGTTCAAGATGTAGGAGCCAGCGTCTAGCCTTCCTGAGTATGCACGGATATATGCTAAGCGACCTACAAAAGGGTCTGTAGCAATCTTGAATACAAGACCACAAAACGGTTCTTTAACGTCTGTCTTACGAATCTCTTCTTCTTCGGTATCGGGATTTGTGCCAGTGATATGACCAATATCCAGTGGAGAAGGGAGATAGCGCATAATTGCGTCAAGTAAATATTGAACACCTTTGTTTTTAAATGATGAGCCGCATAATACAGGAACAACAGCCATATCTATGGTTGCTTTTCTTAATGCATCAATAATCTCTTCATTTGAAATTGAGGTGGGATCTTCAAAAAATTTCTCTAGAATAGTATCGTTATATTCTGCTATAGATTCTATTAGTTTGCCTCTCCATTCGTCGGCCTCGGCAACCATGTTTTCTGGAATTTCTTTGATCTTAAAGTTAATAAGAGACTTGTCATCTTGGTCGTAGTAATAAGCTTTTCTAGAAACTAAATCTATAATTCCTTCAAACTTCTCTTCGGCTCCAATAGGAAGTGCAATGGGAACTGCATTTGCACCAAGTTTTTCGTTGATGTCTCTAACAACAGCGTAAAAATCGGCTCCAGTACGGTCCATTTTATTAACATAAGCCATTTTAGGTACGTGGTACTTATCGGCTTGGCGCCAAACAGTCTCGGACTGTGGCTGAACACGGCCAACGGCGCAAAATGTTGCAACGGTACCGTCTAATACGCGAAGGGATCTCTCGACCTCTACTGTAAAGTCTACGTGACCTGGAGTATCAATAAGGTTTATCTGATACTGTTGGCCTTCGTAATTCCAAAATGCGGTTGTAGCCGCAGATGTAATTGTAATACCCCTCTCTTGTTCTTGAACCATCCAGTCCATTGTAGCTGCACCATCGTGTACCTCTCCAATTTTGTGACTTTTACCGGTATAGAACAGAATTCTCTCGGAAGTAGTAGTTTTTCCAGCATCGATGTGAGCCATGATGCCTATGTTTCTTGTGTATTTTAAATCTCTTGCCATCTATTACTTTGTGGTGCTTTGGTGCTTAAAAACGGAAATGTGCAAATGCTTTGTTAGCCTCTGCCATTCTGTGCATATCTTCTTTTCTTTTGTATGCTGCACCTTCATTGTTGTATGCAGCCATAATCTCTGCGGCAAGTTTATCGGCCATAGTATGACCAGAACGTTTGCGTGCGTAAAGAACTAAATTTTTCATCGAGATTGAAGTTTTCCTTTCCGGACGCACCTCTGTTGGAACTTGGAAGTTTGCACCACCCACTCTACGGCTTTTAACCTCTACTTGAGGGGTTATGTTTTCAAGTGCTTTTTTCCAAATTTCTAGAGGAGCCTTTTCAGAATCTTTCATCTTTTCGCCGATGATTTCGAGCGCATCATAGAAGATGCGATAGGCGATACTCTTCTTTCCCTGAAGCATAAGATTGTTCACGAATTGTGTAACTGTAATGTCGTGAAATTTTGGGTCGGGAAGTAGAATTCTCTTTTTAGGCTTCGTTTTTCTCATTTAATTAAGAATTGAAATTGTTATTACTTTTTTACTGCTGTTTTCTTAGGTCTCTTAGTACCATATAGAGAACGGCTCTGCTTGCGTCCTTCTACGCCTGCAGTATCCAATGCTCCGCGAAGAATGTGGTAACGTACACCTGGAAGATCTTTAACACGACCTCCACGAACAAGCACAATTGAGTGTTCTTGAAGATTGTGACCTTCTCCTGGTATGTATGCGTTTACCTCTTTTTGATTTGTGAGGCGAACACGTGCTACCTTTCTCATTGCTGAGTTTGGTTTTTTGGGAGTTGTAGTGTACACACGTACACACACTCCGCGTTTTTGTGGGCATCCGTCAAGTGCGCGAGATTTACTCTTTTCTATGATTACCTCTCGGCCCTTGCGAACTAACTGTTGAATTGTTGGCATAATTAGTTGTTGTTCTTAACTTTAACTATTTTCGTCATATAAAACGGGTTGCAAAGATAAGGTAATTTTCTATAATTACAAACAAGTTATCCACATTTTATATAGAAAATAAGAGTTAATTTTGTTAAATTGCACGAATCTAAATTAAATGAAACTTATACTATGAAAATTTCTAAGACCGCACAAGCTTTTATTAACCAAGAAGACGTTTATGGAGCACACAATTATCACCCTTTAGAGGTTGTCCTCGCACGTGGCGACGGTGCCTTTGTATGGGATGTAGATGGTAAAAAATATTATGATTTTCTATCGGCATACTCGGCAGTTAATCAAGGGCATTGCCACCCTCATATTGTTAAGGCTTTAACCGATCAAGCAAGTAAATTGTGTCTAACCTCTCGCGCTTTTTTTAATGACTGTTTAGGTCCTTATGAAGAGTATATTCATAATTATTTTGGTTATGACAAGGTTCTTCCAATGAACTCAGGCGCCGAGGCAGTAGAAACAGCGCTTAAATTGGCAAGAAAATGGGGCTATGTTAAAAAAGGAATTCCAGAAAATCAGGCACTAATTGTTGGTTGTGAAGGTAATTTTCATGGTAGAACTATCTCTATAGTTTCTCTCTCTTCCGATCCCGATTCTTATTCTGGTTATGGTCCATTTACTCCAGGTTTAATAAGAATACCTTACAATGATGCAGATGCATTGGAGAAAGTTTTACAAGAAAAAGCTAGCCATATTGCTGCTTTAATGCTTGAGCCTATTCAGGGCGAGGCAGGTGTTTTTGTTCCAGACGAAGGGTATCTTAAAAAGTGTTTTGATCTATGCAAAAAATATAATGTGTTATTTATTGCAGACGAAGTGCAAACTGGTATAGCACGTACAGGTAAGCTTTTATGTTGCGATCACGAAGGAATACGTCCAGATATAGTAATTCTTGGAAAAGCAATCTCTGGAGGAGTTCTTCCTGTTTCGGCAGTACTTGCCGACGACCATATTATGCTAACAATTAAACCTGGCGAGCACGGGTCAACTTTTGGAGGCTTCCCACTAGCATGTAAGGTGGCAATGGCTGCATTAGATGTTGTTAAAAACGAGAAACTAGCAGAAAGAGCTGAATATTTAGGAGATATTTTCCGTAGAGAACTAATAGCTTTTGATTCTCCTTTTATTGAATTGGTAAGAGGTAAAGGTCTTATGAATGCTATTGTAGTTAAACCACATAATGGTAAAGAAGCATGGGATGTATGTGTTAAGATGGCAGAGAATGGCCTATTGGCAAAACCTACTCATAAGCACATAATTAGATTTGCCCCTCCTTTGGTAATAAGCGAAGAAGATTTGATGAAAGCGATAGAGATTATAAAAGATTCTATTAGTTCCTTAGAGTAGTAATATGCAATCTACATCGAATATAGTAATGATAAGACCCGTAAAGTTTGGATTCAATGAGCAAACTTCGGGCAATAATGCATTTCAGGTAAAGGGTTTTGAGCAAGACGCTGCCGCAAATGCTATGGAAGAGTTCGATGCCTTTGTAAATCTATTAAAGGCTCAAGATGTGCATGTTGTGGTTATAGAAGATACACCAGAGCCTCACACTCCCGATTCTGTATTTCCAAATAATTGGTTCTCTACTCACCAAGGTGGAACTTTGGTGCTTTACCCTATGTTTGCGCCAAATCGCAGGCTAGAAAGAAAACCAGCTGTATTGGATTTTTTAAAAGAGAAATGTGATGTGAAGAGGTTAGTAGATCTCACCTATTTTGAAAAAGAGAATAAATTCTTAGAAGGTACCGGTAGTATGGTGCCAGACCGCGACTACAATCTTATCTACGCATGTCGTTCAATAAGAACAAATGAAGAGGTCCTAGAAAAATTCTGTGACGAATTAGATTGTGACTACCTCCTTTTTGATGCATTTGACCAAGATGGTAACCCAATATATCACACAAATGTAATGATGAGTGTTTGTACTAAATTTGTGGTGGTATGTTTAGATGCTATAAAGGATTTAGACGAAAGGGCTAGCCTAATAGGGCTTGCCGAGGAGAGTGACAAAGAGGTAATTGAAATATCACTTGAGCAGATGGCACAATTTGCTGGTAATATGATTGAGGTGCTTAGTAAGTCGGGAGAGCCAATACTAGTAATGTCTCAAACCGCAAAAGAATCGCTAGAGCCCGAACAAATAGAATCGCTAGAAAAATATTGTAAAATAATAGCCCCCAATATCTCTACCATAGAGAACAATGGCGGGGGATCGGCAAGATGTATGATTGCAGAGCTCTTTATTTGATTATATCTATTAAAAAAACCCGGCAATTAATTAATTGCCGGGTTTTTTATTGAAGTTTTTAGTTAAGTTGTTTTCTTTCTTTAGTTATTCTCTTTAATAGTGCCGTTTCTATAGGCCGAAACTAACTGAATTATATCTCCTATCTGATGCTCAAGCTCTAATCCTATATCGGTATCTCTCACCAATTTGCGCTTATTACTAAATTCTAAAACGGTAGTCTCAGAGATAATGTCGTCTCCATCGCGGATGGCTTTTTCTGTAGTTACAAAAGGCTGATGCTGGATAAGTTGGAGCCCATGGGAATTGTAAATGAGAGTATAACCAGCTATGCCGGTTTGAGGCTGATATGCTTTAGAGTAGCCTCCATCTATAACTAATAGCTTGCCATTAGCTTTTATAGGAGATTCACCTTTTCCAGTTTTCACAGGAACGTGACCATTAATAATATGAGATTGATTATCTGTTATACCAAATTCCTTTAGAATCATTTCACAGATCTCTTTATTGTCTCTTAATTTAAAATAATAGCCCTTCTCCTCTTTGTGGGTCTCTTTATCGGCAATAAAGTATCTTTCAAAAGTAGCCATTTTGGCTTTGTCAAATTGAGGAGAATCGGGACCGCACCATAAATACCAGATGTAATCTTTACAAGCATGTTTATTAGGCTGTTTTCTCTCAATAAAATATGCATCCCTAATTACCTGCTCAACTTTATCGAACAGTTTTTTTCCAACAAGTTTCTCTCCCAATACTGGTACCTCTCTAAGCGATCCATCTTTATTAAGAGGCATAGAAGCGTGGTAAAGTAAATTTGAGTTTCTAGCAAGATATAAAGAGCCATTGTTGTAAAGACACTTCATGTGTTTAGCGAGCTTCTCACTATTAAGGAAGTAGTGAGTAAGAGAATTTACAGTCTCCTGCTCTTCTTCTGTCAACTTATATGGATTGGCAGGATCTATTGTAGGGAAATTGGTGTCTTTAAGAGGATACTCTTTGCCACTAATAGTGATAGTGCCTTTTTCTTGATTAATAAGATGAAGCAATTTTCTATCGCCCATTTGGAACTCTTTATTTCTATCTATTAGAGCTCCCTCAAGTTTAAATTGAATAATTGAAATTGCCTTATGCATTTGAGAAATCATTCTTACATGCTTGCTTTTAACAGGCTCGTCTTGATTCTCTTTTGGCTTGAAAAGAGTACAGCTGTCGTTGCCATAAACCTCCATTGCAAAAGTAGCCAAAGGCATTAAATTAATTCCATAGGCCTCTTCTAACGTGGCTAAATTGGCATATCTTAACGATACTCTAACAACATTTGCCATACAAGCCTCGCTGCCACAAGCGGCACCCATCCAAACTAAATCGTGATTACCCCACTGGATATCAACGCTGTGATAATTGCATAGAGTATCCATAATGGTGTGTGCACCTGGCCCCCTGTCGTAAATATCTCCTATAATATGCAAAGAGTCTATTGTGAGCCTCTGAATAAGATTGCAAATTGCAATTATAAAATGCTCTGCTCTGCCTGTAGTAACTATTGTAGAGATAATAGAAGAGATATAGTCATGCTTATTAGGTTCTGCCAAAGATTCATGCAGTAGCTCTTGAATGATATATGAAAACTCTTTTGGCAGAGCTTTTCTAACTTTAGATCTAGTATATTTTGACGAAACATTGCTACAAACTCTCATTAGTTGTACCAAAACCATTTTATACCAATCTCCAACCTCTTTTCCTTCTCTCTCGTTAATTATAGCAATCTTCTCTTTGGGGTAGTAGATTAAAGTACATAATTCTCGTTTTTCGTGGTCGCGAAGTGTATGTCCAAAAATATCTTCTACTTTTTTACGAATAACACCCGATGCATTTTTTAAAACATGGCGGAAAGCTTCGTGCTCTCCGTGGATATCGGTCAAGAAATGCTCGGTACCTTTTGGAAGATTAAGGATTGCTTCTAGGTTAATTATCTCTGTAGTAGCATCGGAAATAGTAGGGAAGCTTTTCGATAAAAGCCTAAGATACTTTAACTCTCTATTCATTTTGTCTTATTTAAAGTCTTTAATAAAGTCTGCTTTACGTCTTCTTGGCCAGGTAATGATTTGGATAGATATATTTCAATCATCTCTAAAAGACGAGTAATTTTGATTGGTTTGGTAATAACATTTGAGCAGCCCGCTTCCTCTGCTTTTTGGCGATCACTTTCGAAAGCATTTGCAGTTTGTGCTATAATAGGAATGTCTGTAGAAATGGCACGAATAGCTCTTGTAGATTCTAGACCGTCCATAATAGGCATCTTTATATCCATAAGTATAAGATTTGGCTCATGTTCTTTAAACAACTGTAGGGCTTGGGCACCATCTTTAGCCCAAATAATGTTGTACTTTTTTGAGAGCACAATCTTTAGAAACAAAAAGTTACTATCTAAATCTTCGGCGATTAGAATTAAAGGCCTTTTCGCTGCCATGATGCTATCATTCATAAATTATATTTATCTTAGCGATAGAAAGTAAGATACCCTCATTTTTGTTCTTACTTCAAAGATAGCAATAATTATTTATCTAAATGAACCGATTATGAATTTTCAACTGCCTGAACTCCCTTACAAAAATGATTCACTTGAGCCAGTAATAGGTATGGGAACTATAGAGTTCCATCATGGCAAACACCATCTTGCCTATGTTAACAATCTTAACAACCTTATTAAGGGAACCTCTTTTGAACAGATGTCTCTAGAAGAGATTATTCTTAAATCCGATGGTGCAATTTTCAATAATGCAGCTCAGGTATGGAATCATACTTTCTATTTTTACTCTTTTAAACCAGGTGGTGGGGGTGCTCCAAAAGGGAAGCTTGCTTTAGCAATAGATAAGGAGTGGGGCTCTTTTGACGCTTTTGTAAAAGAGTTCAATGCAGCAGCTCTAACTCTATTTGGTTCTGGCTGGGCATGGTTGGTAAAAGACAAAGAGGGCAAACTACAAATTCTTAAAGAAAGCAATGCAGGTACTCCTCTCACAAAAGGTTACACACCAATTCTAACCTTTGATGTATGGGAACATGCCTACTATCTAGACTATCAAAACCGCAGAGCAGATTACCTATCTTCTTTATGGGGAATAATTGACTGGGACGCAGTATCGGCACGTTACTAATTTTTATGCAGTAGCAGGCTTTTCTGCTCTGCTTAAGACATCTTTTTTCATGCGTAAAGACATGAGTACGGTTCTTACAATTAGATGTGCCATGTAACCAACATATAGTGCTTGAATTCCTATAATTCCTTGGAGTAGATAGTAGCAGACAAAAAAGGATGCAGCCGAGAGTAGCATTGTATCTCTAATAGCTGCCGAGGCTGTTGCTCCTATGAAGATTCCGTCTAAAATAAATGCAATACAACTCAAAAGAGGTACAATAAGTAGCCATGGTAAAAAGGCCGAGGCTGCTTCTATTACCTCTTTATTGTTAGTCATAAGGCGGAATAGTGGCTCTCCGGCAAAAGCATAGGCCAAGGTAGATATTGCGGCTATTGCTATTGTCCATATAAAGAGCACTCTTATCACTTTTTTCAGTGAAACAATATCTTTTGCTCCTACAAATCTACCAGTTAGAGCTTCTCCTGCATAGGCAAAGCCATCTACAAAATAGGAGTATAGAAGCATTAATTTCATCATAATAGTGCTTACAGCAAGTAAGTTATCGCCATATTTAGATGCTATGCTTGTGAATCCAGCATACACCAACAAAAGAGAGGTACTTCTAAGGAATAGATTCCCGTTTAAAACGAAGAAGTTTTTCATCTCTCTAAGTTTGAGATTCCCTTTTATTTGTATGTAGTGGAAGAGTTTTCTGTAATAGGCATACATTAAAATTAGTGCAAGAGTGATACCTGCATATTGTGCAACTACAGTTCCCAATGCAATACCCGAAATACCCATTTTTAGCCCAATTGCAAAGCCAATACTCAATAGAAGATTTAGTATATTTACTGTGACATCTACAACCATTGGGCTAATAGTGTTTTGCATTCCTATGAACCACCCTTTAAAAACAAATAGAGAAAGGGTGGCAGGTGCTGCCCATATTCGTATGAAAAAATATTTCCGTGCTAGTATTTCTGTTTCGGCGCTGCAGTCTACAATTAAGAATGCTGTTTCTAGATAGAGGTATTGGATAGCCCACATAACCATGGCGGCTACAAGAGCTGTTCCTAGTGCTTGAACCAAAACTCTAAATGCATCTTTGAAATCTCTTCGGCCATAGGCCTGTGCTGCATATCCTCCGGTGCCTACTCTAAGAAAACCCATATTCCAGTAGAGCAAATCAAAAAGCATGGTTGCTATAGCTATCCCCCCAATACTGGCTGCATCGCCTAGGCGCCCTGCTATTGCAAGATCTACAATTCCTACAAGTGGTACTGTTATGTTTGCTAAGATACTAGGGCCAGCTAGCTTAAGGATTCTTTTGTTCATTCAGTGCTTTTTGCGTTACCTGTACTTATCTTCTTCTTCTAGCATGCTCAGGTAGGATTGATATCTCTCTACAGTTACTCGGCCACTTTCTACCCCTTGTTTTACTGCGCACCCTGGTTCGTGAGTGTGGGTGCATGGTGCAAATTTGCAATTTGGTAAAAGCTCTAGCATTTCTGGAAAGTAGTGGCTCAACTCTTCTTCTTTTATCTCTATTAGGCCGAATCCTTTTATTCCAGGAGTGTCAATTATGAAACCTCCTGTTGCCAATGGGTGTATTTCGTAAAATGTGGTAGTGTGTTTTCCCTGTTTGTGATAGTCCGATATCTCTCCTGTTTTAATAGTAAGAGAGGGGTCTATAGCGTTAATAAGCGACGATTTTCCTACTCCAGAAACCCCAGAAAAGAGAGAGAGTTTGCCTCGGCACATCTCCTTCACAATATTTAAGTTTAATCCCGATATACCCGAAGTTTCTACTATTTGGTAACCTGCACTTTTGCTGTATACTTCGTAGAATAACTCTAAATGCTGTTTGTACTCTTGGGTAAAAAGATCGGCCTTGTTTAGTAATATTTTCACAGGAATTCTGTAGGCTTCGCATGTAACCAAGAAGCGATCTATAAATTCAAATTTGGTTTCGGGAAAATCAATAGTAACAATAAGAAATACTTGATCTAGGTTAGAAGCAATAATATGGGCCTGTCTAGATAAATTTGTAGATTTTCTTATAATATAATTTTTGCGAGGCAATATTTCGGTAATAACTCCTCTATTTTCACCCTCTTTTTCATATAAAACATGGTCTCCCACTGCTATGGGGTTAGTTATGTTACTACCCTTTAGCCTGAGCTTGCCTCTAAGGACGCAAGTGACTATATCCCAATTTGGGAGATTACTTACTAAATACTGGCTTCCGGTGTGTTTTACTACCGTTGCTTGTTCTGTTTTTTTAGGTTCCACGGCTGCGAATATACGAAATTGTAGAAAAAGGGTTAACTTTGATTAAAATTTATGCATAAAAATTATGTTTAGTATAGAAGAGATAGGTTCTATGGTAGAGAAGAGTATATTCTCTCTAGATCTTAAAGGGGAGCCCGCAGAGTTATACAATCCAATTGAATACCTCGTATCTATTGGGGGTAAAAGATTGAGACCAAAACTAGCTATTACTACATACAATTTGTTCTCGGACAATATTGAAAGATCTGTTATTTTTCCTGCAATGGGTCTCGAAATCTTTCATGGGTTCACACTTATCCATGACGATATTATGGACAATGCATCTATGCGCAGGAATCAGCTTACAGTACATAAGAAATGGAATAATAATACAGCCATTCTTTCGGGAGATGTAATGTGTATTAAAGCTTATCAGTATATGGCTAAGGCTCCTGTAGATAAACTAAAAGATGTGATGAATCTTTTTTCTTCTACAGCAGCAAAGGTATGTGAAGGGCAGCAATACGATATGAATTTTGAAACAGCCCCTTTTATTACCATGGAAGATTATTTATCTATGATAGGGCTTAAAACTGCTGTGTTAATTGCCGCTTCGGCAAAGCTTGGTGCAATTATAGCAGGTGCGCCTACTAATATAGCAGATGCTCTCTATAACTATGGCTACGAACTAGGGATAGCGTTTCAAATTAAAGACGACTATTTTGACAGCTTTGGCAATAGTGCGGTTTTTGGAAAAAAAATAGGAGGAGACATTCTTTGTGGAAAAAAAACATGGTTAACAGTAGAAGCTTTAAAAAGAGCTCAGAATGAGAAGAAGAGAGAATTAGACGCGCTTCTTAAGGAGACCTCTATGGATGCCGAAAAGAAAATAGCTGCAGTTCTCTCTATTTATAATGAGTTGGGAATAAAAGAGGCTGCTCAGGAAGCAATGGATAAATATCACAAGCAGGCAATAGACTCTGTAAAAGATTGTAATTTTAGTAACGAACAAAAAGAGAGACTTACGGAATTTGCCGGTTTGTTAATTAATCGCGAAAAATAATTAATAAATTTTTTGATATGACCTTTAGTGAAAATTGTAATAACATATTTGATATTTGTATAAATGAGTATCATAAAACAGATAATGTAGATACTCCTGTTAAGAATCCGTATAAAGAGCTCTCTTTAGATTGGTACCTCTACTCAAAAAACTGGATAGATGCTGTTCAATGGCATTTAGAAGATATTATAAGAGAGCCATCTATAGATGCAATTGAAGCTCTTAAAATTAAAAGAAGAATAGACCGTTCTAACCAAGATAGGACAGATATGGTAGAGCTTATAGATAGTTACTTCATGGATAAATACTCCAATGTAAAAATTCAAGAAGGTGCTACACTAAATACAGAAACACCAGCTTGGGCAATAGACCGCCTCTCTATTTTGGCTCTCAAAATTTACCATATGAAGGCCGAGGCAGAACGTGGCGATGCTTCTCCAAGCCATCGTGACAATTGCAACACTAAACTCAAAGTGCTGTTAACCCAAAGAGTAGATCTCTCTGGAGCAATAGATCATTTACTCACTCAAATTGAAAAGGGAGAGAAATATATGAAGTTTTACAAGCAAATGAAAATGTACAACGATCCTGCGCTTAACCCAGTGCTATATGGAGGGAAAAAGTAGCCAACATATTGTAATCTTTCGTTTTTCGGCATTGGGAGATGTCGCTATAGCAGCTCCGCTAGTTAAAGCATATGCATTAGCCAACCCCAATGTTAAGTTTACTATGGTGTCTAGGCCAATGTTGGAGCCTCTTTTTAATGGAGTAGATAATCTTGTTTTCTATCCTGCTCTGTTAAATGGTACTCATAAAGGGCTCAAGGGTATTATAAAATTATTTAAAGAACTTCGCGCTCAAAAGGTAACTCACATTGCCGATATCCACTCTGTTTTAAGAACATGGATATTACGCACTCTTTTTTTCTTCTCTTTTGTAAAAGTAAGTTGTTTGAGAAAAGGCCGTTACCAAAAATGGACTCTTACCAGAAGGCATAATAAAAAGCTTGTTAAACTCCCCTCTACAATGGAGAGGTATGAGCAAGTATTTAAAAGACTAGGACTTGAATTTCGTGATTTCGCCAATAAGCCAGTAACGAGAGATTCTCAATATTTAGAAGAGCGAAGTTCATTATACTTGGAAAATAAAGCGAGTGAAAAGGATTTTAAAGAGAGAGAGTTTTTAGAGATTAAAATAGGGATAGCTCCTTTTGCAAAGCATAAAGGGAAAGAATGGCCAATTAAAAAAATGGAGAAGGTAGTTGAGATGCTCTGTCAAGAGAAGAGGTTTTCTATTCTGCTTTTTGGCGGGGGAGCAAAAGAGATTGCTTTATTAAAAGAGTGGGAAAATAAATATTTGGGTGCAACATTGGTTGCCGGGGAATTCTCCTTTGAGCAAGAGTTGGAAGTAATTGCTAAACTAGATCTTATGGTGTGTATGGATTCTGCAAATATGCATTTTGCATCGGCAATGGATGTTCCGGTTATCTCTATTTGGGGAGCGACTCATCCATATTTAGGATTCAATGGATGGGGGCAAGATATAGAGCAAGCTGTAATGAGCTCTGCACCCTGCCGTCCTTGTTCTGTATTTGGTAATAAGGAGTGCTTTAGAGGAGATTATATTTGTCTAACATTTTTGGAACCAGAGCAAGTAGCAAGTAAAGTTTTCAACTTTTTTGCAGAATAACTACATCTTCTTATGAAAAATATAAATGATATTGAAATAATGGCACCTGCGGGGAATTTAGAATCCCTAATGGCTGCTATACAGGGGGGGGCAAATTCTGTCTATTTTGGAGTAGGTAATCTCAATATGAGATCTCACTCGGCAAATAATTTTGGAGTAGACTCATTAAATGAGATTGCTCTTATTTGCCAAGAAGCTGGGATAAAATCTTATTTAACACTCAACATAGTAATATACGACCAAGACCTGCAATCTATGCGTGAGACTATAGATGCTGCGGTAAAAGCTGGTATCTCTGCCGTAATAGCTTCGGATATTGCAGTAATCTTGTATGCTAGAGAAAAAGGATTGGAGGTTCATATCTCTACTCAATTAAATGTCTCTAATATAGAGAGCGTTAAGTACCATGCTCGCTTTGCAGATGTTATTGTACTTGCTCGTGAACTCACTCTCTTCCAGGTAAAAGCTATCTATGAAGCAATTATTAGTGAAAATATAACCGGCCCTTCTGGCGATTTAGTAAGATTGGAGCTATTTTGTCACGGAGCGTTATGTATGGCTGTCTCTGGTAAATGTTACCTGAGCCTTCACGAACACAATGCCTCGGCAAATAGAGGCGCTTGCTATCAAATATGCCGCCGAAGCTATGAGGTTACCGATAAAGAGACTGGGGTGTCGCTAGAGATTGATAATAAGTATATTATGTCTCCTAAAGATCTTTCTACTATTGGTTTTGTAGATAAAATCATAGATTCTGGGGTTAGAGTATTTAAAATAGAAGGACGTGCTCGTGCTCCTGAATATGTGAAAGCAGTAACTGCTGCATACAGAAAAGCTGCCGATGCTGTTTGTAACGGCGAATACACTCTCCAGTTAATTAAAGAGTTAGAAGATGAACTTGGCTCGGTATTCAATCGTGGCTTTTGGGATGGGTATTACCAAGGGGCCAAGTTGGGTGAATGGAGTGAAGTGTATGGAAACAAGGCTACTAAAAAGAAACACTATATAGGGAAAGTGACTAATTTCTTCTCTAAACTTTGGGTTGCCGAGGTTTTAATAGAGGCAGGGGAATTGAATGTTGGAGACAAAATTCTAATAATTGGCCCTTCTACTGGTGTAGTAGAGCATACTGTTACAGAGATAAGAGTAGACTTAGAGAGTGTAGAAAAAACCGTTAAGGGAGATCTCTGCTCTGTATCTGTTCCAGAGGGAGTAAAGGTGCGCCGTTCAGATAAGCTTTATCTCTTTCAGTAATTATATATTACATTTTCAATGATTTTTCCAGCATTATGGTAGATAAGAGAATTGTCCAATTTATTCATGAGCACCATGTTGCTGCGCTCACTGTGAGCGATGGTAAAGATATATGGAGCTGGCATGCGTTCTACGTCTATTTAGAAGAAGAGAATCTGTTTGTCATTACATCGGAATCTAAAACTCGGCACATAAAAATGCTTTTAAACGGAGATAATCCTTTAGTTGCTGGTGCAATTGCTCTTGAAACAGAGGCAATAGGCCTTATTCGTGGAGTGCAATTTACAGCAAATATGGAAATATGTAATGAGTTGTTCTTAAACAAGTACCGCCTGAGATATCTCAAGCGGTTTCCTTATGCTGTTTTAGTTGCTGGCGATTTATGGACTCTTAAAGTTTCTGAGTTTAAATTTACCGATAACCGTTTGGGATTTGGCAAAAAACTTTTGTGGAAAGCGTTCTGATTATAAATTAAAGCTCTTTTTGATTAAATCTATAGCGTCTAGCTTTTCCCATCCAAAAAATTGTACCTCTTCTGTTACCATTTTACCATTCTTACATAGCTCTACTTGTGCGGTATAGGGGTCTCTTCCCATATGGCCATAGGCAGCTGTAGCTTCATAAATTGGCTTTTTTAAACCAAATTTCTTTATGATTGCTGCAGGGCGAAGATCGAACATTTCGTTTATCTTTTGGGCAATAACTCCATCGTTTACAAATTTATCGGGATTGCACTTGAATCCTGTTCCATAAGTATTTACAAAAACACTTACAGGGCGAGCAACTCCAATTGCATAGGCAAACTGAACTAGAACTTCATTGGCTACACCTGCTGCTACAAGATTTTTGGCAATATAGCGTGCTGCATATGCTGCAGAGCGGTCTACTTTGCTTGGGTCTTTACCAGAGAATGCTCCACCGCCGTGGGCTCCTTTACCACCGTAGGTATCTACTATAATCTTTCTACCTGTGAGCCCGGTATCGCCGGCAGGGCCTCCAATTACAAATTTACCTGTGGGGTTTACATGAAGAATATAATCGCCTTTAAATAGATTTATTGTCTCTTGAGGCAACCTTTCTAACATTTTAGGGATGAGAATATTCTTTACATCGCTCTTAATCCTTACCTGCATAGAGATATCGTCGTCGAAGGGGTCGTGTTGGGTAGATATTACTATGGTGTGCACTCTGTTGGGAGTGTTGTCTTCGTTATACTCTATGGTGAATTGAGATTTTGCATCGGGGCGTAAATAGGGCATTAAGTTGGTCTCTTTCCTTATTTTTGATAGCTCCAATAAAGCAATGTGAGAGAGAGTAAGTGCCAGGGGCATATACTCTTGTGTGTCTTTACAAGCATAGCCAAACATCATGCCTTGGTCTCCTGCTCCTTGCTCTTTAGGGTCACTCACTTCTACACCTCTATTGATATCGGGCGATTGTTCGTGAATTGCACTAAGGATTCCGCAGGAGTTACCATCGAACATATAATCTGCCTTGGTGTAACCAATGCGGTTTATAACGTTCCGAGCAACATTTTGAATGTCTATGTAGGCCTTTGACTTAACCTCGCCGCCTACTACTACGAGGCCAGTGCTTACAAATGTTTCGCAAGCAACTTTAGATTCTGGATCGTTTTTAAGAAACTGATCTAGAATAGCGTCTGAAATTTGATCGGCTACTTTATCGGGGTGTCCTTCCGATACCGATTCTGATGTAAATAGATATGACATAATATGAGTACAAAAGTAGATAAATAATTAGTTTTCATAGTAACTTATAGCAAGGTTTTTCCTATTTTTGCACGAGAATACTTAATAATTTATTTAAATACCTATGAAACAAATGATTAAACAATTTGCCTTAGCGGCATTGAGTTTGGTACTTACGGTATCTCTTTTTGCTCAAGTTACTACCTCTTCTATGAGTGGTCGTATCACAGAGACAGACGGAACACCGGTTATTGGAGCTGCAGTTGTTGCAATTCACACACCTTCGGGCTCTAAGTACTACTCTATTACCGATAACAACGGTAGCTACCGCATTCAAAACATGCGTGTTGGTGGTCCTTACGCAGTTGAGGTTACTTACCTTGGTTATGGTACCATTAAAGGTGAGAACATGAATCTTCGTCTTGGAGAGAACTTTGTTTATGATGCAAAACTTGTAGAAGAGGCAATGACTCTAGACGAGGTTGTTGTATCTGCCGGTATAGTAAATCCTATACTTAACCGTGATAGAACAGGTGCATCAATGAACGTTAGCTCTAGAGAGATATCTACGCTTCCATCTATAAGCAGAAGTATTACAGACTTTACAAAAATGACTCCACAAGCCAATGGAACTTCTTTTGCTGGTCGTGATGGTCGTTTTAACACTGTTACAATTGACGGTGCTGCTTTTAATAACAACTTTGGTCTATCTAGCAGTGCAATGCCAGGTGGTTCTTCACAGCCAATCTCGTTAGATGCGATTGAGCAGGTGAGCGTAAACCTAGCTCCTTACGATGTTAGACTTTCACAATTTACAGGCGCTTCTATAAACGCTGTGACAAAATCTGGTGACAACAGGCTTAAAGTAAGTGCATATACTTACCAAAGGCCTAAATCATTCACTGGCGAGAAAGTAGGCGATTTAATAGTTGCTAAAGCTAGAGAGAGATCTGCTCAAACTTGGGGTGTTACAGTTGGTGGCCCAATCATTAAAGATAAACTCTTTATTTTTGCTAGCTACGAATACGAAAAAGAAGATAGCCCAACTAATACTTGGGAGCCTAGTACAAACGGTGTTGCAGATGATGCTAAAAGAATCTCTCGTACCACAGTTGCCGACCTTAAAAGAGCTAAAGACCACTTGATGAGTGCATATAACTACGATCCAGGTGAATATCAGAATTTTGGTACATTCCCTTCTGAAAACTACAAAATTCTTGCTAGAATTGACTGGAACATTGTTAAAAATCATAAATTCTCTTTCCGTTATAACAGAATGAGAAACACTAGCTCGTCTCTTACAAATGCAAACTCGGGGCCTCCAGCAGTTCCAAGGTCTAACGATAGCCGTATTGGACCAAAATCAATTTCATTCTCTAATTCATTCTATGGTAATGAAAATGCAATTGATGCTTTTGCAGCTGAGTTAAACTCTACATTTGGTTCTAAGTTTTCTAACAAATTAATTGTATCGTACACTGCAACTACAGACCCTAAGCGTACAAGCAAGAGTGATTTGTTTCCGTTTGTAGATATCTATGAAGATAATGCGCCTTATATGGCATTTGGTTATGAGTTGTTTACATTCCGCAACCAAGTAGAGAATAATACATTCTCTGTAGCAGATAACCTCTCTATCAATCTTAACAAACACACTCTTACAGCAGGTATTTCATACGATAATATCTATGTAAACAACTCTTACATTCGTGAGGGAACTAGCTATTACCGTTTTGCTTCATTAAATGATTTTATTGCAAATGCAAAACCTACAGGTTTTGGTGTAACTTATGGTTACGGTGGAGCCGATCCTAAAGGTGTAGAGATGAGTTTTGGTCTTGGTAGTTTGTACTTACAAGATGAGTGGAAAGTTAACAATAACTTCAAACTTACATATGGTGTAAGAGCAGAGCTTCCAATGTATCTTAACGATTTACTTGACAACCCTGCAATAGATAACCTTACATTTAAAGATGGTTATAAAATTGATATTAACACATGGCCAAACAGTAAAATGCAAGTTAATCCACGTGTTGGCTTTAACTGGGACCTTAAGGGAGACAGAAGCATTCAACTTCGTGGTGGAACAGGTTTGTTCTCTGGAGTTCTTCCGTTTGTATGGTTTACTAACCAGCCAACTGCTTCGGGTACAGTTCAAAGCCCAGAGATTGGCCTTGTAGGCAATTCTCTTCCAGCCGACTTCCGTTTTAATCCAGATTTCAAAGCACAAGTTGCTAAATATCCAGGTCTTTTCCCTCAAGCTATTAGCAGCACTCTAGCTAGTGGTATTGCTCTTGCCGAGGTTAAGAAAGATTTTAAGATGCCAAGAATTTGGAGATCTAATATGGCAGCCGATATTGAATTACCTTTCAATATGATTTTGACTTTAGAGGCTCTTTATTCTAAAGATGTTAACGCAATAGTTCAGAAAAACGTGAACCTTCCAGATGCAAATAGAGTATTCTCTGGTCCAGATAAAAGAGCGTATTGGGTTGGAAATAAAGTTGTAAGCTCTGTAGCCTCGGCAATGGTGTTAGACAACTCAAACAAAGGTTACCAAACTTTCCTTACTGCACAACTTACCAAGAACTACACAAATGGTTTTGCTGGTATGGTTGCATATACCTATAACGTATCTAAAGACGTTACTTCAAACCCTGGTTCAAGTGCAAACTCGGCATGGATAAGTAACTTAGATGCATTTGATTTGAATAATCCTGAGCTTAGCTACTCAAGTTTTGCAGTACCTCATAGAGTTGTAGGTTCACTATCTTACAAGATAGAGTATCTTAAACATCTTGCAACTACTTTCTCTATCTATTATAATGGTTCTGCTCAAGGTCGTTATTCAGTTGCTTATTCAAATGATATGACTGGAGATGGCGCTGCTTCAGACCTTATTTATATTCCGAAACATCAGTACGAACTTACATTCGTAGATCTTGTCTATACAGATAAAGATACCAAAATAACAGAGGTAACAAGTGCAGATAAACAAGCTGCTAAATTCCAGGAATATGTAGATGGCGATTCTTATCTTAAAGGTAGAAAAGGTGAATATGCCGAGCGTTTCGGAAAAGTTCAGCCTTGGAAAAACCGTTTTGATGTGAAAATTCTTCAAGATATCTTTACAAGATTTGGTACAGATAGAAAATACACTCTTCAGTTAAGCCTTGATATTGTTAATGCAGGTAACTTGCTTAACAAAGATTGGGGTATTTATACTAGAAGCGGTCTGTCAAATAGCTATGGTGTAATTATGCCTTTGACATATAAAGGTGTAAACGCTGGTGGAGCACCTACTTACAACCTAAATGCTAAAAACATTGCAGATTTCGATACCAAAAATAATGAAATTAACCAACTTTCTACAGGAAGTACATGGGGAATGCTATTTGGAGTAAGACTTCTGTTCTAAATTTTAGTGATATAGATTTAAGTTTTTTTAAAAGGCTGCCTAATAACTAGGCAGCCTTTTTTTATAAGATTCAATTTTTAGTGCTATATTTGATTCGAAATGTAATTGCTATAGTTTACTTTTATGTAAATTCATAATGTAATAGCAGATATTAGAGATTTGTGGAGGGAGTAATATGTGGGGTTTTGAGAGGAGAGTGATTAAAGGTAATAGTTGTGAGAAGGGGAGGGTGGCCGAGGCTATTGCGCTAGATTTCTTGGTAGAGAGAGGGTTAGTGTTGTTAGAGAGAAATTGGAGATGGGGCCACAAAGAGCTAGATTTAATAATGAAGAGTAGCAATAGTGTTACTGGAGTTGCGGTTTTACATATTATAGAAGTAAGATCGCTTCATGAACCGTTTGTTCAAATGCCTTTTGAATCTGTAAGTTATAAAAAAAGAAGAGCGGTTATTTTAGCTGCAAATGGTTATTTGAGAGTGAGTAAAATTAATTTAGAGACTCAGTTCGATATTGTTTCTATAGTATTTAGCACTGCCGGTGCATTTAAATTAGAGTATTTCCCCGATGCGTTTGCCCCAGAATGGTAAAACGCTTCACTTAAAAAGAGGTAATATAAAATGAAAAAAACAGCAGATAAATCAGATGGTATAGATATGTCTAAAAACTATTATTGTATTATAATGGCTGGGGGCCTTGGGAGTAGATTTTGGCCAGTGGGCAGGAACGAAAAACCTAAGCAATTCTTAGATATGCTGGGAACAGGAAGGACATTTATCCAACAGACCTTCGATAGATTTGCAAAAGTAATTCCTACAGATAACATTTTGGTTGTAACCTCGGCACAGTATAAAGAGTTGGTTGAGCAACAACTTCCGCTAATTAAAAAAGAACATGTTTTATTGGAGCCCTACCGTAGGAATACTGCACCTTGCATTGCCTATGCTACCTATAAATTATTAAAAAAGAACCCAAATGCCTCTGTTGTAGTAACCCCATCGGATCACTTAATTACCAATGAATCTGTTTTTGCAGAGACTGTTTTAAGTGCACTAAACTATGCATCTAAAAATGATGTTCTAATTACTTTAGGGGTAAAGCCTAACAGGCCAGAGACTTCATATGGATATATTCAAGCAAATAAGAGCTCGCATTTGAGTATTAATGGAAATTTAGCTTACAATGTTAAAACTTTTACTGAAAAACCAACTGCCGATTTAGCCGAAGTTTTTGTAAACAGTGGCGAATTTCTATGGAATTCGGGAATTTTTATTTGGAATCTCAAATCTGTAGTTAGTGAGTTGGAAGCGCACCAAAGTGATATGGCTCTTTTATTTAGCCAAGGGTCCCCTCATTATTATGCTTCTACAGAAGAGTCATTTATTGATAAGGTGTATGAAGAGTGTAAAAGTATCTCTATTGATTACGCTATTATGGAAAAGACAGCCAAGGCGGTTGTCTATCCAGTATCATTTGGTTGGTCAGATCTTGGCACATGGGATGCCCTCTATAGTTATAAGCCTAAAGATAAAGATGGTAACCACATTGTTAGTGCTGGATCTCTTTTGAATGAGGTAAGCAATTCAATAGTTATTTCGGAAGGAGAAAAAAAAGTTATTGTTGCTGCTGGGTTAGATAACTTTATGGTGGTTAATACAGAGGATTTATTGCTTATTTGCCCTAGAGATCAATCGGTTTACAAGACATTGCTTGCCGAGATGGCTTTAAATGGGTTAGGTAAATATTTATAAAAATAGTAATAGGATAATTAAAAATTTATGAGTCACAAATTGATTTCGGTAGATGTAAGATCGGAGATTGGCAAGCTAGAAGCAGTCTTATTACATACACCAGGTCCCGAGGTAGAGAATATGACTCCGGGAAATGCTCAAAGGGCACTTTATAGCGATATTTTAAATTTATCTATAGCTCAAAAGGAGTACGAACAAGTTTCGGGAGTACTCAACAAATTCACCAAAACTTATCAAGTAAAGGATCTTCTAGAAAAACTATTAGAAGATCATGACCAGAGAGAAGCTCTTGTGGGTAAGATATGTGTTAGCGAGAATGTTACAGATTATTTTGAATATCTTATGGAAATTCAGCCAAAAGCTTTGGCTAGAATTTTGATTGAGGGGTTACCGGCTAGAATAAATACTTTAACCTCTTTTCTTAAAGATGAGTATTATGCTTTAGCTCCTCTTTATAACTATTATTTTACAAGAGATGCTTCAGTTACTATTGGGAATAAAATTCTAATTTGTAAAATGGCTAGCAAGGTGCGAATGCGTGAGTCTTTGATTAATGAGGCTTTGTTTCGCAAAAAGCGGGTGTTCGATTGTGAGATTATAAATGCTCATGATTTTCAGCCAGGGAATACCGATATTTTTATGGAAGGAGGAGATATTCTTGTGGCAAGAGAAGATATACTTTTAATTGGTAATGGTTCTAGGACTAGTAGCTTAGGAATAGATATGCTCATTAATAGGCTTTGCAAAACAGGCTGTAAGGGCAAGATGAATATTGTTGTTCAGCAGTTGCCGTCTACTCCTGAATCTTTTATCCATTTAGATATGGTTTTTACTTTGTTAGATAAAGACAAGGCAATGGTATATGAACCACTTATTTTAACTGATAATCAGTATCAAACTGTTCATATGATTATTGAAAACGGCAAGGTGTCTAAGATTAAATCGGTAAATAATATTCCTTCTATTTTGAAAAAGTTGGGTATGGAGGTAGAACCTATTATTTGTGGAGGAAGTGCCGATGAGTGGAACCAAGAGAGAGAGCAGTGGCATAGTGGGGCTAACTTTTTTGCTTTGGCGCCGGGTAAAATTATGTCTTATGCTAGAAATGTTCATACTTTGAATGAACTCTCTAAAAATGGATTCGATATTATTACTGCTTGGGATGTGATTAATGGCAAGAGGGATATTAACGATAGTAAATTATGTGTTGTTACAATTGATGGTTCTGAGCTACCTCGTGGTGGTGGTGGGGCTCGTTGTATGACCATGCCTCTTAGAAGAGGCTCTGTTGAGTAGCTTTCATTTTTAAAAAATTACTTATATGATGCGTACATTCTTTCTTATTGTGGCTTTGATTGCCACGCTTGCTTCAAATGTGAATATTGCCAGAGCCCAGGGCTCTTTAGATTCACAAAAATTACATTTTGCAGGAGCGCCTTCGCTTACTCCAGATGGAAGTGAAATATTTTTTACTTATGGGGGCGATATTTTTAGAGTAGAAGTTAAAGGTGGTCTTGCCCACAAGGTAATTTCCTTGGGTGGTAATAAATCCGATCCTAAGATTTCTCCTGATGGAAAATATCTTGCTTTTTCTTCCGATGAGCAAGGTAATAAAAACGTGTATGTGGTCTCTTTAAAAGGAGGCGAAATTAAACAACTTACTTTTCACGATTCTCAAGATAGTCCGGTTTGTTGGAGTGGAGATTCTAAATTCATCTATTTTGAGTCTGGTAGGTATAATTCTATAAGTGCCTATAAAGTGAGTGTTCAAGGTGGTACTCCAGAGAGGCTTTTCCCTCACTACTATAATACAATTGCCAATATAGCAGTGAACCCTGTTTCGGGTGAGATTTATTTTAATGAATCATCGGAGAGTTATAGGTTTGCAACTCGCAAGGGTTACAGAGGAGATCATAACCCAGATATTAAGAGCTGGAATTTTAAAACTAAAGAATATAAGGTTCTTACAGAGTATAGGGGTAAAGACATTTGGCCTATGGTAGATAATTCTGGTAATTTATACTATGTTAGTGATGAGCAAAATGGAGAGGCTAATATTGTTAGATATAAAGATAAAAAACATATTACTTCGTTTAATGAGTCTGTTCAATATCCTTCTATTAGTGCCAATGGAGCTAAAATTGTTTTCTTAAAGGGATATAAAATATTTGTTTTAGATACTCAGTCGGGGAATGTTGTTGAGCCGGCTATTGATTTGGCTAAGAGTTCTTTTGTAACTAATTCTTCTATGGAGGTTACTCGTGCAGAGGCTTTTGCTATTTCACCCGATGGTAAGAAGTTAGCTTTTTCTTCTAGAGGTATGTTGTTTGCTTCAGATTCTAAGGGTAATTTTATTACTGCTTTAAATACTCCTTCCAACGAAAGAGTAAAGGAGATTGTTTGGGCTCCCGATAGCAAAACTGTTTATTATACTAGGACTAATAAAGGTTGGACTGGGTTGTTTTCTCAAAGCGCAAGTATAAAAGATAGTGAAAAAGTTGTTTTCACTCCAGAAGCTTTTGTTCGTTCTCTTTCTCATTCTCCTAAAAATGATAAAATTGCATTTATAAGCGGGGGTGGATCAATTATGTTGCTAGATGTTAAATCTGGCGATCTTAAGGAGCTTGCTAAACATGAGTTTTGGGCTTTCCAAAATTACAGTATTACTTTTTCTGAAGATGAAAGGTTTTTAACTTATAGTGCTGTTAATCTTTTTGAAAGAGATGTTTTTGTTTACGACTTGCTCAAAGGCAATCACATTAATATAACTAACTCGGCAAATACAGAGGACAATCCTGTTTTTGATGCTAAGGGTAAAGATCTTTACTTTTTAGCAAATAGGATGAATGCTTCTTTCCCAAGGGGTGCTTCTATGAATCTTTATAGAGTTCCTTTGTTTAAGCGTTCTGCTCCTTATACAAGCGACGAATACACTAAACTTTTTGCTGCTAAGGATACTTCATCGGCAAAAGGTGGGAAATCTGCAGTAGTAATTAAAGCTTCGGCAAATAAAAACTCGAATTCAATTATAGATTTAGAAAAACTTCAACGCCGTTACGAGAGTGTTGTACGTGGGGGTACTCAGAGTAACCCATTTACAATGGCTATAGGTGATAAGAGTTTCCTGTTTTTTAACTCTTCTCACGAGGGTGCTTCTGCGCTCTATGTACAGGAACTTAAGGATTGGGATCAAAAGCCGCCTAGAAAGGTAAAAGATGCCGACGCTATTTACTCATTTGATAGGGGTGGTAGTAATTTGTATGGTTCTGGCCGTGGTGGTCTTTATAAAATAGATCCTGTTGGGGGCTCGGCAACCAAAATTACCTTTAAACACAACTTCGATAAGAATATTCATGATGAGTTTAATCAAATGTTTTATGAGGTTTGGGCTACTTTGGAGCAGAATTTTTATGATGCAAAATTCCATGGGGTAGATTGGAGTGCTAAAAGAGATTACTATGCTTCGTTTTTGCCTTATGTTGTTACTAGGGATAATTTACGTACTTTATTGAACGATATGCTAAATGAGTTGAACTCTTCACATATGGGCTTTAGTAGTTCTGGTAAAGAAGAGGGGCCTGCTGTTAGGTATGTAACTGCTGCTACTGGTCTTATGTTTAATGAGAAGAAACCTTATGTTTTGGACAGAATTGTTTCTGGTTCTATTGCCGATTTTGTAGAAAATCCTCTTTTGCCGGGCGATAAATTGGTTTCTGTAAATGGTGTTTCTATTGATGAATCTATTAACCGTGAATCTTATTTTACAAGTGTTACTAGGCAAGAGGAGTTATTACTTGGTTTCAAGAGGGGCTCAAATTCTATGGAGGTTAAGCTTCACACAACTTCTAGTGGTGCGTTACGCTCTTTGCTATACGAGGAGTGGGTAGATCTTAATAAGGCTAAAACTGAAGATTTGTCTGGTGGTAGGGCTGCCTATATTCATATGAACGATATGTCTTCGGGCTCGTTAGATAATTTCATTGTAGAGATGAATACCTATGCTGTGCATAAAGATGCTTTGATTTTAGATCTTCGTTTTAATAATGGTGGTAATGTGCATAAAGAGGTTTTGGATATGCTTAGTTCTACAGAGAGTTTCCGTTGGAGCCATCGTGATAATCCTAGATCTTCTCATCCAAATGTAACTCTTGCAAATAAACCTTTGGTGGTTCTTATTAACGAGAGGAGTTTGAGTGATGCCGAGGTTACTGCTAATGGTATTAAAACTTTGTCTTTAGCTACTCTTGTGGGCACAGAGACCTATCGCTGGATTATTTTCACTTCTAGTGCTTCTCTTATAGACGGTTCTTCTGTTAGGTTACCTGCTTGGGGTTGCTTTACTTTAGATGGTAAAGATTTAGAATCTGAGGGAGTTAGCCCAGATATTTATGTGAAGAATACTTTTAAAGATCGTATAGAATCTAATGACCCACAACTAGAGAGGGCTATAAAGGAGATTCTTTCACAGCTTGGAAAGAATTAGTAACTTTGCGCTCTTAAATTTGTAACCGATGAAAGAAAAAATAGAACAATTACTTCTCCAGATAGAGAGTTTGAAGGCTCAAAAAGAGCAGGAAATTGAGGAGATTCGTGTAAAGCTGTTAGGTAAAAAGGGCTCTGTAACACAGCTTTTCGACGAGTTTCGTAATGTCTTGCCAGAGCAGAAAAAGGAGATGGGTCAAATTTTAAATAAGCTTAAAATTGCTGCTTCGCAAAAAATTGAAGAGCTTAAGGAGTTTGCCGAGGCCAATATGCAGCCAGTAGATAGTGCCTATGATCTTACCAAGCCAGGAGATTTTATTGAGCTTGGGGCTAGGCATCCTATCTCTGTGACTATGGACGAGATTGTCTCTATTTTTAATAAATTTGGTTACACTGTTGCTAAGGGACCAGAGATTGAAGACGACTGGCATGTGTTTGGGGCGCTAAATTTCCCGCCCGAGCACCCTGCTCGTGATATGCAAGATACATTTTTTATTACCGAGGGAGAAAATCCAGTGGTTTTGCGTACTCATACTAGTTCGGTTCAGGTGCGTGCAATGGAAAAGATGCCTCTTCCAATTAGAATAGTTTGTCCTGGCCGAGTTTTCCGAAATGAGGCAATCTCGGCAAGGGCTCACTGTATCTTTCATCAGGTAGAGGGTTTATATATAGATAAAAATGTCTCTTTTGCCGATCTTAAGCAAGCTGTGCTTCTTTTTGCTCGTGAAATGTTTGGCGACGATGCTCAAATTCGTTTGCGTCCATCTTACTTTCCTTTCACAGAGCCGAGTGCCGAGGTGGATGTGAGTTGCAACATTTGCAAAGGGGCTGGCTGTAACATATGTAAAGGAACTGGTTGGCTAGAGATTATGGGATGTGGAATGGTAGATCCTGCAGTTTTAGAAGCTAATGGTATAGACAGTAAAGTTTACACAGGCTTCGCTTTTGGAATGGGGGTAGAACGCATAGCAATGCTCAAATGGCAGGTGAAAGACTTGCGCCACTACTTCGAAAACGACATTAGATTCCTAAAGCAATTTGACACAGTTATCTAAAGCAATTTGACACAGTTATCTAGCTAATATTTATACAAATGAAATGCCCCCAGAAAGTATTGTTTTCTAGGGGCATTTTCTATTTATTTCGCAGTTTATGCGACCATAAAGACAAGCAGAATATCTCACTATTTAGATAAGTATCACGCAGTCAATTAGTTGGGTTTTCAAATAGGGTCAAAAAGAGAGTATTTAAAAACCTAAATCACAGATTTATAGAATGTTACACGACAAGTGAGTTATTTTATTTTTTGTTGAGAAAAAAAGTGCTCGGGACGGGAATCGAACCCGTACAGGCATTTCTGCCTACAGGATTTTAAGTCCTGCGTGTCTACCTATTCCACCACCCGAGCCCTTATTTCAAAGAAGTGGCTATGCCACTGTTTTATTATTGTTGCGACTGTTGTCGCGTTCATTTGTTGCGACTGTTGATATCGCGTTTTAATTGGTGCGACAAATGTCGCTTTTTTCTAAAAAAACCTCTCCATTTATAAGAGCGGAGAGGCTTTTTGCAGAGCAGAAAACGAGACTCGAACTCGCGACCCTAACCTTGGCAAGGTTATGCTCTACCAACTGAGCTATTTCTGCATTTGGGACTGCAAAAGTAATCAAATTTTTATTCGTTCCAAAAAAAACTACAATAAAATTTATGTTTACTATATTTGTGAAAATTTAGTCTATGGATTTTAGCTTAAAAGAGATTTTTAGTGCATTCATTGTAATGTTTGCAGTTATTGATATTCTAGGATCGGTACCAATCATTGTTGGTATGAAAGAACAGAAGAAGAGTTTTAGTCCCTGGAAAGCTGCAGTTATCTCTTTTGCAATCTTAGTTAGTTTCCTTTTTGTAGGCCAAGCTATGCTGGCTTTGTTTGGAGTAGATATCTCTTCATTTGCAATAGCGGGTGGCCTAGTTCTGCTGGTGCTTGCTATTGAGATGATTTTTGGGATTCAAATTTTTAAAGACGACGGACCAACAGATTCGGCAACAATAGTTCCTATTGTTTTTCCACTTATTGCAGGAGCTGCCTCTTTTACTACTTTACTCTCTTTGAGAGCCGAGTATTCAATCTCTAATATTATTATTTCTCTTTTAATTAATATAGTGATTGTCTATTTTGTGCTTAATAATATTAATTTTATTTCTAGGAAGATTGGTAAAGGTGGGATTTACGTGATGCGTAAATTTTTTGGCATAATACTATTGGCAATTGCTGTAAAATTGATTGTTTCTAATTTAGGGTTACTTTTAGCGTAAGCTTTTATTTTTGACGTTAAATTTTCTTTTGCACAGATGGTCATTTTTGTGTGCTACCTATTGTAATTAAAAGATTTTGTTGTATATTTGCAACCCGCAATTTTTGTGGGGAATAATTAATTAATTGTAAAACACCGAATTAAGAACCAATGTCAGGATTAATTGGAAGAAAAATCGGAATGACATCCGTTTTTGGTGCCGATGGGAAGAATATCCCATGCACCGTTATTGAGGCTGGTCCGTGTGTAGTTACGCAAATTCGTACAGTAGAGAAAGATGGTTATGCCGCTGTACAACTTGCCTATGACGAGAAAAAAGAGAAACACACCAGCGGAGGGCAACTAGGCCACTTCAAAAAGGCAAACACCACACCTAAGCGCAAAATTGTTGAATTCCCTATGGAATACGAAATTGAGCTTAACTTGGGTGACACAATCACAGTTGGAGACATTTTCAGTAATGATTTGTTAGACTGGGTAGACGTAACAGGAATATCTAAAGGTAAAGGTTTCCAAGGAGTTGTAAAGCGCTACGGTTTTGCCGGAGTAGGTGGAGCAACCCATGGACAGGGCAACAGACAGCGTTCTCTAGGATCGTTGGGAGCTTCATCTTTTCCTTCTAGAGTATTTAAAGGTAAAAAAATGGCTGGCCGAATGGGCGGCGATCAGGTACAAATTCAGAATCTTAGAGTTTTAAAGGTTATTCCAGAGAATAATCTTCTTATAGTAAAGGGATCTGTTCCCGGAGCTAAAGGTTCTTATGTAATCTTGGAGGACTAAGCGGATATGGAATTATCAGTTTATAAAATTGATGGAACAGAGTCAGGAAAAGTTGTGACTCTAGATCCAGGAATCTTTGGCATTGAGCCGAACGATCACGCTATTTACTTAGATGTGAAGCAATACTTGGCCAATCAGCGCCAAGGTACTTCCAAAACTAAGGAAAAAGGAGAAGTGAATTACAGTACCAAAAAACTTATTAAGCAAAAAGGTTCGGGTGGTGCACGTCACGGAAGTAGAAAAGCTAACATCTATGTAGGTGGTGGCCGTGTTTTTGGTCCAAAACCAAGAGATTACGGTTTTAAACTTAATAGAAAGTTAAAGCAATTAGCTCGTTTCTCGGCACTTTCATATAAAGTTAAAGAAGACTCTCTTAGAGTTGTAGAGAACTTTACTTTGGAGGCTCCTAGAACTAAAGATTTTATGAATATCATAGCAAATCTTAAGATTAACGACAGAAAGGTGCTTTTTGTTCTTCCTGAATATATGAGTAACATTTATTTATCTTCCCGTAATCTACCTAACGTAAAAGTTATTAATGTTAATGAAATTAATACTTACGACGTTGTAAACGCTACTTCCCTTGTTTTCATGGAAGGAGTTCAGGAGATTATTCAAGGAAGTAATGGAAATAATTAACCGTAGAACGATGGATATTTTAATTAAGCCTATAGTAACAGAAAAGATGACGATTCAGGGCGAAAAGTTGAATCGTTACGGTTTTATTGTTAACCGCTTTGCAAATAAATTGCAAATAAGAAATGCGGTGGAAGAGATGTACGGAGTCAAAGTATCGGATGTAAATACTATGAACTACCAAGGTAAAAGTAAAAGCCGCTTTACAAAAGCGGGATTGTTGGCAGGTCGCGCTAATCACTATAAAAAAGCGATTATAACGCTGGCCGGAGAAGATAAGATAGATTTCTACAGTAATATATAAATCCATGGCAATACGCAAATTCAAACCGGTTACACCCGGTACAAGACATAAAGCAATTAGCGCATTTACAGAGATTACCTGTTCTACACCAGAAAAGTCGCTTATGGCGCCTATTACAAAATCTGGTGGTAGAAATGCTCGCGGTAAAATGACAATTAGAAATGTCGGAGGTGGTCATAAAAGAATGTATCGTATTATAGACTTCCTTAGAGATAAGGATAACTATACTTGTACAGTTAAGACCATAGAGTACGATCCAAATAGGAGTGCTCGTATTGCTCTGGTAGTTTACACCGATGGTGAAAAACGCTACATTATTGCTCCTAACGGAATTAAAGTGGGTCAGATTTTATCTTCAGGCCCTGGAGTTGCTCCAGAAATTGGGAATACTCTACTTCTTTCAGAAATACCGTTGGGTACATTAGTTCACAATATTGAGTTACGCCCAGGACAAGGAGCCGCAATGGCAAGAAGTGCTGGAACTTATGCTCAATTAGCTGCAAGAGAAGGAAATCACGCTATTCTTAAATTGCCTTCGAGTGAGGTAAGAATGGTCTTGACTACTTGTCGTGCAACTATTGGAACTGTTTCTAACTCAGATCATAACCAAGAATCATCTGGAAAAGCGGGAAGAAGCCGCTGGATGGGTCGTCGCCCTCGCGTACGCGGTGTGGCTATGAACCCGGTAGATCACCCGATGGGTGGTGGTGAAGGTCGCGCCTCGGGAGGACATCCTCGTTCGAGAAAAGGTTTGTTAGCTAAAGGATTCAAAACACGTAATCCTAAAAAAACTAGCAAAAAATTCATCATTGAAAGAAGGAAAAAATAACGGATTAAACTGAAAAGAGATTATGAGTCGTTCACTAAAAAAAGGACCTTATATACAAGCTAGCCTCGAGAAAAGAATACTAGCTCAGAATGAGGCTGGTAAGAAGGAGGTCATCAAGACCTGGTCTAGAGCCAGCATGATATCGCCAGACTTTGTAGGCCACACTATTGCGGTTCACAACGGGAACAAGTTTATTCCGGTATACGTTACCGAGAATATGGTAGGACACAAGTTTGGTGAATTTGCACCAACTCGTACCTTCAGAAGTCACTCGGGAAATCGTTAATTTATTAATGAGTAAAAGAAATTCACAATAATGGGAGCTCGAAAAAGATTATCAGCCGAGAGGCTTAAAGAAATAAAGAAGCAGACAGCTGTAGCTAAGCTGAATGACGTACCTACTTCTCCTAGAAAAATGAGACTGGTTACAGATCTTATAAGAGGAATGGAGGTAAACCGCGCTTTGGATATCCTTAGATATACCAAAAAGGAGCCTGCTATTCGTTTACAGACACTACTACGTTCGGCAATTGCCAACTGGGAGTCTAAAAACGAAGATGACCGCAAAGAGTTAGAAAACGGAAATGTATGTGTTCAATCTATTATGGTTGATGAAGGCCGTTCTCTTAAGCGTATCAGAACAGCACCACAAGGGCGTGCGGCTAGAATTCGCAAGCGTTCTAACCACGTAACTGTTGTATTGGGTACGAAAAGTAAAACCGTAAAAGAGGAGCAATAAAATGGGACAAAAAACAAATCCTATCGCAAATCGCATTGGTATAATCCGTGGCTGGGACTCTAACTGGTACGGTGGAACAGACTATTCTGCCAAATTGCTGGAAGATTTCAAGATTCGCGAATACTTAAATGCGCGTCTGGCAAAAGCCAGCTTATCAAGAATTGTAATTGAGAGAACTCTCAAGCTTATTACAGTAACTATTCACACTGCCCGCCCTGGTATTATTATCGGTAAAGGTGGTCAAGAGGTAGACAAACTTAAAGAAGAGTTGAAAAAAATCTCTAACAAAGAGGTTCAAATAAATATTTTCGAAGTAAAGAGACCTGAAATTGATGCTAATATTGTAGCTAACAATATTGCTCGTCAAGTTGAAGGTAGAGTTTCTTACCGTCGTGCTATTAAAATGGCAATGGCAGCTACTATGAGAATGGGTGCAGAGGGTATTAAAGTACTCGTTGGTGGCCGTTTAGGTGGTGCCGAGATGGCAAGAAGAGAACTTTATAAAGAGGGTCGTACTCCGCTACATACATTCCGTGCCGATATCGATTACGCACATGCCGAGGCTCATACCAAGGTAGGCGTTATTGGTGTTAAGGTATATATTTGTAATGGCGAAATATTTGGTAAAAGAGATCTTTCTCCAAACGCAGGTGTATCTGCAGCATCTACTGGCCAACAAAATGCTGGTGGGCGTAACGATAGACCTCGCAGAGGTGGCCGTGATAATCGTGGCGGTGCTCGCGATAATCGTGGTGGTGGAACAGGTGGAGCTCGCCGTGATAACAACAGCAGAGGCCCACGTACTCCAAGAGAGCGCTAGTTTTAACTACACTTTATTATATAAAAGAGAGATCCAACTAAGGATCTCTCTTTTTATTTTGTTTATATTTGTGCTAGCAAAAATGGGTATTTACAATAATTAGAAATAGATTTTAATAATAGTTATGAGAAAATTAATTCTTTTATTGAATGCAATTCTAATTTATTCCCTTACGGTTGCTCAACCGTTGCAAGTATCTTCACCAGAAGCCGCTGGAATGGATGCTGCTAGGATATCTAATGTAGATGCTATAATCAACAACTCAATTACAAAGGGCGAAATTCCGGGCGCTGTGCTAGCAGTTATTAGAGGAGATAAAATGGTTTATCTCAAGAGTTATGGTAATAAAGCACTCTATCCTAAGGTAGAAAAGATGGATGTAAATACAATTTTCGATTTAGCCTCTCTTTCTAAATCGGTCTCTACAGCTATTTCTATTATGCAGTTAGTAGAACAGGGCAAACTTAGGCTTACAGATAATGTCTCTATGTATATACCAGAATTTAAAGGATATGTAATTCCTGTGACGGGAGAAATAGTAGATATTAGAATTATTGATCTTCTAACTCATTCATCTGGTCTTCCTGCTTATGCACCTACAGCAGATTTAGTTAAAAAATATGGAGAACCTTCTCCAAAAGGTCTTATGGAGTATATCTCTACTTGTAAAAGAGATTTTATGCCAACTACAAAATTTCAGTACAGTTGTCTTAATTTTATTACTCTCCAAAATGTACTTCAAAATATTACTGGCATTAGCCTTGCCAATTATGCTCAAAAAAACATATTTGATATGTTGGGCATGAACCATACAATGTATAATCCAAAGCCAGAATTTTATCCTATGATTGCGCCTACAGAAAAACAACCCGATGGTTCTGTTATTTTAGGTAAGGTTCATGACCCTTTGGCCAGGATTTTAAATGATGGTAATTCTGGTAATGCAGGCGTTTTCTCAAATGCTCAAGACCTTGCCATACTTGCTGCAGCACTTATGAATGGTGGAGAATATAATGGTAAAAGAGTTTTAGGATCTCTTGCAGTTGAGACCATGACAAGAGTGCCAGAGGGTTTGGAGGCAATTGGCCGCTCACTTGGTTGGGATAACTACTCCTCTTATGCTTCAAATCATGGAAATCTATTCCATCCCTATAAAACTTTTGGGCACACAGGATATACAGGAACATCAATTGTCATTGATCCTGTTTCTAAAGTAGCAGTAATTTTACTTACAAATAGAGTTCACCCACTAGACACACATAGTGTGGTAAGATTACGTGCTTTAGTCTCTAATGCTGTGGCAGGCTCTATTGTATCTAATGCTAATGTATCTAACGCTACTGTATATAACTAGAAAGATTCCTTAAAAAACAGATTATTAATTTAAACCCTATTAAATCACATGAAAAAAATTGTATTGTTATTGGCGGTTTGTTTCTCAATTTCACTTTCCTATGCGCAAGAATCTAATGGAGAGAAACAATTGTGGGCAAAATCATTTTTAAATGAAAAAGCACCAGAATTAGTTGTAGAGCAGTGGTTATCGGCAAAACCAGAAACTACAGGAAAATTTGTGTTGATAGATTTTTGGGCAACTTGGTGTGGACCATGCCGTAAACTAATACCAGAGCTAAACGATTTCCAAAAAAAGTTTTCCAAAGAGCTTGTTGTTATTGGACTTTCAAAAGAGACAGTAGAGAAGGTGAGTTCATTTAAGGAACCACTTATTGAATATGCAAGTGCTGTTGATACAAAGGCTACTATGTACAATATTCTTGATATAAAGGGTATTCCTCATTGTATCCTTCTAGACCCAAATGGAATTGTTCGTTGGGAAGGTTTCCCTTTGCTGGAAAACTATGAACTAACAGAAAAGATAATAGAATCGCTTATAGAAAAATATAAGTAAGATTAATAAAGTTTTTTTTTGTCTTTAGATAAGATTTGCAATAGCAATTGCGGTGGCAGCTTCTAGAACCACAGGAACTCTAAGTGCAAAACAGGTGTCGTGACGGCCTTCAATTACAAGCTGTTCTACGGTACCTGTTTTCATATCTATTGTCTGTTGTGGCAAAGAAATACTGGAAGTAGGCTTTACTGCTACGCGAAAGACTACTGGGTTGCCGTTAGATATGCCTCCATTTATGCCTCCAGCGCTGTTTTTTGAGGTCTCTCCCTGTTTACTGATAAAAGGGTCGTTGTGTTGCGAACCCCACATTTGAGCGGCTTTAAACCCATCTCCAAACTCTATTCCTCTAATTCCGGGAATTGCAAAGACAATATGTGATATTAACGATTCTAGACTATCAAAAAAAGGCTCTCCCAATCCCACGGGTAAGTTATTTACAGTGCACTCTATTATCCCACCTAAAGAATCTCCTTTTTCTAAAGCCTCATCTAATTTTTGTTCCCATGGATTTTGGCCGCCAATACTCAAAATTTTGCTCTCTATATTGATTGAGTTTTTTTTGCAGATTATTTTATTTGCGATTACTCCTGCAATAACCAATGCTAAGGTTATTCTTCCAGAGTGGTGCCCGCCACCTCTATAATCGGCGAATCCATTGTGCTTTATAGCCGAAACAAAATCGGCATGACCTGGGCGAGGTCTCATTTTTAGATTGTCGTAATCTTGGGATTGTTTGTTTAGATTACGTATTATTACAGCAAGTGGAGCTCCGGTTGTTAAATTATTAAATAGTCCAGACAAAAACTCGATAGCATCTTCTTCTACTCGTGGAGTGCCCCCTTTTTTTCCACCAGCTCTTCTTAGTAGGTGAGCGCTAAAATCTTGGGCACAAATAGGAATTCCACTGGGAATACCATCTATTACAACACCAATAGCAGGCCCATGAGACTCGCCAAATAGTTCAACTCTGTATTTGTTTCCAAAAGAATTCATTTGGTTCTCTATTTGAAATTTTTCATAAAGTCTGGAAAAGATTTAGATATACAGCTAAGATCGTCTATAAGTACTTGTTCTTTAATGTTTAGCGATGCTGTAATTATGGCCATTGCAATGCGATGATCGTTATGAGAGCTGCAAAAACCACCATGCAAAGCGCCGCCTTGTACAACCATCCAATCTCCGTCTATATCGATAGATGCTCCTAATTTAGTGAATTCACATAATAGACTCTCGGCACGGTTGCTCTCTTTGTTTGAAAGCCTCTGCACGCCTTTTATTTTGCTAGTTCCATCGCAGTTAAGTGCTAAAACAACTAGAGTAGGAAAGAGGTCGGGAGTATTGGTTGCGTCAAATTCAAAAGGTAATAGGGCGTGTTTGGGCTTTAAGATGTCTATGCTGGAGCCTAGAATAACTTCTTTAGTATTATCTTCTTTGAAAACACATGGAGTATCGCCGCACATAACCAAATATTTAGGATATTCGGTAATAGTTACTTCTGCACCACAAGCTTGGAGTATCTCTACTACTTTTTCATCGGCCTGTTTTGAGTTTAAAGATAAGTTGGTTATTGTAATGCCATTAGTTATTGCTCCGGCCACCATGAGCATAGATGCGCCGCTCCAATCTCCATCTATGGGTATAAAACTTTTTGGTTTGTATTTCTGTTTCCCAGGAATTTTAAATTCGCGGTAATCTGTACTCTCTACTGTAACACCAAAATCTCTCATTGTTTTAATTGTGAGATCTATATATGGGACACTTGTTGGTTCTGAAAGTTCAATTTTACTGCTTTTATCGCACAATGGAAGAGACATGAGCATTCCCGAAAGAAGTTGTGAGCCACCTTTTCCCGATAATTCTAGAGAAGCTCCTTTTAAAGAGCCCGATATTATAGCAGGAAGTTTTCCATCACTCGTATCTACTTTTAGTCCAATTTCTTGCAATGGTTTCTCGGAAGGGAAAAGCTCCCTTTTCTTGAGACCTCCATCTCCTTTTATTGTAATACTTTCTATCCTTTTTTCTAGTTCTTTCTCTTTTTGGGTGAAGTGACCAGCTACTGGTATCATAAGCCTACAAAGAAGGCCAGATTCACTAACATTGAGATCTATATTTTTGATGGGTTTCCCAAATTTTGTCTCTCTTCCTAACTTAGCTGCAAGCTCTTCTATTCCAGGACTGTCTATCTCTATTTTAAATTTTGGAAGTTTACTCTTTTCAATCTTAACCTTTACTCCTAGCTTTTTTATCACACTTAGAGCTGCTTCGCTATCGGCACAGGGAGTATAGCCATATAATGTGCTTTTTCCTTTAGCCCATGCAGCCGATAAGATTACCCGCTGAGCGTGGCTTTTAGACGCTGGAGCCATTGTTTTTTGTACAAGTTTCTTTTTAGATACTTGGTGAGGGTAGTATTTTTTTGAGGTAAGCTTTTCTGCCTCTTCAATGGTGAGTTGCCCTGGGGCTGTTGGGTTATCTTGATCTAGAGTACAGTATATGAAAGGAGATCCAAGAAAGTGAGCTACTAGGCGGGTAAAACGGCCCTCTTCTCCAATAGAAAATGCGACTAGAGAATTTTTACGTGTTGCCGAATATAATTGGAGTATTCTTGAGCACTCTTGAATAGTTTTGGAGTAAGTAGATATTTTTACAATATCGGCACCTCTCTTAATGCAACTTTCGTATATCTCCATTAATCTTTCATAACTTTCTGTATTATTGAAGTTATGGTAAGAGAGAATTATTTTGAAATCGGCTTTGCGAGCGGCAGTTATAAGATCGTTTCTGTAGTCTTCTGGTGAATCGAAATCAAGATCTAGATATCTTTTTCCTGAATTCTTTTTAACTCTAGTGCCAAGGATTGCCCACATAAGCCTCCTTTCACTCTCTTCTAGTGAGAGTTCATAGGTGCGGCAGGTGGCAATTAAATCTTTCTTACTGCGAAAGACTGCAACAGTCTCTTCTCTGTTGAGATTAGTAAGGTCAAGACGCATCTCGGCCAAATGGCTCTTAGAAAGAGCCTCATTTACTTTGTTAAGACCGGGTGTACCTATACTAAGACAAATCATAAAGAGTCTCCTCCAATTTGGAAATATGGATAGGGTGCATAACGCATTTGCCTATCTGTTTTATTAATATAAATGTAATAAATTCTCCCGATCTCTTTTTGTCTTTGGAAATAGCATTTGCCAAGGAAGAGGTTGGAACAGGAGATTCAGTGCTGAGGCCGAGGGTTTTAAAGTTGGACTCAATTATTTGTGCTTCTTCTTGTTTCAAAAAAGATAATTTTACCGAAAGTTTGGCAGCAAGCACAATGCCTATGGCAACTGCTTGCCCGTGAGAGATACCACTCTCTTTTTCTATGGCATGAGCAAAGGTATGTCCTAAATTGAGAAGTTTTCTTTCGTTTTTCTCATACATATCTTTATTTACAATATCTGTTTTTATAGAGGCTGCTTTTACAATGTAGGGATAAATCTCTTCGCCTTTAGTCATAGATTCAACTGCTTTAAAATAACTCTCTCTATCGTCAATAATTAGAGCTTTTAGCATCTCGGCTACCCCTCCTTTAAAATCATTGTGACTTAGAGTTTTAAGGAAAGAAGAGCACATAATTGTAAATTGGGGTTGATTTATAGTACCAATTATGTTTTTAAAGCCATTGGAGTTTACACCATTTTTGCCTCCTATAGAAGCATCTACTTGTGCAAGCAAAGTAGTGGGTACAAAGGCAAAACGGATACCGCGAAAGTAGACCGAAGCCGTAAATCCCACAAGATCTGTAGTTATTCCTCCACCTATTGCGAGTATAAAACTGTCTCTGTCTGCTCCTTTCTTCATTAGCTGCTCGGTCAATTTACCTACTTGAGCTAGAGATTTGTTCTGTTCACAGGCATCAAACTCAATTTGTGGATAAGGGAAATATTTTCCGTATAATGCTTTTACATTGGAATCTATCACAACAATTACTCTCCTCTCTTCTGACAAAAGAGGAACTATTTCTTCTGGTGAAAAACAACTAAGAAGAGTAACAAAATTTCCCATGGTAATTACAAAGTTATAATTTTATAACTAATTGGAAAGTTATTTTAAATAGTCTCTGCTCTATATTGTATAGCCTCGGCTAAATGTAAACTAGAAATTGAGTTACAACCATCTAAATCTGCAATTGTTCTGGCCACTTTAAGAATTTTACTGTAACCTCTTCCACTAAGCCCTAGCTTAGTAATGGCTGCCGAAAGAAGTTTTTTGCCGCTTGCATCTAATTTACAATGGAGACGAATTTGAGCAGGCGTCATTTGGGAATTGGTGCGACTACTGCCTTCAAACCTAAGTTTTTGTATTGAGCGTGCATTTATAACCCTTTGCAATATTGCTTCAGAAGGTTCTGCAACGTCATCTGAGAGTAAATTATCTTCTGAAACAGGCTGTACAGAAAGATGGATATCTATTCTATCCATTAAAGGGCCAGAAATCCTAGATCTATAACGAGTAATAACATAGGGCATGCAGGTGCAACGGTCTCCCGATAATCCATAAAAACCACAAGGACAGGGATTCATAGAGGCAATTAACATAAAATTGCACGGATATTCTATTTGATACCTTATTCTAGAAATTGAGATATACCTATCTTCCATAGGTTGCCTTAGCATTTCTAAAAGCTTGGGAGAGAACTCTGGCAGCTCGTCAAGGTAAAGTATACCGTTGTGGGCTAGAGAGATCTCTCCTGGAGCTGCCTTGTTGCCTCCTCCAATAATAGAGATTGCCGAGGCCGAATAGTGCGGTGCTCTAAAAGGTCTCTCTTTTAGTAGACCAGGAATTGAGCATTTTTTACCCGATACTGAGTATATCATACTTGTCTCAATAGCTTCTTCTCTTTCCATTAACGGTAAAATGCCAGGCAATGCTCTTGCCATTAAGCTTTTTCCAGACCCCGGGCTTCCGCAAAGAAGTGCATTGTGAGATCCCGCTGCTGCAATTTCTAGACCTCTTTTCACATACTCTTGCCCTTTAATATGAGCAAAATCTGGGACCCCCCTTTCATCTGTAGTTCCACCTGTGATACCACCTGTGATACCACCTGTGATACCATCCGTGGATCTTCCTGCGAAACCTCCCGTGAAATTATCGTTTTCTGGATCAATTGGTTTAATTTTACCTTCTCCAGATAAAATAGATATTACCTCCTTCAAGTTTCTAACTGCATATACCTCAATACCACCAGCCTCACATGCTTCATACGCAGAATCTACAGGAAAAATACATGCGTCGAACGATTCCCGTGCAGCATGAATTGCGACAGTTAGAGCGCCGGGCACAGCTCTCAAAGAACCATCTAAAGCAAGCTCTCCCATCATAAGGTACCTACTGAGTTCATTGAATGTATATTGCCCCGAAGCAGCTAAAATCCCAATAGCTATTGGTAAATCGAACGCCGAACCCTCTTTTTTAATATCGGCAGGTGCAAGGTTTATCGTTATCCTTTTCCCAGGTATTTTAGCATCCAAAGTATGCAATGCAGTAGAAATTCTCTGCTGACTCTCCCTAACAGCACTGTCTGGCAATCCCACCAAGTAAAAACTAATCCCCTGCGAAACATCTACCTCTACTGTAACCGTAATAGCTTCTATTCCAATGCATGAAGCGCAATATGTTCTACACAACATTTTTTATGACAAACCTATTTTCTTTTTTTTTAATTACGCTACGCTAACAAGATGTTTATCTAATTTTGAATAATATTTATCTTTTCTTGACCAGTAACTTTCAGATTCTTATTAATTATTGCTGTTATTGTGTTCCATCATTATTATATATCTTTGGAGTGTTATTTAATTAGGGGATGAATAGTATTAGAATAAACAATATTGATGAGCTAGATGGGGCTGCTCAGGAATTTCTTTCGCAGGTTAAAGATAATTCTGTGATAGCATTTTATGGTGCTATGGGAGCAGGAAAAACAACTTTTATTAAGGCATTATGCAAATCTCTAGGCATATTAGAGAACGTGAACAGCCCAACTTTTAATATTGTCAATGAATATAGGACTACCGAGGGACATTCGGTTTTTCATTTCGATTTCTATAGAATAGAGAAGCCGGCCGAGGCTTTAGATATTGGTTTTGAAGAGTATGTATATAGTGGAGATTTATGCCTTATTGAATGGCCACAAAATATTGAACAGATACTCCCACCAGAAACACTCAAGGTGCAAATAACTGTTCAAGAAGACGATTCACGTATTCTCAGCTGGTAATCTAAGTATTCTCACCTAGTAATCTAAGTATTCTCACCTAGTAATCTAAGTATTCTCACCTAGTAATCTAAGTATTCTCAC